>CAVQAL010000019.1:0-54793 GCA_963710575.1 uncultured delta proteobacterium | reverse complement strand
TGACGATTGGATAGTCGGTCTGCCTTCCGGGCCAGTTCCATTGCTTCAATCCCATTTCGGACCGACGCTTCCGGCCAGGTTGCCAACACCCAGGCCAGGCCAGCCAGGGTGTCGGGATCGTCCGGTTGCAGTTTCAGAGCCGCCCGGTAGTGCGACATAGCATCCTGCGCCTGGCCCTCTGCCAGCAGGGCTTTGCCCAGATTGATGTGGGCTTCCACAAAATCAGGCTGAATCTCCAGGGCCTGCCGGAAATGTGCCAACGCTTCCGCCTTCTTTCCCTCCTGAAAGAGTGCGATGCCGAGATTGCTGAGAGCATTCGGGTACTTGGGCTGGATTTGTAGGGCCTTCTGGAAATGAGTGATCGCCTCATCCACCCGCCCCTGGCGGAGCAGAACATCACCAAGGCTGTTCTGAATTTCCGCGACGCCAGGCTTGATCTCCAGAGCCTTTTGAAACTGAACCGCCGCCTCATTCATCTGCCCTTGCTGGAGAAAGGCGTTGCCGAGGTGGTAGTGGGCCGGCACCGAGCCGGGTTGAACTGCCAGCGCCTTTTGGAAATGAACGATCGCTGCATCCAACTGTCCCTTTTGAAGCAGAAGGTAGCCAAAGTTGTAGTGAGCCAATTCGTAGTCGGGCTGGAGGGCCAGCGCCTTTTGGAAATGAGCGATCGCTTCATCTGCCAGTCCCTTTTGAGCCAGAATATTGCCAAGGTCGGTGTGGGCCACGGCGCAATCGGGATTTCGGGCGAGAGTCGTCCGCCAGAGCGTTTCGGGACTGGCGTACATCCCGCTCTGCCGCCAGGTCAACCCGCCGAGCACCAGTAGCAGCAACCCGCCGAGCGCCGTCCTCAGGACAGGCCATTCCTCGAAACGATCCAACACTCGGGTGATGACGGCCGCCGCCAACGCTATCGGGCCAAGGATGGCAAAATACTGCCAGCGATCCGCCACCAGTGAGTAGCGCATGAAGGAAATATTTAGAAATCCCAAAATGGGCAGGAGCATCACCATAAAGTATCCCAGGCCAAACAGCCACGCTTTCCCCCATTGCCGCCGATAAATCCAGCACACCAGCAGTCCCGCCACCGCCAACAATCCGGGCCCATACGACAGCAGGTTCGCCGCCTCGATTCGCCACCGCGGATAGACGAAAGACAGATTCACCGGCAGCAGCGCCTTGTAGAGATAAAACCAGATCGCCCACCCCGCTCCCGCCAGGCGCGACCAGAAGTCGTCGGTCCGCACAATGGTCGAGCCGATGGCCCGGTGGTATTGGAACCAGATAGTCACCAGGGCCAGCAAGGCCGCGACCGCGAAAAATGGAAGGCTTCGCCACACATCGCGGCGCGCCACCCGCCCGTGCCGCCACCAGGCCAGGCCCAGCAACACCAACGGCAACGGGGCCGCGGCCGTCTTGCTCAACAGCGCCAGCACAAAGGCGCCGATGGCCACCCCGTACCAGCGCCGCCGACCCGTGTCTTCGAAGCGCAGATATCCCAGCAGCGTCATGGCATAAAAGAACATCGCCAGCGTATTTTTGCGCTCGGCGATCCACGCGACCGATTCCACGTTGACGGGATGCAACGCAAACACCGCCGCCGCCAGCCAGGCCCCCGGGATTTTCAGCCTGGCCAGCACCCGCCACCACAGGACGGCGCTGAGCGCGTGCAGGAACACATTGACCAGGTGGTAACCCAGCGGGTTGGCGCCCCACAACCGCCATTCCAGCCAGAACGCGGTTGAGGTCATCGGGAAAAAATCCGGCAACTCGGTACTGAACCAAATCCCGCGCAGGCCATCGGTCGCCTGGATGAGAGGATTCCCGGTCAGCAACAGGTCATCGTCCCAGATGAATCCGGCCTGCCAGATTCGCAGGTAGGCGACGAAGGTACCGGCGATCAGCAGCAGGGCGGGAAGCCAACCCTGGCTCCATGCGGCCCGCAGGATTTCCGCGGTTCCATTTGTCGCCGGACGGTCCGCCGGTTCAGCGTCGCCGGCCGGCCGGCCCCATCGCTGAAAACCGGGTGGCGGCAACGCGTTCGTCAAATGGACGATCATTTTGGTGCTTCATACAGCGCAACCTGACAGGCAGCGGGCGAGAACCCGCGTCAACCTCGCGAAACGTCGAGGGCAATCATCCCTGTCAGTAGGACAATCCCGGCTGGCCGATTTTTGTCAGCCAGGCGGTTGCGGCAACGGGATCGCTCTTCATCCAGAAGCGGGCCACGGACTCGATCGCCTGCTGGCGCAACGCGACGTCGGCTATCGAGTTGACCCATTGCGACGCCGACGCAGGCGTTTCCACGGCGATTTGTTGGGTGTAGGCCGTGATCGCCTCATCGCGCGCGGCATCGGCCGGCAGACTGGCCAGCCATTTCCCTGCGCTCGCGGGGTCCGTTCTGGCCCACTCCTCGGCAACCGTACTCATCCCGTTTTCGCGCATCGAGCCTTCGGTGAACTGCGAGACCCACGCCGCGGTCAAGGAGGGGTCGGTCTTGGACCAATTGTCCACCAGGGCTTCCACGGTCGGGATTTGGAGATCGCCGGAGGGGAGGCTCGCGGCGTAAACCGCCGCTTCGGATGGGGAATACTGCGACAGAACATTGATCAGACCGTTGATGAAATCGGTCCGCAACTGGCCCGAGGGAAGTTGTTGCGCGCGTTCCATCGCCCCCTGCGGATCATCGCGCCCCCAGGACTGGGTGGTGTGCAGCAGCAATTCGCTCAAGCCGTCGCCGGGCGGCAACTGCATCGCCAGATCAAGGCACGCGGAGGGGTCGGTGAACGAAAGCTCGCTGCCGATCGCGGCGAACGCTTTCTCTTTTGTCAGCCCGTCCGGGAGTTTGTTGGCCCAGTCCAGCACGGAGGCGGAGTCGTTTCTGACCCATTCGGTCAGAACGCTGCCGAGCACGCCGTCGCGGCCATTTGCCGCTGACAACCCCGACGCCCAATCCACGGCCGCCTGGGGATCGTTTTTTGCAAGTGCCTCTCCGACTTGTGCCAGCGCTGCGCCCTTTACCTTGCCATCAGGCAATGTCTGCGCCCAGGTGAGGGCCTGTTGCGGGTCCTCCAGCACAAGTCCGGTCATGACAGCGAACACGGCGTCACGTTGGGCGGTTGAGCCATTCGGCAGGGCGGCGGCTAATTCGGCGGCGCGTTTCGGATCATCGAGTGCCAGCGCCTTGGCGTAGGACGCGAAAAGCTGGTCATGTTCGGTGCCCGGAGGGACTTTCTGGAGGTAAGCCAGGGCGGCGTCGGGGTCCTGCTGGGCGAGCTGGCCGACCGCCTCGTCCATGGCGCGCTCGCGCGCCTGACCGGGTGGAAATTTCTCGATGTTTCCCAACGCCTGCTTCGGGTCATCCGCCGTCCAAAGCATTGCGACGTTGGCGAGCATGTCGTTCTTCGCTTTGCCGGCCGGCAGCTTTTGGACATAAGCCATGGCGGCGGCAGGGTCCGTGTTGGCCCAATTGCCCACGATATGGCGCAGCGCGGTATCCCGGTCCCGGCCGGCCGGCAGATGTTCGGCGAAGCGCAATGCCCCTTCAGCGTCCGTCGTGGGCCAGGCCGACGCGACCATCGCGAGCGCTTCGGTGCGTCGGGTCCCGGGGGGCAGTGCCTTGGCATAATCAGCGGCGGCCTGCTGATCGTTGGCTGCCCAATTCATGACAATGCTGGAGAACACGGCGTTTTTCACACTGCTCGACGGGAGCGTTTCGGCCCACTTGAGCGCCGCCTTTGGATCGCTGCCGCCCCAGGCGCAAGCGACGGCCTGGAAGGCAGCCAGGCGGTCCGCCAACGGCAGTTTAAGTTTCTCCAGGTAAACCGCCGCCGCCTGGGGATCGCTGGCCGACCACACGGCCAGGATGGCCGGATAGGCCGATGAACGCAGACTCGGTGGCAACGATTCGGCCAGTTCCATTGCGGCGACCGGGTCCTTTGCCGCCAGAAAGTGGATGGCGAGATTGATGGCTTCGTTCCGCATCACGCCGGCCGGCAGCCTGCGAATCCATGCGACCGCATCGTCCAGGCTGGTGTAGAGCCAGGCTTGCAGCACCGATTTGATGATGTCCTCGCGCAGGGCCGACGCCGGCAGCCCGTTGGCAAAAGCGAGAGCGGCGGCCGGATCGCATTCCGCCCAGCGTGAAAACAAAGCATGACGTAACTCATCCTGCGCCGGCGCCAGGACGAGTTGCTTTACCAGCGACATCAGGCGGCCGACCTCGTCCGGAGAAAGTGAATTGAAGATGATTTCCCATTCCTTGGTTCGCCGCCAGACACCGTGTTTGCACTCTTCTTCAAGCCGCGCGGCGATTTGTTCGACGCTCAATCTCTCGACGACAATGTCGCCGACCGGTGCCGCGCCGGCCAGTGTGGCGTGTTGGGAAGTTCCGGGCAGTGCTGGCGCTTCGCTTTCCCCGGGCCGGACGACATGGAAAGCACTGATGCGGCCGGCCCAGAAACCGGCTCCAACTGCCGCCAAAAACAGGCACAAAGAGAGAATGATTTTTTTCACTGGACGGTCGAGGTTAAGGTTCTGGTTCATAGTTTTCAACTTGTTTGGAAGTTCACTGTGCTCGAATGGAGAAGTTGGTTTGATTTGATTTGGTTGGAGCGTTGGTTGGGCCGGGATCGCGGAATGGTTTCCGGGCCTGGTACAATTCGATTTGGGATCGAATGGCATCAGCCAACTCGCGGTTGGGCGGGGAATCGGCCAACCGCAAGGCCCGTTGCGCGGTGGCAACACTCTGCGAGAACTGTCCCGCTTCGGCAAAAGCGGCCGCCAGGGTCTGAAGGATCGCCGGATCCTGGCCGTTGGACAATCGGTTCGCGCGTTGAGCGAGCTCGACGGCTTGCGCTCCGTCCCGCACCGCGGCGTCGGGCCAGGTGGCCAACAGCCGGGCCAGGTCGGACAAGGCGCGGACGTTATCCCGTTGCAGTTTCAAAGCTGCTTCGTATTGCGCCACGGCTTCGCGCGCCTGGCCTTTGCGGAGCAGGGCGATGGCCAGATTGACATGGATTGGCGCGATGTCCGGCTGGATTTTTAAGGCTGCCTGGAAGTGGGTGATTGCCTCGTCCACCCGCCCGTTTTGGAGCAGGATCCAGCCCAGGTTGTTGTGAATCCCGGCGTGGTCAGGCTGGAGTTCCAGGGCCATCTGATAATGAATCATCGCCCGGTCCAATTGCCCTTTTTGGAAAAACGCGTTTCCCAGATTGTAGCGAGCTTCGGCAAAATCAGGTTGGAGTTCCAAAGCCTTTTGGAAATGTGTTATCGCTTCATCCCCTCGTCCGGTTTGGATCAAAGCAGAACCCAGGCCGTTGTGGGCTTCGGCAAAGCCGGGCTGGATGGCCAGGGCTTTTTGAAAATGTGACATCGCTTCGTTTATCCGCGCCGTTGAGAGCAGGGCGTGGCCGAGGTTGTAATGGGCTTTGGCGTAGTCGGGCTGGATGGCCAGGGCCCGATGGTAATGTGCAATGGCCTCATCCCGCCGGCCTTTCTGCAACAGGGCGTTGCCCAGATTATTGTGAACGTCCACGTCATCCGGATCGCTGTCGAGGGCCTCTTGAAAATGCGCGATGGCTTCATCGGCCTGTCCCCGGCGCAGCAACAATTCACCCAGGTTGTTGTGCGCTATGACGCAATGGGGATTGGTTGTCAGGGTCGCCCGCCAGAGCGTTTCTTCGTTGGCGTACATTCCGCATTGCCGCCACGTCAAAATCGCCAGCCCGAACAATAATATTCCGCCCAGGGCAGGTTTTAAGAACGGTTTTCCGGTATGGAAACAGTCCAGCCCCACGGCTATCCCGGCCGCTGTCAGCGCCAGGAGGCTCAGGCACCCGATAAAATCCACAGAGGGAATAGACATTTGCTGGATTGAAGAGGCACAGTCTGTAGCAGAAGATTCTTGGAAAATACTGATTCCCACGATCCGCAAGGATGGCTCGGAAGTCTGGCTTTCCTGGAACACAGGGGAGATGTCCGACTCTGCTTACCAGCGGTTTGTGGTTAACCCTCCCCCGGATTGCGTCAGCAAACTTGTCAGTTGGCGTGATAACCCATATTTTCCGGACACACTGAATGAGGAAAGATTGTACTGCAAAGAAGTTGACCCCGATGCATATGCAAACATTTGGGAAGGAGAACCGAATTTTATATCCGATGCATTGGTTTTCAAGGGCAAGTTTACAATATGTGAATTCGAAGCTCCCAAAGATCCATGGCTCATGTATGGCGTCGACTGGGGTTTTTCACAGCATCCAACCGCTCTTGTCAGATGCTTCTTTGATGACAATAATTTATACATAGACTACGAGGCCTGCGGCATCGGAGTTGAACTCGACCAGATTCCTGATTTGTTTGACAGGGTGCCAGGTGCTAGAGGCCATAAAATAATTGCCGACTCGGCAAGACCGGATACAATATCTTATATCAAAAGACTGGGATTTTATATCGTGCCTTGCAATAAATCTTCGAATACAAATAAAGGATTTATAATGGATGGTATTGAATATATGCGCAAGTTTAGAAATATTCTTATACACCCCCGATGTAAAAATGTCATAAACGAATTCCAACATTACAGCTACAAAAAGGACAAGGATGGCAATATACTTCCTACTCTGGAGGATAGTTACAATCACACCATCGACGCATTGAGGTACGCTTTGCAGGATAGAATTAGGGGAGTAATTGATTGGGTTAGATTTGTTGGGTAATGAAGCAAAAAGGAGTTACTTGAAAAATGTTTATTTTTACAAAAGAATGGGGAAAACGGTTTTACAAAATAATTTATATAGTAATATCAAGTACTTATATTAATTTTCACGCCGGTAAAAATTTTGTTTACAGCTTTTTTCTGCCTCATAGGAGTGCAAAAATTATTTTCAAAAATACCGGTTTTGTAAAAAGCTAATACACTATTAACTTTTGTGAATTATTTAATATAAAATATGCTATATAAATATATTTACTTAAAAATATAGTTTAATATAGTCAAAACTTCCAATATAATATAGTTTTGACAGGTGGATATTAAAAAGGTATTAATATGTGTTAATTTGTTTTACAAATTTCCAGTCATGCAGAAGCTGACTTAAAAAAGCAATCGTGAAGGGGTTGGATATGTTTAAAAAAATTGTTTTAGCCGCTGTAGTAATTGTCATTATATTAGTAATCATTTTAAGCGCATTAAAGTCGCCGGTGGATCCTATCGCTTATAATGCTCCCTCAAAACCGGCAATGATAGGCGTACTGGAGCCGAATGATCTTCTGCAAACAGCAGAGCTTCTGGCCAAGGGAAAAGTCAACGGTCCCGAAGAAGTGGCGGTAGATGAACAAGGCCGCATCTATTTCGGAACTCCGGCCGGAACAATATCACGCCTCCTTCCCAATGGTGTCATCGAAACATTCACCGAAACCGGGGGACGTCCTCTGGGCATGAAGTTTGACCCAAAAGGCAACCTTATCGTGGCTGATGCCAAAAAGGGACTTCTTTCAGTTAACCCCCAGGGCTCGATCATGATTCTGGCGACATCGGCTGATGGCGTACCGTTCAAATGCACCGACGCGCTCGATGTAGCAAAAAACGGAACCATTTATTTTACAGATGCCTCCGACAAATTTCCATTAAAAGATTATCTTTTTGATATGCTCGAAGCACGCCCGCACGGCAGATTCATGCGCTATGATCCCGCCAGCAGCACGGTGACGGTGCTGCTGCGCGGACTTAATTTCGCCAATGGTGTGGCCCTGTCCAGGGATGAGGATTTCGTGCTGGTGAACGAAACCTACAAATACAGAATACACAGATACTGGCTCGTCGGGCCGAAAGCCGGGACAAGCGACATGTTCATCGAAAACCTTCCCGGCTTTCCGGACAACATCTCGTCCAATGGAAAAGGTAAATTCTGGCTCGCTCTTTTCACAGTCAGAAACGATATGCTTGATATCTTGCACCGATATCCTAAAATGAAATCATTACTGAGCAAATTGCCGGTATCACTTTGGTCCAAATCCAAGCGGCACGGATTCGTGGTCGCCCTCAATGAGCGGGGAGATATAACAGAGACTCTTCAGGATCCAACGGGGGAACATCTGTACGACATAACATCCGCACAAGAATATGCGGGTTATTTATATCTGGGCAGCCTTCATGCGGACCGCATAGGCAAGTTTAAAGTCGTGGAGTAACTCTGTAATGCATGTGAAAAGCACCGGACATCTACAGTAAGAAGTGTTTATTGGGTTTACCTGCAAAGTCTCAATCTGTTTGAGCCGGCAAGAATGTAGATTACCATTGAAATGTTCAAATTCAATATTCACACAATTAATTCATATTTGATCATTTGTCCGATTGAGACCAACAATCACTCCATGACGAAGGAGAAGCACCTTCTGAATTGCAAGTGGCATCACAGTTTTGAATTTCTGCAATGCAAAGTCTGCTATCTGCAGTATAATTATAACAGCCTAGAATTTTGTTGTCACAACAATTAATGCATTTTTTTATGCGTGCTTTACGTGTTCCTGGTGTTTCTTTCGCTTTTACAATGTCCTTATCTTTTTCTAAAATTATTTTTTTCTTTTCAATTGCCAAATCTTCTGGCGAGGAATCTTCATAAGAGTCCTTTAACACACAATTTTTCATTCCATCTTGCGGGATATCTGTGATGATTACATTACCGTTACGGTCAATACATTTGTATAATTTTCCTGCATAGGTAGAGTTTATGAAAACAAAAAAAACGCACAGTGCTAAAATTATTTGTTTCATTTTACCCCCCTTGTTAATCTGGTTAGGAAGAGATTATGGAAAACAAGAACTCCTCTCTCTTTTCAGAAATGGGGTTTCAGTAATCAACCCATTTTCCCCTATAAAGCTGAGTAGGTAGCAAAAGAAATCAAATGTATCATACAAATGTCTATTATCAATGGTCAACGGCAGACCTAACTTATTTCTCTTTTTTATACAACGTCCAGTTCCGCCGCGGCTATTAGTGTTATTTTTTTATAATTTTTTTTATCTCTTCAATTTTTTTGTCCGTCATCCTTAAACGTCTGCTGATAACCTTTAGCAAGCCCGTAAGCACCTTTACCGCTATGCGCGGGTCGGACTGAAGTATCTCATTGAAACTTTGTTTTTTTATCACCAACAGGACCGAATCCTCGCTTGTTCTGCCGGTTGCACTGCGCGGTTCTGAGTCTATCAGTGACATCTCTCCGATTATGTCATTGGCTCCCATCGTTGCCAGTACTATTTTCCCGTTTTCTTTTGTATTTTTTATTATTTCGACGTGGCCCGACATTATTATATAGAGCAATTCTCCCGGCATGCCTTCCACAAACAATACAGAGTCTTTTTTAACACTTTGCTCAAAGACGTGTTTGTGTACCAGCTCAAGCTCCTTTTTATCAAGATCATTAAAAATAGTCAGGGAACGTAATTTGTCATAATCCGGTTGGTTGGACATGTTGAGCCTCCATCAAGCGTAATGTTTGTTGGATAATATATTCTTTCTATAGGAAATATTATAGAACTCCGGTTCTTATGTCAATTTTTTTTAAGCAAACGTTACCGACAAACAAATAATTTGAAAAAATTTCTATGCTGTGAATTACGATTTTAAATATACAAAACACTGCATAAGCAGTTGCAATGAAATGTAGCCAAATTTCATCCCGACTTAATGTGATTATTATATTTTAAGTTTTATCAGCTATTTCAACATACAATTCTTCATATTTCTTTATCATTTTATTTGCTTCATATCCACTATCAAGCATGATTTGTGACAATAATTTTCTTTCGCTATCTGAGGAAGATTCCATATTTTTTGTGTATTTTATTAAATGATTGACGATGCCAGTTACCTCTTCATTTTCAAGAAATAATTTATCATGTGATAAATTATTCAGTCGAGGGGGAATATCTATTAATTGGAGGTAGCTTTTATCTAATATAGCACTTGGTAATTCTTCATAAAATTGTGTTGAAGATGTACCTACGACTTTTACTCCAGACAAGAGAGCCTCGATTACTGCCATAGGAGCCACTTCACTTAAAGAAGACGTAATTAAACAGTCACATAACCTAACCGGATGTTTTTCCCGAGCTTGGGCATTATTATACAGAACGTGTATCTGTTGAGCATTTACTTTCAGCAAACCGGCAATTTCTTCTTTTGAGACACTATCTTCCCAACAATAAAATAATAAGTGATATCCTTGGGGGATTATTTTGCAAAATTCATAAATAATTTGAAATCCTTTTGGTTTAGTTAGACTGCCAACGTAAACAAAAACAAACGCGTCTTTTGCTATATTTAATTCTTCTCTGAACTTTTTTCTTTCCTGTGAATCACTACAATTAAATATTTGATTATCGGCACCATTATGAATGCATTCTATTCTTGCGTATGGAAATTTAGATTTCAATTGTTCTTTTAGGAACGCAGCCGGAACTATAACGGCATTAGAACGCTTAATTGTTTTTTCTGCAATAACTCTTTCGTCTTCTGTTTGATATTCCCATTGAAGATGGAAATGTGAAACTAAAGGAATATTATCATTTGGAAGAGATTCAATATATTTATGGCAATCCACATTTTCTGGATCAAAAGTTATCGCAAGATTAATTCCTGACATACCTACTTGTTGTAATGGAAGTCCATTTTCTAAATACATTGGAGTTAATGAAAGTTGTTTGATTGTCATGCTTGAGCGAAAATCTTGTCCACATTTATCTTGTTGGCGAGGACGCAATACTATCATCTTCATTTCAACTTATTCAAACGTAACTAGTGGAGCCCCCTCCGTCAGGAGCCGAAGGCTCTCCACAATAACGCGACCTCCAGCGGGTTTCACTGCATTCCTCCCCCGATTGAAACCGGGGGATTCCAAACCGCGAGATTAATATACTCAATTAATTTTCCCCCAATATTTGTGTAAGCCTATTACCTGCTCTAAATAATTGTACCATATGTTAAGTTAGAGTTCAGTCATTTTTTTTGATTATTGCCAATTGAAATCGCCAGACAAAAATTAAGGGGCTAACCAATTATTGGCTAACCCCTTAATTTTAATGGTCGGGGCGAGTGGATTTGAACCACCGGCCCTCTGAACCCCATTCAGATACGCTACCAGACTGCGCCACGCCCCGACATGCTGCAAGGTGTTGAGGTCATTACCATTACAGTAAAACCATGTCAAGAGCAAATGCAACACCATTTATTCCCTTTCTCCATTGTACTGTAATCTATGCGGGAAAAAACTAGTTTTATACTTTTACCGGCGGCCATCTCGATTAATAAGTTAAATCTTTTTCCCCAGAGAAAACTTATAGCCATGATTAATATATTTTACAATTACGATAAATAATTTTATTGACACTGAAGATTTACATATGCTAGTTACGCGATTAGGAAAGCCTTAGTTAAATTTATAATTTCATTTAGTATAATCTATTATTTCCGGCATGTTAAATACTAAACACCGGATTTATTTTTTATAAGGAGTTGCCTTTGAAGTTACGAGAAGTTAAAGAAATACTCGATGCCGATGTAATTGTCGGTACGGAAAAATTAGATATGGAAGTCAAAACAGCGTTTGGAGCCGATTTGATGAGCGATGTTTTGGCCTTCGCAAAAGCGGAAAGTCTTTTACTAACCGGCCTGACCAACGCCCAGGTTGTCAAAACAGCCGCTACCCGGCATATTGCTGC
The DNA here is from genome assembly GCA_963710575.1 of uncultured delta proteobacterium. Lineage (GTDB taxonomy): Bacteria > Desulfobacterota > Syntrophia > Syntrophales > Smithellaceae > Smithella. The sequence goes on along the minus strand of CAVQAL010000019.1, from coordinate 43,077 downwards.
CATTATCCTGGTTAGAGGAAAAGAGCCTTCCCCCGAAGCTGTTGAGCTGGCTAAAGAACTTCAAATTCCCATTTTAACGACACAATATATTCTGTTTGAAACAGCAGGCCGTCTATATGCCAGGGGCATAGTTGGTTGCCTGAAAAAAGTTGAAAATCACAGTTTGTACAAATAAGAATTCATTGACAGTAAAGTTTAATATATGCTACTTAAAGCAATAATGTAATTTCGATATTTTAGATAAAAACCACCGGATATGTTTTTGATGAGGATTGAATATTGAAGCTGAATGACGTAAAAGAAATACTCCATGCCGATGTAATCGTCGGTATGGAAAAATTAGATATGGAAGTCAAAACAGCTTTTGGAGCCGACTTGATGAGCGATGTTTTGGCCTTCGCGAAAGCGGGAAGTCTTCTGTTGACCGGATTGACCAATACACAGGTAATAAGAATCGCCAATGTTCTCGACATTGCCGCGATCATTTTAGTCAGAGGGAAAAAACCGCAAGCGGAAGCGCTTACGCTGGCCAAAGAACTTCAAATTCCTATTTTAACGACAAAATATATTCTCTTTGAAACAGCAGGCCGTCTGTATGCCAAGGGCATAGTTGGTTGCCTGGAACAAGTTGAAGATCACAGTGCACATAACTGAGACTGAAAATTATTTATACACGAATAGTTTTGATATTGAAGGCGGTAATTTCAGTAAAGCGGGAACTATTGCCACGCGAATAAAATCTATCCTCAAAGAAATAGGGCTGCCCAACGATGTCGTCAGGAAATCAGCCATTGTCTCCTATGAATCGGAAATTAATATCGTCTCTTACGCTAGAAAAGGAGTTATAACTCTTACAGTCACCCCCAAAACTGTCGAGATAGATGTAATGGATGAAGGGCCCGGAATACCCGATATTGAATTAGCAATGAAGCAAGGTTATTCCACTGCGAGCCAGCAGATAAGAGAAATGGGGTTTGGCGCGGGGATGGGACTCTATAACATCCAATGCTATTCTGACAAATTCAACATCTCGTCGGAAGTACACAAAGGAACTTTCTTGAAAATAATTGTTAACATCCCCTAACGCATTTAAGGATTTATCATGGATATCGAAACTATTGCCCAAAAATTAAATCTAGAAGTAAGGTCTGCTTCAGACAGACTTAAAAATAAAGTTACAGGAGGTTATACGGGAGATCTCTTAAGCGATGTAATGGCAAATTCACACGAGGGAGATATCTGGATAACAAGACAGGTGCATCAAAATATAGTTGCCGTAGCCACTTTGAAAGACCACGCTGGTATAATTCTGGTTAATTCCTGCGAACCGGCCCGGGACACTTTGGAAAAAGCAATTCAGGAAAAAATACCAATCATGGTTTCCAGTCTGCCTGCCTTTGAGTTAACCGGTGCAATATACGATCTATTAGGGAAAAAAGATTAATGCCTGTTCCCGGCAGCCATATCAATGACAAAGTGCTTTATGGTCATTTTTTTGATTAATTCCGTAAAAACCCATGCTAAAAGTTTTCAACTGCGATCTGCATGTTCATACTTGCCTCTCGCCCTGCGCTGAGCTTGATATGCACCCGATGGCTCTGGTGCAAAAAGCCATCGAAGCCAAGCTCGATATAATTGCCATCTGTGATCATAATTCCTCGGCAAACGTCCCTTATGTAATCAATGCCGCCCAGGCAAGCCCATTGAAAATATTGCCAGGCATGGAGATCACAACAAGTGAAGAAGTGCACCTTTTAGCTATATTCGATTCCCTGTCCAATCTTACGTTACTGCAAAATATAATCGATCAGCATCTTGCAGGAGTTAATGATGAAGATCGTTTTGGCGTCCAAGCTATCGTCAATGAAAATGGCGAGGTGGAGGGAATAAATAATCAATTATTGATTGGCGCGACTGATTTATCTCTGGATACGTTAATCGGCTATATTCACCAGTTTGACGGATTGGCTATTGCCGCGCACATAGACCGGGAAAGCTTTAGTGTACTGGGTCAACTTGGATTCATCGATGATAATGCCGGTTTCGACGCTCTCGAAATTACGCATTATACAGGTTTTGAACAGTCCCGAATTAAATATCAGGAACTTTGTAAATATTCATTTCTTGTTTCTTCGGACTCTCATTTTATAAAAGATATCGGATCGGCATTTACACAAATTTATCTTGAGGAACCATCTTTTGCCGAATTGAAAATGGCTTTAAAAAAACAAAACGGCCGCTTCGTTATGGAGCATTCGCGGGTATGAATATCAAAGTAAGTTTAGGAAACATATTTAACAGCAAACTGCGGGGTACTTTGTTATAGTCCCACTTAGCTTCGCACGTGGGATAATTCGACCATAAAGTTTCAGTACACTACGTTTCTGAAACTTTGGTCTCATTAAATTGGAGTTTCACTAATAATGCTTGAGCTTGCCGCACATATTCTGGACATTGCCGAAAACTCCGTTCGGGCAGGCGCCAGATTAATTGAAATCGATATCAATGAAGATACGGCAAAAGATTCTCTTTCAATAGAAATTATAGATGATGGCCAGGGAATGAATCAAGAAGAGATAAAAAAAGTTTTAGATCCCTTCTATACAACAAAAACTGTCCGGCGTGTCGGCCTGGGCATTCCGCTTCTTGCAGATGCTTCTCAAAGATCAGGTGGAAGTCTACAAATTCATTCGGAAATAGGCAAAGGAACGGCTGTCAAAGCAACCTTCGGACTTAGTCATGTGGACAGACAACCCATGGGAAATATTATTAGCACGTTAATTATTCTTGTTGCCGGTAATTCAGATGTTGATTTTTTTTATAAATACAGGCATAATGACCGGCAGTTTAAACTGGATACTCGAGAAATACGCAAAGAAATCATGGATGTACCTATAAATCATCCTGAAATTTTAAAGTATATCCGGGGTGTTTTAAAAGAAGGTTTTAGCGAAATAAAGCCTGAATCTTAACTTGCCCCAAAGATCTAGGAGGAATTTGATGAAATCTGAAGACACAGAGTTATTGAAAGAATTTTCAAAAGAACAAGTAGCAAAGCTAAACAGTATTATTGAAAAATTTAAAGGTAAGCCGGGCGGTTTAATTCCGGTATTGGAAGAAGCGCAAGTCGCTTTGGAATATCTTCCTCTATCCGTGCAGAAAAGAATTGCCACCGGCTTAAATCTGCCACTGAGCCGTGTTTACGGCGTTGTTACCTTTTACTCATTTTTCACGATGACCCCGCGAGGTAAACACACTGTTCGTGTTTGTCTGGGCACTGCCTGCTATGTCCGTGGCGGCAAGGCGCTAACTGAAGCTTTGGAAAAACAATTCGGCATCAAAGAAGGTGAAACCACCGCTGACCGTATGTTTACACTGGAATCGGTTCGATGTCTGGGCGCCTGTGGATTGGGACCTGTTGTAGTGGTGGATGAAGATGTCCATGGCCGGTGTAAGCCCGGCAAACTTAAAGAAATTTTAAGTCAATACAATTAATAAAATTTCAAGCTGATAAAAATGGAGGAAACGCCGATGGCGAAATTAACTATTGCTGATTTAAAAAAGATAAAAGAAAAAGTACACAAAGAAATGTCTTTGCGTGATGGCGATCGTCGAGTCAAAGTCACCGTTCATATGGGAACTTGCGGTATTGCCTCCGGTGCCAAAGAAGTCATGGATACACTATTGCAAGAAATTGAAACTGCGGGGGCAAATGACGTTATCGTGACTACATCAGGTTGCATGGGACTTTGCAGCCGAGAACCTCTGGTCACCGTTGAAGTTTTAAATCAAGAACCGATTAAATATGAATACATTAACCCCAATAAAATGAGGCAGATTTTTAAAAGGCACATTTTAGCGGGAGAAATTCAGACGCCCTTTGTTTTGGCTAAAGGCTCTGAAGTAACTAAATAAATTTGTCGCCAATCATGCGCTCATCATTGAAAGCATGATCATTTCTTAAGGAGGATGTAGGCTAAATGAAGGTTTTTCGTTCACACTTATTAATTTGCGGAGGCACGGGTTGTCAATCTTCCGGCAGTCTCGCCGTCAAAAAAGCTTTATTAGAAGAAATTGACAAAAGAAAATTGACTGAAGAAGTAAAAGTTGTAGAAACAGGATGCAACGGCTTTTGTGCATTAGGCCCGATCATGGTGGCATACCCTGAGGGCGTAATTTACGTTAGTATAAAGCCGGAAGATATTCCTGAACTGGTTGAAGAGCACCTGATCAAGGGAAGAATTCTGGAGCGGTTGCTATATCGAGAACCAGGCACTGATAAGATAATTCCCACCATGCAGGACATTCCTTTTTTTGCTCTTCAGGAATTGAGAGTTTTAAGAAACCGCGGACTTATCGACCCCGAAAAAATTGACGAATATATCGCTCGGGACGGTTATGCCGGCATGGCTAAAGCGCTTACGGAAATGACTCCTGATCAAATCGTCAAGGAGATGCTTGATTCCGGTTTGCGCGGCCGTGGTGGAGCAGGATTCCCCACCGGCTTGAAATGGAAGTTTGCCGCCCAGTCCAAAGGCGATGTAAAATATGTTTTATGTAACGCCGATGAAGGCGACCCCGGCGCCTTCATGGATCGAAGCGTTCTGGAAGCTGACCCGCATGCCGTTCTGGAAGGAATGGTCATTGCGGCTAAAGCTATCGGCGCCGATCAAGGTTATATCTACTGCCGCGCTGAATACCCGCTGGCAATTCATCGTTTAAATGTCGCGATTGCCCAGGCCAAAGAAGCGGGCTTGCTGGGAAAAAATATTTTAGGAACCGGTTTTAATTTCGATCTGGAAATTTATCAGGGCGCAGGCGCCTTCGTCTGCGGCGAAGAAACAGCCTTGATGACTTCTATTGAAGGAAAAAGAGGCATGCCCCGTCCGAGACCGCCCTTCCCCGCCGTGGCCGGTCTTTGGCAAAAACCAAGCATCCTGAATAACGTGGAAACTCTGGCTAACGTCGGACAGATCATGCTCAATGGCGCAGCCTGGTACGCGGCCATTGGAACAGAAAAGAGCAAAGGCACAAAGGTTTTTGCTTTAACCGGAGATGTCAATAACGTAGGCTTGGTCGAAGTTCCCATGGGAACAAAATTAGGTACCATCGTTTATGATATCGGCGGCGGAATTCCCAAGGGCAAGAAATTTAAAGCCGCCCAGTTAGGCGGCCCTTCCGGCGGTTGTATTCCCATTCAGCACTTAAACGCTCCCGTTGATTATGAGAAGGTCGCAGAACTTGGCGCCATTATGGGTTCCGGCGGATTGATCGTCATGAACGAAGACAAGTGCGCCGTTGATATGGCGAGGTTCTTCATGGATTTCTGCCAGGATGAATCCTGCGGTAAATGCACCCCCTGCCGTGAAGGCACAAAACGCATGCTGGATATCTTAACCAATATCACTCAAGGCAAAGGCAAGGAAGGAGATATCGAACTCCTGGAAGAAATGGCCGCCGTGATCAAAAACGCCGCTCTATGCGGTCTGGGACAAACAGCCCCCAACCCCGTGCTGAGCACCATCCGTTATTTCCGCAAGGAGTACGAGGACCATATTCGCAACCATCGCTGCAGTGCCGCTGTTTGCTCGGCAATGTTTAAATCTCCCTGCCAGCACACCTGTCCTATTGAAATGGATATACCTTCTTACATTGCCCTGATTAGAGCGGAAAGATTTGAAGACGCCTACAAGATACTTTTGCAGACCAATCCCTTCCCTTCGGTTTGCGGAAGAGTTTGCGATCATAAATGCCAAAGCAAATGCCGCCGCGGCAATATGGACGAATCCATTGCCATCAAATTCCTGAAACGCTTTATTACAGATAACGCGCCGCGGCCAAAAATCGACGCTGTGCCTGTCACCCGTAAAGAAAAGATAGCTGTTGTCGGCGGAGGTCCCGCAGGGCTCACAGCGGCGCGCGATCTGGCTCTTCGCGGTTATAAAGTAACAGTCTTTGAAGAATTACCCCAAGCAGGCGGTATGCTTTATTGGGGCATTCCTTCTTACCGTCTGCCGCGCAACATTCTGGATCACGAAATTGACGATATTCGCGCCTTGGGCGTGGATATTCGTTTGAACACACGTGTCGGTAAGGATATTACATTTGCCAAACTGGAAAAAGAATTTGACTTTATCTATCTGGCCACCGGCGCTCACAAGAGCCAGAAAATGGGCGTGCCCGGCGAAGACATGAAAAATGTTTACGGTGGTGTGGAATTCCTGCGCGACTTCAATGCCAATGAAGATAAATGGCTTAAAGGAGAGAAAACTCTTGGTAAAAAAGTTGCGGTCATCGGCGGCGGTAATTCCGCTATCGACGCTGCCCGCATTGCTGTGCGTCTTGGCGCGGATGTCACAATTCTCTACCGCCGTTTGAGAGCTGATATGCCGGCGGCTGAAGAGGAAATCAAGGCAGCGGAAGAAGAAGGAATCAAAATTGAATATCTGATCGCTCCTCTGAAGATTGAAGGTTCAAAGGGAAAAGTCAGTTCTATCTCCTGCCAGCGCATGACACTGGGCGATTTTGATAACAGCGGACGTAAGAAACCTGTCGCCGTTGTCGGTTCTGAATTTTCTTTAAAGGTTGATGCCATTGTCGCGGCTATCGGCCAGGTGCCGGATATGAGTTTCATGGATAAAAAGACCGGCGTGGAAATCAATAAGTGGGATTGTTACAATGTCGGTAAAGATTACAAATCACGCACCGCCAATCCCCGGTACTTCGCAGGAGGCGATGCAGTAACAGGCCCCGATACAGTTATTGCAGCCATCGGCGCAGGACATCAGGCAGCCGACGACATTGACACCGCTATCCGCAAGGCTAACGGTGAACCGGCTTACGAAAAACCGGCCATGGAAAAAATCGATGTGCCTTTGGTAATCGACGAAGAAAGCATCGAAGCTCCTCAAATGCTGATGCCGGAAATGAATCACGATATTCGCAAAATGAGTTTTGTGGAAGTGGAACTGGGCTTTAACCGTGAAGACGCCATTAAGGAAGCATGCCGTTGTCTGCGTTGTGATGCGGCCGTTTAAAATATTATAAAAGAGCTATAAGGAGAATTAATTATATGTCAACCGTTAAATTGACTATTGATAATCGTCAGGTAGAAGTACCAGCGGGCGCAACCATTCTGGAAGCTGCCCGCAGCGTTGGAATCAAAATCCCTACTCTTTGCGCCTGGACAGAAATAAAACATACGCCGGGTGCATGCCGTGTTTGTATGACCGAAGTTGAAGGTCAGCGCAGCTTAATTGCAGCCTGCGTTTTCCCTGTCAGTGAAGGCATGGTTGTCCGCACCAACACGGAAAAAGTCCGGCAAGCCAGAAAAATGGTTGTGGAACTATTACTAGCCAATCATCCGCAGGAGTGCAACTATTGTGTGAGAAACGGCAGCTGCGAATTGCAGAAAGTAGCTGAGTTTGTTGGTCTCAAAGAAGTTCGCTTCGATTACACCCAATTCCCCAAGGAAGGCCTGATCGATCGTTCCAGCCCTTCCATTGTGCGGGATAGCCGCAAATGTATTGAATGTCATCGCTGCGTGGCGGTTTGCGATCAAATTCAGACGGTCAGCGTTTTGACTCCGGCGCATCGCGGCAGTGATGTCAAAGTTGTTCCGGCATTTGATTTGCCCTTGATTGAATCCAATTGTATTACGTGCGGCCAGTGCATCCTTGTTTGCCCGGTTGGCGCGCTTTACGAAAAGGATGATGTTGATTTGGTCTGGAAAGCGCTGCAGGATCCGACCAAGCATGTTATCGTGCAGGAAGCACCGGCCATTCGAGCGGCGCTTGGTGAAGAATTCGATATGCCTCCGGGAAGTCTTGTCACCGGAAAAATGATTGCCGCTCTGCGCAGACTGGGGTTCGATAAGGTATTTGACACTAACTTTACCGCCGACCTCACCATTATTGAAGAAGGCAACGAGTTACTCAAAAGAGTTAAAGAAGGCGGAACACTGCCGATGATTACATCGTGCAGCCCCGGATGGATAAAATTTTGTGAACATTTTTATCCTGATCTGCTCGGTCATCTGTCCACCTGTAAATCGCCGCAACAGATGTTCGGCGCTCTGGCTAAAACCTATTACGCGGAAACAGCAGGCATTGATCCGAAAGATATCATTTCCGTTTCCATCATGCCCTGCACCGCTAAAAAATTTGAAGCCCAACGGCCGGAAATGAACAGCAGCGGCTTCCGCGATGTTGATTATGTTCTTACCACCAGAGAACTGGGACGCATGATTAAAGAAGGCGGAATTGATTTTGTCAATCTGCCGGATGAAGATTACGATGCCCCGATGGGTGAATACACAGGAGCAGCGACAATTTTCGGCGCCACCGGCGGTGTTATGGAAGCAGCCCTCCGAACCGTTTATGCCGTTGTAACCGGAGAAAACCTGCCCAGCCTGGATATCACCCCTGTCCGCGGTCTGGAAGGAGTTAAAGAAGCGACCGTCAAAGTAGGACCTCTGGGCGATGTAAAAATTGCTGTTGCACATGGTCTGGGTAATGCCCGCAAACTGATGGATCTCATCCGGGAGGGTAAAGCGAATTATGCCTTCATTGAAATCATGTGCTGTCCGGGCGGTTGTATTTCCGGTGGTGGCGAGCCCATTCCAACTAATAACGATATCCGCGTGCTGCGTACTTCCGCTCTTTACAAGGATGACGGAAAGGTCCAGAAAAACCGTCAATCGCATGAGAATGAATCGGTTAAAAAGCTATATGACAAATTCCTGAAGGAACCGTTAGGACACAAATCGCATAAGCTTCTGCATACCAAGTATGTAAAGAGAGGCACCGATTTGCCTCATACAAAAGATGAATAGTTTTTTAGATCAAATCAAATAATATAAAAAGAGGTTTGTTCCAAACGGGAGCAAACCTCTTTTTTAATGAGACTCCAATGTGACAAGCAAAGAACCTAAAGGTCACTATAGGCGCAGTCAGATTGGTAAGTCGAATCGATGACATTCGCTGAAAATGAGTATAACGAAATTTGAAACGTAAATGGAATTGATCCCGCGAGCAAAGCGTGAATTTGAGACTGAGATGGACATTACAAGGACTGCTCTCGGAGTAGTCCGAATGGAAATAACTTATGACAAAAACACGAATAGAACATGATTTCTTAGGATCATTAGACGTACCCGCAGATGTTTTTTGGGGAATTCATACCCAGAGAGCCATAAATAATTTTCCCATCAGCGGCCAAAAAGTAAATGCCGGTCTAATAAGAAGTCTGGCACAGATCAAGAAAGCGTGTTCACTGGCCAATCTGGAAACCGGTCATCTTACTCCGGAAAAAGGAAAAGCAATCATTGCCGCCTGTGATGAAATTGAGGCAGGCAAACTCGTTGATCAGTTTCCCATTGATGCTCTGCAGGGCGGTGCGGGAACATCCACCAATATGAATATCAATGAAGTTATTGCCAACCGCGCCATAGAAATTTCGGGAGGCAACAAAGGCGATTACACAATTATTCATCCGCTGGAAGATGTCAATCTGCATCAATCCACCAATGATGTTTATCCTACGGCAGTAAAAGTTGCTGCAATTTATCGCCTACGTGACCTCGCTCAAGCCATAGCTGGTCTGCAAGGCGCTTTTCAGGAAAAAGAAAAAGAGTTTGCTGCGATTGTCAAGTTGGGACGAACGGAATTGCAGGAAGCCGTGCCCATAACTCTCGGCGCTGAATTTTCCGCCTTTGCCGAAGCTTTTTCGCGGGATCGCTGGCGGACATTCAAATGCGAGGAACGCCTGCGCGTCGTGAACCTGGGCGGAACAGCCGTGGGCACAGGGCTTGCCGCACCGCGTGATTATATTTTTCTGGTCATCGAAAAATTAAGGGAAGTAACAGGACTGGGGCTTTCCCGCGGCGAAAATATCATGGGAGAAACCGCCAATGCCGATGCTTTTGTCGAAGTATCGGGAATACTTAAAGCCCACGCCGTCAATCTGATAAAAATTGTCAACGATCTGCGTTTAATGAATTTCCTGGGAGAAATAAAACTGCCGCAAATGCAGGCAGGCTCCTCCATCATGCCGGGTAAAGTCAACCCGGTTCTGGCGGAATCGGCCATGCAAGTTGGCATGAAAGTGATCGCCAATGATGCCATCGTTACCGATGCGGCGGCACGCGGCACACTTCAGATCAATGAATTTCTGCCACTGCTGGCTCACGCCCTGCTGGAATCACTGGATTTACTGATTAACATCAATGAACTGCTCACCGAGCATGTGCGCGGCATTGCGGCCGATAAAGAAAAATGTGAAGAATATTTCGATGCCAGTCCCATGATCATCACAGCTTTACTGCCGGTGACCGGTTACGAGAAAGCCACACAGTTGATAACAGAATTTTCTTCCCGCGGCGATAAAAATATGCGGCGGTTTTTAGAAGAAAAACTGGGAAAAGAATTGATCGATAAAGTATTATCTCCCTATCAATTAACGGCGCTCGGCTACAAGGATAAAAAATAATGGATAACACACCGAAGGGAAATCGGCTGCACATCGCGCTTCTGGGGCGAACCAATGTCGGCAAATCCAGCCTGCTGAATTTAATGCTCGGTCAGGATATTGCCATTACTTCACCTGTTGCCGGAACGACAACCGACATTGTGGAAAAAGCGATGGAGCTTTTACCATTGGGACCGGTTCTTTTTCTGGATACGGCAGGACTTGATGATATATCAGAACTTTCCGGCGCACGCTTAAAAAAAACTGCCAAAGTATTCGACCGTACGGATGTCATTATTCTCGTCACCGAGACGAATACATGGACGGATTACGAAGAATCCGTTCTGAAAAAATCGAAAACCCGCAAAATACCTGTGTTGATCGTTATCAACAAAATTGATTTGCATATGCCTTCCCCCGATCATCTGAAATTTTTGCAATCAAAATCAGATCGGATTCTAACTGTTTCCTGCAATGATGAAACCAGGCGCCAGAATTATCTGAATGCCCTGAAGCAACAATTACTGGAAGTTGCACCTGCTGATTTTGTCGGAACTCCAGCGCTCATCGGCGATCTCCTGCCACCGGGAGGGCTTGCTGTTTTAGTTGTACCCATTGACTTGCAGGCGCCCAAAGGCAGGTTGATTCTGCCTCAGGTACAGACTATCCGAGACGCACTCGATAATGATGCCATGACACTTGTCGTCAAAGAAAGAGAACTTGCCGCAGCGCTAGCCAATCTGAAAAATCCGCCCGCGATTGTTGTGACTGATTCGCAGGCCATCCTTAAGGTCACGGCTGATGTTCCGAAAGATATTCCGGTAACCACTTTCTCCATTTTGTTTGCGCGGCAAAAATCAGACCTCGCCATCATGGCACGTGGAGCAGCAGCGATTGACAGATTGCAACCGGGTGATAGAATTTTGATTGCTGAAGCCTGTTCGCATCACGCGCTGGAAGACGATATCGGCCGGGTAAAAATTCCCCGTTGGCTTCGGCAATATGTAGGCGGCGAACTCCTGATAGATATATCTGCGGGACGGGATTATCCCAATGATTTAAAAAAATATAAGCTGATTTTGCATTGCGGTGGCTGCATGATTAACCGCCGGGAAATGCTCACCCGTCTGCGCAAGGCCCAGGATGCCGGCGTTCCCGTAACCAACTATGGCGTAGCGATATCTTTCCTGCAGGGTGTGATCTTGCGTAGCCTAGCGCCCTTCCCTTCCGCTCTTCTGGCTTTTGAAAATGAAATAAAAGATAAGAAGTGATAGAACCATATTTAATGAGTTCACAGACAACTAAATGATGGGATCAAAGCAATTCAATAACCTGACCAATGGATATCTACCGCGATACGGATATATTATATATCAAAGGACATGAACAATATATTTTGAATGGCTTAGGGCTTATGAATCGGGCATAATGCATGATCATAAGAAAACCCGCGCTATGCAAGTATCTTTTAATGAGATAGCTACCAGATGATTATAGTGATTATTTCCCGAGCCGGGCATCCAGATGTTTCCCAAGACGTTTACCCAAAGCCACGACAGTCCATATAACCGGCAACCCCAAAGCTGAAGGGAAGACGCTCGCGTCGCAGCAGTAAAGGTTTTTTATTTCTGTCTCAAGGTTACTATCCACCACATCGCCGATTCTGCATGTTGCCGATGGATGAGCGCCTTGCGGATTGAGCGGGAGTATATTCGCATCTTTTGCGCCGGCCTTACGAAACACCTTTTTGATTATATCAACTCCTTTATCCAGCTTCATCTTGTCAACCTTGCTGACTTTCTTGGAGAATGATACACCCTTAAAAAGCTCACCGGCTGTTTCATCCCGCACTTTCACCATGATGCCCGAGAGCTTCCAAAATCGGGGGAAATTTATTAGGCTCTGCGGCCCCATAAAAGCGAGAGTTGCCGCATACATTGACCAGTTGGGAAATACCGGAACAATAGCGATGCCGTCAGATTCGTAGAACTCAAGCGAGCCCACAGACATGGGCGCAGCGCCTACGGTATTCATCCCGGGGATCTCAGCCCCCACGAATTGAAGCCAGTCGCAGCAAAATCCTTTTCCGGCGCGCGAAATCCCGGCGCGGCGAAGTATATACGCATTGTCAAGCCCTGTTGAAAGCACAACGGATTTTCCGAAGTATTTGACTGGAACCCCTAGCCTTGCCCCTTTTACCCCGACCACCCGGCCGTTTTCAACAATTACTTCCGTGATCCTAGTATGGAGATGGAGTTCCGCGCCCTTACTCACCGCCTCGTCGCCATACACGCGAGCAGTCCACTTAGCGCCGGTCTTGCACCCAAGCATGCAGTCCCCGCTTGCATTGCACCGCTTCGGATCGATGAATTTTTCCATCTTTCCCCAGTGATACCCAATACTGTTGGCAACCTCCACGAGGCGTAAATTTTCCTTTCCCACAAGTTCATCGGGTTGCTTCTGCATGCCCAGTTCTTTCCTCGCTTCTTCCGCCTCCTGTATGAGGTCGATTCCCACCGGATCGAAAACTGTTTTTGGGGGAGGCGCCGCGCAACCGGCTGCAATGTTAGACAAGCCGCCATAGTTGTTGGCAAAGGTGACGGTACTTCCCTCCTTGCTGCGCACCAACCCGAAATATTTTAGGATCATAGCGACGGCTACCGTGTTGCCCATCCATTCCCACCGTCCGCCTGATTCGAGCATGAGGACTTTTTTTCCGCGATTGGTCATTTCCCGCGCGACTGTTGAACCGCCTGTTCCAGTACCCACGACTATTACATCATACTCTTTCATGCATGCACCCTTTTCATTTAGTTTGCGAATTCGGATTTTACGAGATCCATGTCAAGCGGTAGCGGCTTTGACGGATCCTGATACAGGGAGAGTGCCCCTTCGGGACAATGTTCGACGCACAGCTCGCAACCGGTGCAATTATCTTTTTCGTACGACCATCTTTTTTCAGAATCTACCTTGGTAGCTTCGAAATAACATACGGAGGCGCATGTTCCGCATTTTTTGCATTTTGTTTCATCATGCCTGATCGAGTAGCCAGCATACACGTTCATGGTAAATTCCTCGTTGAATTTTTTCGCGAACTTCGTGGCCTGCAGGGAAACGCATGTATCCGGATGACAGTTGCAGATCACCCCTGTGCTGCCCCCGGTCGCAACTTTGAAAAATGCCTGATTGATGTAGCCAAGCTTCCTGAAGCGCTTGATCATATCCAGTGCTTCCTGCTGGCTGATCTTCCGGGCATTATATTTTTTAGAGAGATTGTCCAGCCAGAAGGCGCCGGTACCACTCCCCACGCACAAACACGAGTTTATCGTGTCGGGCGGTGCTTTCAGTGTTTTTTTGCAGGGGCAATCAACGACCACAATATGCTCCGGGTTTTGGAACAGGATATTGTAAGCGTATTTGAAGGGAACGATCTTCTTATTTTTTTCGGAAATCGCGCTTATGTCCTCATTTATGGTCACAATCTTTCTTACGTCTTCGCCGGACAGGATTTTCGCATGATATCTGTTAAATGCCATATTAATGACCGGGTTCAGCGGTTTGAACCATGATAAATATTTTGAAAGATATTTGAATAGATAATATACAAATGCCACATACGGATAATAAAAAACGAAGTAGATATAATTGTGTATTGCCCGGTCTAACCTCCATCCGTGTTTTGCCATAAGCATTTTCGTCGATTTTCTCACGGGTGTTACTCCCTTCGCACCTGATCATCTATAAGTTGAGAAAAAGATAACTTCCAGTACTATAAATTACCGATTTTCGGTTTTGGGAATTCGATGCAGAAAGGCTCAATCTTCACGGCCACTAAGAGCTTACACGAACAGACATCTGGAAACAGCTTATCGTTAATCGATATTTTCTCGATGTGCGCAAGTTTGCCTTTTCCCTTTCCTGTGAACATCGTATAAAAATACTCGTTCTCATGTTTCTGCACCAAGGGAAATGGCATAAGCCTGGTGTTCACCGGAAAAGATAGCCCTCCTGAACGAATGGAGAATTCCGCGATCGGCTCAGCGCCTTTTGTTATCACAATGTTTTCATGATGTTCATCAATCTGGTCAAACACAAATTCCGCCTGTTCCTTAGGTATTCCCCAATTTCGCCTGCCGTTGACCACACTGTCGATGGTGGAAACATATATTTTGCTTATGGTGTTGAGTTTTTTCCCTTCGTGATGGAATTTTCCCGGAATGAAAAGCAGTTCACCATATGGACCAGCGTCCGACGTTGCATAATCCACAAGCATGACGCATCCGAATCCGCCTGTGAATTTACCATGTAAGAACTCCGGTATGTTGCCATGGTTCTCGATAAAACTCTTCTGCAACCTGTAAAGGAGAATATAGCCCTTGCCGGTTAAATGCCAGGGCGCGGGATGCCGAGGGACTTCTATCATAATATTTACTCCTTCTTGCAAGTATGGCGCTGGAATTTTTTATTTTCCCATTTCTGATACCATTTCAGGATAAACGGAAACAAACTTTTGGTGATTAAGAATGTCTTGGAGCGTAGCCTCGCACCCTTCTCTTCCGCACTTCTGGCTTTTGAAATGGTACAAGAATTTGGGGGTAGGTCACATAAGGCCATGGCTACTCAACTGCCGGCGCTTTCTAATCTCCCGACAGTATCTGATGGGTGCCGCTACGCTGAACAAGCATGTTCTTGAAGCATGCTACAACCTTCGGGTCGAACTGCGTGCCCGTGCATCGCTCCAGTTCCTCCATAGCCTTCCACGGCGGCATGCCTGAGCGATAAGGCCTATCAGTAGTCATGGCGTCATAGGAATCAGCAACCGCCAAAATGCGCGCTCCCAGCGGCACTTCACCTAAAGGGGAACCTTTGTGCTCGTCATGATCGAAATACTGATGATGGGCCCGGACAAGCGGAATAGCTTCGCTCAACACACTGCCCACCGCAGAAAGTATCTGTGCACCGCGCTCGGAATGGCTGGCCATAATATTTATTTCATCGCTGCTGAGCGAAGCTGCTTTGCCGATAAGTTCCGTGCTGATATCGATTTTGCCGATATCATGCAGCAGCGCCGCGACTTTGATATTTTCAACCTCCTGGGGCTTCAGCTTCATGGCCACAGCTATTTCGGTGGCATAATGCGAAACCCGCACTGAATGGCCCTTCGTGTATTTATCGGAAGACTCGATATACTTTGACAGTATTTCCAGTATGCCCATATAGGCGTTTTTGAGCTGAACTACTTTTTTTTCGTTTTCTTCATGCAGATAGCCGACAACAATTGAGCACAGGATAAGGAAGCTGCCCCATGAAATGATATTTGCATATAATGAAACGACTGACTGAACCTGCTTGAAATTCTCATAATTCAGAAACACATAAAATGTGACCGCCGTGACGCTGAAAATGCTGGTAAGCAGGGCTTTTCTTTTCCCCAGTACAAATCCGGCTAGAATCGCCGGGAGATAGAACAGATTCAGAAGGGCAAGTTTTTCGGCAATAAAATAATTCAAAACAACAACAGCCGCCAGAATAAACAGCACCACTATCTGCTCGAAATATTCAAAAAAATATTCCTTAATATTCGACATACACCCTCCTTGAGTAATCTATGATCGATTTAATATACTAAGGTTCGCTTTGGAACAAACTGAATCCGCCCTTCCGCATCAATTTCGCTCTTCTGTAAGCGATTTTTTATATTCCCGCCAAAACGGCCATTTGGTGACCCAGTGTCCGATATGAAGTGCCACGGACAAATCTCCTCTCTAACGCGCTCACGGTAAACATATAATCGTTATGTCGCTTGTGCAAGATGCCTTGCCCCATCCACCGCCATTCCCTATTTGCATAACTATAAATATCTGAACGTCAACTCTTCCGATACGTTAGCTATAATAATAGCACCTTTTATTTTTTTTTAAAAGTGAATAAATCTGTATAAATATATCCGCCACTATCACTCAATAATACACTTAACAGATTCTAGGCACCAATTCCCCCGTCGGCAAATCAACAATGCGTTCGCCGCCGATGATAGTTTTCAGAACAACCCGTCCTTTACCGACATCACCGACGCTTCCGATAATGGCGGCGTTCTTTCCATATTTGTGACTCTTCATGGCCGACAAAATATTTTGGGCGTCAGCTGCCGGACAGAACAGAACCATTTTCCCTTCGTTGGCGAGGAACAGCGGATCCAGCCCCAGTATTTCACAAACTCCCCGTACATTTTCCTGCACGGGAATACTGTGTTCGCTGATATCGATTCGAACTTTAGCGCTTTTGGCAATTTCCGCTAAGATAGCGCCCAGGCCGCCGCGTGTCGCATCGCGCATGCAGTGGATGTTTGGGCTTACTTGTAAAATTGCGGCAATCAAATCGTTGAGCGGTGCGGAATCGGATAAAATATCAGCGGCAAGACCGAGATTCTCCCGGGCTTTCATAATAGCCGCGCCGTGGTCGCCGATTGTTCCATTTAAAATTATGGCATCGCCCGGTTGAATACTTTTTATTGATAACGTTCCTGGATATTCGACAATGCCGAGGCCGGAAGTGTTGATGAATATTCCATCCACAGCGCCGCGGGAAACAACCTTGGTATCGCCGGTGACAATCTTCACGCCCGCATCTGACGCCGCTTCGGCCATCGTCTTGATGATTTTATCCAGTGAATCTACCGGAAAGCCTTCTTCCAGAATGAAGCCGCAGCTGAGATACAACGGCTTTCCGCCGCATACGGAAAGATCATTGACAGTGCCGTGCACCGCCAGTGAGCCGATGTTACCGCCGGGAAAAAAGATGGGACTGACAACATAGGAATCAGTGGTGAAACAAAATTTCTGAGAGCCGATAGTCAATACAGCGCTGTCTTCCAAACGCTCCAGATAGGCGTTATTGAAATGAGGCAGAAACTTTTCCGCGATTAACTCATTGGATAATAATCCGCCGCCGCCATGTTCCAGTAATATTTTATCGTAGTTCATTTTTTAATCCCTTTCTATGTTTTATGGATTCCCGCCTGCGTAACCTAAAGGTCATCTATAACGGGAATGATAAGATTGTGCGATTATTTTTCTTTTTTAGATATGGAACCGGCAATCACGGCCTGTCCCAAACTCACGCCGCCGTCGTTGGCGGGAACCTGACTGTGATAATAAATTTCAAAGTCTTTCTTTTTCAGCTCAGTTACTGTCCCTTTCAATAATATACGATTTTGAAAACAGCCGCCGGAGAGCGCTACACGATTGATGCCTGCTGCTTTTCTCATCTCCATTGACATTGAAGCAAAGGCCGCGGCAAGTGTTGCATGAAAAGCTGATGCTATTTTTTCTGTGCTTTCGCCGGCAAAAATATATTCCACAATGGCGCGTATAGTTGACGACATATCCAGAATACAAGAATCATCAGGATTGTGCAATATCTCAAAAGGCATTACTTCACCTGCCACTCCAGCTTTTGCTTCCAGCTCCATTGCCGCCTGGCCTTCAAAACTGACCTTTCGACGCAGACCCATTATGGCGGCAACGCCGTCGAATAATCTTCCCAATCCCGACGATAGCGGCGAATTGAGCTTTGTTTCTATTATTTTATCCAGTAAGGCGAAATCAGTTTGATCAGGCGCAAAATTTAAGCGGGAAACAATATCGGGCCAGGATTTACCATAGGCTTGCCTAATTAAGCTCACGCCGATGCGCCAGGGTTCATGGATTGCTTTCTCACCGCCCGGAAGGACAAAATATTTCAGATGTCCGAACCTCTGGAATCGAATGGCACTGGCTAATAAAAATTCTCCGCCCCAGGCATTGCCGTCCAGACCGAAACCTATGCCATCCATTGCCAGCCCGATGACATCGCCGTCGATTTGATTTTCCGCCATGCAACTGACAATATGGGCATGATGATGTTGAACATGGATTACCCTGCTCGCATTAAATTCCTGCGCTGCTTGAGTGGAATAATATGCCGGATGATAATCGCACGCAATAATTTGCGGATCGGACTGAGTTATTCTTTTCATCAAGGCAAGACTTTCATGGAAAAAATCCCGCGCCTGCGGTGTTTCCATATCTCCTATATGGGGACTAAGAAACGCAAAATTATCTTTCAGAATGCACTGGGTCGTTTTTAATTGTGGGCCGAGAGCTAGCACGGCCGGGAATGATTCTCTGAGAATCAGCGGCCGGGGAACATAGCCGCGCGAACGCCGCATCAATTGCGACCCTCCGCCGGTAACAAAAGCAATGGAATCATCACAGCGTACCAGAATATCGCGATTGTGCACCAGAAAATAATCCGCAATGCCTTTTAATCTGAGTTGCGCTTCACGGTTACTGATACAGATCGGTTCGTCAACCTGATTTGCGCTGGTCATAATCAGCGCCAGGAATTTGTTTTCCAGCAGCAAATAATGCAAAGGTGCATAAGGAAGCATAATGCCCAGATTGGGCACGGATGGAGCGATAAGCGTTGAAATTAGGGCATTTTTTTTCTTCTTCAACAGAACAATGGGGCGCTGGAAAGATGAAAGCAACGCTTGTTCTTCATCGTTAACTTCAGCAATCAGCTTTGCCTGCTCAATATCCCTCACCATAATGGCCAGTGGTTTTTCTTCCCGGTATTTGCGTGAACGGAGTTTCTTTACTGCCGCATCATTTGCCGCATCCACGCATAAATGAAATCCACCCAGGCCTTTAATCGCCAGCACGTTGCCTGCGGCAATAAGTTCAATGGCTTTTTCCAAAGAATCTTCACAGGTGATGATTTCCCCTTCTGCATCCCGCAGTTCCAATTGTGGGCCACAAACCGGGCAGGCATTGGGTTCGGCATGAAAACGGCGATTGGCTGGATTCTCATATTCTTTGCGGCATTCAGGACAAAGGGGAAAACAGTCCATGGATGTATGAACACGGTCATAGGGAATATCATTGATAATCGTTAAGCGTGGTCCGCAATTGGTGCAGTTGATGAAGGGATAGCGAAAGCGGCGGTCTAACGGATCAAATAATTCTTTTAAACAATCGGCACACACGGCGGAATCAGGCGCGATATGAACATCACGGAGCCCTTCACTGTCACTTATGATAATTTTAAATTCCGTATCGCCTGTTATTGCTATTGCCGAAGATTCAACTCCGGTAATGTTGGCCAGCGGTGGAAGTTCTTTACTGACACTGGCAAAAAAATTGTCTATTGCCTGCGGCGTTCCTTCAACTTCGACCAGTACTCCGTCGGGACGGTTTTGCACAAAACCGGTAAGTTTCAGGTGTACAGCCAGGCGGTAAATAAAAGGCCTAAAGCCCACTCCCTGAACGATACCGGTAAAAAGATAGCGTGCTCTCTTGATCACTTTATTTCTTCTTGAAGGCATCTATACGTTCGGTAAGCCACGAAGTCCAGGCATCGAGACCGGTTGCGGCTTTACACGATACTTCAAATATTTTTAAATCCTTGTGGAGCGATAGCGCGTCATGTTTTGCCTTGGCCAGATCAAAATCCACATAAGGCATCAGATCGATCTTATTGATCAAGAGCGCGGCTGATTCCTGAAACATCAAAGGATATTTTGCCGGTTTATCCGCGCCTTCCGGTGTGCTGAGCAGCATGATTTTCATGTTCTCGCCGATTTTAAATTCCGCCGGACAAACAAGATTGCCGACATTTTCAACAATAAGCAGATCAGTTTTGCTCAAATCGAAAGTAGGCAGAGCATCGCGGATCATGTTGCCGTCGATGTGGCAGGCGCCGCCGGTATTGATTTGCACAACGGGAATGTTGAGTTTGGCTATACGGTCGGCGTCATACGTATCCTGAATATCACCTTCGATCACACCGATGCGATATTGATCGCGCAGGGCCATAATGGTGCGTTCCACCAGAGATGTTTTTCCCGCGCCGGGCGAGCTCATCAGATTAATTACATATACTTTATTTTTATCGAACATTTCTCTGTTTTCCGCAGCGATTCGATCATTGGCATCCAGAACATTTTTTACAACCGATACTTTCACTTTTATTACCTCCGTTAGTAATATTTGTAATGGGTGGAGCAAGTGCCTTCCGAAGAGACCATACAGGGACCTATCGGATTCATAGGGGTACATATTTTTTTAAATAAAGGACAATCCTGCGGAGCTTTTATGCCTCGTAAAATATCCCCGCAGCCGCAGCCCTTGATTTCCGCCGATTGAATTTCAGGAATCTCGAATTTCTTCAACGCGTCGAAAGAGGCATAGGCATCATTGAAAACCAGACCGCTGTCCGGTATCGGCCCCAGTCCCCGCCACTCCACAGTAGCCGTTTGAAACATGGACTTAAGAAAATTCATAGCGCGGATATTTCCTTCCGGTTTGACGCCTCTCTCGTATTGTATGGCTACTTCTTTTTTGCCGCGCTCGATCTGGGACAAAATCATCCAAATGCCTTCCATAATGTCCACCGGTTCAAATCCGGTGATTGCGGCAGCCCGATCCGCTTCTGTAATCATTTTGTAAGCATCGGAGCCGATCATGGTGCTGACATGGCCGGGACAAAGAAAGCCGTCGATATTTAACAGGGGATCGGCAATTAAAGCGCAAAGCGTGGGAGGCACGATCTTATGTACGGAAAAGACGGAAAAGTTTTTAATGCCTTTTTTGCGGCAGTGCTCAACGGTGGCGGCAATGGTCGGCGCGGTTGTCTCAAAACCAATGCCCATCATCATTACTTCTTTTTGCGGATTGGATTGGGCCAACTCAATACACTCATCAGCGGATGAGACCACCCGGACATCAGCGCCTGCGGCTCGCCTTTTCTGGAGACTGTCGCTATTTGTACCCGGAACTCTGAGCATATCGCCGAAAGTAGCAAATATCGTATTATGCTGACTGGACAAATAAAGAGCGATATCCACATCACGTGAAGATGTTACACAAACCGGACAGCCCGGCCCGGAAATTAAATTGATGTTTGCCGGCAGGAGTTTACGAATTCCGAAGTGACCGATGGCGTATGTGTGACTGCCGCAGATTTCCATAATGGTTACAGGACCGGCAAGCGCATCGGAAACTTTGCTGATTTTTTTTAAGAGTCCTGCCACCAGCGCAGGATCACGATATTCGTCAATATATTTCATTGTCGATAAGCTCTTGCAACGCGGAGAGTTTTTCTTTGGCTGACTCTACATCTATCCTGTGAATGGCATAACCCGCATGAGTAATCACATAATCACCAACGGCGACTGGTTCATCCACGATATCCAGACAGACCTCACGACGAGTGCCGCTGATATCGATTATCGCGTAATTATCTTCGTCAATCGAAATGATTATTCCGGGAAATCCAATACACATAATAAATTTCTACCCCCCATAGACGGGATAAGTGCGTTAATGAATTTGCTTTCCTGAAGAAAGCAAATTCTAATTTACTAACTAATCTACATCCATTTCTAAAATTTGTAACTCTTCCGTACCGCCGGTTAAAATGACTTCTTCACCGCCGCATTTGGGGCAGATGGCTGAATATGTTTCTACTTCTAAATCCTTTTCACAGGAAAAGCAATGGATAACGGCGGGGAGAATTTGAAAATCCAGAGAGGCATTTTCAGCAGATGTATTTTTTGCCTGCACTTCAAAAGCAAATTGTAAAGACTTGGATTCAATGCAGGACAAGCGGCCGAAGGAAAGCGAAATGGAATTAACTTTGCTGAAATTCTGCCGCGCCGCGTAGTCCTGGACTATAGTCAAAATAGATTCTGCTAAGTACAGTTCATGCATGATCGTTTCTTTCCAAAGTCACATTCAATCTGGATAATTCTGCCATAAGTAATTTTTCCATGACCGGAAACTTCTCCCGCATAACAGGGGTCATTTCCATATTCATTTCGCCATAATCCTGAGGAACGATGCACAAAAATATCGTCTGGGGCAATTCGTCCATAAGTTCCACTTTAAATAAGACATCAAAAAACGTAACTTCATGAGCTGTTGTTGGGGGCGGCATGTGCGCCTGCATTTCCTGAGTGTTAAAGCGATAAATAGAACCGGGTGTATCTTTAGCTTTCAAGACATCAATCACAATCAAATTTTCGCAACTGCAAATGATATCGATGAGCGCATAACCAAGCGTGCCGCCATCAATGATGCTGACGTTTTCTGAAGGTTTATACCGCCCAGAGAGCCAGCGAACAAAGTGAACACCAAAACCTTCATCCGTAAGCAGAAGGTTGCCCACGCCCAGGATCGTGATCTTTTCCTTTTTTTCAGTCATATCCGTTTGAATATCCCCATAAATAACAAGAGGGGAGAATTATTATATCTCTCCCCTCTTGAAAAAAACAATAGTTCTTCCGATTATTCTTTTATCTTCTTGAACGTTCTTCCTCCGACCATGGACGAAACCGTACCCTGCTTAAGAACGTCATCATACCAGAATGCCATGTATATGTGAACGATGATAAACAAGATGAAAAACCAGGTGAAAACATGGTGAATGTAGCGCACCATGGCTAATCCGCCCAGCAGATTCTCAATCGGTTTCAGCACGAAGGATGCTATCGACGTCAGACCGGCATGGTATCCGGCTCCCATCAGGATCAGTCCTGTAAAGGTGATGACTGCAACCATGAACCAACAGCCTGTATAAGCCAGGGCCTGCATGGGTCCGTACAGGTATTTCTTTTCCGGATGTTCGCTAATCAGCATATAAAATTTAACCTGCTCGATTGTGGCCTTTATATCCGTCCAGGCGAGGAAATCCCTCCAATCCGCATGAAATCTGGAAAAGAAGGCCATATAAAGCCGCCAGATGGACAGAAAGATGAGAAAAGTGCCGAACAGGATATGGACAAAACGCACATTGCCCATGAAGAATTTATTTACCGTCTCCCCTTTGGAAATCGTGAAAGGATCGGCAATATAAAAACCGGTCACAATCAATACGACTATTGCGACCGCCACTGACCAGTGGTTAATGCGCATGGGGCCAGACCACTCTTTGATGCCTAGATATTTTCGCGTAGTTTTTTGCATGGTCACCTCCCCTTAAGCCACTTTAAATTTTTTGACCTCATTTGTTTTCGGATCGACAATGTGCACCGCACAAGCCATACACGGATCAAATGAATGGATCGTCCGAATAATTTCCAACGGCTGATCGACTTTCGCCAGTTTTGTTCCGATTAAGGATTCTTCATAGGGACCGCGCAATCCGTTTTTATCACGGGGTGAGCAGTTCCATGTTGAAGGCACTACTGCCTGATAGTTGGATATTTTTTGGTCTTCGATCTTGATCCAATGACCGAGGGCGCCGCGTGGCGGTTCCGTCATACCGCGACCCTGGGCTGGTTTCTTGGGCACATCGCATCGTGTCCAGGTGCGGGTGTCGCCTTTTTTGATATTTCCAATCAATTCCATTACCCATCCTTCGGTATTATCAGCGACCAGCTTGGTTTCCAAAGCGCGCGCCGCTGTTCTGCCCAAAGTGGAGAAGAGAACAGTCGCGGGAAGCCCGGTTGCCTTCAGTGTGGAATCGATAAGGGGCTTAATGTTTTTATCACCCTGGGCATAGCCGACAACCATACGAGCCAAAGGACCTACTTCGTAAGGTTTGTTGTCATAGCGGGGAGCTTTACACCAAGTATATTTTTCATTGCCCTTTACATTGCCGTTCGCGTCATATCCTGTGTATTCGGGGTCTGTTGTTCCCTTGTAAGGATGCAACGCTTCTTTGCCTTTGTACCAGGAATGCGTTACTTCTTCGGTAATTTTCTCTTCATCAAGTTTTAAGGGCTTAGCCAAATTTCTATCTTTAACAATTCCACGCGGGAAGAGCAGTTTGTTCCAGTCATCATCCAGCGGGAATCCGCCATAAGACATATAATTCTTGACACCGCCGCCGATACCTTGCAGGCCTTCGTCTTTATAGTATTTAGCAGCCAGAAGAACATCAGGTATATAAGCTGTTTCGATAAAGTTTTTCATTTCCTTGAAACGGAACAAATATTGCCCCATTCGTTCGGCGTCAAATAAATCCATGCCCGAAGTAACACCGCCGACAACCAGTGTCTGCGGATGAGGATTCTTTCCGCCAAGAATAGCCATCATCTGGGCGCCGACTTTGGAAATCTTCAGGGCGTCGAGATAATGGGAAAGAATGATTAAATTGGCTTCCGGCGGCAGTTTGTAGGATGGATTTCCCCAGTAAGCATTAGCGAAAGGACCAAGGCGGCCGGACTTGACGAATTTTGTAAGGCGTTCCTGAACGGCCTTATAATGAGTTGCCGAGCAGTTGTAAGGATTGGGATTTATAGATTTGGCCATGTCAACTGCTTTTTGGGGGCTGGCCGAAAGAGCGCTGACCACATCCACCCAGTCCAGACCATGCAGATGATAAAAATGCATGACATGGTCGGTCAGGTAAAGAGAAGCGCTGATTAAATTACGGGCGATTCTCGCATTGGGCGGTGGTTTGATGCCGAAAGCATCTTCACAGGCCAGAATGCTGGCTTCATAATGGACAAAAGTACAAACTCCGCAAAAGCGCTGGACGATCAATCCGGCGTCACGCGGGTCGCGGCCTTTTAAAATTGTTTCAATGCCGCGCCAGAGAGTAATACTGCTCCACGCGTCTTTGATAACATTGTTGTTATCAACTTCTACTTCGATTCTCAAATGTCCTTCAATCCTGGTGATTGGATCGACAATTATTCTTTTAGTCATTATTTTTTACCTCCTGAGTGTCTTACTCCGCTTGCCACCGCATGTACAGCCATACCGGCTACAGCCGCGCCCGTGAGAACAATTCCAATTTTATCAACGGTTTTTTCACCACCACCGTAAGATTTTTCATCAAGCGGTTTTTCCAGCGGCGCCATG
The DNA here is from genome assembly GCA_963710575.1 of uncultured delta proteobacterium. Taxonomy (GTDB): domain Bacteria; phylum Desulfobacterota; class Syntrophia; order Syntrophales; family Smithellaceae; genus Smithella. The sequence goes on along the minus strand of CAVQAL010000019.1, from coordinate 17,758 downwards.
GTATCCCAGAATCCCGGTTCGGTGCAGCCGATGCAGCCGTGACCGGCCATTACCGGCCAGGATACTGCATCATTGAAGCGGACTTTACCGCAGTTGGCATAAGTATAAGGCCCTTTGCAGCCCATTTTATAGAGGCACCAGCCTTTAAGCGCTCCATTGTCGCCCCATTCTTCAACAAATTCTGACGCGTCATAATGCGGCCGTCTTTCACAATAATCGTGAATACGTTTTCCGTAAGCCCATACCGGTCTGCCCAGTGAATCCAATGGAGGCAGAGAACCGAACAAGAGGAAGTGGAGCAGTGTGCCCGTGAAATTAACCGCGTTGGGCGGACAGCCGGCGATATTGACCGTACTGATTCCTAATGCCTTACTGATACCGACACAGTCCGTAGGATTTGGTTTGGCAGCCGGAATATTTCCGTAACATGAGCATGCGCCGATACAGACAACGGCGGCAGCTTTGGAAGTTACTTCCTTGGCTACTTGAATACCCGTTTTGCCTTTGGGGCCAAGTGTAAGATATTTTCCGTTCAACCCTCTGGGTAAAGCGCCTTCAATGACACAGATGAACTTACCGGAAAAATCTTTAACAGCTTTTTCCAGATTTTGTTCTGCCTGATAACCGGAAGCAGCCATCAGTGTTTCATGATATTCCAGCGAGATAGTCTCAAGGAGAATATCATCAACATTGGGATAAGAAGAACGTAAGAAGGCTTCAGAGCAGCCGGTACATTCAGCAAAATGCAGCCACACCACAGGAAGGCGGCTGAAATTTTCGGCAGCTTTTGCCACCATCGGACGGAAAATCGGCGGAAGCATCAAAGCTGCAGTCATAGCCGAGGTCCACTTAATAAAATCCCTGCGGCTGACACCATGATCCTTTAACACTGCCTGAAAATCTTCCTTTGGCTCAGGTAGATCTTTCTCAATTTTTTCCATTTGAACCTGACAATGTTTCATCAAGTCACTGTACTGCTTGTCAATCATTTTCTTGTATTCGGAATTATTCCCTTTTGCCATACTTCCCCCTTTCAATAATCTAAGGCTGTTCACCTGGGTGCAACATGCCCATATCGTTTACTACTATTAATTTTATAGTTTCGAGATTAAATACGAGAGACCTAAGTTTCATATAAACACAACATTAAAAAATTTCAGTTAATTATTTACTTAAATCCATAAAATCATGGTGATGAAAGAAAACTTCCTTCATTCAATGACCATTGGTCACTATCATAAAAAATAATAGTTGTAAAGAAAATTATTCTTAATAATAAATAATAATATTTTACAATAATATATGATATTTAGCTCCATCTATATTCAAGCACGCCGGGATTCCAAATCGTGGATTTAGAAATGCGTCCTATAGTCTATCGCTTTTCTCTGTCAAAAAAATATTTCCTGCCTCATCTTTTTTCCAGAAAAAAACTTGACAGAATCAAAATATCGTGCCACTAAATAAAATATCGTAACACCTAAAGGAGAATTTAAAGATGACGTGGAAAGGCTTTGTGAGTAGTTTTTTATGCTGTGTTTTTCTGTTTATAGCCTGCCCTGCCTGGGCGGCCCACCCGCTGATCACCGATGATACCGGCACACAGGGAAAAGGGAAATTTCAGTTGGAATTGAACGGCCAATACGATTGGGACAAGGATGACCATGAAGATGTTTCTGTCAAAAGCACGGGAGGTCAGGCGGCAGCCACGCTATCCTACGGACTCGCGGAAAATGTTGACCTGGTTTTGAGCCTACCCTATCTGTGGGGGAAGGCTGAAGTAAATGAAATAACGGTATATGATGAAAAAGGAATCGGCGATGTGGTGCTGGAAACAAAGTGGCGGTTATTCGAGAAAGACAAATTCAGCGTGGCATTAAAACCGGGAATAAGCATGCCCACCGGCAATGATGAAAAAGGTTTGGGCGCCGGACGACTGGGCGGCCATCTTTTTTTAATCGCTTCCCAGGAACTGGGTTCCTGGGCATTTCATGGAAATCTAGGTTACATCAGAAACGAAAACAATGCGGATGAACGCAAGGATATCTGGCATGTTTCGTTAGCCGCCACATGGGAAGTTGTTAAGAATTTGAAGCTGGCTGCTAATATCGGTATTGAGCGCAATCCCGATGATGACGCAAACAACGATCCCGCTTTTCTTATTGGCGGGATAATCTATTCTATAAATGAAAATTTTGATGTTGATCTCGGTGTTAAGTGCGGTTTAGACTCTTCTGAGACAGATATTTCTGCGCTGGCCGGAATTACTTTCAGGTTTTAGGAATAAAAATTTAATATTATTCTTCCAAAGGAGAATTTATCATGCATATACCAGACGGATATTTAGGACCATCGACATGTGGTGTTTTAGGTGCCGCCATTCTCCCGGTGTGGGCGGTGGCGTCGAAAAAAGTCAAAGAAACGCTGAAAGCAAAACAGGTTCCTATGTTAGCAATGGGTGCAGCCTTCAGTTTCGTAATTATGATGTTTAATGTTCCGATCCCCGGGGGAACAACGGGACATGCCGTAGGCGGGGTGCTTGTTGCCCTCCTTCTCGGACCTTGGGCGGCCTGCATCTCCATTACCGTCGCCCTGGTTGTACAAGCCCTCCTTTTCGGTGACGGCGGCATTACCGCAATCGGCGCCAACTGTTTCAACATGGCTTTCGTGCTTCCCTTCACGGGTTATTACATCTATAAGGCCATCAGTTTCAATTCGGCTCCCGACTCTCCGAGAAAAGTTATTGCTGCTGCTATTGCCGGTTATCTGGCCATTAATATTGCTGCCGCATTCGCCGGGTTTGAATTCGGCATTCAACCCCTGCTCTATCACGAAGCAAGCGGCCATGCCTTGTATTGCCCGTATGGATTAAATGTCGCTTTACCTGCCATGATCGGAGAACATATGTTGGTTTTTGGATGGGTGGAAGCGCTGGTGACCGCTCTTGTGCTAAAATATCTGCAGAAACAGGCCCCGGAACTTCTTTATGATGGGAGGACATAACCATGAAGATACTAACTAAATTATGGATAGGACTCGGTGTGCTGATTGTTCTTTCCCCTCTTGGACTTATCTTGCCGGATCATTTTAAAGCAGGCTCCGCTTGGGGGGAATGGGGTGCCGACGAGATGCAAAAGCTCGTCGGGTATGTTCCTCAGGGCCTGAAAAAATTGTCAGACCTTTGGAATGCTCCCATGCCCGATTATGCCTTCAAGGGTTGGGAAGAGAAGGGGTTGCAATATCTGAGTTTTGCTTATATAGTGTCCGCAATCGTGGGTATATTGATAATTATCCTTGTCGTTTTTGGAATAGGAAAGTTGTTAGCAAAGAAAGATGATTAAACTCAATGGCTGGACATGACAGTTTTATAGAGCGCTCGATTACGGGCGCTCTTTCTTTTTTGAAAGAATCAATTTTCGCAGAGGAATATGCCTCAAAGTCGGGCTTTTTGCAATCGTTGGATCCTAGGATCAAGGTCATCACTATTTTCCTGATGATTATTGCTACGGTATTAACAGGAAGTATCGCCATTTCCTGTGTGCTGTATGCTTTATGCCTGATTCTTGCTTATTTATCCGAAGTGAAAATCAGTTTCTTCCTGAAGAGAACCTGGATATTCATCCCTCTTTTTTCTCTCTTTATTGTCATTCCGGCACTTTTTAGTATTTTCAGCCCTGGTGAAGCTCTTTTGAGTTTCAACTTTATTGGTTATAAGCTGAGTATTACGCGCCAGGGGATATTGGGAGCCACCCTATTTGTCATCCGTGTCACCACGGCAGTTTCATTTGCCGTTCTCCTCAGTTTGACGACTCGACACTTTGATTTACTGAAGGTATTGCGTATTTTTGGCATACCTCAGGTTTTTGTGATGACCCTAGGCATGTGTTACCGCTATATCTATCTTTTTCTGGAAGTGGCGGGGAATACTTATCTCGCAATTAAGAGCCGCGTGGGAACGAGAGTCCATTATAAAAGAGGCCAGCATATGGTGGCATGGAATATGGCTTCACTCTGGCTTAGATCTTATCATCTCAACGACGCCGTATATCAGGCTATGCTTTCCCGTGGATATACAGGCGAACCCGCCGTATTAGAAAACTTTAAGACACAGTGGGTTGATTGGGTGTGGTTGTTTATTACAGGCTTGTTCTTTGTCGCCTTAATCTGGTTGAATGGAGTTATCAGATGAGTAGAGTAATTTTTGAATTAAGAGATGTTTATTATTCTTATCTAGGGAAGTTTCCTGCATTGTGCGGGGTTGATTTTACCGTAGAAGAGGGTCATAAAATTGCTGTTATCGGCGCTAATGGTTCAGGCAAATCAACGCTTCTGCATCTCCTTGATGGTCTTTTCTTTGCGGATAAGGGGAGCGTCCGGTTCCTCGGAAAGAATTTGGCGGAAAATGATTTTCATGATGAAACTTTCTCCCGGAATTTCCGGCGCACGGTCGGCCTGGTGTTTCAGAATCCGGATGTTCAACTGTTCTGCCCGACGGTTAAGGATGATATAGTTTTTGGCCCTCTGCATCTGGGAATGGGTAAAACAGAAATAAGTCGGCGTCTTGAAGAACTGGTTGGTCGCCTGGAAATCGAAGACCTGCTCGAGAGAACGCCTCACCAACTGAGCATTGGAGAAAAGCGAAAAGTTGCCATAGCCTCTTCCCTGATCATCGATCCGGAAATTCTGCTCTTGGATGAGCCGACTGCCGGCCTTGACCCGGCAACGACCCGCCATATTATTGATCTATTAAACGAGGCGCATGAAGCCGGGAAGACCATTATAACCTCAAGTCACGACCTGCATGTCGTTGAAGAAATATCCGACAGTATTTACGTTTTTAATCATGACAAGAAAATAGTTAAATCAGGACCGACGGATGCCATATTAAATGATATGGAACTGCTGCAGGAGAACAACCTTATTCACATCCACAGCCATCGGCATAAGGATAAGATCCACGTTCATCCTCACATCCATCTGGATCACCATCTGGAAGATACGGCTCATCAGATGCCGGATGGTCTTCCAAAATGAGAAAAAATTAAAAAGTGGTGGATGACGGTCCGAAAAACCCACAAAAGATTTCATTTCAGAGATGCTGAGTATGCCATCGGTCTCTCGCAAAATTTAGAAAATTGAAGAAGGCATCAGACCGGTATATGCATTTATTCTTCCCACACTTTGTAACACCATTTTACCTTCAAAGGATAACGAGGCGGCAAAGAGGAGGCTCCGCAGACGTATTGTTCCATACGTTGAGGAAGCCGACGACCCCGGCCTGCGCCGGGGCGGGTTGCGCTAACAAAGTTAGCCGCAGAAGGGAAAAGGGTGTCAGGGCAAATCTTTTCCTTTTGTAGCCATCAAAAACCCGGCATGCTTTACGCTCTTCAGCGATTTTAATTTCAAATATAATTTTTCTATTTCTGCCGATTTACCTTTGGTCACAATAATTTCGAAACAATTATGGTGGTCGAGGTGAATATGCTGTGTGGAGAGAATACAGTCGTGATGATCATGCTGGACATCCAAAACTTTGTTGACCAGCTCCCTTGTATGATGATCATAAACAATGGTTATCGCGCCGGTCACTTCCTTATTTTCCGTCCATTCCTTTTTAACAAGTTCTTCGCGAATCATATCGCGAATTGCTTCCGAGCGATTTGTGTATTTATGCTGTTTGATGTGACGGTCAAATTTCTTTAAAAGATCATCCTCCAGCGACACACCGAAACGAACCAATTTAGACATGTATTTCATCCCTTTTCAATATGAGTGTGTTATGAAGATACAAATAACAACATTCAATAGTCAAGAAAATTTCGCTGCTCGTTACGTTTTTATAAGTTATCGTATGGTATAAAATACGGTGCATCGCTAAGGTAAAGGGGAAGAATGAATCGATATTTTACCTGATGCCTAAGAGTATGCTTAATAGGTTAGATCCTTTTCTAAGAGGCTTTTTTCAATAACCCGTAAGCTATTTATTTTTCATCTTATATAGTCTCAACTGGGCTTCCTCGTGTCCCTGCGCAGCCGCCTCACCATACCACACCTCAGCTGAATCAGGATCCTGTCGAACACCTCTACCTTCTTCTAATATCAAACCAAAATTAAACTGTGCATCCGCAATTCCTTGTTCCGCAGATTTTAAAAACCATCTTGCCGCCTCGGCATAGTCTTGCAGTCCGCTGCTATATATCAAACCCAAGTTATACTGAGCATAAGCATGACCCTGTTCCGCCGCCTTGAGAAACCACTTGATGGTCTTAGCATAATCCAGCGGAACACCACCTTCGCCATTCTGGTACATCAAGCCCAGCTTATACTGGGCATCAGCGTGACCCCGTTCAGCCGCCTTGAGATAACACTTCACCGCCGCTGTATAGTCCTGTCTCACACCTTTGCCATTCTGATACATCAAGCCCAGATTATACTGGGCACCAGCATGACCCTGATCAGCTGCCTTGCGAAACCATTTGATGGCCTCGGCATGGTCCTGTGGAACGCCTAAACCGTCTTGGTAAATCATACCCAGGTTATTCTGGGCATCGGCATGATCCTGTTCCGCCGCTTTAAGAAACCATTTGATGGCCTCAACATCATCTTGCGGAACGCTTTTACCATTCCGGTACATTAAACCCAGATTATTCTGTGCATCAGCATGACCCTTTTCAGCCGACTTGAGATACCATTTGATGGCCTCAGCTTCGTCTTGCGGAACGCCTTCACTATTCTGGTACCGCCCCAGATTATTCTGTGCATCAGCATGACCCTGCTCAGCCGCCTTGCGAAACCATTTGATGGCCTCAGCTTCGTCCTGCTGAACGCCTTCACCATTCTGGTATATCAAACCCAGACGGTTTTGGGCAGCAGCATCACCTGTCTCGGCTAACGTCCTGTATAACTTAATTTCTGCGTCATTGCTCATTTTAAAATCACATTCTTATCCCGCACAGCCATAGCCGCACTTGGTTTGCGTACTTCTGACGAAGTGATAATCCCCTTATGTTTACTGTCATCATACAATAATTTTTATGTTGCGAGAAAAATCAAAGAAAAATTTTATATGGCTTTTTTATATCACTATTTTCATTTTATATCTACAATGAAAATCAGGGATGGCCGTATACGCATTACAGCAAAAATGTGAGTATTATATATATAATAGATGAACGAGAAATAAGCTGTCAAGACTTTGCATCTTTCAAGCCTGAGTCAATAAGTTTGCAGGGATGGTCGTGGTATGGAATTGCATTTAGTATACTTAACCAGAACTGCATGAAATTTTCTTTTTCTCTTGACATAATCCCTCCGCCCTTCTATCGTTACTGCCATCGGATTTCTCATACCGAATCACGGGTATGAACCCCAAAGCAAGCTTTGGAAACAGGTTCCGCAGCAAGCTGCGGGGTATTAAACCCTCCGTTGCGCGGGATTGTTCAACTTACCAATTCCGCTACGCTTCGCTTTCGGAATTGGAGTTTCAACAATAAAATGACGAATGGCCGTGCCCCGGTGCGGTTTGAGGTACAAAGAGCATGTGCGATAGAAGCGTCAAAAATATCTCCGGTAACACCGCTGGTAACGATCATTGCAGCCACAAAAAAGCCTTTAGCAACAGAGGTGGGGTCTATTTCCGGAGGCTTTTACTGATTCTGCTGCTGATTATTCTGTTGCCCCTTTCCTCATCAATGGCTGAAAACCTTACCTGCAGCAGCCTGCCTCTTCTGATGGAAAGTTTTCTGTCCAACCACTATGCGATGAAGAATATGACCGGAGAGATCGAGACTCACGCCGTTGACCAGATGATTAAAAGTCTTGATCCCTCTAAAACGCTGCTGTATGCATCTGATTTGGAAAAGCTAAAACCGGTTCTACAAGACTTATTTGCAGCAGGCATTCAAGCGGGCAACTGTGCTTCGCTCAAGCCGGTTTATAATGTGCTTGTCGCAAGGGCGCGGGAGGACGAGGCTATTATCAAAAAAATTCTGGGCTCGGACTACCGGCTCGATGAGACAGTGGGTCTGGACATCGACGTGAACAAGCGCCCCTATGTGAAAACGACCGCAGAAAAGCATGCGCTTCTGAGAAAGATCGTGCAATTCCAGATCGAAAACTCCCTGCTTACGGGAATCGACCTAGCGGAGGCCAAGAAGCAGCAGATTCATCGTTACGAATTGCAGACGAAGCGGGTAGTTGAGCATAATCCCGAAAAACTTATTACGAACGCCGCCGAGGCCTTCGCCCGGGCCCTGGATCCGCACACAAGCTACCTGTCCCCAGAAAACTTTGAAGACCTCCGAATTCAGATGCAGCTTTCCCTGGAAGGGATTGGGGCCGTTCTCAGCAACGACAACGGTTTTACCATTATCGAGGAGTTAATACCCGGGGGAGGCGCCGAGCGCTCGGGCATGTTGAAGCCGAAGGACAAGATCATCGCTGTGGCCCAGGAAGACGAAAAGCCCGTTAATGTCATCGACATGGATTTGCGCGATGTTGTCAAGATGATCCGCGGCAAGAAAGGCACGCAGGTAACTCTGACAATCCTGCGGCATACGGAACGCACGTACCGCTTCAACGTCACTATCACACGCGACAAGGTCGATATTAAGGAGCAGGAAGCCAGGATCACCTACGAGACACGGACAGTAGGGGGCAAGCAATACCGCTTCGGCGTGATCGATCTTCCTTCCTTCTACGGCGATGAGAAGGAAAACAAGTCCTGCTATAAAGACGTGAAAAACCTTCTCGCCGAAGCCCGGCGACAACATGTCGATGGGATCGTGCTGGACCTGTCACGTAACGGGCGAGGACTGCTCGGGGAGGCGGTGCGCATTGCCGGCCTTTTTCTTGGCAAGGGTGGAATCGTGGCAACCAAAGACCACAGCGAGCAGGTGACGATTCTTGTCAATGGCTCAGCCGCATCTAGAAAGGAAAATAACAAACGCAAAGTGATTACGTTCCCTGAGGAAGACCCCCGCACGGTCTACACGGGTCCCCTCGTCGTGTTGACGAGCCGCCTGAGCGCATCGGCCAGCGAAATCGTGGCGGGCGCTCTCAAAGACTACCATCGCGCGGTTATCGTCGGATCAGACCATACTTTTGGCAAAGGATCCGTGCAGGCACTTACACCACTGCCCCGGGATCTGGGTGGCATGAAAGTCACCACGGCGCTGTATTTCCTGCCCGGTGGTAAATCTACGCAGAAGATGGGCGTAGAGGCGGATGTGCGGCTGCCTATCTTTTTCATTCTCGAAGATATTGGTGAAACGGCTCTGGAATACCCGCTTCCGGCCCAGACAATCACCCCATTTATCGGCGTGCCGGGAAACGCCGCACCGCTCTGGAAACCCATGGAGCAGTCCATGCTCGCGGAGCTGGCAACAAGGTCCCAAGCCAGGATCGCCAAAGACGCTAAATTCGCCGAGATCATCAAGAACAATAAAGAGGCTGCCGGAAAGAAGGGCGTTATACGACTCGCCGATTTGCGCAGGGAAATGGAGAAAGAAGGCGGCGGCAAGAAGAAGGAAACGCCATCCGAACTTAAGCAGAAAGCCAGGGACCAGTATGCACCCTTCGTGAGTGAGAGCGTCAACGTTCTCCTCGATATGGTGATGCTGGGTTCGTCGGCCCGGTCTGTTCCTCAGGCTTTGCACGCCGGGGTGGGTGGTATACCAGGACGTTGAACAAGGCCAAATATCACCGGACACCGTTCGTTTCTAAAAGATGGATTCTCTAATATTTCTTTTTCCCTCTGAAACAAACAAATCGTCAACCGTGACTAAATTGCGCCGCTCTTGTGGAGAAGAGTGGCAATAGACTCTGCCAAACGGCGGTATCCTTCGGCGTTGGGATGAATATAATCCGATTTGAGAGAATTATTTGACAATATAGATGACAATATCTCCTCTTCGATGGGAATAGACAGCTCCCTGGCAATTTCGCGGTACATGGATGCAGGTGAAAGGGATAGCCCCAGAGCTGGTACGGCAATGAGCACAACAGCTACGTTTCTTTTTTGGGCTAACCGAATCATTTCTCTTATGTTGTTGGCTGCCTGCTGCTGGTTCAAACGCCGGAGCTCGTCATTGCCGCCATGACACAGCAACAGAAGAGCCGGTTTCTCCCGCTCCAGAACTTCCGGCAGGCGCAATAATCCATCACCGGTCACTTCTCCCGGTATCCCGGCATTAACAACTCGCCGGCCAATCATTTTTTCCAAAACAGCCGGATAACTCTCCGTTGGCTCAGACCCTGTTCCGAAAGTCAAACTATCACCGAATGCCACAATAACGGCATCATTGGCAAGGGACGGTAATTTAGGCTGGGAAGAACAAGCCGTCAAACCGACGCCGACAACTATTGTCAGAAACAAAAAAATCAGCGCATTATATTTTTTTGAGTTCATGCCGATATCGCCGATGATTAAAAGTCTTTCGTAAGGTAATTGACGAACTTCATTTTTACATTTAAAAATGGTTCCAATTTTTTGTCAAGAAAAAGCGGATCAGAGCTCTTTGAAATGCTCACTATCGGACAGTGCAGTAAGCACTTTTTCCTATTATTAAGTGTTCAGAATTTTTCACGTACCTGCTTGCTTTCAATGCGTAATAAACACAATTCACGCTTAATGGCAAGCATCGACGCCTCTCCTTTTATAGTTGACATATTCGCTTGTTATCTCTATACTAACATACAAAAATTCCTTCTTCAATAAAAGAGAATACATTATGGCCATACGGGAATTAGGTGCGGGTGTTGCTGTTTATGAAATATGTATCCGACCGGAACGTTTATGAAAAAATGTCCTTATTGCGCTGAAGAAATTCAGGATACAGCTGTAAAATGTCGTTACTGCGGTGAATGGCTTGAGACAAAAAGTCAAATTACCGCAGGAGATGTTGGTTATAATGCGGTATCAAATGAAAAAAACAACATTGCAAATCCTATTCCGGCTGAAGCGTTTGCGCAGGCGGGCGCTCAATTCCTAGACGTTAATTTTTCAAAAACCATCAATACATTGTTGGGAAAAAATAAAAAAAGAAGATTATTCCAAAGTAGACCATACGACAAAGCGTTTGCGCAGGCAGACAATCCATGCAAAACAGAAATGGAAAAGAAAAAGTTTGTGGACGTTAAGACAGCCAACCGTAGCGTATTGGAGGGTATTGCACTGATTACTGGTGTTGTTATATTTTTTTTAATAATAGGCATTGTGAGCGGACGGCTTATCAACATGATACTGGTAATCATTGCGGCGGCAACGGGTTACGGCCTTTATCTCTTTTTCCAAAAAAAATCCCAACCGAAAGACGCTAAGCCTCACAAGATTAATAATTATGAAGATTCTTCTTTTGCCCAACAAGAAAAAATACACTTAATGGCTAAAGTGGCACTTGCAATTATCACTATAATAGCTGCTACATTAATACTTTATATTTTAATCGGAATTAAATCAAATGCTTCTAATCAGGGGGAACAAAATAAGTCAATACTGAACGAAACGCAAGAGGACTCAAATGTCCTGACCGCAGATGGCTGGGTTAATAAGGCAAAGACATTATGGACTGAAGGAAAATGTACCGACCCCAAAAAGGCTATCGAGTATCTGACCAACGCTATTAAACTAAAGCCGGATTATGCTGATGCCTATTCCGGACGGGGGGCTGCGTACAATGACCTTGGCCAGTTCCAGCAATCCATTGAGGACTATAACGAAGCAATCCGTCTAAAGCCGGATTATGTTGATGCCTACAAAAACAGGGGGATTGCTTATTTATTGCAGGGTAACAAAGAACTGGGTTTGGGCTGCAGTGATGCACAAAAAGCGTGTGTAGCATTAAGAGACTGCGAATTGTTAGAGGGAGCTAAAGGCAAGGGATGGTGCCGTTGATTCATTTTTTAAAAAAATGAATAGTGCTATGATGATAACCAGCTCACGTGTGACCCCACGTGACCTTCAGGTTATTTAGGTTATTGAAAAAAAATACTTCGGATATTAATTATTGAGAGGAAAGATGATGAAAGCAAAGAATGTTCAGAGTATTATTTGTTTAGTAATTTTTTCCCTATTTGCTAATCAGGCATGGGCGGCAGACTGGATATATTTTGATACCACTTCTGTTGGAGATATGTATTATGATAAAAGCAGCATTAAAAAAGTAAATAAAGGCATTATTTCTGTATGGAATAAAGATATATTAAGCGAAGAAGCAAAAACAAGGTATTTTTCAATTCTCCAAGGAATACATAAAGCACCCGACAATCCTTCCATGTTGAGTTATTACACAAAGTTGATGGAAATTGACTGCGTAAATAAAAAAATTAAAGATATTTCTGCGATTTTTTATGATGAAAAAGGTAATGTTATTTATTCGTCACCGAAAAGTGAGTCTGGTAAATGGAATGCTATTATCCCCAATACAGTTGGAGAAAAATTAATCAATGTAGTTTCCTGCGAACCTGTTACTCCAACTGAGGCTGTTGCGGCTCCCAGGGTTGAGAAACCTGTTGTTCCAACAAAAACAGTTGTTGCCGCTAAAGTTGAAGAACCTGCTGCTCCTAAAGAGGCCGCAGCTACCGCAGAACATGTTACTTCCAAAGAGGTTGTTGTTGCTCCTAAGGTTGAAAAACCTGTTACTTCCAAGAAGGTTGTTGTTGCCCATGGTCCTCTTTTTACTGCCTATTACGGTCATGTTGAATCTTTCAAAAATGAAGATAAAGCCGTTATATTCGTTAACAAAATGAAGGCCAAAGGGTTTGTTGCCTTTTATCAGAAAGAAAACGTTCCCGGAGAGGAGAAATTTTACAGAGCATACCTTGACAGATACAAAACCCATTCCCTTGCCCACAAATCTTTGACCAAACTAAAAAAATCCGGTGAAATTGATTTTTCCCAAATTAAGAAGACGGCAGGGGAAAAAGGGGCAATCGTGACAAAGAAAATGGAGCTTGGGACGCAAAAAAAAGAGCCATCTCAGAAACCAGAAAACAAAGCTGCACCTTCTATCGCAGTCCAACACTATTATGAAGGAATAAAGGGAATTGTTTTGACGAATGGGGAAATTATTGAGGGGCAAATAATAGGTGTTTATGATGATGTGCTAAAGATTCGTTCAAAAGATGGTAAAATTTTCTCATATTCTTTTATGAAAGTCGAGGAATACATAACAGAATAAAAATATGAACCGGAATAAGGCGTTCGCAAGAGCAAGGGCAGCAAGGGCATTCTGAAAAAAAAAGGAATAAATCGTTATGGCCGAAAAAAGAAAATCGCCAAGACTAAAAGAGGAGAATGAGATTACCATAACTGTAGTTTCAGGAAGGCACAATCTTTCCAAAGAAGTCATGTATAATCGCAGCAAAGATATCTCTTCTTCCGGAGCCAGAATTCAGGCCCATCTGTTTTTACCCGTTGATACCCTTCTCAAGATAGACATTACATTAAAGAACGTGCACCAGATGATAACAGTCATGGGAAAAGTAAAATGGATTAAAATCATTTATGATGGTGAATCTTATGAGGAGGGTGTTGAATTCGTCAACACGCCGGATGAAGCTATTAAGAAACTGAAAGATTACATTTCGTGGAAACAAAAGTTTAATAATCTTAATCCGGTCTAAGCACGCTTGTCTAAAATTTCTTTTTTCCCGTAACATTGTTTTTCTTATTTTTCCAGTTCATACAATATTTCAATAGGAAATAATCAAAATTTGAACTCCGATTTAACATGTGATACAATTTAAAACAATTTTTATCTAATATATGTGCTACATGTTACAGGGTGAATTATTCTTCCTGACTTATAAAGCATCCATAGGGCACATTCATGAATTATACAAATAATAGAGTAAACGATAAAAAGACCGGATTGATGAAAAGCACAGAAATATCCTCGCCTACAGATATTAAACAGATATCCCGCATCATCTCGGCTCTCAATTTGATTAAGAGGAACATCGGAATGTACCCGGCCGGCCACGCCAGTATAGATAAAAGTGTTGGGCTGGCCTACACACTTATCCAGACCTTCCTTCAAGGAAGATCGGAAATGATCATTGGTGTTGCCGATAAAACGCTCATGCTCAATGAAAATGTGCTGGATAAAAATAACAATACTTTTCGGGAATATGCCCACACCCTCAATATTTTTCGTGTTATTTTCCTCATACTGAAGCATACCGTAACCAGGAACGATTTATTCCTGTTTAGCAAAATCTTGTCTTCCAAGACTTCCGATATACGAAATATGGGTAAGCTGGAAAATCTCCTCGCCCGTTCGTCTATCAACGGTATTCAGGTAAAGACCATCGATGCCGACGATTTTCAACTGACGGATGAAAAGAAGACCCGGAATAAAATGAGGGATGAGGATTTCTGGTCGAAATTCATTTCCCAAATGGCATTTCATGTCTCGATGACGGGATTGGAAAATTCCTATGCCACGAAGTCGGCCAACCCTGATCTCCCGAAAACCATTCAGACACTCAATGATGACAGGCAATATTGGCAGCAGGCGGTCGCAAGTTACGAAAACATGATCCAGGATTATTTATACGAAATTCAAACAAGCAGGCAGGTGAGTGCGGAGAAATACAAAGTACTTGCCAAGGTTGCTAATCTGATCAATAATTTTCACCCGGACTTAAAAGAACAACTTCTGGAGGTGGCGGAAAGGCAGCTTTCTCTCCAACCGGAAACGGCACTCGTCCGGGAGAACCTGAGATGTTTCCCCGAGGAGATGCTTCTAGGAATCATTCACTTAGCAAACGAAAAGAAAAGACAAATTTCCCCTGCCCTTATTACACTTCTGCAAAAGTTGTCGGCAATCGAAAAAGAAGACGATTCCAATCAACGGGGTGACAGGCAGAATATGACATCCTCAGAAATGGTAAAACTCCTGAAAAGGGAGGACTATGAAGAATATGTCCCCGAAAAGTACGATCAAATGCTCAAAAAGCTGTCCAGGATATCTTCGACGACCGATGATATCGATGTCAAAGAAGATGCATTTAACCTTTCAGCATATCTGGAGACCATAGATGATGAACACATCGATTTCCGCCTCTGCAAATTAGTACTTATCTTGATGGACGAAGAGAACGATGAAGAGGATTATCTCGCCTATTCAACAAGATTATCCTTTGTTATTCCGGATCTACTAAAGAAGGGACAATTTTCATTTCTGATCAGCGTTATCGAAACCCTTCGCCGCCATGGGCAGAAAAACGGCTCAGAAAAAATCCGTCGCCAAGCATTGCCTGTTTTATCTATTTTTGAGGATCCCGACACCATTTCCAGATATATCACCCCGTTCATCCTGGACGGGAAAGACACTTCGGAGTTGGCAAAATTTCTTGTCATGAGCGGCGTACAGAATATCCCTGGCTCTTTGACCTCTACCTGGACCCTGAGACAACGACTTCTGATACGCTCATGGATATTATCAAGGGATTTGGCAGTAACATCGTGGATGAGGCCTCTAAAAGAATGGGAAACCAAACACCACTTAAGGCAATCCGTCTCTTGTCATTATTACGGGATGCAGGCAATCACAGCTCCATTCCACTCTTGAAGGAACTATATGAATGTGACGACTGGAATGTCAAGAAGGAAGTCCTGGACATTCTTTTTCTGTTCAAGGATTCAGGGGTCATCGATATGTTGCGGAAAAGCATCCATTCCTCGAACCGCGATGATGTTCTGCAAGCGGTGGCCTGACCTGCCTTTATGAAGTCAGAGAACTGATGGGCGAGATGATGTCTCTTCTGAAAACATTTTACATCCGTGAAGAGGATGCCATTCTGAATGAATGGATTGTACGGCAACTTGCAGGGACAGGAAATCCATGGACGGTACCTTACATGGAAACAATCATGTCAGTCAGGCTTACCCTGTCTCCCCAACGACTCTTCCGTATGAAGGAAATCCTTTATGAATCCCTGGAACATTTTCCCCGAAAGGCTGTACAATCACTTTTGGAAAGAGGTTCAAAATCGTGGAACAGAAGAATCAGGGCAAACTGCTTAAAGATCATGAGGCAAAAGGAATCATGATATGGCCGATATAAATAATCAGAAGAATATCGGCGGGATCATCACCCAGTTGACCGTGGCCATCCAGAACGCCGGCATGTACCCCGACAACCATCCGCAGGTCATTTCCCATGCCCAGGAAGCCTTTGCCCTCCTAGATATTTTACTCAAAAATGAGCGAAAAATCACCATCCTCCTGATCGGTGATTATGTCAGCGTAGACAACAAACCCCTGCTCATTCCCGGTTTTCATGAAGCCGCCTTTGTCAGGTTCATGAAGAAAAATGGCGTCGAATGGATATCTTTCTTAAGAGGTCTGCCTTTTGCTCAACTTAAGGAGTTGATCCGAAGTTTTGCCTCTTCGGGAAGTTCATTCATGGACTCGACGCAATATATCAAGCTAGGCAAAATTAAGCTCAAGGAGAGCGATAAAATACGTACGGCGGATAAGTCTGATCTCGAAGCATCCGGCAATGATACAGCGAATATTCTGGACCTCCGGTTCCAGTCAAAGGAACAGATGATACAGAGAATCTATCAAAGTTGCCGTGATGAAAACAACATCGATCTCAACATGGTGGATCAAATCGTTGCTGACCTCATGGTAATTATCTGCGAATCAAATCCACTCAAACTTCTCGCGGAAATTAAATCGAACGACGAGTATACTTTCACCCACTCATCCAATGTGGCGATTCTCGCCATATCCTTGGCGGAGCGTCTTGGTTTCAATGGACATTACCTCAATAAAATCGGGATTGCAGCCTTACTTCACGACGTGGGAAAGACAACGACCCCTGATGATATTTTGTTAAAGGAGGGCCCTTTGACCGACGAGGAACGGACTGTTATGGAAGAACATACCACCAAGGGAGCCATGTACCTGATGAAATTGAAAGGGGTAAACAATCTGGCCGTTCTTGCCGCCATGGAGCACCACATCAAATATGACGGCAGCGGCTATCCAAGGATCAAGGGAGGCTGGGAACCAAATATCGTCAGCCAGATCATCGCCATCGCTGATGTCTATGATGCCTTGCGATCGATACGCCCATACCGGGAACCGATGTCCCAGGATCAAATCATCAGTTTCTGACCGATGAAAGCGGTACAACATTCAACCCTTATATTGTCGAATGCTTTTTGAAACTATTCAGCAATAGCAACTTTCACAATAACGAAACATGACACATAGAGGCTAAAAAACCAAGGTTTTTCGTATCAAAAGGGATGTGTACGGCATTGTGCCGACTATTTCTTGGTGGAGGCGGCGGGAATTGAGCCGCGTCCGAACCTTCCGCTGCAGCTTCTACGTACGTAGCCTTCGTTTTAGAACCTTCACGCTGGATTGTTCCCTACGGCCGGATTGCTCCCGCTATCCTGTTCGCCGCCTTCCCAGGCAAGAAGTTTGGCTATCCTGTCTTAATGACGTTTTAGTCCAGCCAACAGGAGAACCGGGATAACGTTAGCCGTCTAACGCTAAAGCGTAATCGTACTTCTCTGCGATTATATGTTTCTACCTGTTTAACGAGGCCTGCACGAACCTCGGTCGCTCCTCAACTTCAAATGTCCCCGTCGGAACCGTAGCCCCCCTTTAAATTTGATTTGTTTATAATATAAACACTTACCAATCTTTTGTCAAAGGAAGATTTTTCATTTTATGCTCTGATGATCTGATAACTCGTAGAGGGTAGATGACGGCTCAATGCGGTCAAAAGCTGGA
>CAVQAL010000018.1:0-74056 GCA_963710575.1 uncultured delta proteobacterium | reverse complement strand
GATCCCATTCTTTAATGGCGGCATAAACCTGATGCGGGTCATCGGCTAATTCCACGCTTTTTAAAAAATATCTGTTCTGGAATGTGCGGGCGGCGAGCGACAAGAGCTGCAACTGTACTTCCGGTTTTTCCAGAGGGGAAAGACTTAGAAAAATATATTTTATTGGTTTTTCCGTGGCTACATCGCTGATCCCCATTCTCGTCAAGCCGAGTGCAACAAGAGGTTTATCCAGACCGGCGACTCGCGCATGAGGAAAGGCCACACCTTCGCTGTAGAAAGTGGAACCCTGCGCCTCCCTTTCCCTGACGGCGATTAATCCGGCCGCAAAATCGCAAGCAAGACCGTTATTGCAGGCGGATTTGACCAGTTTTTCGAGGACGGAAGCCGTATCGACGGGTTTGTCCCAAATGATAATATCCGATTCATTGATTAGGGAACTCATGGTATTTTTTTGCGTCTGTGCCGACGGCATCCGGGAAGGAATTTTTATCGCCTCTTGCGGCTCCTCTTCAATGAAAGATACCGGTCTGGCGGCAACCGTTTCCTGAGGCTTCGTATCCAGCACAACTATAGTTACCCCTCTGGCTTGTTCCATGAGTAATTCGGGAATGCTCTTCTTGCCCATGATTCTTTTCCAAAAGGAGACGCGCGCGGGAGATCCGGTCACGATATGGCCGACCTGATATTCCCGGGCAAAGCGCAGGATCGTGCCGGCAATATCTTCGCCTTTGTAGGTAAAGACCATGGCGCCCAGTTCCTTCGCCAGTGTCAGCACCCCCGACAACATCCGCTGTGTCCGGCTGTCGATTACGACAGCATCTTCGGAAGGAGTCTGTACGTAAACTGCATACCAATTCCGGTTGAGCTTTCCGGCAAGCCGCGAGGCATACCTAAGCAGCATTTCACTATTCGGACCCCGGGAACTGAGACAGGCCATTATCTGATCCGGCACAATGGCACCATCTTCCGGCAGTGTTTCGTGTCTTCTCATATCTATCTGAGCGGCCATTTCCCGGAGCGTCAGTTCCCGCAAATTTTCCAGATTGGGGGTTTTGAAAAAATTATCAAAGGCAGTCGATATCCGTTCCGCCGGATAAACCTTGCCTTCCCGCAGGCGTTCTTGCAGGTCCTCGGGCGTCAGGTCTACATTGACGATCTGATCCGCCTCGGCCAGGATACTGTCGGGCAAACGTTCCCGAACCTTTACCCTGACAGTTTTTTCCACCACATCATAGAGACTCTCCAAGTGCTGAACATTCATGGTTGTAACAACATGGATACCAGCCGCCAGCAGGTCCTGAACGTCTTCATAACGCTTCGCATTTCTGCTGCCCGGCACATTGGAATGGGCCAGTTCATCGACCATGGCCACTTGCGGCTTACGGCGTAAGATGGCGTTCACGTCCATTTCTTCCACGATGATGCCCCGATGTTGTTGCAGAAATCTGGGGATAACTTCCAGACCTTCGATGAGTTTTGCCGTCTCTGCACGGCCATGGGTTTCCACCAGGCCTACGACCACATCGACGCCCTCCTGCTTAAGCCTGTGCGCCTCCTGCAGCATCAGATACGTCTTGCCGACACCCGCCGCATAGCCCAAGTACACTTTCAACCGTCCCCGTTGGGAACGGCGGATCATGCGCAGGAAGTCATCCGCTCTTTCAGCAGCCATAACGATTCACCATGCAAAAATCAGATGTCATCTCCATTAAACCCTTTAGTTAGTAAGTTAGAATTTGCTTTCTGAAAGAACAATAGTAAATTCGTAAACTTACTTATCCCGCCTGGCGGGTTCGATAAAATGCTCCGCTCTTTTTAGTGTAAAGGAAAAAGTGGTTCCTTTCCCTTCCTGACTGATCACATCGATGTTTCCCCCGTGGGCCTCCACGATTTCCTTGGCAATGGCCAGGCCAAGTCCGGCGCCTGTTTCCGATTTCTGATCGGGCACCCGGAAAAATTGTTCAAATATTCTTTGCATAAACTGATGGGGAATGCCGCTGCCGGTATCGGTTACGGAAAAACGGACCATCTGTTCCTCCGGTATTGCCGAAACCGTGATGCTGCCGCCCGGTGCTGTAAAACGGAGCGCATTGGACAATAGATTGGAAAAAACATGGCCAATCTGAGTCGAATCTGCGCAGACCATAGGCAAATCATCGGAGAGTTGCATCTTCAATTCGATACCGCCATCATGGGCGGCCCGCCGGAAAGGCTCCACGGCATCAAGAACCAGGGATTGTGCATAGGTATCCTGACAGGCCATCTGGAGCCGGCCCGATTCGATCCGGCTGATATCCAGCAAGTTTTGAAGGATTTGATGGAGGCGGTCGCTGTCTTCCCTGGCCGCTAAAAGGAGTTCCGTCTGTTTTTCCGTAAGGACGCCCACTTTTTCTTCCAACAGCAGATGAATGGCCATGCGAACCGATGTCAGGGGGGTTTTCAACTCGTGAGATACCGTGGAAATCAGTCCCCGTTTCATCTCGTCAAGGTGGCGCTGTTCCGTTACATCTTTCATAATCAGAATAACACCGGTCAGATGACCATTCCGGTCAGTAATTGCTGTTGCTTCAGGTTGAAAATAACGTTCTTCCATCTTTATGAATTTCTGAAAAATTTTCTTTTTTTTCTCCGCTTCTTTAATAAAGCCGTAGTGAACAATGTCTTGGAAAAGTTCATTAAATAGAGGAACAGAGAGTGCCTGAATTTGAGCGCCTGGATTGAGCCCAAAAAATTCTTTGGCGGAATTTGTCGACATTTCAACCTTTCCCTCCGGATCGACAATTACTACGGCATCGGGTAGATTGTTCAGGGCTTCTTTTGTTGCCTGTTGCGTGCGGAGCAATTTTGCCTGAGCGCCACGACGAAATTTGCGCAGGCCGGCAGTCATGTCGTTAAAGGCCTCCGAGAGCCGGCCAATCTCATCGTCAGAATCGATTTTTACAACAAGATCAAGGTTTCCGTCACGGATTTCTTCTGTGTAGCGAATCAGCCGTTCAATGGGACGAAGTATCCACTTACCAATAAACAATATAAAGGCAACGGCGACGAGAATGCCACACAGTAAGAAGAGGTACATCCGCTCCTGAGCGGTAGCGGCGTCTTTTCTGGCCCGGTCATTGGCCTCATTCATATTCCTTTGGTTCATCTGAAGGATGTCATCCGCCGTGTTTTTCACCTGCCGAAAGAGCGGCAGTATCTGATCTAAATAGACGCGGCGGGCGTTGCCTGATTGGGACTGCTTCTGCAGATTATGGATTTTAAATTTGTAACTGGTGAAAAGTGCCTGTAACGCTGCGGCTTTTTCCCCTTCACCGGGAACCGTGATGTTATGCAGTTCAATCTGGAGCGCTTTTTCAAAGGCTGCTTCATTCTTTTTAATTTGCTCATTTCCCATCTGCTGATACCCAAGGAAGGTAAATAAGACACCGCTGTCCATGCGCTCAAGGGCTTCCTTCATATCCTGACAGGCAACAACGCTATTGTAATTTTCCTTCAGGATCACATCGATGGATTTCCCAAGGTATCTGAATTGGATGATACTCTGCACGCCGCCGATCAACATGATCAGCAGCAACCCACCGAATCCCAGTGACAATTTTTGACGAAGGCTAAGCATGCGCTTAAGTTTCTCCTTGAAGGTTCAGCCTGTAAGCCAGCCTGCTTGGACAACTGATAAAGTTTAGTAACGTTTGTTGAAACTGTCAATCTTAACTTTTGTTATACATAGGCTCATTGTTTACCGTCCATGTCGAGATTCAGCATGAGGACATTCACCCGCGGTTCGCCGAAGATTCCCAGATCACGGCCTTCAGTGTGGGACAGTGATCTTCTTCCGCAGCGCCTCTTCACTAATGCCGCGGACTCCCGGCGACACGGCTTGCCTGCAGCAAAGCATTTTTCATACTGATATGGGGATCCAGACCGCTGGCTGAAGCCGTTACTGCGTCCGCCGGAATTAATACCTCCGGCGCCAGTTTATTTTCCGCGCGGTAGGCAGCGACGCGCTCTTTGACCGCATCGATCAGTTTCTGTGATGTCGGTCCCAGATTGCTGCCGCCGGAATTTGCGGCGTCATAACCGTCTCCCGCCGCCGAAGGACGGGGATGGAAATAACCTGCCCCGGTAAACCTCTTGTGCCAATAAGGATGAACCTCTAACCTGACCCTTTACGGAAACTAATGAACCGTTAGCCTGTTCAGGAAATATTCCCTGAGCAACCAACCAAACAACGGCCGGATAGACGCCGCATAGCAGAACGGCCAAACATACCGTCGCAATAAGAGAAATACGTAATTCGTTTAAGATGCTTTTTATCATGGATTTTTCTCCTAACCCCGATAAACGGGATAAGTCCCGTCAAGCGGGATAATTAAGTTTACGAATTTACTTTATTTCAGAAAGCAAATTCTAACTTACTAATATCCGGGGCAAAATGCCCATCAGCATATCGATCAGTTTGATGCCCACAAAAGGAGCAACCAGACCGCCCAGCCCATAGATTAACAGGTTTCGCCTCAATAAGCGAGGCGGCGCTGAGCGGCCGGAATTGGACACCCCGCAAGGCCAGCGGAATAAGCGCCACAATGATCAGCGCATTAAAAATGACGGCGGAAAGGATGGCGCTCTGCGGTGATCTCAGTCCCATAATGTTCAAGGGGGCAATCGCCGGAAAGATGCTGATTAACATGGCCGGGATTATGGCAAAATATTTCGCCACGTCATTGGCAATGCTAAAGGTGGTCAGCGCCCCCCGCGTGATGAGCATCTGCTTGCCGATTTCCACGATTTCGATAAGCTTCGTGGGATTGGAATCCAGATCCACCATATTGCCGGCTTCTTTCGCCGCTTGGGTGCCCGTATTCATGGCTACGCCCACATCGGCCTGGGCCAGAGCCGGCGCGTCATTGGTGCCGTCGCCCGTCATGGCGACCAGATGGCCGGCGGCCTGTTCCTTCCGTATCAGGGCAAGTTTATCTTCCGGCCGCGCCTCGGCCAGATAATCGTCCATGCCGGCCTCTTTCGCAATAGCTTCCGCCGTGAGCTTGTTATCTCCTGTAATCATCACCGTCTTGATGCCCATAGCCCGGAAACGGGTGAAGCGGTCTTTCAGCCCGCCCTTGACGATATCTTTCAGATGGATAACGCCTAACACCCTGTCCTTTTCGGCGACCACCAGTGACGTCCCGCCGGAACGGGAAACAATTTCTACCGCTTCGGTTACGGGTTGGGGAAAATCCTGCCCGGTAAAATTTCTCACGGCATCCGGGGCGCCTTTACGGATCTGCCTTCCATCGATGTCCACGCCGCTCATGCGGGTGTGGGCAGTGAAGTTAACAAAAGCGGCATGGGGCATATCGGCAATGGCGCGGCCTCGCAGACCATACTGCTTGGCCAGGACAACGATGCTTCGTCCTTCCGGTGTTTCGTCGCTAAGCGACGCCAGTTGGGCGGCATCAGCCAGCTCTTCAGGCGTCACGCCGGGGGCGGGAATAAATTCTGTGGCCTGACGGTTGCCGAGAGTTATGGTGCCGGTTTTATCCAACAGAAGCACGTCGATATCTCCGGCTGCCTCGACCGCCCGGCCGCTCATGGCCAGAACATTTTTTTGCACCAGCCGGTCAATGCCCGCAATACCGATGGCGCTCAAGAGTCCGCCAATGGTAGTGGGAATCAGGCAGACCAGAAGCGCCGTAAGAACGGTGATGGTAAAGGAAATGCCCGAATAGAGGCCGAAACATTTCAGGGTCAAAATGACGACCAGAAAAATAATCGTCAGAGCCGAAAGAAGGATAATCAGGGCAATTTCGTTTGGCGTTTTCTGGCGCCTGGCCCCCTCCACAAGACTGATCATCCTGTCCATAAAGCTTTCTCCGGGATTGGCCGTCACCATCACTTTGATCTGATCGGATAACACGCGGGTGCCGCCGGTAACTGCGCTGCGGTCGCCGCCGGACTCACGAATGACCGGCGCTGATTCCCCGGTAATGGCGGACTCGTCCACAGAGGCCACGCCTTCGATAACTTCACCGTCCGCCGGAATCAATTCTCCGGCCAGAACGATAATCACATCTCCCTTGCGCAACATCTCCGCCGGCACTTGTTCTGAACTGCCTGAGGCCAATGTACGATTAGCAATTGTGTGGGTCCGTGTCTTGCGTAACGCATCGGCCTGTGCCTTGCCGCGTCCCTCGGCCATGGCTTCGGCAAAATTGGCAAAAAGCACTGTAAACCACAGCCAAAGCGCCACCTGAATGCCAAAGCCAATGGATTCACCGGGCAGACCTGAAAAAAAGACTTACTGTGGTAATCAGCGCGCCTGCTTCGGTTACAAACATGACCGGATTTCTCATCATGGTCAGGGGGTGCAGCTTCTTAAAAGATGCGCCCAGAGCCTGTAAAATAATATGTCTATCGAAAAGCGAAATTTTTTTAGCAGCCATAATATTGAATCCTCATTAATTTAGTCCCGATAAACGGGATAAGTGCGTTAACGAATTTGTTTACGGCCCGTAAACAAATTCTAACCTCCTAAAATAGTTTTCCTGAGCCCGTCATAATAAAATGCTCAACTATGGGACCCATGGCCAAGGCAGGGAAGAAGGTTAACGCACCCACGATCACCACCGTCCCGATCAGCAAAATAATAAAGGTCAGGCCCGAAACGGGGAAACTGCCTGCGCTTTCCGGCACCAGTTTCTTTTTGGCCAGACTTCCCGCCAGCGCCAAAACAGGTACGATAAAGAGAAAACGGCCGAAGAGCATGGCAATTCCGAGCGTGATATTCAGCCAGGGAGTATTGGCGCTTAATCCCGCAAACGCGCTGCCGTTATTGCCGACGGCGGACGAATAGGCGTAGAGAAGTTCGGATAAACCGTGTGGTCCAGTATTGTTCAGCCCGGCAATGCCCCAAGAACTGACAGTTGCCCATGCCGCAAAGGCGAGGATACTTAAACAGAGCACCAGCACAGCCAGGACACTGACCTTGACATCGTAGGCTTCAATTTTCTTCCCCAGATATTCCGGTGTGCGCCCCACCATCAGGCCGGCCAGAAATACCGCCAGGACGACAAAAACCAACATGCCGTACAGACCGGCGCCTACCCCGCCAAATACCACCTCACCCAGTTCTATATTGACCAGAGGAACGAGACCTCCCAGAGGGGTGAAGGAATCGTGCATGGCGTTCACCGCTCCGCAGGAGGCATCGGTGGTAACGGTCGCAAAAAGCGCGGAATTGAAAATTCCGAAACGCGCCTCCTTGCCTTCCATATTCCCCCCGGCGCGCTCAATGCCCACGGCTGTAAGATGGGGATTGCCGGCCGACTCAGCCTGCCAGCAGATAAGGACACCGGCCAGAAAGAGCACGGCCATCGCCCCCCAGATCGCCCAACCGTGCCGGCGGTTCTTGACCATCCGGCCTAGATAATAGGTGAGTCCGCTGGGGATAAGAAAAATGGACAGCATCTGGAGGAAATTCGATAGCGGCGTTGGATTTTCATAGGGATGAGCGGCATTGGCATTGGTGAAGCCGCCGCCGTTGGTCCCCAGCATCTTGATGGCCACTTGCGAAGCCATGGGTCCCTGAGCAATCGTTTGGGTGTCGATTTTTTTATCTTCCATAACAGTCTTGCCCTGCGCATCTTTCATCTCCTGACCGGCGGCGTCCTTTTTGACAACGGAAACAGTGTAAGGCTCAACCACTTTCACCGTATCATAGGATTTAAAATTATGGATCATCCCCTGGGAGACCAGAAAGAGGGCATAGAACAAACAGATCGGCAAAAGCAGATAGAGATTCGTCCGCACTATGTCCACCCAGAAGTTGCCGATGGTCTTGGCGGTATGGCGGGCAATGCCCCGTACCAGGGCGGCAGCGACAGCAATCCCCACAGCGGCGGAAATAAAATTATGGAATGCCAGTCCCACCATCTGCGAAAAGTAGGACATCGTGGATTCCCCGCCATAGCTTTGCCAGTTGGTGTTGGTGGTAAAACTGGCCGCCGTGTTGAAGGCCAGATCGGAGCTGAGAGGGCCAAACCCTTGTGGGTTCAAAGGAAGCAGGTGTTGAATCCGAAGAATAATATACGTGAAAAGCAGGCCAATAAGACTGAACATAAGCAGAGAAATGGTATATTGCTTCCAGTCCTGTTCCTGTTTTCGATCCACCCGGAAGATCCGGTAAAGCAGCAGTTCCACCGGCTTCAGGATGGGATCGAGAAAAGTGATTCCTTCACCGTCCAGAACGCGAAACAGGTAAAGTCCCATCGGCTTGGTCAGGAGCAAAAGCAGGCCGATAAACACTGCGAGTTGCAGCCATCCATACATATCCATTTTATGATACCTCCGTTAACCCCAATAAGCGGGACTAAAATAATTCCGGCCGAATGACGACGGCCAAAAGATAGATGATCAAAACGACGCCGATTAAGCCGACAATGATGTCCAGCATAACTAAAACCTCCCACAGACTTTGGCAAACAAAACGCAAAAGCCAAAAAATATAATGGTGACACTAAAATAAACAATATCCGCCAACATAGTGTAGACTCCTTCAAATAAATCAATTTCATGAACAATTTTCCGGCGAATAGTTAGGTTATCAAACGGCTGATACAGCAACGAACGTGCCAAGGGCTACCATGTTAAGATTAGGAATTTATGTAGTTATTTTTTAGCTGAGCAGAGGTTCCCCTTGCATCTTGCAAAAGACGTATCAGCGAAGATTGAAAATTGCAAGGCGGCTAAATACCGTATTGCTTGCGTCGGCGCCAAAGCGTGGCCTGGTCAATGCCGAGAAGATCGGCCGCCTCCTGTAAAGACCGGGTTGAGGCCAGTACCCGTCGTATATGCTCTTCCTCAATTTTGTCGAGGGTGACCGAATCACCGATCCTGATGGCCGTATACGTGGTGTGCACATTTTCCGGGAGATGGTCAACACTGATCCGGTTTCCCTCGCAGAGAATGACAGCCCTCTCCACGATGTTTCTCAACTCGCGGACATTTCCCGGCCACGGGTAACTTTTCAACAGGCTCATCGCCTCGTCGGTAAAACCCAACAGTGTCTTGTGACAGTTTTTACCAAAAAAGATCAACAGGCCGTTTGCCAGAGAAACAATATCATCAGGCCGTTCCCTCAGGGGTGGAATTTCAATCTGAATCACATTGAGCCGGTAGTAGAGATCCTCCCGGAAGCGACCATCCCTGACCGACTTCTCCAAGTCGATGTTGGTGGCGGCGATGATTCTCACATCGGCATGGCGGGTCGTATAATCCCCAAGGCGTTCGTACTCCTTCTCATGGACGAATCGCAAGAGCTTCGGCTGGAGGGAGAGAGGCAAATCACCGATTTCATCAAGCAACAGCGTTCCCCTGTTGCACATGCTGATCCGTCCGGGGTTGTCACGCACGGCGCCGGTAAAAGCCCCTTTGACATGTCCAAACAATTCACTTTCCAGGAGTTCCGGCGACAGGGAAGGACAGGAAATAACGCTGAACGGCATCGCCGCCCGCTGGCTCCAGGCGTGAATGGCTTTGGCCAGCACCGTCTTACCGGTTCCGCTTTCTCCGCGGATGAGAATAGTAGCATTGGACGGCGCCGCCTGTCGCGCCAGATTAACAGTCCGCGTCATCGCTACGCTGGCGCTGGAAAAATCGACATCAAAAGACGAGCGCCCCAGGTCTTCGCGCAAGGCAGTGACTTTTTGCTCCAGGTTAAGAATATCAAAGACCTTGTGGATAGCCAACTTAACCTGAGCCGGGGTAAAGGGTTTGGGAAGATAGTCTGTCGCACCGCGCTTCATGGCTTCCACAGCGGTTTCTATAGAGGCATAGGCCGTAATCACGACAATCCTGAGCCAGGGCGTGGTGGCGAGCAAGGCGGGAATCAGATCGAGTCCGGTGGCAGTTCCCAAGCGGAGATCCACGAAAGCGACGTCAAAGGATTTTCTTGATGCTTCAGAAAGTGCGTCATCGAAGTTGCTGACCGCTGTCACCCGGTATCCTTCCGTCTCCAGACATATGGCGAGCATTCTGCGGATGTTCGCTTCATCGTCGACGACGAGAAAATTGAATTGATTATTTTCTTTCGTAATTATACCCCAATGCTAATACCGTTTTGGTAAAAGCTTGCTTTTTGCTTTTGTGTGGAAAGAAGTATAGGGAAATCATTTTTGTATGTCAATGAAAACTGACTACATAATAACTGACGTCGCTTCGCTTCGGGGATAATTCGACTAACGCTTCAATCTTCATTTAGTTCGTTTTACCACGGCGCTACGCGCCTGGCATAATTCGTCCAGCAAGCTTCAGCGCACTTTGTTTCTGAAGCTTGGGTCTCATGATCAGCGAGTCTCATTAAATTGGAGTTTCACGAATAATTAATTGACTTTAAATAGGTGAAAAGTTAAAATTAATTAAAGAGCCGGAAGATTGCGGCCTGAACGCTAAAATATTCTTCTTCTGAATCGCCGTTACAATTTAGTCTCCAATAGGAATTTATAATGATCAAGCCTAATAAAGAGAACGCGCTTGGGATGGCTGCAGGAGCAGTAATACTGATCTTGTTATTCCTGGTTGTATATCATTTCTACCAAAAACATAATCCCGCTGAGCAACTGGCCTTCAAGGCTACTCGGGTTGACTTGGTAAGCCGGATGCAATCAACCTTGGCCTCGGCTTCTGAAGCGGAAAAGAGCGCAGTTCTTGCCACCAAAGACCAGGACTCGCAAATATATGCAGGCCAGGCCCGAACAGCTACGGCGGAAGTCGAACAGGCACGCAGGAATTTGGGCAAACTTCTGAAAACCGGCGGCACCCAAGTCGAGAAGGAATTATTTAATCAATTCTCTGAACTTTTAGCCGAGTTCCAGCGCATCGATAATAATTTACTGGACCTGGCAGTTAAGAACACCAATATCAAGGCGTATAGCCTTGCATTTGGCCCAGCCACCGCTGCACTCAACGAAATGAACGCCGCATTATCACGCCTGATCGCATTAAATGCCGGCTCCCCAAAGGGAAAACAGGTGATGCTCCTTGCTTACGGCGCCGAGATCAGCGGCTTGCGCCTTCAGACTTTGATCCCGCCGCATATTGCGGAGGAAAGCGATCAGAAGATGGATGAATTAGAAATCCTGATGTCCAAAGAAGACAAACAAATTCTTAAGAATCTGGATGAACTGACTGCGCTCAAGAATTTAAAACAGAAAGCCAATCTTGCAACAGCTGTATCGAGCTATACACAGTTCAGTAAGATCAAAGCCCAGATTCTGGCGCTTTCGCGTGAAAACACTAACGTAAAGTCGCTCTCTATTTCCCTTAACCAGAAACGCAAGGTAATGCTTCTTTGTCAGGACACCCTGAACAAGCTGCAACAGGCGATACTGGAAGAACCCATTGCGGGAGTAACCTATGGCCATCCGGCCAGACCCCGATAGTTTCTAAAGCAAAACCATTCACTTGTTATTTTTTTATTAACAAATAAAGTTCGCCCTCTTCCTTAAGAGTCCCTGCGGTGTATTCTGCATTTGCTCCAAAACCACAGAAAAGGTCTACCCTGCCTGGGCCTTCAATGGCCGATCCTTTATCCTGATTGAGCACAAAGCGGGAGAAACTGACTCGTTCTTTAACTTTACCTTCGGCGTCGAAAACCGGCTTACGCAAGCGAATAAACGCCAGTGCGCCCTCCGGAAAGTAGTCCGGGTCAGTGGCAATTGACCTGTCCGGTGTCACCGGTTCTCCTAGAGACCCCACCGGTTCTTTATCTAGAAAGCGAAAGAATGTGTATCTTTCATTGTAGCTCAAAATATCATAAATTTCCTGCTCATTCTTTCCCTTCAAAAAGACATGCCGATAAGAAGCTTCACTACTGGTTATTTTGCCGCTCTCCAGCATGAACTTGGTTACACTGCGAAAAGGCCGGCCATTCGTTTGCGCAAAACCAGCTGTAAGAAGCGTCCCGTCTTCCAGTTTAATCTTGCCGGAACCCTGTATGTGCAGGGAAAACAACTCCACCGGGTCTGACACCCAGACGATCTCCAGGTTTTTTCCCTGTAAAACGCCATTTACATCAATTTCACGTCGGCTATAGTACGAAATGAATTTATCATCCTTCATTCGGCCTATCTTGTTTTCCTTTTTAATCAAATCAGGCGGCACTCGATAAAGCGGATACTTGTATTTTTCGGTGCGTTTGAGGGAACCTTCAAGCAAAGGTTCGTAATAGCCGGTAAAAAGTGCATTCTTGGAACCATCATTGCCGACGATACGATAAACATTAAATTCTGAGGCGATTTTTTTACTTAAATCTGCGCTATTATCAGTTTTACGCAACAGCGCGCGAAACACTATGAGTGTTTCTTTTAATTGCTGTGCACTGATCAATCTGTCCGCAACATGATAAACCTTATCCCGTCCCGAATTTTCATAATAATTAATGCTGCGTTCAATCGCCAATTCCAGCGAAGCCGGATCAAGATCGTCGGTAAAATTAATATCGGCGGCAACAACCGGTGAAAAGGATTGGACGGATTTTATAGAAGCCTTCGGAACAGCCCGCATACACCCGCTGAAGAAAGCAGCAATTATTATTAGGAAAAAAATATTGCGCCAGTATTTCATAGTTCCACGATCATCGCTACTTCATCGCAGTAGTCTGGATACTTGGAACAGCGGAAGCAATCCGCCCAAATCTTTTCCGGCAGCAAATTCCTGTCAATCTCCTTAAAATCTAATTTAAGGAAAAATTCTTTTTTGTAAGTCAGGGTGAATATTTTAAAAAGGCCCAAAGTAATAGCTTCGGAAACACACGCTTCCACAAGTTTCCGGCCAATTCCTCTTCCGCGATAACTTTCATCTACGTAGAGTGAACGTATTTCTGAAAGATTTTCCCATATTATATTCATCGCACAAATACCGATGACCTGCGATTTTTTTTCATCATAATAAACAAAGAAATCACGTAAAGAATTATAAATATCCATCAGAGAACGCGGCAGCATTTCATCTTTTCCCGCCGAAGAATTTATCATGCGGTGAATAGTTTTTACATCATCGATGCGCGCTTTTCTCAGCATTTTCTCCCTCCTGAATTGCTAAATTCTGATGCTTTAGAACCGTCAAGCATCTCTCGGGCATGCTGCCGTGTCGTTTCGGTTACATCCACCCCGCCAAGCATACGGCTGATTTCTTCAATCCTTTGTATGTCATCAAGTTCTTCCACAGACGTAGTCGTTCTGCCTTTCGCAATCTTTTTAGAAACATACAGGTGATTATCTCCAAAACACGCAATTTGAGGCAAATGGGTGATACAGAGAACTTGATGATTGGCGGACACCTCTTTTAACTTCCGGCCGACAATTTCTGCCGTGGCCCCTCCAATTCCGTTGTCTACCTCATCAAAAACAATTGACGCCACAGAGCCGGTGCGCGATAAAACATTTTTCAATGCCAAAATTATTCGTGACAACTCACCGCCCGATGCAATCCTGTTTAAAGGTTTGGACTCTTCACCGGCATTTGCTACGAGATAAAATTCAATCTCGTCACATCCTTTTAGTCCAAAAGTTTCAGCATTTTTTTCAGCGGAGCTTTTTTTAAAATTAACTTGAAAAGAAGCGTGCGGCATATTTAACGAATGCACTTCCTTATCCACAGCCCCCTGTAATTTTTTTGCCGCCTGCGCTCTTGCGTGAGAAAGTTTGAGCGCGCTTTGCCGCAAATCATCCTTGATTTTTTCTTCTTCTTTACCCAGCCGTTCCAAATCTTCTTCCACAGAAAACACTTTCTTCAGGTCTTCTTCTATTTCCTGTTTCTTTTTCAGAACGCCTTCGAGAGAACCTCCATGTTTGCGTTTGAGCCGGTTTAACATTTCCAGACGTTCATCAATGGCTGTAAGCCGTTCGGAGTCAAAAAATAAATTCTTGCCGTAATCACGCAGCGTCAAGGCCGATTCCTGCAGAGAGATAAAACTACTCTCAATATCCGTTTCTGCAAGTTCCAAATTCGCGTCTATCTTTTTAATTTCTTTTATCTGATTCTGAACTTCTTTCAATTTAACAATGGCGGAATCCTTCTCACCATAAAGTAACTCATAAGCATGGTTGGCCCAACCGGACAGTTTTTGAAAATTGACGAGAACCTTTTTTTCATCCGCCAACGCCGTATCTTCCGCCGGCTGCGGATTAGTATCCTGAATCTCTTTTAATTGAAATCTAAACAGATCTGTTTTTTCTTCACGGCTGCATCGTAAATTTTTCAATTTTTCTATTTGATTTATGACCTGCTGATATTGATTATAAATTTCCGCATAATCAGTTCTGGCAGACAGGCAACCGCCGAATTCATCCAGGATATCTATATGATTCTCGGCATTGAGAATTACCTGATGTTCATTCTGACCGCAAATATTAATCAGCAATTCGCTGACGGCAGCCAAATTGGCCAGGGTTGCCATTTGCCCGTTGATGAAAGCCTTGTTCTTACCTGTGTGAGAAATCACCCGACGGATAACCAGTCCTTCCCCGGCGGCAAATCCCATCTTAATAATTTTTTCTTGTAGCGGTTTATTGGCGGCAATGTCAAAGAATGCTTCCACTGTCGCAGTATCGGCTTGCGTCCTGATCATCTCCGTTGTCGCTCTATCGCCGAGAAGCAGGCTCACCGCGCCGATAATTATCGACTTGCCGGCGCCGGTTTCTCCGGAAATAACATTCAAGCCTACACCAAAGGAAACCTGGAGTTCATCAATGATGGCAAAATTTTTAATGCTCAATTCATTAAGCATTTTTCTTTTTTCTAGCTCCTGGAGGTAAATCGCCCCAACCAAGCTTGGAGCGTAAAATTTTTCCGTAGCTCCGGTATGGTGAAAGAACCAGCTTTATTACATGTTTCGATTTTTTTATAGTCACGACATCGCCGGATATGATCTTGTGAGCTTCCTGTCCATCCAGCGTCAGCATTGCGCCTTTATCCTTGGACCAGAGAATTATTTTCAGATTCGAATTTTCTGAAAAAATGATCGGACGGTTAGTAAGAGTATGGGGACAAATGGGATTAATAATAATTAAATCTTTTCCCGGAAAGACGATAGGCCCGCCCGCGGAAAGTGAATAGGCGGTGGAACCCGTGGGCGTGGAAACAATCAGACCATCGCCTTTATATG
Organism: uncultured delta proteobacterium; assembly: GCA_963710575.1. Taxonomy (GTDB): domain Bacteria; phylum Desulfobacterota; class Syntrophia; order Syntrophales; family Smithellaceae; genus Smithella. Next base: position 58,896 of record CAVQAL010000018.1, on the reverse strand, counting down.
TCGTCAGATACTCACCGTCAACCGCCAGTTCCAGCTCATTCATGCGCGACAGATTGCCGCGATTGATGACGACATCATTTAAAACATCGCCGACATTGGTGACCGTTTTGCCATGTTTGATGCTTATATTAAGCATCATCCTTTTTTCAGCTACAAATTCGCCGCGGATAACCAATTCCAGAGTGGAGTGTATTTCATTCAAATTCACTTCGGTAAGATAACCAAAACTACCCATATTGATTCCCAGGATGGGAACATTATGTTTGGCCACACAACGCGCCGTACGGAGCATTGTGCCGTCACCACCCAAGACAACTATCAGTTCTGATTTTTGCGCCAGATCATTCCATTTAAGTCCCTTACGGGAACCAATCTTTTCGGAAATTTCAGTTTCCAGAAAAACTTCCACACCCTTTTCTTCCAACCACTTTTTTAATGACTTGACGTGGTCGGCAATTTTTTCTTTTTCAATATTGGCAACAATGCCGATTTTTTTAATTTTCATCCACTTAACCCTTAAAATATCAAGCTCACTAACATAAAAAAAAACCTCTGTCTATGGATAAATATTCTGCGGATACGCTTTTAAAATAATTGATTTTTTAGTTAAATTCCTCAACATAAAACTTTGACAAATGACACGTCCGCAATGATGAAGAATAATATATTATATGACGAGACAACCATACACGTATGTCGCGATGTCCCGCCGACACTATCATTGGTGCCACACCTTTTGTGGTCAAGATTTTTTTGACATAAAAGACCGGACTTTCTATAGTTGTGCAGCTTTCTCATACGAACAGATTTTATTTCGTAGTTCTAAGAGGGCAGAATTTCATCAAACAAAGGCCCCTTGGATCAGGCCTTATTTATATAAAATAATTTTTGTCACGAACCTACAATTTTTTTATTGTAAAATTCCAATTTAATGAGGCTCAAATATTACAAACGCAGTGCAGTAATATTTGTAAGACGAACTATCCTAGGAATGAAGTGGCGTAGGATTTGAAGCGTAAGTGGAATTGATCCCAGGAACGAAGCGATTGTGACTCTCGCTGATAGTGAGCCAAGCTGAAAACGAATGAAATGAAGTTTGAAGCGTAAGGCGAACTATGCCAGGCGCGTAGCGCCGTGGTATAGCAAATGGAGTGAAGTAATGAGACTAAAACTTCGGAAATGTAGTGAACTGAAGTTTAAAAGCTGAATTATTCCCTAAGTGAAACGATTGGGGACTCGAAGCGCAAGAGGAACAATCCCGCCAATGTAGTTGGCAGGGACGTGGGACTCTGAAGCGGATTGATAATACTCCAAAGCCTTCTTTGGAGTTCATTCCCGCGATTCTTTGTTTTTTTCTTCTCCAGACAACAGCTTTATTATACGCCCGGAAATCTCGGTCAGCGGTAAGATCTCGCAGGCAGCCCCCAGCTTTACTGCCTCGCCAGGCATTCCGTAAACCACTGAGCTGGCCTCATCCTGGGCTATGGTATAAGCTTTGCTTTTCCTCATGGCCAAAAGCCCATCGGCTCCGTCGGACCCCATTCCGGTCAGCAGCACACCCAAGGCGTTGGCCCCGGCTTGTTTGGCCACCGAATGGAACAGAACGTCTACGCTGGGTCTCTGATGATGGACCATGGGACCGCCTTTGATCCTGACCTGATAAAAGGCTCCGTTGCGCTCTAACAGCATGTGGCGTCCACCCGGAGCTACCAGGGCCAGTCCCGGAGCCATAGTGTCTCCATCCTTGGCTTCCCGCACCTCAATTTTGCAGATGGTGTCCAGTCGGCTGGCGAAACTGGCAGTGAAATATTCCGGCATATGTTGCACCACCAAAATTCCCGGAATATTCAATGGCATTTCGATCAAAAGTTTTTCAATGGCTATTGTACCGCCAGTGGAAGCTCCTATGGCTATCACTTTATGGGTTGTTTTAAGCGGAATCTGATACGCCTGATTGCTTTGTTCCTTCCCGGAGATGTCCTCCGTTATCTTGACCACTTTGGCCAGGTATGCTGCCCGAACCGCTTTAACCAGGCTTTGAGAAATGTCCGGTACCGAAATGCTAGACCCGGGCTTGCAAATCACTTCCACTGCCCCCAGTTCCAGTGCCCTGATGGCATTTTGGCTATTGGGGGTGGTTAAAGAACTCACCACGACCACCGGCAACGGGTGAAATTTCATCAGCTTGGATAAAAAGGAAAGCCCATCCATCCGGGGCATTTCCAGATCCAGGGTGATCACATCAGGCTTAAGCCTAACTATCTTGTCGCGGGCTACATAGGGATCAATGGCCCCTCCTACCACCTCGATGTCGCTATGGCGGGAAAGTTCCTCCGTTAGCAGCTTGCGGACCAGAGCAGAATCGTCAACCACCAAAACCTTGATCACTCTTTTGTCTCCTTGTTAGCAGAGTAGCCGTCCACAAATAATTTGATGTCGGCGCGCCCCTGGTTGAAATTCAAAGTAATCTCAACCAATGGGTTACCTTGTTTTTCCTCTTTCAACAGATCATCTTTGTTTAAAGATCTGGGACTTTCAATTTTATATTCCCGCCCGCCCCGGCCCAGAGAGGGCACAACATTTCCGCAGATTATATTAGCAACTTCGCCCAAGGCGTCTTTTTTCTGCTGGGCGCTGGGAACGTCATTGCTTAACATATTGGTGGCGATGGCCGAACACAAACCTCCCCTGGTCTCGATCAGCAGCTTACCGGTAAAATCATCGTTCCGGTATTTCACCTCGGCTGCGGCTTCCAATGCCAGATTTTTCTGGGCATCTTTTAGCTCCGGCTCCTGATAAATAAAACAGAGATCCTCTAAAGTTTTAACCGTAGACTCTATGAGAATCTTCTCAATCTGTTTCTTCATTGCTCACCCCCGTAATTGCGACTATTACTTCTTTCAAGATTTCCGGCGTAAATGGCTTATGGATAAAGGTAGCGCCCAGTTTAAGCATCTTTTCTATCTTGCCGGGAGCGCTCTCTGAACTGACTACGATAACCGGCAGGTTTTCATACTGGTCGTTCTCCCTCAATCGAGTTAACATTTCTTCTCCATCCATTATCGGCATGTGGATATCAATTAGGGCCAGATCGATCCATTTGTCCTGCAAAATGTGCAGACCTTCCTCCCCGTTTTTTGCCTCCCAGATATCGCCCAAAGACAAGCCGGACAGTTTCAGGGTTTTTATGATGATCGAGCGCATCACCGAGCTGTCGTCAACCACCAGAGTATTTAGTGCCATTTTACCGTCTCCTGTTTTTATATCTTAAACTTATGCCTGTTTGCTGAAAAAATCAGCCGCTGCTTACAGCTGTTTAAGGGACCCTTTGGATTTGATAAGCATCTTACCGCTTTCTACTTCCAAGGTCACAGTGCGTGAACCGTACCCCCCTACATCATAAGCCTTAAGCATCAGGCCCTCGTTCCATAAATATTTGCGCAAGCTTACAAAATTGCGGTGACCGATCTTAAAAAAGTCTTCTTCTTCATTCACTTTTGAACTGGATCCTCCGGCCGCCCTGATAATAAGATTATTTTTACTCGACCCGTTTCGATAAAAATCGTCCAGCAGAGCTTTCATCCCGCTGTCCACATACAAGCAGGGGTTTCCGGTCGCTTTGTTCCGGTCAATGCTTGAATCCGGCAACATGCAGTGCAACAAACCCGCTCTTTTCAGCTTGAAGTCGTAAACCGTTATCCCTAGGCAGCTACCCAAAGCGTAGGTAATTAGCATATCCGGATTGTCGCCGGATATTTTCATGTCGGCCACGCCTATTGTGTAAACCATAAACTGTTACTTCCCATCTGATCTAGTCGGCTTTTTATGTGCCGTTACCGGTACTTTAACCTTTTGGTACACGGCCGGCTTTATGTAGCGGTAATCGTGGGCCATAAACGTCAGGCTCTCCGAATGCCCCACCATTAAATATCCGCCTACCCGCAACAGAGACCAGAACCTCCTGACCAGCTTTTCCTGGGTCTGCTTGTCAAAGTATATCATCACATTGCGACAAAATATGACATCAAACAGCCCTCTCATGGGCCACTCATCCATAAGATTAAGCTTGGCAAAACAGACCATGGACTGCAGTTGGGGAACCACCCGGTATCTATTATGTCCTACTCCGGCTTCAGCCTTCTGAAAATACTTACGCTTCAATTGAGGCGGCATACCCTTAAGAGTTTCCTCATCATATAAGCCTTGGCGGGCTTGTTCAATCATCCGATCTGAAATGTCGGTAGCCAGAATCTTGATATCCCATTTCTCAATACCGGAAATGGCTTCACATAAAGTAATTGCCATGGAATAGGGCTCTTCGCCCGAAGAACAGCCAGCGCTCCAAAGTCTGATCTGGTCATCCCCTAATCCGGTGATTATTTCATCCCTTAAATAAGCCAGATGCTCGGGTTCCCTGAAAAAATTAGTTTTGTTGGTGGTCAGAACGTCCACCATGGCCCGAACTTCGCTTCCGCTTTTGTCGTTGGCCAGATATTTAAGATAACGATCAAAACCAAAAATCTTCAAATGCCTGAGCCGCTTTATAAGCCGGGCTTTGACCAGGTCTTCCTTGCCCTCATGCAGATCTATCCCCGAAACTTGATAAACAAGCCGGCTGATTGCAGCAAACTGCTGAGAAGAAAGTTTTAAGGAATAATAATCTATTGGAAGATTTTTTAATTCTGAATCCATCATATTTGTTTGTTGTCACCTTTTCATTGTCCCTTTCTCTCCCCATTGAAGAGGAGGGAAAGGGACTTTCCAATATTTATCCGTTTGAAAGATTAGAAATTGTTTAAAATACTGTGGTCCTTATCGTCTAAAGGTATCACCTTGCGGGGATCAATGGCCTTGGCCCCTTTTCTCTGCAGACCGGGGTTATGCAATAGATGTCCCGATTGGCTGTCGCCCAGCTGAGCCTGGTTGAAATCGCCGGATTCGGTAAGCTTGAAGCCGGCCACCATGCTGCGCATCTCTTCGGACTGCGAAGACATCTCTTCGGCCGCGCTGGCCGATTCTTCGGCGTTGGCCGCATTCTGCTGGGTCAGCTGGTTCAGTTGTTCTACCGCCCTGTTCAGCTGGCTAATCCCTTGGTCCTGCTGATCTGATGCCGCTGCTATCTCGGCCACCACCTGGCTGACTTTATTAATTTTTTCTGTAATCTCCTGGAAGTTCTTCAAAACCTCTGTGTTGATAGCCACGCCATTCTCCGAATTTTTTACCGCTTCTTCTATCAGGTTGGCGGTATTCTTAGCTGCCTCTGCACTGCGCATAGCCAAGTTCCTTACCTCTTCGGCGACCACCGCAAATCCCCTGCCTGCCTCCCCGGCTCTGGCCGCTTCCACTGCGGCGTTCAAAGCCAGCAGGTTGGTCTGGAAGGCGATCTCATCTATAGTCTTTACTATCTTAGCTGTGGCAGCGGAGGACGATTTTATTTGGCTGATAGCCGAGGACATCCGGTTCATGCTCTCCACTCCCTTATCGGCGCTTCCCCTGGCCTCCTCCGCCACGCCCTTGGCCTCCCTGGCATTAATGGAATTCTGCTTGGTCATGGAGGACATCTCTTGCAGGCTGCTGGACACTTCCTCCAGCGAACTGGCTTGTTCGCTGGCTCCCTGAGACAATGACTGCCCGCCGTTGCTTACCTGGACGCTGGCCGAGGCCACCTGCTCGGCGCCGATTGCCACCTGGTGCAGCGCCTTGTCCAGATTATCCACCACCGAATTGATCACCTGTTTGATCCTGATATGGTCGCCCCTGTATTCCCCCACCATCCGGGCGGTCATATCCCTACCGGCGATTTTCTCCAGCACCTCCGAAGCTTCGTTTATCGGACCCATTATTGCGTCTATCGTATCGTTGAAGCCTTGGACGATTTTCTGAAATCTCCCGCGGTAAGGCGTCGTATCGGCTCTATTCGAAAGGTTGCCTTCACGCGCGGCAAGACAACATCTCTTGACCTCATCGCTCATCGAGCCGATGGATTTAATTATTTTATTAAGCGCCGGACCGATCTCATCCTTATCATCTGTTATGGTCGGCGCAATATCGATATTGCCTTCTGATATCTGCTGCATGGTGAATATGACCTTTTCCTGAAGGTTGTCCGCAAATTTATCCATGGCATCAGCCAGCTCGCCTATTTCATCCTTCCTGTTAAAATGCAACCGGTTGGAGAGGTGACCTTTTTCCAAATCCCTCATCATCAGAACGCCCTTCTTCAGTGGTTTAGTGATCGATTCGGTTATAATGATCCCCATGACTATTAAAAGAATCGCGCCAGCGGCTGAGAATAACCACAATGTAATCGACCAGCCAGCTTTGCCATGAATAGTTTCTTTGATATTTACCTCATTCAGGCTGGCGTTATAATCATTGAGCTTACGAACCGCCGCCAGGGTATTATTCTGGGCTTCGATCAAATAGCTTCTATCGGACAACAGGCGGGCAACCTCATCATTTTTGCCGTCATCCGCCACCTTCATTATTTCCTTATAGACCCGCTGCATCTCTAACCAAGCGGTGTCGAAATCGGAGAGATTCTTCTTTTCTTCGGGAGCCAGCTCTTTGCCTTTATAGGTCTGAACAATCTGGTTTATTGAATTTTTTTCCTGATTAATGCTTGCCAGAGTATTATTACGTGTTGAGGGCACTGCAACATAATGATAGAGATCTTCTTGCATTTTCCTGAGGCTGGCCTTCAGCTCTTCAATTCCTCTTATGGACTCTATATACCGGCGATACTTCGAATCTACTTCACGCACCGCGTTCATTCTTACTTTAGCGCCGGACAGCATCATTGTTGTCACAACTACAAAGATCAACCCAAAACACCCAATGACCTTGAGACCTATTTTAATGTCGTTAAATATGTTCAATCTCTTCATGGCTTTTCTCCTCTATTTCGCAATTTTCTAGTTGGTCTGTACTTAGTTTGTTTCGGCCTCCGGCTCCGATCCGCCGGTTTCGGCGGCCTTTTTCAGGTGGATAATGTCGGAAGCCGTGATAATTTTTTCTATATCCAAGAGCAGGCGGACACTGCCGCCGGTCTTACCCACACCCAAAAGATATTCGGTGTTGACGTCCGCTCCGAAGGACGGTGTATCCTCGATGTCCCCTGAAGTCAAGGTCACCACCTCCGAAACCTTGTCCACCAAAACCCCCATCATCAGGCTGGCTGTTTTAATGACGATGATGCAAGTCTCGTCGGTGATCTCGCTACTGTCCATACCGAACTTGATCTTGAGATCCATTATTGGATGGATCTTGCCTCGCAGGTTGATGACCCCCAGAATATAATTGGAGGTCAGGGGCACCGGTGTGATCGGCATCCGTCCGATGATCTCCTGGACCTTGAGGATCTCTACGCCATATTCCTCGCCGGCCAGAAAAAAAGTCAGGTATTTACCGGCCCGGCTGTCGGCCCTTACGGTTTGGTTGTCATTTGTCGCTGTTAGATTCTCCATGATCATGCCTCCTTATGTATCGGCAGAATTATTGGACTGATATATTTACCGCTGACGGGCCAACTCGATTATTCCGGCCGTGTCCAGGATCAAACCTACAGTGCCATCACCCATTATGGCTCCACCGGCCACACAGGAAGTGTTTTCGGCGCCATGCCCCAATGATTTGGTGACCACCTGGGTTTGGGTCAAAAGATCATCTACAAAAAGAGCGCAACGCTGCTTTCCCTCACTTATCACCACTAGCAGACCTGAGGTGAGCTGGGTTTGGGCATCCAGTATATCGAACAGCCGGTGAAGCCTGAAAACCGGTAGCTGTTCATCCCGGAAAGAAAACATCTCGGCCCTCTGGTTAACCGTGTGGATGTCGGATTCGTCTGGCCTGACCGCTTTTTGGATGTTGGCAGTCGGCAGGATGTATCTCTGGGATCCCACCTTAATCACCATTCCGTCGGTGATGGCCATGGTAAGGGGCATTCTCATAATGAAGGCGCAACCACGACCTTCCGAATTTTGAACTTCTATCCGACCCCTCAGACGTTCCACCGCCCGGCGCACCACATCCAAACCTACCCCCCGGCCCGAGATGTCGGTCACTTTTTCAGCGGTTGAGAAACCGGGCTGGAATATCAACTGCCAAATTTCCTGGTCAGTCATCCGTTCGGCAGAATCTATCAAGCCCCGCGCAATCGCCTTGTCCACTATTTTCTGGCGATTGAGCCCCCGGCCGTCGTCCCAGACCGTCAGTATTATGCTGCCTTCTGCATGACCTGCCGTCAGATAAACCCGGCTTTCTCTAGACTTCCCAATTCTGTGGCGTTCATCGGGCATTTCAATGCCGTGGTCAATTGCGTTACGGATTAGATGGACCAGAGGATCGGCCACCATGTCAACCATGTTGCGATCAATCTCCGTCTCGTCGCCTTCAGTGATTAATTGCACCATCTTACCGCTCTTCTGGGAAAGGTCGCGAGCGAGCCGGGCCATTCTCTGGAAGGTGCCCTTCAAGGGGACCATACGCAGAACAAGGCTCAGATCATGAAGTTCGCGCACTATCTTTCCCGCCTGGGATATTTTTTTATTTAGTTCATGATTCTTACCGTCCAAAATCAGTTCATCCTGCCCCACCATGGTCTGGGCGATCACAAGTTCGCCCACCGTATCCAGCAGCTTGTCCAGTCGATCGACCTTGACCCTGACGGTGGACTCAGCTGCCAACTCCTGAACCGGTGTGGAGGGCAAGGGCTTATCTTCCAACTCTTCTTCGATTTTCTTGGTCAGCAATTCCTTTAATAACGGCTTCGCAGCCGGTTCGCCTGACAGGTCATGGGCTTTCCGGTTGCTGGAGATAAAAGTCCTTAATGCTTCATGCATCTCTTCATGGCCCAAAGGCAGTTCTATGGTCCCGCCTGGTCCGGATGATTTCATCCGTTCCAAAATGCTCTTGATCATGTCCAGCGATTTAAGGGACAGATCGGCATGGCCTCTGGTGAAATTGTCCTCGCCGTCCCTGACCCTTACGAGCATTGATTCCACATGATGGGCCAAATCCTTGACGCAGTCAAGATTTAGGAAGGCAGATGTTCCTTTGATGGTGTGAAAACCCCGGAAGATGGTATTCAGTAATTCCTGATTGTTCGGATCCTTCTCCCAGTCCAAAATGGCCGACTCGGCCGTGGTAGCTAATTCCATGTTCTCTATGATGAATTCATTCAGTAGTTCTGAGTCAAAATCCTTGGACAGGGTAATATGACGTGATTCTGCTGCCTCCTGCTGGACAGTCTGGGATTTTTCCTGTTTTGCGACAGGGGGACTTACCCCGTTAGATTCCATGGCCTGTTCCAATAATTCTCCTAGACGGACTATCCCCGCCCGACGCGATTCCAGACCTTGGCCAGACCAAGCCTCGACCTCGGCGCAAGCCTGTCCTAAAACATCTTTAAGATGTCCGCTGGCCTTATCTTTAGAAAGAACCAGATTTTTCTTAAACGCATCTAATTCCAAAAAGTTTTCAGGATTGAGTTCAATCAACGATATGGCCAAATTATTTATGTTCATTTTTTTATCTTTTCAAATATTTATTCCACCGAAAGCTACAGGGCAAAAAATTACATTTCTAATATCTATAGTATTAGAAACAGACCTATAATATATTCTATGTTATATATTTTAAATCAGTTTTGTCAATATTTATGTGCGCGTAATCGTCAGCTGCTTCCATCATGTCTATCTCGAAACAGTGGGTATCTGCTATCTCCCCGAATATCTGCTTCACGCACTTTCGTATATCTCCACAAAGTATCCTCTCCTGATATTTCGGTATCCATACCAGATGATATTTCGTGTTACACAACGCATGCCTTCTCCCGAATCCCATAATTCAAACATAACATATTGCCGCCTGCCTCCGACAGGAAACTTTTAATACCCCTTCCACAGGATGGGGTATTAAAAGTTTAGACTTTCATAAAGATATTGACTCCAAAATATTTCTATATTATAAACAATAGCTATTTTTGTAAAATTTAAGATTAATAAATGATAGAAGTTAAAGGTATGCATGACACTCAATGAGAAGAATTCTGTTGCTTATTACCAGAAACTTCTATAGAAGAGTCAACCATGCTTGCAGAACGGCTCCAGAAGAAAATTTCTCAGCAAGCATAAATATGTACGGCACCCTATGCCAACAAAAATGAAGGACGCAATAGGGTTTTAGTTGAAAAATGAAAATCGGAAAAATATTTTTAAGAAAATAAGGTAAAGTAAATTTACACTTTTACGATAAACTATTATATGAACTAAAGCGAATAAAATATCTCTTGAGAAGAGGTTTATATGATAAAAAAGATATTAATTGTTGACGATTCTCCAATCTCTATAAAAATCATCAAAAGTTGTATACCTGCAGATAAAGGCTACGAATTGTTTGATGCTTCTGATGGTCAAATCGCTGTGGAAAAATATAAGGAACTTAAACCCGATCTCACTTTCATGGATTTAACTATGCCGGTCATGAATGGTTTTGAAGCTTTAGAAGAAATTCTGAAGTTTGATCAAGGAGCGCTAGTTATAATTCTTACTGCTGATGTACAGATCAAGGCGGTTGCCAAAGCACATGATATGGGTGCTTTTACGGTAGTAAAAAAGCCGCCGGCAAAGGAATCAATAGCAGCTGCCATCAAAGAAGCAGAAGATGCCTTGGCTAAACGTGGATAAATTATGTTAAAAAATGATAACACCGAGATGATTACAACCGAAGAAACTGATACCCTGCAGGAGATCATGAATATCGCTTTTGGCCGTGCCGCTTCAGATCTCGCCGAATACATAGATATTTTTGTTATCCTAAGTCCTCCTAATATCAAAGTGCTGCAAGCCTTTGATCTTCCATCATACCTTAACAATGAAACAAAAGACTACGATAAAGTATCCGTTGTGGAGCAAAATTTCTGGGGCAAATTTAAGGGAAACGCTTTTTTAGTTTTTCCCTCCGGAACAGGGCAAAGAATGATTTCTCTGTTTAACAGCGAAAATAAATTTTTTGAGTCAGAACCTACTCATGAGCTGGAAAAAGAGACTTTTCTGGAGATCGGCAACATTCTGATCGGAGCATGCATAGGGAAAATCGCTGAACTTCTAGGAGATGTTACAACTTATTCACCGCCCCGCGTTGTCGTTGAAAATGGTCTTCGGGGTGTAGTGTACGACAACCTCACTGATCCTGACAACCTGGCTATTGTCTTAAAGACAGTTTTTGAGTTTAACGAAAAAAACGTCAGCGGTTATATGTTTATTTTAACAAAACAGGAATCTTTTGCCTGGCTAAAGACTGCTTTGTACAAATTTCTCGAACAGTACAAATAGCGTTCTGAACAATAGTGGAGCTACCTGCCTCTGCTGAGGCCGGGATATATCAACCCGCAGGATTGATTTTACAAAGACTATCAAATTAAGTCTCATCATTTTTTGTTACTTATACCTACTATTTGCCATGAGGCGTCCTTCTTTACTTTCGTTAATACATTTATAAAATATTTTGTTTCCCGGTGCAATGCCCCAACATAAATTCTTGACACATTAAGATCTAATAATATACGGTGCAGCCCGTCGAGGTTTTAATTATGGGTTTACTTAAAGGCAGTTTTTCTTTCGCGCGTTTTCATGTGGACGGCCAGTTACCGCAGGCTTTTTTAAATTTCGTCAACAGCCGGATTAAAGTCAATTCCTTCAGGGATGTGCTCAAATCAACGGAAGAAAAAAGGATGGGCTGGGTTTCTCTCACCGACATATTGGATATCGATTTTGAAAAGGCCCATTACGCGCTGGGTGATTACCTTATTTTTTCTCTGCGTATTGATCGCAAACTTATCTCGCCCAAGCTGATGAAAGTAAAATTGATGGAAGAGGAAAGACGTTTTCTTGCCCAAAGCGGCAAAAACAGGGTCAACAAACAAATGGCCGCAGGTATCAAAGACAAGGTGAAATTGGAACTATTAACAAAACTTGACGCCATACCTTCTTTTTACGATGTTTGCTGGGCAGTAGGACAAAAAACGATTTATTTTTCTTCGCTTGCCGACAAAGTGGCGGATGATTTTGTTGATTTGTTCAAAAAAACTTTTTCGTTGAATCTCCGGCGTTTTTTGCCGCAGGAAAATAATCTGATAACAAAAAAATCCGAATCTACGGAAGCTGTTTCTTTGATTGGCCGCGAATTTTTAACCTGGCTTTGGTTTAAATCAGAGGAACGCAATGGCAGGATAAAGACTTCCGACACGGAAGAAGTTGAACTCCATTTCTTAAAAAGAATTGCTCTGGAGGCTGGAGAGGGCGAATATTCCCAGGGTGTTGTCTGCCATGGAATCCACGCCGAACTCAAAGAAGGTAAGGAGGCAATTCGCCAGGGGAAAAAAGTTAAAGAAGCGGGAATTAAATTAATTCATAATCAAAATGAATGGGAATTTACCCTTAAAGCTGATTCTTTTCATTTTCAATCTCTGAAACTGCCCCAAACCAATTGGCAGGAAACACCGGAAGATTCTTCGGGAAATCTTCTCGAGCGCATTTACCTAATTGAAAACGCGGTAAAAATAATTGACAGCCTTTACGAATCTTTTTTACAAATCCGTTATTCGCCTCAATGGGAAGGAAAAGAAACGAAGCTATTGACTAAATGGCTGGAACATAAATAACACCATTCCAAAATCAAAGCGCTATCTTTGTTGGCGTCGTTGTCGGCTTCCTCAACGTATAACCTAAAGGTCACGCGTTATTAATACGTCTCGTCGCCTCCACCTAGCCCCGCTGACATGGGACAGTTTCCAATAGCCAGAAGCCATTGGATAATTCGATTTATAAAATTCAGTTCACTTTGCTCCTGAATTTTGAGTCTCATTACAATTAGCGCATTACAGTTCCCTTCGTTCCTGTAATTCGAGTTTCACTGCCGCCGCGATATCATCTTTGATTTAGGAATGGTATCTAAAGGCGCAGATAGGGCCGCATAATCTCTTCCAGTTTTTTTCTCTGATTTTCATATTCGGCTTTATCCATTACTGGTGGCAATTCAATTTTCGGAAAATATTTTATAGTAACGCGGGCGAAAGGTTTGGGAATCATAAATCTATCCCAGCTGTGCAAATACCAGGCACGATCAGCAATTACAACTCCGGGAACAATTACGGCGCCCGCGCCGTGGGCAATGGCAATGGCGCCGGCTTTAACCACTCCCGCTGGACCACGCGGCCCATCAAGAAAATGCAATGCAAGCCGGTAGCTCTTCAACCTGTTGATCATTTCTTTGAGGGCGGCGCTGGCGCTGTTGGAAGAAGATCCCCATACAGAATTAAACCCCACTTGCTTAGCAACACCAGCGGCAATTTGCCCATCCAGACTTTTAGAAGACATCAGGCTGGGTTGATATTTTTTATATTCTCTAAAATGGCGAATCCCGGCAAAAAACTGCTGATGCCACCCACAAAGAAGAACCTTTCCTCCTTGTTCCAGATAATCTAACCACTCATCTTCATTTTCTACTTTCAGACGAAAAGTCGCGCAATACAGCCGTATCATCCAGTGAATAACAACTCCGGCAAATCTGGTTTTAGCTATTTTGCGCAGTTTTTTAAACATCTTTGTTTTCAGCGAATCTCATTAATTTGGAGTTTCAACAATAAATTAGTTTGCTACAGATATACGTAATGCCGCTATCCCTGGAAAACTGGAATGACGGGGAACATTGAAATCGATTAATTCGTGTCTGAATCTTCACTCCAATAAAAGGAACTACGAGAAGATTTATTTGACATTACTTTTTTTTCAGTTTTCTCCTTCTCCGCTTCCTTTTTTAATTTTAATTTTTCTTCTTCAGCGATTTTTATTTTGGTTTCATTAATGTAATATTCTATTTTATAATCAAGACCAACATTGGCGTAATCACGCGCCACAGTTTCAAAACGCGAAAGAGCTGCTTGATATTTTTTCTGTCTTAAATAAAACCGCCCCACATAAAATTCATGTTCCGCCAGTTTTTGCTTGCATTCTCTAATCAGTTTTTCGGCCATAGCGGAAAATTTACTTTCCGGATAACGCGCAACAAGTTTTTCCCATTCTTTTTTAGCTTTAATTGTTTCCGTTTGATCGCGATCAATATCTCCTGTTTCGTCGTAATGGCACATTCCCAATTGGTAGAGGGCATAAGGAACATTTTCGTTAACAGGATGAAGAGAGATAAAATCACTGTAAGCGCTTTCTGCTGCTGCGTATTCCTTATCGCTGTATAAGGAATCAGCTATTCCCACCTCTGCTAAAATGGCCAATTCGTGCAATGGATATTCTTCTTTGAGCCGCAGGAAAGCTTCTTGTGCTTTTTTATAATGACCATCTTTATACTCAGCGGAAGCTTGTGAGTAAAGCTTTTCGGGAGATGTCTTAGCCGTTTCGTGTTTACCAAAGATATCAAGGTATGAACAGCCGCTGAAAATCAACGGCAGCAATAAAACCAATAAAACTATTTTTAATCTAATTATCTTTCTGAATATTCTGAAATCCATCAATTACAACCTTCTCGCGGCAAAAATACGATTCATAAACTTTTTTTAACAAATTCTTCCAGCCTTGTTTTCGGGACAAGGCCGATGAGCGTATCTAAAACTTTGCCGCCTTTAAAAAGAATAAGCGTCGGTATACTGCGCACACCGTAATCAACCGCTGTTTTTTGATTTTCATCAACATTTAATTTCATGAATTTAACACTGTCTTTTAATTCTCCGGCAAGCTCTTCAACAATAGGGCCGATAGCTTTACATGGCCCGCACCAAGGCGCCCAAAAATCAATGAGTACCGGTTTGTCGCTTTTCAAAACCTCACCATCAAAATTATCGTCGGTGGCAACTCCTAAGAATTGGCTGGTCATTAATCGCGCCCTCCTTAATTTTTTTATTGCAGGCCTTTATGTCATAATAGAACATGGAAAGTCAAATGCTATCTAAAAACGCAAAAGAAGATCATTCCTTTGACTGTCTTATGTTAATTTGCTATAAAATAAGATTAAGGGAGATTTTTATGGGTCTTTTGGGCGTTATTTCCAACAAATTAGTCATGGAAAAAAGCGATTTATTTAAAAATAGTACGGTCAGATTGATGAAAAATGAATTTGGCCGGACATCAGTTATAATCGCAGATAAAATAATCTGGATTCTCCGGCATGGCAATGATCCCGACAGTCATATTTTGCCTCATTTGATCAATTATCGTGCCAATTTACAGGCACTGAAAAACCTGGGCGCAACTGAAATAGTGGGCATCAATTCCACCGGCTCATTAAAAAAAGATTTATGTCCGGGGATGATCGTCATTCCCGATGACTTTATAACGTTGACGGCTCCCCCCACCATTCATCAAAACAGAGCTGTCCATATCACCCCGTCACTAAACGAAAATGTGCGGCAAAAACTTATCAAGGCCGCGCTCGGCAGCAAAATTAAAGTCATCAAGAAGGGAACTTACTGGCAAACACAGGGTCCCCGGCTGGAGACAAAAGCGGAAATTAAAATGATGGCCAATTTTGCCGATATTGTCGGCATGACTATGGCTAACGAAGCGGTAATTGCGCTGGAATTGGATTTGCCTTATGCTTCTGCCTGCTCCATAGATAATTTCGGTAATGGATTGCTGAAAAAACCTTTAAGCATGAAAGAAATTATCGCCGGAACTCGTAAAAATGCCGATTTAATGATTCGATTACTGCAAAACTATCTAAAATTATAATGAAGACAATTTGATATTATACCATTTCTAAATCAATGATGATATCGCGGCGGCTAGAAGGAGGCGACGAGGCGTATTATACATACGTTGAGGAAGCCGACGACGACGCCAACAAAGTTAGCACTTGATTTAGAATTGGTATTAAAATGCTCCTAGCTGACACGGCTTAACCTTTATCTGCAACGCTTCACAGGCGGCGCATACTTTCATGCGTTGAATATTTAATTTTCCGGCAATTTCCCAGGCTACGGCGCAGGAAAGCATTCCGTCTTTAAGGGCTGATGTAATATTTTCCTTCAACTCCGGGGTAATTTCTTTTGCGGGCTGGACAATTTTTTTAGTCTCGCCATAGCCGAAAAGCCCCAATTGGCATTTAGTAATGATAATATTCAAAATATCAATGGCCTTGCCGGTTTCTTCAAGCGTAAATCCCATTTCTACGGCAATTTCCTCCGCTTTCTTACAGGAGATATTATTGTTCTTTACCTGCTTGATAATTTCTTTTTTCAGATCTTCGTCTATTTTAGTATCTTGAGGATGTTTCTTGAAATATTTTCCTTTATCCGCATGACTCATTATTCTTCCCTCCTGCTCAAGTTATTTTATGCCCTTTCATTTAGAAAGTCATAGCTGCCGCCTAACATATTGTTGGTGCACAGTTACAAACGGAAGGGTATTACATGGCAGAAAGCGATTGAACATCCAAAGTCTTAAATCCTTTCTGCTCCAAAAGTTTTTCCGTTTTGTGCATCTGATCGACATCAACCACAAACACCGCTTTTTTAGAACTCTCCAGAACAAAACCGTAGGCGTTGTTGATGTTGATGCCCCCTTGATAAAGCAGCTGCATCAAATTATCCAGCCCGCCGGGAGTATCAGGAATTAAAACAGCCAGCACTTCGCGCAAATGCACCGTCATTCCCGCCTGGGAAAGAACCGCTTCAGCGCGCTTGGGATCATCAACAATCAGATTGATAATGCCGAATGTATCCGCTGTCGCTATCGTCGTTGCGCGAATATTTATTTTTTCTTTAGCCAAAACGCCGGTTATCTGAGCAAGTTTCCCGGACTTATTTTCCGCGAAAATGGAAAGCTGATAAGCAAACATATTCTTCTCCTTTGTTTTTTTATAACGGCTAACTAAAATATGATCTTGCTTATGACTAAAAAGCTCCAGAGGCAAGACGCGCGAGTATCGTGAAGTGAGGCCTACTTTTTGTGTAGGCCGCAACGACGCGAAAGGAGCGCAACGCAGCATATGGACTTTTTAGCGCATAAGCACCTTAGTCTTTTCTGTTATCTATCACCCTTACCGCCTTCCCCTCCCCTTTCGGAATGCTATCCGGCTCCACCAGATCAATTTTCGGCGTAATTAAAATTTCGCTCTTTAAATCCTCAACAATTTTCTTCCTCAAAGTCTCCATCTGTTTCATTTCACCGGAAAAATATTTTTTATCCACTTCTACTTTGACCGTCATCAAATCATTGAATCCCTTCGCGATCCAGAATGATCAAAAAATTTGTACCCACACCCGAAATCTCCATCAACTTCTTTTCAATCTGCATGGGATAAATATTGACGCCTTTGAGGATAAGCATATCATCCGTTCTGCCCTTGATGCGCTCGATGCGGCGGTGGGTGCGGCCGCAGGAACACGGCTCAGGAATAATTCTCGTTAAATCCTTGGTGCGGTAACGGATAAGCGGCATGCCTTCTCTTTGCAGACTCGTCATTACCAGTTCTCCCTCGACGCCGTCGGGAACGGGCTCAAGCGTTTTCGGGTCAATGATTTCCACCAGAAAACTATCTTCCCATATGTGCATGCCGTTTTGTTCGGGACATTCAAAAGCCACTCCTGGCCCGTTCATTTCGGAGAGCCCATAGGAATTGAAAGCTTTATAACCGTAAATCTCCTCAATCTTTCTGCGCATCTTTTCGGTATGCGGCTCCGCGCCCAGAAAAGCTATTTTTACTTTGGTATCCTCTCTGGGATCAAGCTTCAATTCTTCAAAGACAGTGGAAAGATGCAGAGCGTAACTGGGAATAACATGAACAGCCGTCGTTTCAAAATCACGCATCAACTGAATCTGCCGTTTGGAATTCCCCGCGCCGGCGGGAATAATCAGCGCGCCTATTTTTTCCGCGCCGTAATGGAAACCAAGGCCGCCCGTAAAAAGGCCGTAGGTCATCATGTTTTGAAAGACATCACTTTTTCTCATACCGGCCATGTACATGCAACGCGCCAGAAGATTCGTCCAGACAGCGATATCATTTATAGTATGAAACACCACTGTGGCTCTTCCGGTAGTTCCCGAAGACGAATGCATCCGCACCAATTCTTCCTTCGGCACGGCAATAAAACCGTAAGGCCAGTGTTCGCGCAAATCATCTTTTGTTGTGAAAGGAAATTTCTGAATATCTTTAAGTTTTCTTAACGAACTGATGCCTAATTTCTTTTCCTTAAAAACTTTACCGTAATAATAAGACTTTTTCATTCTGCCTATAGTGTCTTTAAGCCTGCCAAGCTGTAAGTCCTCCAACTTCGCCCGCTTTATCGTTTCTACATTTTTTTCCCAATACATCTAATTCCTCCAACTATTATTAATGGCCATTTTTTTACAACTCCGCAGTCATTTTATCAAGTCAAATGATTTATAAAGATTATGCGTTCTTAGCGTAATGCAATCGCTTGCAAATCACCCTTCCCGCCTCATCAAAAATTATTCCTTCCATCTCCAGCAAAGCCCGTTTCATTTCAGTACCGCTCTGAAAACCGCCAAGATGAAGGTCTGAACGTATTGCCCGGTGACAGGGTATGATAATCGGAAAAGGATTGTTCGCCAGTGCGTTGCCAACCGCCCGCGCTCCACCGGGCACGCCCACATGCGCCGCAATGAGTCCGTAAGTACTTACTCTGCCGCGCGGGATTGCATGCTCCGCGCGCAAGACTGATTGCTGAAATTTTGTACACTGAGATAGATCAACAATCTTCAGAGAAAACTTAATGTCCTCTCCTTCAAGATAAGCCTGAATAGAAGAAGCTATTTCGTCAATTTCCTTGCAGGAAGATGTTCGGGAATTCGGGTATAGCTCAGACGCCTGATTTTCAGCTGACAACCCCGGCTTGGAAAGCAAAACATGGACAATCAAAGGCATGTTATTTGATACAGACCAGACGACACAAACAGTTCCGAATGGCTTCTTTGTAATAATCTTTTTATTTATATTTCGAACGATGCATTTTTTAGACTTTATCATATAATACCCTCTAGTATCTCCACTACACTCTTAACACACGGCTTGCATACTTTATTAAAATAATCGTTACCTATGTATGTCTTTTGCCCTTCTTCCGTTGTCAACTCACAGCCATTCAATAATTCGCGGCAGATATAAGTGCCATGTATTTTGGAAAACTGATTCATAAGTTCCCTTATCTTTATATAAGTAATCTCTGTGGCTTTCCGGATCGTCATTTTCTCCCCTGCCGTATTTAGCGCCAATTACCATTATCCCGCCGGTCACCGCTCCGCAGACTTCTTCTTTTCTTCCCATGCCCGCGCCGAACCCGCAAGCAATTTTCAGGGCTTTATCCTTATCTAAATTGAGATCGTCACAAAAAGAGAAAAGAACCGACTGCGCACAGTTATAACCTTCGACAAATTTGGCAACCGCCTGTTCACTTCTGTCCATAACTCCCCCATACTTAAAAGAATTAATCTAAGACATTTTTACGTTTTTTAATAAAATATTTCAATCCTTCTTTTCAAAAACGAATTGAAATTTATGAATTTGAGCGTATATTCAATACAGGAATGAAATAATGATCAACTTTAAAATATTTTCCGACTATATCTGCCCCTTCTGTTATATTGGCAAGGGCATTGTCGACCAGTTAAAGAAAGAATACGCCATTGATGATACATGGGTGAGTTACGAGCTTCATCCGGAGACGCCGCCAGCAGGAATGCTGCTTTCCGAAAGATTCAAAGGTTACGATCTCTCTTCATTCTATAACCAACTGCGCGAGCGAGGCAAAGAAGTGGGCGTTGTCTTCGGCACTCACACACTCCTTTCCAATTCCAGATTAGCGCTGATGGCTTCCGAATATGCCCGTGATAAAAACCGATATGATTCGTTTCATGAAAACATCTTTCATGCGTATTTTACGGAAGGCCTGGATATTGGCAAGGCTGGATGTTATTGCCGACGTTGCGGAGAAAAGCGGTCTTGATGAAAAGGAGACGCTCAGTGCCATTCGCGATGGCCGTTATGCATCACGCTTGAACGAAACCAGAAAAGAAGCGTCATTGATTGGCTTGACAGGTGTGCCCCTGTTCGTCATAGAGAACAAATATAAAATCGTCGGAGCTCAGCCGATAGAAACATTCCGTGATCTTCTCGATAAAATTAAATGAAAGACCCCAATCCTTCTTTTCCATCAGTATGACACTTTCCCTATTTTTTATTAAAAAACGAATTGAAATTTAAAAAATTGCGAGTATATTTAGCTCAACTTCCTCTTATTTTAAGAAAATTCGTCAAACGGATTTAGTTAATATATAAGCTGTATTATGAAAAATCCATTTGAATCTCATATATTATTGCAAAGGATGAGAATATGACGAAAGCTAGAATAATTGGAGTATTAAAGCGAAGAACAGCTATACATCACAAAGAACAAAGCTGCAAAAGCATTAGGTGCATCTGAAATTAGGTAACAAATGAACTGAATAAGAGTGGTAAAATTATTCTTATAGGTTTAGGCTTCATTCTCAGTACTAAAAAGGTAAAGCAAGAGAAGGCCTAGGAATCCTCAAACCGGAAAAGCAATTAAGATTCCCGAAAGAAAGTCGTAAAGTTCAAAGCTGGTAAAACCTTGCAATACGGAAAGGCAGACCTGACCCACCACCAAGAAATAGGTAATCGTAATATGCCAAATATAGAAAAAATCATTTCAGAAAAAAACTTTGTTACTGATCGAATTATACACAGGTTCGCATAATTGCAGTTGGTTTATTGGCAACTACATGGAGTTTTCGATTGGGCAAGTAAATATTTTACAAATGCATTACGATATTTCCGTGTGCATTTTATTTTAATTAGCATTATTGCAATTATTGTATTGATGTTTGATTTCTTGCAATATGAATGATCATATTTAAATATTAATAAAAAGATTAAAGTAATGAATGATAAAGATTTGACAAAAGCAGATTATGAAGAAGACAATTATTATAAGTGGAGTCAATACTTCTTCATGCTAAGAAGTATATTCTTTATATTGGAGTTACTTACTTTATAGGGCTTATGTTTAAAATTATTATTGCGTAGTAAAGAAATTTAACAGTATTTCACGATAAAAAATAAAGACTAAGGAGGGCAAACGTTATGGCCAGAGTAGAACTAAATGTTCAGGCGCCAGATTTTATCCCGCTGCAAAGCGCTTCGCATTACGGCCATTCGATGTCAGACATTCCGGAAAATGAAGAAATTATTAATTTGACTGAAAAGCAATTATTAAAATAAAAAATACTGGATTTACCCTAAAGGGCACTTCGCCCCAGTCAAGCCGGGGAATGACACACCGTTGGGTTTTATAGCGGGATAATGGAAGTTTATTGACATTGACATACCTGTCTTTTTCTCTTATAATTTTTAATGGTTAAAGAAGTTCGTTATCAAATTGTTTTCAGGAGGAAGCGCAACCAATAAATAAAATCTATACTGACGGCATGTCCATGCCGTCTAATAAAAAGAAAAAGCAGGAGGTATCAGCATGTCAGAACAACACGCCTATTTAGGCCCCTCATGGCGCGATGAAGCGTTCAAAAGGCTTCAAGCCGAACTCACACCGGAAAAGATGAATAAAGTCACCACATCCATGTCCAATATTTATAAGAATTGTCCCGGTGGTGGCGAAATGTTTCTATTTATTGAATGCAAGGAAGGAAAAGTAACCCGCGTTGAAACCGGCACCGGTGAGCCTCCGAAGGGCGAATTTCTCATCATCGGTGATTACGAAACTTTTGCCAAAATTTCCCGTGCGGAGCTCGGATCGCAAAGAGCCCTGATGACAGGGAAAATCAAATTAAAAGGTAATCTGACCAAAGCACTTAGACTCGCAGCCGTGGCAGACCGCCTGAATAAAGTTCTGTCCACGATTCCAACTCAATATTAAAAGGAGACAAGCCATGCCCAGAATATTAGATCCCAAAGATAAGTATTATATAGATAACCCGGGACGCGTCAAAGCAATACAGGCCGAAATGCATAAGCGCAAAATTGATGTGTATCTCGGTTCGCGCATACGCACCATGAGTTTTGTTATGGATACGTTTTGTCCGTGGCGAAGCTATATTATTATTCCGCCGGAAGGACAGCCAATCTACTTTACGTTTGCCGTTGACGCAATGCGTGTCGGAGATGAAACATGGCTGGACAGCGATCATGTTCGCGCCTACGGACCGATGGGTGGTTTGGATCAGGTCTCCGCGATAACCGATTATATAAAAGAAGAACTCGGCATCAAAAAGGGACGCATCGGATATGAGGACGGAATTTCGGTCTACACAGCCGAAGGAAATCTTTCCCATTGGGAATATACGCACTTTAAAGACGCCCTTCCCGGCTTTAAATGGGTAAACTCGCACGACATTATTGACGCTCTTTCACTGATAAAAGACAAAGGCACCATTGAGCGTTTCCGCACTGCTTCGCTTATCGTCGACGAAGGACATAAGGCGGCGCGGACAGCGTTGGAAAACGGCGGCTACAAAGGAATGACGGAAACGGTTATCGCCGGCATCGCCGCGCTGGCCATGCGCAAAGCAGGCAGCGTGTCGGAGTGGAACTTTGCAGGGCTCAACGAAATATCCAGTGGATTCCGCACGGGCCTGGGCGCGTGCACGCCTCCGACAACCAAAGAGATTAAAGCCGGTGAACCTCTCATGCTGGATTTTCACGCGATGTTCAAACTGGCGCTGGGCGACCACTCGCACAATTATCTCATTGCCCCGGCGACGAAACGCCAGCGCTGGCACGCGGATAATTTTGTCGCGATTGTCCAGAAAGTGATTGATAATTATCGCGCCGGAACAACTCCCGGAACGCTGGCCGCCATGATGATGGATTTTGCGGAATCACGCGGCGCTGGTGATTTTATTCTTCCCGGCTGCGAACACGGTATCGGCCTTTTCGGCGACGAGTGGCGTGTCGGCGCCGTTGTCAATCCCGACCTTCCCTACTGGACTGATCAGGACCATGTCTATCAGGAAAATGAAATGGTCGTCTGCGCAATGCAATACGCCGCGCCTGATGAGAATATCGGGTTCCGCTATGAAAATGACATTGTCATCACAAAAGACGGCTGCGAGATTTTGTCAAAATATCCTCTCGGCATCGAAGAAATTTCATAAACCCGCTTTACCTTCCGGCGCACCGCATTGCGCCGGAAGGCATTGCTGAGTTACTGTCCGTTCATCGCTGTGATTTTAGTTCTGGCTTCATCGCTTAAGAAATTCCACAAGCCGATTTGTTTAATGGTCTCGACTTTGGGGACGCCAGTAGTGCTCCAGCCGCGCTGAGCATAATACACACCGATCAACTTTCTCAATTCTTCTTTTCTATGTTTCATCAGGATTTCCCGCTTATCGGTGGTTTCCATTTTCTGAATGTCACTTGGCGGCTTACTCAGAATAATGCTCAGTTGCCGATCGTTATAATCTTTTTCTTTCTCATAAAGAAGATCGTCCGTGGGACCAATGGCCCTGTCCGGAATCCAGTCATGCTCGCCTGTTTTTTTCTCATAGGCCATCACGTTCATTATCCGCTGCAGATTGATATCCCTATCGGTCTGCTCGAATATTTTCTCCCAGGTCATATTGGTGCCCAGCATACCATTATAGAAATCAGCGTAGATTTCCTGAGAGGCGGGATTAATGTAGATATCCGTATTCTTACGATTGCCGGAATCGGGATTGAACACATCCACCCACGGCAGTTTGCATAAACCCAGATTGTCATTGCCCAGACGCACGCGTGGATAAGTGATTAAAGCTTTGGCCCGATCCTGAAGGGTTGCAAACGCTCCCAGCAAGTCTACTTTAATGAGCCAGGCCGCTGCATGATGCGCGCCGATGTCGCTCGCGGCCGCGTAAGAGGCCTGCATGGACAATGACCGGTGCGTTCGGTAAAGAGAAAACGGCAGCCCCTTGGTGTGCATGGCAAACTGATTCAGCTGATTTTTGGGGTCTGGCTTGCCCGTTCTTGCCGCATATTTTTTGGCGACCCAATCGATAAGTTCAATCATACCCTGACCAGCAACTTTTGCCAGTTGGGTTTCCTTGCGGGCAATCTGGTGGATAAAAGAAAATGCTGAGGACTCATCGCCCCAGGCAAGGACAAAGCCATCTGTATCTTCCCCGACAAGATACTCACGCTGATAGCATTCCATCAAAAAGGCCATGATGACGGCTGTGGTGATGGTATCAATGCCGTAATTATCGCAATGCCAGTTGGCCTCCATGATAAATTCGGGACTCCACATGCCCAAATTGGAACCAAAACCGGCGGCTGTTTCATATTCGGGACCATCCACCCAGACTTTCTGACCTTTGTATTCACCTGATGCCAGTGTTACCCATCCACCTTTAGTGCATCTCAGATTGCAGCCGGGAAAACAGCCATCCATACCCCGATGATCAAAAAGATGTTCGGCATAGGCTTTGCCGCAGATTTGTCCTGCCCGCGGGTGTGAACCATATTGGTAATTGTTCACAGGCAGTGATTGGTAGTCCTCCTTATTCATAAAAGAGATCAAACCAGCTGAGCCCTTACGGTACATCTGGAGAGACTGGGGATCGACCTCCTGGACAATCTTGTGGAGTTTTGTTCCTGATTGTTTAACCTTGTCCCAATCCGCCGCGCCATAAGGATTTTCTCCATGCGGATAATCTGCCAGTACAACGATTGTCCGAATGTTCTTGTGCATCATGACAGTGCCTAAGCCCGTGCGTCCTGCCTGTTTGGTACGAAATAACCCTTTTGCTCCATCAACAGGTTTTACGGCATCATAGTAATGACTGTTGATGCATCCGTAAGTGGTATTAGCCGCGCCAACGCCGGTAGTCAAAAAGACGATATTTTTCTTTTCATAACCGGCCTTAAGAAACTGATCGACAATTGCTTTTTCTAAATCGAAGACCTGATCCATCGCTGGAGCTTTGGTTATTGATATTTCATTTTTGAAACCGTCGATTACAATCATGGTATTTTTTTCGCCAATCCCTGTGATTTCCAGGGCATCAAAGCCGGCGTATTTGAGGTAGGCGCCGAAATGTCCGCCAAAATTAGATACACCCGGGATGTGCGTCAGAGGTGACAATGAAATCGCCATGCATTTGCTGGTTCCAGGAAATTGCGGAATTCCGCCCAGCGGCCCCGGCGAAAAGATCAGTGGATTTTCCGCATCGTCCGCTTTTGTTTTGGCATTGATTTTCTTGTGCAGCAGATAAAGACCCAAACCTCTACCACCAATAAAAAAATCACGAACTTGCGGGTCCAGCGGCTGTGGATTAACTTGACCGCTTCCTAAATCAATAGTCAGGATTTGGTTGGCATAGCCATGGCAAAGCGGCGTTTTTGTATAATTCATGTCTAATCCTCTGAAAAATAATTGTTGCACGTTAGAGTAATATTCATAAAAAATCAATTATAAAAAGATAGTGGCTATCCCTCCTGCAGGAGCCGGGGGCATTACAATCGCGTAATTAAGACTGTTTGTATTCCAAGATGATCATTGAAACATTGTTAGTGGAATCTTACCGTGTTATAGTTTACATATGTCTAAAAATTCAAAAGAGAGTTGATTTTGGAAAAATATTCTCTGTTGCAAAACATACTTTTAGGGTTGACACTTGCGGCGCCGATCGGGCCGGTAAATCTGGAAATCATCAAACGCGGCCTTCATTCCGGATTTAAGCAGGCATTTCTCACAGGCACCGGCGCCATGTGCGCCGACACCACCTATCTGGTTTTAATATTTTTCGGCCTTACTTCTTTTTTAAATATCGCCTTTATGAAAATTTTATTAGGCGTGGCCGGAAGCTTTATTTTAATTTATCTGGGCTTAATCAGCGCGAAAGAGTTTTCCCGTAAAACCGCCATTGTAGAAAATCAGCCGCGGCGAATTTTCAAAAGTCCCTTCGTCACCGGCTACGTTCTGGCCATCTCCAGCCCGATGACTATTGTCTGGTGGACCGGCGTTTTCGGAGCCCTGCTTGCTTCGCAAACCAACACACAAACAAGTTTATCCGCATTTTTCTCCTGTCTTTCCATTTTGCTGGGCTGCTTTTTGTGGGTATTCTTTCTGGCGGCGGCATTGCATTGGGGTAAAAAAATCATCAACGAAAAAATGGCTGGATTTACTGCTTTGGCCGCAGGAATATTTCTGGTTTTGTTTGGGATTTATTTTTTATATCGGACAATCCGGCTGATGATGAATTAATTGCCCGGGACTTTGCCCGGGCGATTCAGATCAAATTATTTATGGGAAAGGTATTCGTGTATCGCGTGGGCTGCCTTGCGGCCCGCACCCATCGCCAGAATAACCGTTGCCGAGCCGGTAACAATATCGCCTCCGGCATAGATGCCTTCGCGGCTGGTCAGGCCTGAATCATCATGTGTTAAGATATAACCCCATTTATTTGTGTCCAGCTTCGGCGTTGTTGCCGGAATAATTGGATTGGCCATAGTGCCCACAGCGACAACAACTGTATCCACAGCCATTACGAATTCTGAACCTTTGATAGGAACAGGGCTTCTTCGTCCCGAAGCATCCGGTTCGCCCAGTTCCATCTTGATGCACTTAATACCGATTACTCCGCCGACTGAGTTGCCTATGTATTCCAGTGGATTGGTCAGCATCAGAAATTCCACGCCCTCTTCCTGCGCGTGATGAACTTCTTCTTTACGGGCGGGCATTTCCACCGCGGTGCGGCGGTAAATAATCATCGCTTTTTCTGCGCCCAACCGCAATGCGGTACGGACGGAATCCATCGCCACATTGCCGCCGCCAATAACAGCGACTTTTTTACCGCGGACAATCGGCGTATCGTATTCAGGGAATAAATAAGCCTTCATCAGGTTGGAACGCGTCAGATACTCATTGGCCGAATATATGTCGCTTAAGTTTTCACCGGGAATGTTCATAAAAACCGGAGCGCCCGCGCCCACGCCGATAAAGACGGCATCAAATCCTTCGGCAAAAAGTTCATCAATTGTTTTTGTGCGCCCGATGACAAAATTAGTTTCTATTTTTACGCCAAGTTTACGCAGATATTCAACTTCCGCTTCAACAATCGCTTTGGGCAGACGAAATTCCGGGATACCGTAAACCAGCACGCCGCCGGCTTTATGCAGGGCTTCATAAATGGTTACATCATAACCTAACTTTACCAGATCACCGGCAATGGTAAGCCCCGCGGGACCGGCGCCGGCAACGGCAACTTTCTTGCCGTTGGATTTCACTGCCGGAGGAATCGAAACTTTGCCGCTGTTACGTTCATAATCCGCCGCAAAGCGCTCCAGACGGCCGATAGCGACAGGCTCGCCCTTCCTGCCTAAAATACAGAACTTCTCGCACTGGTCTTCCTGCGGGCAGACTCGGCCGCAGACAGCCGGCAGACCGTTTGTTTCCTTTAATTTTAATGCGGCTTCAATAAAACGGCCTTCGGCAATTTCTTTGATAAATTCGGGAATCTTGACATCAACAGGGCATCCGCCGACGCAGTTCGGCTTTTTGCACTGGATGCAACGTTTAGCTTCGACGATCGCCGTTTGTTCGGAATATCCAAAAGGAACTTCTTCAAAATTACGAATTCTTTTTTGCGGATCCTGCTCCGGCATTTTCTGCCGCGGCACTTTTTCTTTTATTTCTGTCGTTTCTTTAGTTTCCATCGCATCCACACTTATGTTTTTCATAAGCCTCCCGCTCCATGTCACAATACATCTTCAGGCGATCGGATAATAAATCAAAATCAACTTCGTGTCCGTCAAATTCGGGACCGTCAACACACGTGAATTTTGTTTTTCCCGCCACACTGACACGGCAGGCCCCGCACATCCCCGTCGCGTCAACCATGATCGAATTCAAACTGACTATTGTTTTTATTCGATGCGGTTTGGTTATCTTGCAGACGGCTACCATCATCGGCACCGGACCAATGGTAAACACGCGGTCAACCTTTTCACCTTTGTCAAGTATTTCCTGTTCAAATACGGAGCTGACGAAACCGTGAATGCCATAGCTTCCGTCATCAGTTGTAATTATCAGACGGTCAGAATTTTCTCTAATTTCTTTTTCCAGAATGAGCAATTCCTTCTTGCGCGCCCCGATTATAGAGATTACCTCGTTGCCCGCTTTCTTCAAAGCGACTATCACCGGATAAACAACGCCGACTCCGACACCGCCGCCTATGCAAACAACACGTCCGTAATTTTCAATTTCCGTAGGTTTGCCCAAAGGCCCCTGAACATCCTGGAGAGAATCTCCTTCTTTCAGGCCGGCCAGTTGCGCCGTCGTTTTCCCCACAACTTGAAAAATGATAGTGATGGTTCCTTTTTGCGCGTCGGAATCAACGATGGTAAGCGGAATACGTTCGCCCTTTTCATTAATCTTCAAAATAATGAATTGTCCGGCCTTTCTCTTTTGCGCGATGACCGGAGCTTCCAACACCATTTTGACAACCGTTTCGGACAAACTTACCTTCTCAATAATCTTATTCAAACTTCTTCTCTCCTCTGTTATATAAAATTAATAATCTCTGGTCAGATTGTCCAACTCCGCTAATGAAAAAACCGGACCGTCCTGGCAAATATACTTGCTGCCGATATTGCAGCGTCCGCACTTCCCGATGCCGCACTTCATTTTCATTTCCAGAGAAGTGATAATGTTTTTCTTGGAGAAACCAAGATCGAAAAATACCGGCAATGTAAACTTGATCATGACCGGCGGCCCGCAGATCAAAGCCACGGCATTTACCGGCGATGGAGCAACCTCTTTACAAACAGCAGGAACAAAACCTTGTCGGCCCCTCCAGTGTTTATCGCCTTTATCCACCGTGATAATAGTCTTAATATCGTCCCTTTTTCCCCACGCGGCCAGTTCATCCTTATACAAAAGCAATCCGGGGGTTCTGGCGCCGTAGATCACCGTTATCTCACCGAAACGGGAGCGGTTATCTTTATGGAGCATGTAGTTAATCAGCGATCTCAGCGTAGTGAAGGCAAACCCGCCGCCGACCACAACAATATTTTTCCCTTCCAGAAATTCAATCGGCCAGGAGTTTCCCAGGGGACCGCGAATGCCGATTTGCGCGCCTTCGTCCATATCATGCAGTGCGGAGGTCACCAGACCCGGCAGGATAGCACCGGCTTTTTGCACGGTAAATTCAATATAACCCGGATGCGTGGGCGATGAAGCGATACCTATCGGCGATTCTCCCTTACCGTAAATGGACAACTCGGCAAATTGCCCGGGCAGATATTTAAAATTTGTTTCATCTTTTTTGTTCAGGAAGGTTAACCGGAACGTTTTGATATCGTTGGTGTCAACTTCGTTGATGATCTTCGTGATCTCAACCGGCATGGGAATGTAAGGATTGTTATGCATCATTCATTTCTATTATTTATAATTTTTAAGTATTTATTTGGAGATCTCGTGCCCTTGGAAATTGGAATTACATGTACAAAATCATTCCCTTGAGCAACAGAAAAGTCTTTTTGCATATTAATTACATAATGTCAAATTCAAATACTATTTTCCCTTTTTCTTTAATTTTGTGGAGCCTCATACGGCAGGAGCCGGGAGATTCCAAATCCCGGGAATAATATTTTTCTTCTCTGTATTAATTATCAAAAAGTTACAATCGTTTATACCATTTCGCTTTGGTGGCTATATCAACAAAAGTAAATATGTCGATGTTGACCGGGCAGTAGCGTGTACAGCGGCCGCAGCCGACGCAGGAAATCACGCCGTGTTTTCTGATATGAAATGAATATTTGTGGCAAAATTTTTGTCTTAACCGCTGATAAACCTGTGTCCGGGGATTATGGCCGCTCGCCTCCAGAGTAAAATCCGTAAACATGCAGGCATCCCAAACTCTGCGCCTTGTTCCTTTGCCAAATAGAGTGTCATCACAAATATCAAAACAGTAGCAGGTCGGACAAACAAAAGTACAGACACCGCAGCTCAGGCAGGCGGAAGATATCTTTTTCCAAAAATCGGCATTTTCGAAGACATCCTCTAATTCCAGGGCAACCGCTTCGGGATCAACGCGGGTGAAGCGTGTTTTATATTCTTTGCCCCTTTTGATATATTCTTCAAAATATTTCTCATCACCGGATGAAGCATCGGCAAGAACACTCAGATGGGCCAGAAGTTTTTCACCTTTAGGTGTTATGCTTTTAAGCAGCAACTCTTTTTCTTTTTTCACCATGAAAATATCACTGCCTTCGGGATCGGCTGCATAAATGCCCAGAGAATTAAAGAAATCGGCCGGGTCAACGGGTTTGTCCAGATCAAAGGCATAACCGAAAATGGTTGTGGCTTCTCTTCTGTGTTGCCAGTAAGGATCAACGATACCGGCATCATTAAAATGTATGTCCATGATCTCGAAGCTTTTGACATCACAGGGACGCACGCCGAACAAAAATGCCGGTTTCATATTCAATAAAACCGGTTCGGCATCGGATAATGGCTTCCCAATTTTATATTTGACAAAATCTTCCTTGTGAGGAAAAAATGCGCCCTTCGGACTCATGATGGTATTGTAATAGTCAAGATCAACCTGTTTAGGGTCGGCAATTTCCATAAAATTATGGCCGGCGATTTCCTTGACGGGAGCCAGAAGCGTCCCCATATTCATCAACACGGCTGCCAGTTGGGATATTTGTTCTATTGCAATTTTTTTCAACACAAACCACTCTCCTTAGTTATTCCAAAATCTTGTCGGAATCTTCAACCCTGAAATCAATCAGAACGGGCTTATCTTCTATACTCATCCCGGCCTTCTGGTTAAACATCTCTTCGCATTCCCTGGCCACTTTTTTGTGGAAAAGATACAGTGGAATATTCACCGGACAAGCACGCGAACATTCACCGCAATCGATACAACGCCCGGCCAGATGATGGAATCTGGTCAGGTGATACATCATATTACCGGGAGACTGCGGCGCTTTATCCGCCCATTTCGGTTTAAGCTGGTCAATGAAGCAGGGATCACAATAACACATAGGGCAGGCTTTACGGCAGGCATAACAACGGATGCATTTATCCAATTCCTTTTTCCAAAATTCCCAGCGCGCATCTTTATCCATCGCTTCATACTCGGCCAGCACATCGTAGGGCGAAATTTTATGTCCGTGGACATCATCACTTAATAAAACGTCGTACAATACCGGATTATACATTCCACCGGTTGTTTTGCCGTCAATCACTTTCACCGGTCTTGGGATTTTTCATTCCCTGCACCGGAATACCCAGAAGCACCAGATCATCTCTCTTAACTTTTTCTTCCTGGATTAACTGAACAACCGCGCGGCTGTCGGCAGCTTTCACGGCAATGGCAATCTTTGTTCCCGGCGGGTACCGGACAAGATATCTGGCCATATTATGATTGCAATACTCATTAAAGACTATATCTTCGATATCAGCAACTTTTGTTGCGGCATAAGGCATTGGATGTTTTTCATCGTAACCTTTCCCGTAAGCCAATACTACAGTAACTTCCCCTGATTCCAAAAGTATTTTTGCTTCTTTTTTCAGTCTTTCTTCGATTTGCTTAAAGCGAATCATATTTTCTCTCCGTGTTTATTACCAGGTTGCGTTCAACCAACATCTTTTGTCCACTTATAGCTCTTGTATCTTTAACTTTATCTGCGGTCCAAGCTTTTTTATCTGAGTTGTAAACTCTTCGACAACCTCGGCAAATTTGTTGCCCTCGGAAGCGGAAATCCATTCCACTCTTAATCTTCCCGGTTCCAGACCGGCAAATTCCAGTATCTTTTTGGCCGTCGCCAGTCTTCTTCTGGCGTAAAGATTCCCGGTATTATAATGACAATCACCGGGATGGCAGCCGCCTATAAGTACTCCGTCGGCACCCAACTGAAACGCCCGGAATATAAAAGAAGGATTGATCCGGCTGGAACACATTACCCGGACAACTCTGAGGTTCGGAGGATACTCCAACCGGGTTGTTCCGGCAAGATCCGCCCCTGTGTATGTGCACCAGTTGCAGGCTATGCCCAATATTTTCGGTTCAAATGACATTTTAATTACCTCATAATTATTACATGCCGTTCAAAAGTGCTCAGATGCGCGGCGCGCAAGGCCTTCGGAGTGAGGCGTATTTTTACACACGCCGCAACGACGTAAGGCCGCAGTGCAACAAAGCAGATGAGTGCTTTTCAATGGCATACCTAAAATTCCATTAAGCCTTCCATTTCCGCCAACACCTGTTCATTGGTGAAGTGGCGGGCAATAATTGCTGATGACGGACAGACGGATGCGCAAAGCCCGCAACCCTTACAAAGAGCTTCATTAATTTCCGAAACACGCTTTTCATAGTTAAACCCGGGTGCCCCGTAAGGACATACCCGGACACAGTTCTGGCAACCGCAGCACGAAGCGGGATTGACTACCGCCGTGGTGGCTTCCAGTTCCATTTTGTCATTGACAACAATGGTCAGGGCTTCCGCGGCTGCGCCCAGCGCCTGGGCAACGGTATCAGGAATATCTTTGGGGCCCTGGCAGACGCCGGCAATGAAAATACCTTCCGACATCGTGGAAAGAGGCGCCAGTTTCGGATGCCGCTCCATGAAGAAACCCTGTTTGTCGGTGCTTAAATTAAAGAGGTGAGCTATATCCCTAGAATCAGCCCGCGGAACAATAGCCGGTGAAAGTACAACCATATCCACAGGCAGCTTCATAAATTTGCCGGTGATCGTATCTTCCGCTTCGACAATAAGACGTCCCTGCTCCTCTATGTTCTCTGTAACACGCGCCCCTTTGCCGCGAATGAACTTAACATTTTCTTCCAAAAGCCGGTCATAAAACTCTTCGTATCCTTTTCCCGCCGCTCTCATATCAATATAGAGTTGATAAACATCCGCTGATGTTTTTTCCTTGAAAAGATGAGCGAACTTAAGCGAATACATGCAGCAGACGCGGCTGCAATGCTCATGATAATTTTTATCGCGGCTGCCGATGCAGTGCAGGATGGCGATGGATTGCGGTTCATTACCATCGCGCAGCGTCACCTTGCCCCCCGTTGGACCAGCGGAATTGAAGAGTCTTTCCACTTCCAGCGCGTTATAAACACCGGGATATTTGCCGTAACCATATTGAACCAGCGGCTTTGTATCCATGAGGTCATAGCCGGTAGCCACAACGACTGCTCCAACTTTGACATCAATAAAAGTATCCGGCTGTTCAAAATTGATAGCCTTCTGCTCACAGACCTTCTCGCAAAGACGGCATTTTCCTTTCTTGAAGAAAGTACAAGACTCTCTATCAATAATAGGTTTTTGCGGCACGGCCTGGGGAAACGGAATATAGATTGCCTTTCTTTTCACCAAACTTTCATCCCATTCGGAAATACCTTTGCCGGGACATTTCTCCGTACAGGCCAGACAGGCATTGCACTTATCGTGATCCACATAACGCGCTTTCTGTCTGATCTTGATATCAAAGTTACCCACGTACCCTTTTACCTCGGCAACTTCACAATAGGTAAGCATCGAAATGTTCTTATGCTGCAAAACATTATCCATTTTGGGGGTAAGAATACAGGCGGAACAATCCAATGTCGGGAATGTTTTATCAAACTGGGCCATATGCCCGCCGATGGTGGAGTTCTTTTCCACCAGATAAACCTTTTTGCCGGTGTTGGCCAGTTCCAGCGCGGCCTGAATTCCCGCGATGCCTGCTCCGATAACCATGACATCGGGATTGACGTCGATAACACGCGAGGTAAGCGGCGCCAGAAGCCTCGCGCGGTAAACCGCGCCGTTTAAGAGAGCCTTGGCTTTTGCTGAGCCTTCTTCAATATCACCGGTTACCCAGGAAACCTGCTCGCGGATGTTAACAATGGTCAGAAGGTATTGATTCAAGCCGGCGTTTTCGATGACTTTACGGAATGTCTTTTCATGCATCAATGGAGAACAGGCCGTGACAATCACGCGGTCGAGATTGTACTTTTTGATATCGTGCTGGATCATCTCCTGTCCCGGCGTGGAACACATAAACTTATAATCTCTGGCAACAACAACATCCGGCAGGGACGCGGCAAATTCCGCAAGCTCGCTTACCTTAACTGTTTTCGCAATATTTAAACCGCAGTGGCAAACAAAAACACCAATTCTGCTCATATTATCTCCCTAGTTGAACCACTATCGTCATACCGGCGAAGGCCGGTATCCAGTTAAACAATTGAATCATACAAATCATTCCAATCAGGATTGTTTTCTTCAATCAATCTAATCTTCCAACTTCTTTTCCATTCTTTCATTTTCTTTTCCCGTTCAATGGCCGAGTTCATGCCTTCATGCAATTCATACCATACAAGATTATGAATTCTGTGACGTTTAGTAAAACCCTCTGCCAGATTATTCTTATGCTCCCATATTCTTTTAACAAGGTCAGAAATCACTCCTATATAGAGAGTACCATTTCTCTTGCTTGCCAAAATATATACAGCCGGTTGCATTATCATTTATAATTCTGGTTCCCGTCCTTCGACGGGACAACGTCTGGATACCGGCCTTCGCCGGTATGACAGCATTATTTAACAGTTATTTAATTTATAACGTGCTGCATGTGTCAATTGCAGGGTCGTCAATATTTATTCCCAGGCTCTCCAGGAAAATTTCACTTACATCCTTAACTTTGATTTTATCATCGGCATTGAGAGTCCGAATGCTGTCTTCAAACATCGTAATGCAATAAGGGCAAGCTGTGGCCAGAATTGAAGCTCCTGTGGACAGCGCTTCTTCTATCCTCAGATCGCTCAGACGCTCGCCCTTGAGTTTTTCCATCCATAATCCGCCGCCGCCGCCGCCGCAGCACATGCTTTGTTCGCGGCTGCGCCCCATCTCGACGAAATCCAATCCGGGAATGGCTTTCAACACTTCCCGCGGCGCGTCATAAATACCGCTGTGTCTTCCCAAGTAACAGGGATCATGATAAGTTACTTTGGCGCCGCCGAAATCTTTTTGGGGAGTCAGCTTTCCTTCCTTGACGAGGCCGGCCATTAGTTCACTTAAATGCACAACCTCGTAATCTTCGCCGTAATCCTTTTTAAAAGAAGAAAGGCAGTGAGGCGAAACCGTAATTATTTTTGTGATGTCTTTTTTATTAAAATATTGAAGATTATTATTTTTCAGCCTTTCAAACAACTCCAGGTCGCCGACTTTTTTCAAACTCTCGCCGCAGCAATTTACTTCCACATGCGGCAGCCCCCAGTTTATTCCCGCCTGATTCAATATTGCGGCAGCGGCTCTGGCCAAGCGGATATTGCGGGGATCGTAACAAACGGTGCAGCAAGTCCAGAACAGGTATTCCTTATCAGAGGAATAGAGCGGATATTTTTCTTTAGCCCAGTCGTTACGGCTTGCCTGCTCGCCCGACCAAGGGTTGCCTCTGGCCGACATAGAACCGACAAAAGACCTAAGGCTCTGCGGAAGCATTCCGCCGCCGCTGTAAACATTTCTTATCGCCGTAACCACGTCGATAATTTTCACACCGCGAGGGCAGCGGTCAACACAGAATTTACAGGTGGAGCAACCCCACATGTATTCTTCAAGACCATCAATACCCAGTTGGCCAAAACGGACGAGTTTCCGGATATTGAAATGGGTTATGGGAGTCCAGGGACAAGTGCCTGTGCAGGTTCCGCACTGGTAACATTTTTTCAGCGCCTCACCTCCGGCCTCCATAATCGCCTGAGACATTTCCAGATATGGTGTAACTGTTTGTGACATTAGGAATCTCCCGTCATTTACAAGTCATTAATTAGAAATTAGTGGAGCCCCCTCCGGCAGGAGCCGGAGGCTCCCACAATAAAGCGACCTCCCGCGGATTACACCGCATTCCTCCGCCGGCTCCATCCTGAGAATTCCAAACCGCGGGATTCATTTCTCATGGATTAGCTGGCACAGGAAGAAAGCACAAATTCTAATTTGACAAAAATCATTATATAGATGGCGCTCCGAAATTTGAAAAAAAAGGGAACCCAAAGGTTCCCTAAAAATAATTTTTTTAAAGAAATTGGGCCTTCTTTCTAGTATTCCGGCGTCAACTTATCCAATTCCGCTAATGAAAATACCGGACCATCCTTGCAGACATATTTACTGCCTACATTGCAGCGGCCGCACTTGCCGATGCCGCATTTCATTCTCATTTCCAGAGAAGTGATAATGTTTTCCTTGGAGAAACCCAGATCAAAAAATACCGGCAGTGTAAAGCGGATCATCACCGGGGGACCGCAGATCACAGCCACAGCGTTTTCCTTGCTGGGAGCAACCTCTTTGCATACTGCGGGCACGAAACCCTCCTTGCCCTTCCAGGTAGCGTCACCCTTATCTACGGTAACATTGAGATTCAAATCATCTCTTTTTCCCCATTCGGTTAATTCATCTTTGTAAAGCAACAAACCGGGATTTCTCGCACCGTAAATAACCGTGATGTTGCCGAAGCGTTTGCGGTTGTCGCCGTAAATCATGTAATTGATCAGAGACCGCAGAGTCGTAAACGCGAATCCGCCGCCGACAATCACAATATTCTTTCCTGCCAGAAATTCCAGCGGCCAGGAGTTGCCCAAGGGACCGCGCAGGCCCATCATGGTGCCTTCTTCCATTTCATGAAGCGCCGAGGTTACCACGCCGGCTTTTTGAACGGTGAATTCCACATAGCCTTTTTGCGTCGGGGATGAGGCGATGCCGATGGGCGATTCGCCTTTACCGTAAATGGAAAGTTCTCCGAACTGCCCGGGAATGTAGCTGTATTTTTCTTCGTCTTCCGGATTCACGAATTTAAAACGAAAAGTTTTGATGTCTTTGGTATCGACCTCAGTAATAATTTTATCCACCACAACAGGATAAGGTATATACGGGTTTTGCATTACTAACTCCCTAATTATAATTTTGAAATATCTTCAACAATTTTTCGAATATCAATATTCACGGGACAATACATCACACATCTGCCGCAGCCGACACAGGCAATCGAGTTGAAATTATCCACATAATATTTAAACTTGTGCATGGTACGCTGACGCCATCTTTCCTTCTGTGAGGACCGTGGATTGTGACCGGATGTTTCCCTGGTAAACATAGGAAACATGCAGGAGTCCCACGACCGGATACGAATACCGTCACTGCCTTTGACTTCATCGCTGATATCGAAACAATGGCAGGTGGGGCACAAATAAGTACAGGTGCCGCAAGCCAGACATTTGCCGTAAATTGTGTTCCAGAAGGGATTGTCGAAATTCTTATCCAGAATCGGTTTGACTTCGTGAGCGGGAATTTTCGACGTAATTGCCGCTTTGGCCTTTGCCGCAATCTCAGATTTCTTGGTATCGGCGACGGCATCAGCTTTGGTATCGCCAAAATACTTAGTCAGTTTCTCTCCCTTGGGAGTAATAAACTCAACCAGATAGTCAGATCCGATATCTGTCAGGAGAATATCGGCACCGTCTGAAGAAACAGGTTCTCCGTCAACCGATGTACAAAAACAACTGGCATAAGGAGGTTTAACACAGGCCAAAGAGATAACAGTCGTTTTTTCTCTTTTAGTTATATAGTAATCATCCTTGTATTTATCCTGGTCAAAAAGCTTATCCAGCAGGGCAAAACTGTGGGCGTCGCAGGGACGGACGCCAAACAACACCGATTCATCCGTTTTGTTTCTGTCTTCTGAAAAAACCATTCCCTTTTCCGTACGGGTATATTTCATCATGGTTTCCGTGTGCGGGAAGAATACATTTTTCGGCGCATTCTTGGAATTCAAATAAGCAAAGAAAGGCTCGACACCTTTTTGCAGAGGTTCAAAAAGAATATTATCTTCTTTTTTTACCGGCGCCCAAATCAGAAAATCATCGGCCATTTTCTTGGCAATGCCCGCTAGTGTATCTTTTTTTATTAAACGTTTTTCCATAATTTTCCCTAATTAAGAATTTAATGAGACCCAAGTTTCAGAGCGGGATAATATAAATATCCCTCCATAAATTATCAAATCAGCCCCAATTGTTTCAACAGCGGCTGCGGATCAAACATATGCGATTTAAAAGTTTCACTTGATCCCGGCAAGCCAATTGCCAGAGCAATTAATTCCGTAAAATAAAATACCGGCAGTTTTAATCCGCTGCTGGGACGCATATCCAGATTGGCCATACACAGAGGACAAGCGGTAACAACGCAATTAGCGCCGGCTTCCCTTGCCGCATTCATCAGTTTGTCGCACATTTCTACAACAATGCTTGTCTTGCTGATGGAAAGCGATCCGCCGCAGCAATCCGTTTTGTATGACCAGTTCTTTACATCAGCGCCGATTGTACCAAGAATTTTGTCCATCATAAAAGGATTTTCATAATTTTCAAACTCGCAGACTTCCGGTGGTCTGAGCAGCAAACAACCGTAATAAGAAACGGGCTTCAAACCGGCCAAGAGCTTCGTGACTTTTGCCGCCAGTGCGTCAATGCCAATATCATTGAAAATGACATCTATGGGATTGCGGATAGCAATGCCGCCCTGATATTTGGCGCCGACCACGTCTTCAATCTTTGTTTTTAATCCCTTATCGGCCTTTAAATGATGTTCGGCCATCTTGAAACGATTGAAGCAGGCAGCGCAGGGAACCATCACATCCAGAGCGTTTTTCTCAGCGGCAATCAGGTTGCGCGCCGACAGGGCTATGGATAAATCAAAATTTGTGCTGTGCGCGGATGAAGCTCCGCAGCAGGACCAATCGTCAACTTCTTTCAGTTCGATGCCCAAAGCGTTACTTACCGACTTCATGGACTGATCATATTCTTTTCCCGTCGCATGCAGCGAGCAGCCCGGATAGTATGAAACTTTCAACTCTTGCCTCCTTAATTCGGCTTTATAAAAAGTCCATCTGCGTATACTGAACTTCTAAAAAACTTTTTACCTCTTCTCTTACGAATGCTTTGTTTTCTCAAAAATACCTTTTACTGACTTCATATCCTTTGTACGCGGAGATAGAAGCGATAACTTGCCTTTCATAAACATACCCGGAGCCAATAAAACATCCGAGAACAAGTCCATGGATTTTAATTTATACTCAGCCATCATCATCGGCTCATTGATACGGCCGCCACGCTTAATCCCGGCGAGGAATGCCTCATGGAACTTCAAGATATTCTTTTCGTGGGCGCCGACACCGGATTCAATGGCCATCTGCCTTAAGGCATCCATCATCCGCGCGATATCAACCTGATTGGGACAACGGGTAATACATGTTTCGCAGGACAGGCAAAGCCAGATCGTCGAGCTGCCCAGCACCTTATCCCGCTGGCCGTTCTGTATCATTTTTATAACCTTGTTGGGGTTATATTCCATGTGGGAAGCCACGGGGCAACCGGCAGTGCATTTACGGCAATGATAGCATCTCTGCAGCGGCACACCGTCAATCTTTTTGTTTACTTCTTCCAGAAAAGTTTCCATGTAAACTCCATCACCTCAAACTAATTATGGATTAAAGATAAATTCTTCTTTATCATGATGTTCATCATATTTACCGAGCGGCGGCATATCTTCCATGCTTGAGCCGGCACGGTTGGCGAAAAGTTCCCAGCAATCCTTGTCGATCTTCTTGAGGAACTTGCGCAAATCAACGCCCATCGGACAAACGGCAACGCAGGAACCGCAATCAACACAGCGTCCGACCATATGGTAGAGACGCATCAACTGAAATACCTGAGTATCGGTCTTGTCTTCGCCGATACCCACCCACTGCGGCTGACTCTGTTCCACAAAACAAGTCGGGCAGTAACAGGAAGGACAGGCCTGACGGCAGGCGTTGCATCGCATGCATTTTTCCATTTCCTTGGTAAAATAAGCCCAGCGCTCTTCCACTGATTTGGCTTCAAATTCCTTGACATCATCATATTCCGCATCAGGATTCATGGCGGGAGCAGGCGCACCGATCATGACATCGGAAATTATCGGATTGTTGAAGCGGCAGGTTTTGCAACTGTCGGCTAGAACATCTTTTAAGGCAACTGACTTATCGCCATCAGAGGTCTTCATCTTGATCTGACCGCCGTCAATCGATCCTTCCACGATATCCGCGCCGCCTATGGCTGCTTTCAATCCCTTGCCATCCACATATCCGGTGCAGGGAACGCCGATGATATAAACTTCATCACGTCCGTATTGTCTTTCCTGAAGATGGATGATGAGCGAACGGGTTGTGCAACCGCGCGCGACAACACCGATAACTTTTTTCTTCCGGTCTTCCGGCTTGACTCTTTTTTGCGAATTTTTGTGCGCCATGATCAGATCATGTACGAACTTAGCCAGATTCTGCGTACAGAGATCATTCCATACCAGTTTGTCGGCTTCCTCCGGCGTGGTAATAAAACAAGGTGTTGCCGTTAACGGAAGCGTGCCTTTTTCATAGCCGATAATGACATCAGCCTTTTTTTCCAAAAGCAGCCTTTTTGCTTCTTCCCGCAATTTTGTTTCGATGTTTTCCACAGTTATTGTTTCCCCGTTTAATTTTTATTCCAAAAGTTTAACCAATCTTTTTTATCAATTTACCGGCCGGTCCTAAAGCTTTAACTTTGGCGGTGACGCCTCTGATTACCTGCGCGAATCGGTCGCCTTCGGATGCGGAAACCCACGTGAACATTGCTCTGTCGCCTTCCATACCGATATATGACAAAAAGCTCTTCAAAGCGGCAAATTTCCGGCGCGCCACTAAATTGCCGGATATGTAATGACATTCACCCGGGTGACAACCGGAAACCAGAACGCCATCGGCTCCGTCCTGCAGGGCTTTGACGATATAAAAAGGATTAATTCTTCCCGTGCAGGGAACGCGGATGATGCGCACATTCGGCGGATACTGAATTCTGCTGATGCCGGCCAGATCGGCTCCGGCATAAGTGCACCAGTTGCAGACGATGGCAACAATTTTCGGTTCCCACTCTTTACTTGCCAAATTCTCAGCCATATATTCTCCATCTCACGGCTATTTTTCAGCCGTTTGCCTTAGTTTAAATTCTCTATCTGTGCCAATACTTCTTCGTTATTGAAACCGTTGAGATCGGCAGCGTTCATGCGGCAGGACGCCGTGCAAACACCGCATCCTTTGCATAAAACCGCATTAACTTCCGCGCAGGCCTCATCTGATCGTTCACCGCAATCGCGCTGTACGGACAATTGATTTCGCAAAGACCGCAGGCCGCACATCTATCCTTATTGACATAAGCCGTCTTGCCTTCCGCCTCAATGAAATCAAGACACAGAACCATGCCGGCGCGGGAAACGGCGGCGTTGGCCTGGGTAATGGTCTCGTCGCTGAACTTGGGCGAATGCGACATGCCGCACATAAACACACCGTCGGTCTGCGAAATCAACCGGACGTAACTTAACGTGCGCTTCGAGGAAGAAACCATCCTGATTGGTGGGCACCTTCAGCATCTGACCGATGGCCGCGTTTTCCGGATTCGGCACAACGCCGACGCTCAGAGCCACTATATCAGCGGGCAGAGTTTACCTGCTCATTAAGAATCGGATCAAATACTTTTACTTCGACTTTGTCGCCTGCGGCAACAACTTCCGGTTTGCGATCTTCTTCGTAAGAAACAAATTTGATATTTAGTTCACGCGCTTTTTTGTAATAATCTTCTTTGAAAGCGAAGGTGCGGATATCACGGTAAATTATAGTGATATCGCGGGAAGGATCGGCAGCCTTGAGTTCCAACGCGTTCTTAACCGCCTCGGAGCAGCAGTAACGGCTGCAATAAGGTCTTTCCTTGTCACGGCTTCCCACGCACTGAATCATGACTACATTTTTCACCGAGGCGAGCTTGGGATCCTTTTCGTAAATCAGAGTTTCCAGCTCTCTTTGCGTTTTCACGCTGGCGTTCTGACCGTAAAGATATTCTTTCGGCTTGTTTTCATAAGCGCCTGTGGCAACAATCACTACGCCGTGCTCGAAAACTTTTTCGCCTTCCTTAACCTTAACGGTGGTTTTATAGTTGCCGATAAAGCCTTCAATCTTATCGATCTTGGCGCCGGTAGCAACCGTGATTAAAGGATTCTTGTAAACTTTTTCCAGAAGTCCTTTCAGGTGAGCGCGCGTATCAAGGCCTTCGAGTGTTTTATAAAGATGATTGTAATTGCCGCCGAGACGCTCTTCCTTTTCCACAATGAAAGAAGCAAATCCCTGATCAGCCAGCGACAGAGCCGCGGTCATACCGGCCAAACCGCCGCCGATAATCAAAGCCTGATGATTGACGGATAGCTGACCCGGTTTCAAAGGTTTCAAATACTGAGCTTTGGCTACGGCCATGCGCAGCAGATCTTTTGCTTTTTCCGTGGCCGCTTCCGGTTCGTGCATATGCACCCAGGAATTCTGGTCACGGATATTGGCCATCTCAAACAGATATCTATTCAAACCGGCCTTCTCGCAATTTTCCTGGAACAGACCTTCATGCGTACGGGGTGAACAGGATGCCACAACAACTCTGGTGAGATTTTTTTCTTTGATGACTTCGGCCATCTTCACCGCCGTATCCTGCGAACAGGTAAAGAGGTTATCCGCCGAATAAACTACAGTGGGCAATGTCGCCGCATAATCCCTGACTGCGGGAACATTGACAACGCCGCCGATATTGATACCGCAATGGCAGACAAACACGCCGGTACGCACTCCCGTGCCGCGCATATCTTTTTCTTCCGGATTTTCCACCGGCGTAATCATTGTCCCGCGTCTTGAGGCCAGTAATCCTTCAGCACAGGCGGCGGCAGCGCTGCTTCCATAACTGTTTCGGGAATATCTTTAGGTCCGCCGAAAGCGCCGCAGACGAAAACGCCGGGGCGTGATGTCTGAACGGGATTTTCCAACTGCGTTTTGCAGAAACCATGTTCTTCCAGATCAATTCCCATGACTGGCGGCCAGCTTTTTGGCTTCCTTGGGCGGCATCAAACCAACAGAGAGAACTACCATATCGAATTCTTCGTCGGTGAATGTTCCATCCTGATTGACATATTTCATCAGCAAATTATTCGTCTGCTGCATTTCTTTAATTACCGAGGGCATTGAACGGATATAACGAATCCCGTATTCATCTTTGGCGCGATTGACAAAGCGGTCAAAATCCTTGCCATGAGCGCGAATGTCCATATAGAAAATTGTCGGCTCCAGCCCTTTGGCATGTTCTTTACCGATGATCGCTTCCTTGGTCGCGTACATACAGCAAACCGAGGAGCACCAGCTGTTGTCGCAGGAAGTGTCGCGCGAACCGACGCATTGAATAAAGGCGATTTTCTTGGGTTCCTTGCCGTCGGATATTCTCTGCACATGGCCGAAGAAAGGCCCGGATGCGGACAGAATTCTTTCAAACTGAATCGCCGAAACAACATTTTTATAAATGCCGTAACCGTATTCACCGCGGAGACGGGCATCGAATATTTCAAAACCGGGCGACGCGATGACCGCGCCGACTTCAATGGTTTCTTCTTCAATCGTCATATCATGGTCAATAGCCTTGGCAATACAGGCATCGACGCACTGATAACATTCGGAACAAATACCGCAATTCAGACAGCGCAGTGCTTCCGCCATAGCCTGCGCTTCATCAAAACCGATGCCGACTTCCTTGAAGTTGGTTCTGCGGTCTTCCGGTTTCATGAGGGGATATTTTTCACGCGGGACTCTTGGGTACATTGGAAA
This sequence comes from uncultured delta proteobacterium, assembly GCA_963710575.1. Classification (GTDB taxonomy): domain Bacteria; phylum Desulfobacterota; class Syntrophia; order Syntrophales; family Smithellaceae; genus Smithella. The sequence goes on along the minus strand of CAVQAL010000018.1, from coordinate 15,173 downwards.
CATCGGCTTTATCCGCCAGATCTTTGGTCCAGTCTTTTTCGCGGCCGGCCTTGATATCTTCGCCCATCAGATAACGGTTGATGGATTTGGCCGCTTCCTTACCGGCAAAAACAGCCTTGACGACTGTCTGGGGACCGGTAGACTACGTCACCGCCGGTGAAAACACCGGCAACATTCGTCGCGATAGGTAACTTTATCGTAATCGACGTTATTCCATTTGTTGATGGAGACGCCGCTTTCCTTCGTGATAAAGGATAAATCCGCTTCCTGACCGATGGCGGGAACTATGGAATCGCATTCAACGATAAATTCAGAACCCTTGATCTCAACGGGACGGCGACGGCCGCTCGCATCCGGTTCACCCAGTTCCATGCGCGTGCATTCGATACCGGTAACTTTTCCATCCTTGCCCACAACACGTTTCGGGGCAACGAGGAATTTCATTTCAATTCCTTCTTCAATGGCTTCTTCGATTTCTTCGGGCGAAGCGGGCATTTCCGCACGGGTCCGGCGATAGAGAATGAAAACTTCTTTGAGCCGGTGCGAACAGCTGTACGAACGGCATCCATAGCCACGTTACCGCCGCCGATGACGGCGACGCTTGTCGCCCAAGGAAACTTTTTCGCCCAGGTTTATTTTCATCAGATAATCAACGCCATGAACCACGCCCTGCATATCCTCGCCGGGAATGTTGAGCTTGCTGCTCTTCATCGTACCGCAGCCAATAAAGATCAGCGCCATAATCGGACTTCAGCTTATCAAAGGAAATATCTTTGCCGATTTTTGTATTGAGATGAATCTTGACGCCCAGGTCTTCAATGACCTTGATTTCCGCATTGAGAACTTTTTTGGGAAGGCGGTATTCGGGAATACCGACAGCCATCCAGCCGCCGGCCACGGGCAGCGCTTCAAAAACATCCACATCATAGCCTTCAATGGCCAGATAGTAAGCGCAGGTCAGATCCCGAAGGACCGGCGCCGACAACGGCAACTTTCTTGCCTTTGCTTTCCTTCTTTTCCGGCAGATAGCGGGTATCGCTATTGAGATCAAGATCAGCAACGAACTGCTTCAGGTGCATAATATCGATGGGATCATCCACTTTGCCGCGCATACAGGCCGTCTCGCAGGGATGGTTACAAACGCGGCCGCAGACGATGGGGAAAGGATTATCCTGTTTGATAAGTTTGAGTGCTTCTTTAAACTTGCCCTGGCCGATCAACGCCACATAACCCTGAACGCTGATATGAGTGGGACAATTGGACTTTACAGGGAGATGTCCCCAGTTTATCGATGGCAAAGCCGCTGGGAATAGCCTGGGGAAAGTGACGGTAAATTGCTTTTCTTTCACTTAAATTGCCGTTGAATTCGGCTTTAACGGAAACCGGACAAACATTGGCGCAATCACCGCAACCGGTACATTTATCCAGATTAACAAAACGCGGAGCGCTGGTTAATTTAACTTTAAATTTTCCAGGTTCGCCTTCGACCGACTCCACAGTCCGTGCGCGTTTTAATTTCTACGTTGGGATGACGTCCGACTTCAACCAGTTTTGGCGATAATATACAGGCGGAACAGTCATTTGTGGGAAAAGTCTTATCCAGTTGCGCCATGACGCCGCCGATACTGATCCCGTTTTCGACCAGATATACTTTCATTCCGGAATTGGCTAAATCGAGAGACGCCTGAATGCCGGCGATTCCCGCACCAACTACCATTACTGCACCAACTTTTTCGTTATCTTTTAGCACCTGATTACACCTCTTTATTCTATATGTAAAGAACCTTAAAAAATGTTGCTAAAACTCTGTTCAACAAGCATGCGTCCGCTAACATAATTTATTTATCCTGTCAAGAGCATAAGCCTTAATTTATTTTATTTTTGACGTTAACTTGTTGATATAATAAAATAAAAAAATGACTGACGTTCAGAAATGCTAAGATTAAAGAGTTTTTTAGTTTTTTTCATACTCTGATGAAAACCATGTCTCTTTTAATAATTTGAAACTATTGACGATTAGCGAGTATCTGTAAATGATCTTCCAGGAATTGCCAGATTTCATCTTTGCCCCTTTGCGTTATTGCCGAAAAAAGAATGGGCTTTTTGCCAGCCGATACGCCGAGAGTTCTTTCAATTGCGCGCTTACGGGCAATAGCCTGATTATTGGATAATTTATCGGTCTTGGTTAAAATATATAGATAAGGTATGCGGTAATGCGTCAGCCAGTCACGCAAAGACAAATCATCTTCACTGGGATCGCGCCGGATATCCAGAATTAAAACCACCAAGGCAAGGCTCTGCCTCTCCCGCAGATAAGCTTCAATCATATCCCCCCAGTCTTTTTTCACCGACTGAGCAACCTTGGCAAAACCATAGCCGGGAAGATCAACAAACGAAATCTTTTCGTTAATCGTGAAAAAATTAATCAACTGCGTCCGCCCCGGAGTATTGCTCGTCTTGGCTAATTTTTTGCGCCCGACAAGCGTGTTGATCAAAGATGATTTGCCGACGTTGGAACGCCCGACAAAAGCGATCTCCGGCAGTGTCGCCGGTGGATATTGAGGCGGCCAGACCGCGCTCTTTATAAATTCCGCACTAATAATTTTCATAATTTAAATATTAGAGTGCTGTTGAAAAACGCTCATACCTGAAGGGCGCGACACGTCTGCTGTGTTGCGCTGCAAACCGCACCGCTCAACGTATACCCGTATACGCCTCGCGGTTCGGACTTTTGCGCGCCTTGCATCTGAACATTTTTGAACAGCCCAATTGTCTCCTTTTTCCCAAATATTTATATTTAAAACCGACTCCATAATCAGACCATCACTTACTTAATAATACCCCTTCAATGCATTCCCAAATATTCTCCGCTCCGATAAGTTTTTTAAAGTATGTAGACGGCACAATTTCCAAATCTTCCAAGAGACTGAGTGTCCATAACACCTTCTGCGCTACCTTTGCTGATAAGGAATCAAGAAATTCTTGAACCGGACATTTTCCGTCATCTGTTTTGTAAAAGATTACTGTTCTATGCATGACCATATGTTAACCTACATGTTAACATTTGTCAAGAATAATCATCAACTGCACTAAAGCCGAAGTTCGAAGAATGTTGGATAAAGGATGTATTTGTTTAGCCATTAAATGCCAAGAAATGAAGAAGCGAGTCCTATTCTTTTCAGATTTTTCGCCCCACGAAAGCGATTTCCGGCAGTGTCGCCGGTGGATATTGAGGCGGCCAAACCAGCGCTTTTATAAATTCCGCACTTACTATTTTCATAATTTAATACATTTGTCTTTCCCGTCGTCGATGACCTCTCATGATCATATTCAGGTTATTAGGTTATTTAGGGCGAATCCAGTTTTTCAATTAAATAGAACCTTCCCCATCATCTATTTAAAACCATAATGTAACTTCTTATTTTTTGCAGCGCATTCCGCCAGATACATGTCAATCAAATTCTGATACGTAATTCCTGTTTCTCCTGACATTTTCTTAAAATATTCAACCGTATCACTCGCAATGCGTATGGTAATTTGTTTTTTCAAATATTTAGCATAAGGATTTTTAACTCTTTTCATTTTTGAAAAGTCATATTCATTTTTATAACTCACCTCTCATCATAATATCTTTGCTCATTCTTCGTTGCTTTGCGGGCAGAATAAATACGGATGCACTTCTCTGTTCTGAATGTAGCAATGACAAACTACCAGCATTTTCAGATTATCACTGTAGCCAAGAAGTATATAACGCTCTTCCTCATCCGAATGTTCTTCATCAAAAAACAGGATTGCATTTTCATCATAAAATACGGTTCTGGCCTCTTCGAATGATATTTTATGTTTCTTTTTATTTGCTGCGTTCTTGTTTTTATCCCACTCAAATTTAATTTTCACATAATTATGTTATAATTATAAAATAATATTGTCAAGCTATTATCATTGAACCTTATCCTGAAGGATTCTCGTTTGCTGACTGTCATTTTTTCATCTCATTGGTCCAATAATGTTTATGTAAAGTAAATAAAAACCGGCGATTGAAGATAAAATCAATCGCCGGAAAATTAACTTTAATTATAGTATTATGTCCCTTAAATTTTCGTTTGTGCAAGCTGATTATGAGGGACAGCGAAATTTTTGAAATACATAATGTTTAGGGGCTGTTCAAAATTGCTTAGATGCAAGGCGCGCGAGTATCGCGGAGTGAGGCCTACTTTTTCGTAGGTCGCAACGACGCGAACGGAGCGCAACACAGCAGACCATGGTGCCCTTCAGGGTATGAGCGTTTTTGGACAGCCCACTCCCCTCATTCACGCTCAAAGGTTATGCCATACTTCTCCAACTTCCGTTCGAAAGTAGGCCGGGAAATCCCCAGGATCTCGCAAATTTCCCCTTTATTTTTATCCGTCTCTTTAATGACTTTTCTGATGTAGCGTTCTTCAACTTCATCGAGAGTCAGAAATTTGCCCGGCTCCGGCGATTTAAATAAATCCGCGGATTATCGCCCGGCAATTTGGAATTATCATCTTTCCCCAATTCGGGAAAATCGTTAACCCCCAAAACCTGCCCTTTGGCCACAACGCAGGCGCGCACAAGCAGATTTTCCAGTTCCCGGACATTGCCCGGCCAGTTATAATTCATGAATATTTCCATCATCTCGTCGGAAACGCCGATAACCTTTTTGTGCAAATCCAGATTTATTTTTGCCAGCAGGTAGTCGATCAACTGCGGAATATCCTGACGGCGTGCGCGCAGCGGCGGCAAGTTAATGGATACGATATTCAGACGATAATACAAATCATCGCGAAATTTTCCTTCATTGACCAAAGTCTTTAAATCTTTGTTTGTCGCGGCCATAATCCGGGCATTGACTTTAACCCTATCTTTTCCGCCGACTCTCTCGAATTCCATTTCCTGCAGAACACGCAAAAGCTTTGCCTGAAGGTTGATGGACATTTCGCTGATTTCATCCAGAAAGACCGTGCCGAAACGCGCCAGTTCAAACTTGCCCAGTTTTCGGGCGATGGCGCCGGTGAAAGATCCTTTTTCATGGCCGAATAATTCCGATTCCAGCAGGGTTTCGACAATGGCGGAACAGTTGACCGCGATAAAGGGTTCGTCGGGCGATGTATTATGATGAATGACTTTGGCAATCAATTCTTTGCCTGTGCCGCTTTCACCTTGAATCAGCACGGTGGTGCGGCTCTGGGAAACAGTGCCGATAGTTTTAAAAATTTCCCGCATCTCATTTCCGGTGCCGATGATATCCCCGACCCGGAAACTCCTTGACGGCTCCATCAAAAGGCCGTCAATCTTTTTTTCCATTTCCAGGGATTTCAGGGCTTTCTTAATCGCCAGATCCAGTTCATCAACATTGACCGGTTTATGAATATAATCGAAAGCGCCGCCCTTCATCGCGTTGATGGTTGTTTCCATATCGTGAAAAGCGGTGATCATGATGACTTTAACGTTTTCATTTTCTTCTTTGAGATCTTCCAGAACGGTGAATCCGTCAATATCCGGCAGGCGGATATCCAGAATGACGACATCCGACGGATTCTGCACATATTTATTCAACCCTTCCGTGCCGGTCAGCGCAGTGCGAACTTTGTAACCTTCCTCAGTGAGGTACAGATCCAGTGTTTCCACAATCGAAGCATCATCATCAATAACAAGAATACTCGGCATAATATCTTTACCTTATTCGTTGACCGGACCGGCTAACCGGACATCTTCCATTCCAGTGCCCAGAGGTAAAATAATAAGCACCTTTGTCCCCTCATTATTTTTGCTGAAAATATCAATTATTCCCTGATGAATATCAATTATTTTCTTTACCAGAGAAAGTCCCAAACCGGTACCATAATTTTTTCGCGTAAAAAAAGGATTAAATATGTGCGGCATATCTTCCGCATCAATTCCGCTTCCTTCATCCTTAATCTCCACGACAACTGACTGACGATTTTCATAAGCATAGCGAAGCGAAATTTTGATTTTTCCATATTCTTTCGACGCTTCCACAGCATTACGGATAACATTTAAGAAGGCGTCAGCCATCATCGCCGCGTCAACCGTAACAGGAGAAACATCGCTGAATTCTGTCTGTATTTCAATTTTCTTATCGGTAATTTCTTTTTCCGACAGAGCGAGCGCCTGTTCCAGAACTTTGGACAAGTCCACGGGCATTTTCTTCGGCTCTACCGGTTTGGCAAAAGCTAAAATATTATTGACCAGCATCTCCAGATGATCCACTTCCTTTTCCGCGATCTTGAATCTCTTCAAATCGTTTCCTTCAGGATTCATGCGTTTCGTCAGTATCTGCAGACTCATTTTAATCGAAGAAAGGGGATTGCGTATTTCGTGAGCAATGCCTGCCGATAACTGCCCTAAAGCCGACAACTTTTGACTTTCGTAAAGCTTTTTTTCCAGATTCTTGAATTCCGTAATATCGCGTTGAACCAGTATATAATGATTGGTTCCGATAACAGGAGAGGTGGTAATCAGCAGGTTGTGCTTGCGGCCATCCTTACTCTTTGCTTCAATTTCATAAGGGTCGTAAACACCTTTTTTTGCAGCTTCCCATTTGGACATGACGAAGTTTTCGTATCCGGGCGTAACAAAATCCAAAAAGTGTTTCCCTTTTAATCTCACGGTGATGAATTCCTCCTCCCTTTCTTAAACCGAGGCTCATATAGGTGATGATGCCGTTTTCATCTATCTCATAAATTTTATCCGGCAAACTGTTTATTATCGACTGCAAATAGTTGTAGAGGTCTTCAATCTGCCGCCGCAGTTCAATATTTTCGATCAATTCATTTTGCAATGTCTCGGCATACTCACTCATGCTTTTAGTCATTTCCCGTTCGCGCGAAACATCCTGCAGTGTTTCAATTGCGGCAATAATTTTACCTTCTTCATCGTAAATGGGAGAAGCCAGGAAATACATGTAACGGCTTTGTCCTCCAATGTTCTCAAAATAATCAGTTGCTTCGTAGGCGCCGATCACTTTGTCGGATTTTTTAACCTTTTTGCTGCCGTAATATTTACTCAGACCTTCCATATCGCTATCGACAATTAAATCGGCGATCATGCGGTCTTTTAACGGAATAAAAAGGGATATAGTGCCTGTCTGTGCCGACCATATCCTCAGCCGAATAACCGGTAAGCTCCATACAGGCTCGATTCCATAATATGACGTTATGTTCTTTATTGATGACGAAGTTGGGAATTGGCGAGCCTTCAATAATGCCGTCGATGGTTTTCTTCTCCCGTAAAAGCTTTTCCTGCCAGGTTTCCCGTTCCTGTAATCTTTTTTTTCTCTTCCAAACGCAATCGTTTTCCTTCTTTATAGGCAAAAGATATACCGGCAACAACCATCACCAGAATGAGGATGAAAGGCTAAACAGCGTATAGAAAAAAGTTTCACGAACAGGAGATACGACACGGCTGTAAGGAGCGGCAACCAAAACAAACCATTTTTTTTCTCCTGCCTGCACGGGATAATAAGCAATAATACTGCTTCTGTTTTTTCTTATCCGGCGAACAATGATGCGTATAAATAACTCCCCCTTTCGGAAGGAAAATTAATTTTTGATCCATCTCGATTTCGCATTAAATCATTATATATTTTCTCCTATAAAAGAGGAATCATGATGAAGAATTATTTGCCCCTTCTCGTCAACTATCCACAATTCCCCCATTGATTATCTCGTATTTGTTTTTCACAAACATCTACTAAAGCGGAAAGTGAAAAAGAAACCACCCAGGCGCCGGAGAAAACATTGCTTCTGACGCCGGATGGGATAGCCAGATCAAATACCAATCACTTTTTTGTGTTATTTCATTTTGGGATTGTTTTTCCGATAAAGCCAAACTTACATACTGCTTATTTGCTGTTTCAGCTATCTTTAAAATATTTAGTCAGATTTATCTTGGGAAGAGACCCTTGTGGTAAAATTCTCTTGATTTTTCCATCGGCATCAAAAAGTAAGATAGCGTTATGAGTTTTCCCGGACGGCATAGAAAATTTTGGAATCACTCTCAATTTCTCGCCAGCATTTTCCCTTGAGGATCAAAATAAGAAAATAAAGAAATATTTTCCCGGATTTGCGAATATGCCGGTCATTCGATGCTGCATTTTGAACAGAGGCAAGCTGCTGCCGGCTGAACAAATCAACCATATCCTTTTCCCTGGCATTGTTGACTGTCAATGCTAACAGCAGAATCAGGATAATCACCGTTATACTGGCTAACCAGATGCGTGCTTCTATAGCCTTGTGGAAAAGGTTATTAATTTTACTGAATAAGGTCACCTAATCTTCTTTGTCCTTTTCATCATCTTTATGAGAAAGCCTAATGCCTATCAAGACATAAACCAGAATTGCCGCTGTAAGTGAAATTAAAAGCTTTACCAAACCGCTTTCAATTTTTAAAATATAAGAACAAATAAGCCATACGATGGGGTAAGTAACTGCCGTCAAAAGCTCCTGCATGATTATCCTTTAATAAAAATCGTGGTATTTTATTCTAATAAAACAAATTTTCATGATACTAACGGCCTTAACAGAAAATTTCAATAGAAATATATAATGAGACTCGCTGAAAACGAACGAAGTGAAGTTTGTCCCTGTCACCTGAAGGTGACGGGATAATTCGCTCTAAATTTCCCGAGCACTACGCGTTTCGGGAAATCAGGACCATTAAAGCGCTAGTCGAATTATCCCCGAAGCGAAGCGAAGTGGGATTTGCGCTCAAAATTTCCTTAGAGTTCATACCAGTAATTTAAATGTTTTATAAAGGCCCATTTAACAAAACATTAAATTCGGCTTCAAATTGTCATTGTTTTCAATTTTTGAAAATAACTTGCCGATATTTTTTCCTATAAAATATTTTTTTTATTATTGTATCATGAAATGAAACAATCTCAACAAATTAGATCGATATTTTTTTCATAGCAGTGCTCCTCAAATGAAATATCTAGAAATAATTTCTTCATATTAAAGCTATGGCATAAGTCATGCAATAAGCGTGAATCGATTAAAGTATTGAATTATTTCTCTTTCCCTTGACTGCTCTTTTATGTTATGGAAACAGGAAGTAATAATAAACAATTTATTATGAAAGGAGACAAACAATGTCACACAAACTTGGTAAAAAAATTTTAACAGCATTTACATCCATCGCAGCGCTGCTCTTGGCAAGTCCGCTTGTATTTGCCGCGGAAGCTATTCCGGCAGGCGGCGAATCTTACTTTAAAGTATACTTTGCTATAGGCGCGATGATCGGTGCAGGTCTGGCCATAGGACTGGGCGCGATTGGCGCGGGCGCAGGCATTGGTAATGCTGCAAACGGCGCATGTCAGGCAGTGGGAAGAAACCCCGGCGTTCAAGGCAAAATCATGATGGTTATGCTCGTTGGTATGGCCATGGCTGAATCCATCGCCATTTATGCGCTGGTCGTTTCTCTGATTCTTCTCTATGCTAACCCTTTCATGCGTTATTTTTTGGGTTAATACTTAAATAAGTTAACTACAAAATTAACAAAGGTTAGGGGGAAATAGTGATGTCAGAAACTAAAAAAAATAAGCAGTTTTTTAATATAGGAGGCGTATTCTTCCTGCTTATTGTAATCCCCTTGTCATTAATGGCTTTCTTAATTGCCAACGGCATGTTTAAGCTGGGGGTTACCATAAGGCAGAACACCGTCAACGTTCTCGATAATAAATCTCAGGAAGATATTAGAGCGAGAGCCGTCAATACAGCAAACGAAGTTACCAATTTCCTCATGGAAATAAATAAAGATTTACAAGTCGCAACAATCATTCCCTCAACAGAATCCGTATACAAACAGTTTGTTTCTGAAAATAAAAAACCGGTCTGGATCAAACGTGACGGTAAAATACAACAGGTATTGATCCCCCTGTACAAAGAAATGGCTCTGATCGACAAAAACGGCAACGAACAAATCAAAATCGTTGACGGTCAGGGGACGAAGAAACTTGTTAATGTCAGCAATCCCGCCAACACGGAATATAAAACTGAAGATTATTTTGCCAAAACAAAAAATCTGAATAAAGGCGACGTTTATGTTTCCCCGGTAACAGGGTTCTATGTCGATAAGGCAGCGTTTGAAAAGGGACAAAGATTTTCCGGAATCATCCGTTTTGCGACACCGGTATTCAATAAAGATGGATTCGCGGGTATAATTACTCTGGCCTTGGATTATCGTCATCTGGCCGAGTTTACCGATCATCTTGTTCCGACGCAAGCGGAAAAGGTATTTGAAACAAACGCTTCTTCCGGCAATTACGCTTATATGGTGGACAATCGCGGTTTTGTCATTTCCCATCCCAGTGATTTTCATATTGTCGGACTCAACCATAACGGAACAATTGTTCCGACTCTTTCGGCTCAGAACGCAACGGAACTGGCAAAGAAAGGCGCAGAAGCGTTGAACATGTTCCAGTTGGGTTTTCTGGATCCCAATATATTTAAGATCTCGAAAGAAGCTGCACAGGGAAAATCAGGAGTTTTAATGTACAAATTTGGCGGGGTCAATAAGTTCGTCGCCTATGCGCCGATCAAATTTTATGCGTCAAACCTTCCCCAACCCACCGGTTTTGGCTGGATAGGACTGGGACTGGAAGTTGAGAAATATAACGAAGAGGCACAAAAGGTATCGAAAAATATTGAAAAGGAATCAAAAGCGTGGACGGCGACCATCATCTTTATTCTTATCGCTTCCATGATTATTCTGTTCTTCATTATGCTGCTCCTGGTTCGTGGAATCAGCCGTTCATTACAAGCGGAAATTCCAAGAGGCTCAGAAGGTCCATCATTCGACGATGATGACGACGATGATAAATAATTAAACTTGATTTAATCAATTAACCAAAAGGCCGAATTTCGATTCGGCCTTTTTTGTGAGACTCCAATATGACAAGCGGAGCGTAGTCAGATTGGCTAGTCGAACAATCCCAGGAGCAAAGCGACGTGGGATAACCACTTCACAGTACTTCAAGACGCGAAGCGTAGTCGAAATTGGTGAGTCTGAACTCAATCACATTCGCGAAAAGAGTAAGGTATAATTATCCGAGCGATTGCAACTAACCGTTTCGGCGCAGTGCCCTTTAGGTTATCGCAATCAGTAGTCTCATTAAAAATAGAATGAACTTTAATCAAATACAATATATAATACTTTATGTACTTATTTACCTATAATCTAAAAAAGGTTGTATTCTATTAATTGTATTTTACTACAAAGAAAAGGAGAAAAGAATGAACTATTTTCCGCATCTGATCGCGTTGGTTGTAGGCGGCATTGTTCTTTACATAATAAAAAAAAAATATAAGAAGATACGCAACCGCGAATTGATCATCATCGTCATTCTCTTTGTTATATTAGTTGCCCTCTTTACAGCTGCCGGAATGGACTTGATAAAAAGACTTATCAATTTTATCCAAATACAGTGACTGCCGCCTGTGTAATAGCCAGAAAGAAAAAGTTTGTTAAAGGCTTTTTCATGTTCATATTTTGAGTTAGGTTGAGTGAAATGAAAGGTTACCAGATAAAATCAGGAAAAAAAACAGAGGTAAACGAAATAGACAGTGATAAATTCAACAAGTTCAGCGGTATTTTTATGTTATCGGCTTGGGGATTTGCGATGGTGGTATCCTCGTTCCTGTTCCTTTATATCGGTTATCTTGTGGATGAAATTCTGGGAACTACGCCTAATTTCATGCTGTGTTCTTTCTTTCTGGCAATCGGTCTCTGCATGTGGAGGATTTATAAGGAGGCAACGGCAAAAAGTAAGAAGATGTAGCCGCTGTTATATACAAACATTTCCTCTTGCGGTGAAGACATAAAAATTGTTCTCTTATACCAATTAAACCAACCTTATTAATATACGATAGCTAATTGGTATTAATTAGAAAAACAGGCACTGGAGAAGATCATAAGCCGAGTCCTGTCCCGCGCTTCAGTTACCCTCCGTGCGGCGATGATCATTCATCTGGGACAGCAGTTGCCTGCAGCCTCTAGCGACACTACCCGAGAACATCAGGCGGGCAGCCCTTAAACGTTCTCCTATTTGGTCTTGCTCCGGATGGGGTTTACCATGCCTTTCCTGTCGCCAGCAAAGCGGTGAGCTCTTACCTCGCCTTTTCACCCTTACCTGACGCATGCGTCAAGCGGTATATTTTCTGTGGCACTTTCCTTAGGGTCGCCCCCAGTCGCCGTTAGCGACCATCCCGCCCTGTGGAGCTCGGACTTTCCTCCGGCAGATAAATTCTGACGGCGATCATCTGATCTTCTCCGGCCTGAGAGCTTTAGTCTACACGTGATTGATTTTTCTTTCAAGATATCTTCGTGCAGCAATTTCATCTTGACAAATAAATGCTACTATGATTTACGAGTCATCTTATTACTTTTAAAGGATTAACTATGAAAAAGACTTTGACCAATAAAACAAATACCAAAAGAAAGAAGACCCATGGTTTTCTCGTTCGTATGGCTTCAAAATCCGGAAGGCAAGTTTTAAGCCGCAGAAGAGCTAAAGGAAGAAAGCGTTTAGCTGTATAAATTCAGGGCTTTAGTACCTCAAGGATGGTCGGTCGGTATGCATGAAAGAACAATCTTACCGGAAATTGGAAAGGATAACTAATCACAGCAGATATAGAACTATTTACCAACAGGGGGTGTGGAGAAGTTCCCGGCACTTTACAACGATAACATGCATTAATGCCCAGGGGGCTGGAAGGCTGGGAATTACCGTAACCAAAAAAATGGGAAACGCCGTTAGAAGAAACAGAATTAAACGGTTGATCAGAGAATTTTTCCGCCTCAATAAGGCCTTGTTTCCCGCCGGACATGATGTCGTCGTCATGGCCAAAAGAAATATGCCGCCCCTTACTTATCTCGAAGCATGCAAGGAATTGACGGAACTCTTCACGCGGAAAGCTAATATATAATTTATGCTTAGAACAATTTTGGTAAAATTTTTTGTTTCCATAATTCGTTTATACCAGATTTGCGTGTCACCTTTCTTTTTTTCTCCGTGTTGCCGCTTCTATCCCTCCTGCTCCGAATATACCATCTCGGCGATTAAGCTGCATGGGCCGGCAAAAGGATCTTTCATGGGTGTAAAAAGGATTCTGCGCTGCCATCCTTTGCACCCCGGCGGTTACGATCCCGTCAAGTAAAAATGAAACTGGAGGTTGTTAATGGATAAAAGGACAATTCTGGCTGTAGTCCTGTCACTTGCCGTACTTTTGATATATCAGGTATTTTTTTTCAAACCACCGGTGCAAAAACAGGCTGTACCCGTTCAGGAATCAAAGCAGACAAGTATTGATACGGCTGCAAAATCGCCCGCAACTCCGGTAACGGCGGCAGCGACGAAGTTTGCCGTTAAACAGACCTCCGCTAAAAAAGAAGCCGCGCCGAAAGATATCAAGGTAGAAACCGGAAATTATACGGCGATATTTTCCACCAGAGGCGCGGCCCTGAAGTCGTTTCAGCTCAAAAATTATCAAAAAGAATGTATTAAATGCACCGATGATATTTATCCTGTAATTAAGAATTTCTTTACCGGCACGAAACAACCGGCCAAAGCAAAAAACAAAGAGCCGATAGAACTTGTCGCCGTTAATGAATCCATGCCTTATCCGCTGGCGATTACCTTTCCCGAATCAGCCCCTGAGATTGCCGCCGATTCCGTTTACGATGCTGATGTAACCAGCCTGGATATGACCAAATCTAAAGAAAAACAGCGTTTAGTATTTTCCCGGATTTTTAACGGCAAAATTAAAGTAGAAAAGATTTTTACTTTCAATCCTGATAATTATTCAATCACCCTGGACGTAAAAGTATCCAACCTTACAGACTCCACGCTGACCCAGATACCGCATCTTAACTGGTATGAATATGTGGATCCGAAGCAAGTAGTAGACAGATACAGCAAGGAAGGGCCGGTCGCCTATGTATCCAAGTCCATCAAGCGTAAGAAGGTTTCGGATTTGTCGGCCGATACGAGTCTTGGTCCCGATGTTTCCTGGGGTGGATTTGAGAAAAAATATTTTATGGCCGTAGTGATACCGCAGGATCCGTCCCTGACCAGCATCAACATGTCCAAAGACGGCAATAACATGGTCTCCGTAGAAATTAAAGGAACCAAAAGTGTAATCCCGCCGAACCAGTCTGATTCATTGAACTACGCGCTGTTTATCGGCCCCAAGGATTATACTCTTCTCAAGAAACAGGGGATATCGCTGGAAGAAGCCATTGAGTTTGACTCATTTATACCGGGATTGAAATGGCTTTCCATTGGCTTGCTGATCTTCATCAAATTTTTGTATCAGTATATCAGTAATTACGGAGTTGCCATTATTATCCTGACCATCCTGATCAAACTTATCTTCTGGCCGCTGGGTAATATAAGTTATAAATCCATGAAGGAAATGCAAAAACTTCAGCCTAAGCTAACCGAGTTAAAAGAGAAATACAAAAATGATCAGGCCAAAATCGGCCAGGAAACCATGGCTCTCTACAAAGCCCATAAAGTCAACCCTCTTAGCGGCTGCCTGCCGATGTTAATTCAGATTCCGGTGTTTATCGGCCTGTACAATACACTCCTTTACGCCATTGAACTGCGCCACTCGCCGTTTTTCTGGTGGATTCAGGATTTATCGGCTAAAGACCCTTATTACATTACGCCGATTATCATGGGTGCAACGCAATTTATTCAACAGAAAATGACCCCTGCTACGGGTGACCCGGCTATGGCCAAGATGATGTTGATTATGCCGATTGTATTTACCTTTATATTTTTAAATTTTCCGGCGGGGTTGGTAATTTACTGGCTAGTAAATAATATCTTAAGCATCGGTCAGCAAATTTACATTAATAAAAAATTAGTTGATTGATATCTAACACGAGGTTTGGAGATGACTTTAAAAGTTTTAGAAATAGAAGAAAAATCAATTGACGAAGCCATTGAAAAAGCTTGCCTCGAATTCGGCGTGCCGCGGGAAAAATTAAATATCGAAATCATCTCCGGGGAATCCGGAGGTTTTTTGGGCTTATTTTCCAAAAAAGCGAAGATAAAAGCATCTCTGCTTTCTCTGGATATGGATTTTAGCTTTACGGATCAACCTAAAGCTAAAAGCGAGTCAAAA
>CAVQAL010000017.1:0-31599 GCA_963710575.1 uncultured delta proteobacterium | reverse complement strand
GATAAAGTTATAGGAGAAATGCCAATCCATTCTGGTATAAAAAATCCTTATGGAGTTGTTCATGTCGGCGCAATGCTCTGGTTTGCGGATGTTTGTGCAACAGTTTTGGTCTTTGGTTCTACACAGGTGGTCGAAGGGGGAAAGGGATTTCCTTTGGCAATCAATTTAAATGGTAATTTTGCCAGTAACCAATCTGAGGGTACATTCAAGGCGGTTTCTTCTTTCATTAAACGAGGCAAAACAGTGAGCATCGTGCGGACGATGGTATTCGGAGAAGGAGATAAACTTATTGCTGATGTGACAACGAATCATGTATTAGCCAAGTGAAATGTCGATTTGTTCTTCAAAAAATAACCTTGACGCTAACTAATTGGAGGAAACGTTTACAAACTAAAAGAATGGAGAGAGACCATGAATGATGGAGCGAAAAATAAGATAAAGAAATTCGCATTGGACCTTGGTGTAGAGGAGGTGGGTTTCGGCGCAGTGTCCGACTACAAGAGCCCTTTGTCTCCCAAAATAGAAACCATTTTCCCTAAAGCAAAGAGTATGGTTGTCTTAGCCTTTAAAGAGCTGTCCAACTGCGAGAGTGAAAACCCGAGGATTGCCATGGGTGGTAGGATCGACTCCATGGAATTTGCAAGATCATGCGTTTATAAGGTGTCGAGGTTCATAGAGAAAAAATGTGACTCAAAAGCGATGTCCACAGCATTGTCATATCCTTTGGACATGAAGCCTGAAAAAAGGTTTGGTCTGATAGCTGAATTCTCTCAACGCCACGCTGCCGTCGCAGCCGGGTTGGGTAATTTCGGACGAAACAATCTCGTGATTCATCCACGATTAGGTTCCCAAGTGGTATTTTCTACAATACTGACCGAACTTGAGTTAACTCCAGATCCTCCAATTACCGAGGATCTCTGCATCCATTGCAACATTTGTGTGGAAAAGTGCCCCGGTAAGGCGCTCGATGAAGAGGGCAAGACAGATGAATTCAAGTGCATGAAACATTCACAGCCTTATGGATTGGGACGGAACATAAGATTCTGGGTGAAATTCATAGACAGCAGTCCTGACGAACAGAAAAAGTTGATGTTCAGCCCCGAATACATGAACATGTACCAGGCCGCATTCATCGGTTTTGATTATCATTGTTACAAATTTTACATATCGTGCCCCGTGGGCAAAAATAAAAAAAACAGCAACTGCTTGAAAGGAAAAGAATATGCTTAAAACACGAATGACAGAAATGTTCGGGATAGAGCACCCAATCATGCTCGCAGGATGAACTGGATTACGGAACCCAAGCTGGTATCGGCTGTATGCAACGCCGGTGGCTTAGGCATTCTGGCCATTGCGCGCTGCACACCCAAAGAGACGAGGGAACTGATCCGCCAGGTAAGCGGGGATATGACGGACAAGCCCTTCGGGATAAATCAGATCCTCATCGGGCCAGGGGCAAAAGGAAAATATTGAGACAGCCATCGAGGAGAAGGTTCCCATTATCAACTATTCCCTTGGCAAGCCCTGGTTTGTCGATGCTGTCCATGCCTACGGCGGCAAAGTTGTCGGCACCATCGCCATAGCCAAGCACGCGGTAAAGGCCGTGCAGGCCCTGGTGCGACGCCCTAGTCGTCACCGTGGACGAGGCTGCGGCCCACCGTGCGGCAGCCACATCCATCGTCCTGATCCCCCTGGTGGCGAGCATGGTCAAGGTTCCACTGATCGCGGCCGGAGGATTTTACGACGGCCGGGTCTTGCTGCTGCTCTGTCCCTGGGGCGCTGACGGCATTTCCATGGGAAGCCGCTTCATGGTTGTGAAGGAAAGCATCGTACACGACAACTTCAAGCGCCTGTGCATGGAGGCAACCGAGCAGGATACGCTCTATGACACCGTCTTTGACGGTCTCGAGGGCCGCGTGCTAAAAACGAAAGAAGCGCTGGCCATGACCAAAAAGAGGGTTCCCTGTCGTCGAGGCTGTCAGGGGCGCCCTCCTAGTGAAACAGCTCATGGGGCTTTCATTCCCGAAGTTCGTGGGAATCAGCATAGAGATGCTTAAGGCTGAAGAAGGACATCCCCTCGGATGGTGCTGGCCCGCCAAGCCGTGGGAAATATGAAGCACCTGAAAGCCATCAATGAGGGCGATGTGGAGGGAGGAATACTCTTTGCCGGCCAGTGCTGCGGCGGCATCACAGACAATCCCACAACAAAGCAACTTATTGACCGTATCATGGTCGAAGCTGGAGAGGTCTTGGTAAAGCTGAACAGCCAGAGGGCATGATTCGAACAAAATGCTAAATGAAGCCATCGATCCCGGAAATTCAAATAACAGTCGCAAAAACAGAAGACGGACCTGCGCTTTCATTTTCACATCTTTCTCATGGCTTGCTTCTGAGGATATATTGAATGACAATCACATTGCGTCCTATGGATTTCCAGCCCCGCAGGAAGAGGACTTATATCAAACAGGTTATCTGTTAAGGGTATTTCTGAAATGTTAATACTGATCCTATCTTTTAGCAAAAGGTAAGTGGTAGCAGTATCAGGGGCGGGTCAGATTATATAGTTGATCGGTTAGATTATTTAAAAATAGGGAAAGTTCAATTCTCCAGAAAGGGGTATAATATGAAAAGAAAAAAACTCTATGAAGATTTAGCTAAGCATCTAAACCAGGGCATCATTGGAGCGCCCATGTCGCGCTCACTCATGGGTATTCTTGAGATCATGTTCAACGAGGAAGAGGCCGAGATCGCTGGCAATCTCCCCTTTGATAACAAATCTCTCGAAGAGCTTAAAATATTGTTCCCGGATAAGTCAGAATCCCTGGAGACTATTCTCACCGCCATGGCAAAAAACGGGACGGTATTTACCCAACAGAAACCAGGCAAGGAAAGGATATATCGTCTCTTGCCTACGGTCGTAGGGTTTGCGGAAGCGCCTTATTGGGCAGGTATGGACACGGATAAGGCCCGAAAACTTGCACCTCTTTGGATTGAATATCGGAATGAAGGCTTTGGCAAAGAGCTTGCCCGAAACATCCCGACTGTGCGGGTTATTCCCATTGATCACTCACTCAAGAACAAATCAGAAATTCTTCCATTCGATCATCTCAAAGAGAAGATAAATACCCTCAAGTACTTTGCCGTGAGTAAATGTCCGTGTAGGCAGATGATGGCCTACGAAGGTAAAGGATGTAACCACTCCATCGACAACTGCTTACACTTCAACGATATGGGGCGCTACGTTGTGGAACAAGGTATGGGAAGGGAGATCACAAAAGAAGAGGCAATAACTATACTAGAGGCAGCGGATAAGGAAGGGCTGGTCCATGCTATAGAAAACCTTGACGGATATTTATCCATGATCTGCAACTGCTGTGGGTGCTGCTGTGTATTCCTTCAGACGCAAAAAATGCTTAATCTCAACATGATATCGTCATCCAGCTATGTCTCTTGTGTTGATAAAGAGATATGCATTGGGTGTGGAACCTGTGAAGAAAGATGTCCGATGGATGCTATCGTTGTCGGGGAAGAGGAACATGCGCAGGTAAATCCTGGGCACTGTATCGGCTGCGGCATCTGTGTCCCGACCTGTCCATCAACAGCGGTCACCCTTGTTCTACGGGAAAACATCAAACCACCGCCCGATATTAATGAATTTTTCACAAAACGATACCTTGCACCAGAACCATAATGATATGCTCAGATTATTTTATAAAAGGTTTTAAACTGGAAGGGACCTGATTTCAGATGGTAATCCTCAATAAACTTAAACCTGACAATTGTTGATTTGTAGATAAAAGAGATGATCATTCTGTTGGCATTCCATACCTTACTCAAATTATAAAGTATGTAAGGGCCGGTTGAACCTTTTTCCTGCTGTTTTTCCCCAAAAAAAATCACACTTCTTGCTTCAAAGGTGGTATAAAGAGCACCATTAAATAATAATTTATTTTCAGGGAGAATCCTGTGATTGCAATTGGCAAAATAAAAAACCTCTTGGAGAAAAATATTATTATTCTGGACGGCGCCTTCGGTACGGAACTGCAAAAAAAAGGGTTGCCCGGTGGCGTTTGCCCGGAAAAATGGTGTCTGGATAATCCGCAAGTTATCCAGGCATTGTATTCATCTTATCAAAAAGCAGGCGCGCAAATAGTTTATACCTGCACTTTCGGCGCTAATCGCTTCAAACTGAAACAATACGGCGTTAAGGAAAATGCTTATCAAATAAATTATGATTTGACGCGTTTGGCCAAACTTGCGGTGGGCAAAAAAACGCTGGTTGCCGGCGAAATAGGTCCGACCGGTTTATTTATCGAACCATTCGGCCCTCTGGCCTTTGAAGAAGCTGTGGATGCGTTTAAAGATCAGGTGCGCGGCCTGATTGACGGCGGATGCGATCTGATTGTCATTGAAACCATGATCGACATTCAGGAAGCACGAGCAGCGCTGCTGGCCGTCAAAGAAATTAAAGATATTTTTACCATTGTTTCCATGACGTATGAAAAAGACGGCCATACGCTGGGCGGCACCGATCCGGTAACAGCGCTCATTACACTACAGAGCCTTGGCGCTGATGCCGTAGGTTGCAATTGCTCAACCGGCCCCGAAAAAATGGTGGAATTTATCGCGGCCATGAAGCCCTATGCTACGGTACCGCTGGTAGCCAAACCCAATGCCGGAGTTCCCCGTCTCGAAGGCGGAAAAACGATCTTTGAAATGGACGCGAAAACGTTTGCTTCTTTTGGACGGAAGTTTGCCAAAGCAGGAGCGAATATGCTGGGCGGCTGCTGCGGAACAACACCGGCACATATTCAAAAACTTGCAAAGTCTACCGCTGGCGTCAAACCAATATTGCCTGTAAGAAAATCAATCAGCGCGTTGAGTTCGGCACGCGGATTTTTACACTTCGCCGCAAATCAGCCTCTTTTCCTGGTAGGCGAAAGAATCAACCCCACCGGTAAAAAAACATTACAGCAGGAACTCACGGAAGGGAAAATGTCCATCATTCGCCAAATGGCCATGGAACAGGAAAAGCAAGGCGCAAATTTGCTGGATATCAATGTCGGCCAGCCCGGTATCGACGAAGTAAAAACAATTAAAGCTGTAATCGGTCTTTTGACCACAGTAACCAAACTGCCGCTGGTTGTAGATTCCTCCAGAATAGAAACCATTGAAGCCGCGTTGCGGATTTACCCGGGCCGAATGCTGATTAATTCCATCTCCGGCGAAAAAGAAAAAATGGCCAGGCTTTTGCCTCTGGCCGCCAAGTATGGCGCCATGTTCATTCTCCTGCCTCTGACCGACGGCGAATTGCCGCACACAGCCCAAAAGCGCCAGACCATTGTCAAAAATATTTTTCAGGCGGCAAAAAAAATCGGCTTTACCAAAGATGATTTTATTGTGGATTGCCTGGTTATGGCCGTGGCCTCCAATCCCAATGCCGCTCAGGAAACATTAAAGACTCTTTATTGGTGCGCGCAAACCTTTAAAAGCAAAACCATTCTCGGGCTCTCCAATGTATCTTTCGGGATGCCCGGACGCCCCTGGCTTAACGCCACATTTCTGGCGATGGCGCAGTTTTGCGGCTTAACGATGGCCATTGCCAATCCCGCCAGTACTGAATTAATGAATGTAAAAAAAGCGGGGGATCTTCTTATCGCCACAGACAAAGATGCCTTGCATTTTATTGAACATTTTTCCGCGCAGGCCAATGTTATTCCCGGCACGGATACAACAAAAATTATTACGCCTCGGGAGAAAATCGCCAGTGCGATCATGGAGGGTGACCGGGAAAATATTATATCTTTCATTGAAACGGCGCTTTCCACCGACAGCACAGCCCCCGAATTAGTGGATAAAATCATGATTCCTGCCATCGTCCGTGTAGGCGATTTATACGAAAAGAAGATTTACTTTTTGCCTCAACTCATGGCTGCCGCGGAAACAATGAAGAAGGCTCTCGGTTTTCTGGAACCGCTCTTAAAAAAAGACGCTGCTCAAAACAAAGGCACAATAATACTGGCAACCGTGAAGGGCGACATTCACGACATCGGGAAAAATATCGTCGCCCTGCTTTTGAGAAATTACGGCTATCATGTTATTGATCTAGGAAAAGACATCGATGCGGAAACGATAATCGCCGCCGCAAAAAAACAAAATCCTGATGTAATCGCCCTTTCCGCGTTGATGACCACAACGATGGTAAATATGAAAGATGTGATAACGCTGGCGCGGGCAAAGGGAATCCAAAAGCCATTTATGATCGGCGGCGCAGTGGTTACCGAAGCGTACGCAAAATCTATCGACGCGTCTTTTGCCAAAGACGGTGTGGAAGCCGTGAGAGTAGTGGAAAAATTAATTAAAAGATAAAAGCTTTTTACCAAATGAACTTTATAAACCCGGAAAATAAAATAACAACTGCCGTCTGCTGCTCCCTGCTACTTCACTTTGCTGTGGCAACACTTTTAATCTTCGGCGTATCCGGCAATCTAATCTCTCCTCCAAAGTTAAACGGAATAAACTTGGTCTGGGTCTCTTTGGATGCTAAAAGCAATAATAACAACGACGCCATTCAAAATGGCCGCCCTGAACAACCATCGTCCGCCATGGTAAGATCAATCCCAAAAACGACAAATATTGAAAAGCCCGCATACAAAACGGACCCCGCGCAAATATTTGCAGCAACAACGACAAAGGAATTAACCAATCATATAACATTGGCAAAATACGATTTATCCGGCCAAGGCACTAGGGAACAGTCTAAAAATATAACCGGCCGTAGCGACAACCAAACATCTGGTGAGACATCTACTGTGAACACTGTAATTGCTTTCCCGTTATATAAAGAAAACGCGCCGCCTGCTTATCCCGAAATGGCGCGCGTTCGCGGCTACGAAGGTATTGTTGTGGTATTCGCGGAAATTTTGCCGGACGGCCGTGTGGGAAACTTGAAAATCCGGAAATCATCCGGATACGCCATCCTAGATCAATCGGCAATGGAAGCGGTAAAGCCCTGGAAATTCGAACCGGCAAAAAAATCTGGTAACCCATTTACGGTTTGGGTGGAATTACCCATAAAATTTATTCTTCATAATAATTCTCAATCATACGCTAAAGTTCAATCCAACATAGGGGAAAAAGAATGACTATTGACAAAATGAAGGAAAGGCTGGGCGAAATAATTCTCGCGCGGTCCTTCAAATACAGTGAAAATCCACCGTTCACTCTCGCATCCGGCAGGAAAAGCAACTTTTACTTCAATTGTAAACCGACTACCCTGGACCCCGAGGGTATGAATCTTATCGGTGCTATTATTTTTGACATGCTCAAAGATACTGACATTACCGCGGCGGGGGGACTCACCCTGGGAGCCGATCCGATAGCCAACGCGCTCTCTGTCATATCTTACCAGAAGGGCAAACCGATTAAATCTTTTATCGTTCGCAAAGACATTAAAGATCACGGCACCAAAAGCGCCATTGAAGGCAATGTCTCGCGGGGCGAAAAGATCGCTATTATCGATGATGTTATTACAACGGGCGGTTCTACCATCACCGCTATTGAGCAAGCACGCAAAGAAGAGCTTAGCGTTGAGATGGTTATTACTCTTATTGACCGCGAAGAAGGCGGCCGGGAAAATATCCTCCAGCATGTTGATAATATTAAAACTATTCTTACCCGAACCGAGATAATGGCAATCCGTGCAAAAAAAATGAATGGTAAGGATATTAAATAAAAAAACTATCGTTTTTTTCACAGCAATCTATTAATGAGGTAAATGCATGACAAATAAAATACTATCTTTATTATTTGTAATTTTCCTGTTTCTGGCCGGATGCAATGCCGTAATAAATATGAATGGTAAAGTTGCCGGTATAAGTTCCGGACGATTTATTTACCAGGATGGCAATCTTACCAGTCACTACGAAGCCGATATTGATTTAGTTTGGATGGCCTGTGAAAAATCAGTAAGTGAATTAAAGGCAACGAATATTCAAAAAGAACGTAAAATTTCCACAGGCACGATCAAAGCCGTCATACAGGATGAAAAAGTTGTTATCTCGGTGGAATATGTAGATAAGAATTTAACCTCCGTTTCCATATTTGTCGGAGTAGCGGGCAACAACATGGCTTCCCGGCTTATCCACGATAAGATAATCGGCAACTTGGCGAAACCTCAATTTATGACGGAGAAACCCGAATAAGAAAACAAAATATCTATCCGCGTATTTGCCTGGGCTTTTTTCTTAAAGGACAGTAGTAATATGTTCCGATCTATATTTAACTTGACAAACGTTGTCCAATTAAGTCTTCTCTCCGTTATTTCTTTCACTTAGTTTCAGTATTGGGCAATTGTCAGAATTGATGATTACCATTTGAACTATTCATGACGTTATGATTCAGAACAAATCCTGTTTCTACCGTTTTTCTTCGCCTGGTACATGAGCTTATCTACCCGATTAACGAACGCCTTTATCTCTTCTTTCAACTTGTATTGCGAGAGACCTATGCTGACTGTCATATTAATTTTGTGATCCAATACCGGAGAAAAATATTCTTTCCTTAATTCAGCTTGGATTCTTTGCGCCGTTACCAGTCCCTCATCGCTTGTGGTCATTGGCAGCATGATCGTAAATTCTTCGCCGCCATAACGATAGGCGGAATCAGTCTCACGCAGGCATTGTTTGATAACCTGACCGAGTTTTGATAAAACATAGTCCCCTTCAACATGGCCGTATGTGTCGTTGAACATCTTGAATTTGTCGAGATCCAGCATCATAAGGGTCAAAGGCTGTTCATAACGGTTTGACCGTTCTATTTCTCTTTCAAGTTGAGCGTAAAAATGCCTGGAATTGTAAAGCTGTGTGAGGTCGTCTATTATACTTAGTTCCAAGTATCGATGTTCGCTTTTACGTAGTGCCTTCTCCGCCATTTTGCGTTCCGTGATGTCGCGTGTAATTCCTCTAAATCCAATCGGGGTACCTGTCGGATCTTTTATCAACGACGCAGATTGTTCAATGTATCTCTTGGTCCCATCTTTTCTTATAATCTGCCAATCGAATCCTTTGAAGGGCTCCTCTGTTTCGTAAAGTTTATTAAACGCTTCAAAAATTATTTTTGCGTTCTCTATATCTGCGTATTGTCGGTAATTCATGCCCATTAATTCATCTTTGGAGTAGCCATGAATTATGCACAATGAATCGTTGACAAAGGTGAAGTTACCGGCAAGATTTACTTCGTAATAACCTTCTTCGATATTTTCAAGGATGGTTCGGTATTTTTCCTCACTCTGACGTAGCATCTCCTCTGACTTCTTGCGCTCAGTGATGTCACGGGAAACACCCAAAATACTGATCGGCTTCATGGACGCGTCACGAATGAAGATGAGAGAGCTTTCCAGCCAGACCAAGGTTCCGTTCTTGTGATAATGCTCAGACTGAAACGTGCGGCTACGATTTGGATCAGCTTTGGGGTCCTTGTCTTTTTCGAGTTCGTCCACAAGCAATTTTCCCGCCGCCACTAGCGATTCAGGGGTAAAAATATGGTCAATCGTTTGCGCCATAAATTCGTCAATTGTGTAGCCGATTGTCTTTATTACCGAGGGGCTTGAATAGGTAAAGTGCATTGACAAATCCATCGTCCAGATGTGATCTGCGGTATGATCCGTGATGAACCGGTACCGCTCCTCGCTTTCAAGTAACGCTTTTTCTGCCTGCTTGCGTTCGGTGATGTCATAGATTGCCCCGATCAGCCCGCTGATTGTTCCCTTACTATCAGTTAAAGCAGCTTTGCTGAATATGACATCCCTTGTTACACCAAACGTGTTTTTTACCTGAGACTCGTAATGTTGTTCACCCCCACTCTCGAAAAGCTCATTATCTTTGGTACGATAGATTTTCGCAAACTCTGGGGGATTAATGTCCAATGCGGTCTTTCCGATCAAATACTCCTTAGTTGTACCGAAGAATGTCTCAAAAGCTTTGTTGAATTCCACATATTGTCCATCTCTGTTCTTATAGAAAACAGGAATTGGTATCGAATTTAGTAGCTTGTTCAAAAAAACCTCGCTCTTTTTTAACGCCTCCTCCGCCTTCTTGCGCTCGGTGATGTCGCGATAATTAATAATGATATATTCAACAACATCATGGTTTGTCTGGTTGCTTCCCACAGCTTCCAGCGTATGCCAGCTTCCATCCTTATGACGAAGACGCAGTTCCCCCTTTACAACAGGGGAGTTTGTATCCTTGGACAAAGTATTGAATGCATCAGCTAAAACCATAATGTCATCCGGATGAACAAGCTCAAATCCTTTGGCGCCAATCCTTTCTTTAGGTTTAAATCCTAAAACACCCTCAATCGCTGGATTTACATAGGTGATAACCCCTTCCAGATTAACAATAACAATCATATCTGGGGAGTGCTCTACAAAAGCCCGGAAACGCTGTTCCTCGAACCGTAATTTATCCTCCATGCGTTTGCGCTCGGAGATGTCCCTACCTTCGCCCAAGATGGATAGAGGTTTCCCATTATCATCCCGGATGAAACTAAGTGTGGATTCAATCCATAAAGTCTGGTTGTCTTTACAGCGGCATTCAAGCTCCAGCAAAGTCTTCAAGTAAGGAACTTTTAAAACCGTCTCCATTCTTATTAAAAAAGTCTCCATTACTACTTGGTAAGATGTGGCCGTAAGGAGTTGATCCAATGGGAGTTGTTGCAGTTCTTTCAGTGTGTATCCCAGTAACGTCTCCCCAGAAGGACTGATATATGTCCATTGTAAATTTAGATCCATGAGCCACACGTAGTCTTTCATGTGGTCTGCAAGAAGACGGTATTGGGCTTCTCTTTGTTTTAACAATTCCTCCGCCTGCTTACGCTCGGTGATATCGTGTGCAATTCCTCTAAACCCTTTTGGTTTACCTGATGAATCTTTTAGTAGCGATATCGATCCTTCAATATATCTTTTAATTCCATCTTTTCTTATAATCTGCTGGCCGAATTCCCTATTGGGTTCTCCTGTGTTGTAAACTTTATTATACGCTTGAAAAACTTTTTTTAACTCCTCTTTGTCTGTGTACTGCCGGTTATTCATACCCATCAATTCTTCCCTGGGGTAGCCAAGGACCCGGCAAAGGGTATCGTTGAAAAAGGTAAGGTTGCCTGTAAGATCAACTTCAAAATAACCTTCTTCGATGTTTTCCAGAATAGTTTTATATCTTTGTTCACTATGATGCAGCGTTTCGTCCGCCTTCTTTCGCTTTTTGGCAATATCTGATGACTTAACTTTGCTTGTTTTTTCGTTTTTCATCATTTTATAAAATTATATGAAGAATTATTTTGTGTCAAAGGAAATATTGACCATGAAATGGGGGATGTGAAATATATTTATTACGGATTGAAGTCTGGCATACTCAACGAAGATGAATATCTGTTTCTTACAGGAAGCAATATTTACATTCAACCTTTACAACTAATGTCAAAAAAACTTCTTCCTATGATAATTATAATTATAACGACTGACAAAATAACGGATTAACTTTTCTTGACCAGCAGCAACCCCTTGAGATAGCGGCCCTCAGGATGTCCCAACAAAACGGGGTGATCCGGCCCTGCTCCTAATCTGGCTAAAAGCTGTAAATCGGCACCGGCATCACGCGCCGAGGCTAAAACAATTTTATGAAAAAGATCTTCTTCAATAAAATTGGAGCAGGAAAACGTGGCCAGCATACCACCCACCGTAAGATGTTTGACCGCTTGTAAATTAATTTCCTTATAGCCTCGCGTGGCTTTCGCTACATCTCTTTTATTTTTGGCAAAGGCCGGGGGATCGAGAATAATCATATTGTAGTTTTCCTGCATATTGCGCAAATAAGTAAAAACATCAGCTTCTATTACCGGATGGTTTTCAGTGGAAAACCAGTTGAGATGTAAATTCTTTCTGGCGGTAATACAGGCCGGTTTGGATATATCCAAAGAAACTACCCGCTTGGCGCCGCCTTCAGCGCAATAAACGGAAAATGCCGCCGTGTAGGAAAAGCAATTCAATACATGGGCATCGCGACTCAATGCGCCTATCTTTTCCCTATTGATTCTCTGGTCAAGGAAAAATCCTGTTTTTTGGCCAGTGATAACATCAACTTCAAATTTCAGGCCATTTTCCATTATCTCCGCAACACCGCTTTTATTTGCACCAAACACAACACCATTTCTATTTTCCAGCCCTTCTAAGGTGCGTGACCGGCTCTCGCTTTGTTCATAAATCCGCGTTGGTTTTAATTGGGAAATAAGAGCATTTAAAATATTACTTCTTTGTTGTTCCATTCCGGCGGTAGCGATGGAAAAAACCAACGTTGTATTATAGACATCAACAATCAGTCCGGGAAATCCATCGCCTTCGGCATTAATCAGACGATAAGCGTTTGTTTGTTCGCCAATAATCCTTTGCCGCAGTTTATATGCGGCATGCAAACGAGCTTGCCAAAAATATTGAGAAATATTTTCTTCACATTTTCTCGTTAAGACACGAAAAGCTATATCTGTTAAGGGATTATAAAATCCTAAGGCCAGTTGATTACCTGCCGAATCTTTGGCCAAAACAATATCCCCGGCGCCGGGATTGCCCTTAATCGCGGCAATTGCGCCGGAAAACACCCATGGATGGCCGCGCAGCAAAGCCGCCTCCCGCCCTTTTTTAAGGGTTATTTCCGGATATATTATCGTTGACATTGGTGTGTAAAATATCTTTTCCCGCTTGAAATTGCAAGACACTTTATACTATAAGTATTGACCATGTATATTCGAATCCTGCGAAAGCCAGAGGAGTGAAAAGAATGTATGCAGTAATAATGGCCGGCGGCCGGGGCACAAGATTCTGGCCCCGCAGCAGAGAAAAAAAGCCTAAACATTTATTGGATATAATCAGCGAAAAAACGATCATTCAGGAAACTGTGGACCGGATCAAACCGCTGATTACTCCTGATAATATTTTGGTGGTGACCGGGAAAAAACATGCTCGCGCTTTGAGCAAGCAGCTTCCGGCAATTCCCTCCCGGAATATTATTATCGAACCTGAAGGAAAAAACACGGCGGCCTGCATTGGACTTGCCGCCTTGCATATACGGAAAAGAGTATCCGACGATACAATGGTCGTCCTGCCTTCCGATCACGCCATTGCCGATTCGCGCAAGTTTATCAATGTTCTGGACGCGGCAACAAAAGTAGCTGCACAGGAAGAGGGATTGGTAACAATAGGTATTAAACCTTCCAGCATCCAAACAGGGTTTGGCTATATCGAGCGGGCAGAGTCTGTTAAACACATCGCCGGTGAAGAAGCTTTTCGCGTAAAATCCATCCGCGAAAAACCTGATTTCCAACAAGCGAAAGAATTTATTCAAAGCGGCAATTTTTATTGGAACAGCGGTATGTTTATCTGGAAGGCCTCAACCATATTGAAAGAAATTGCCCGCTGGATGCCGGATTTGTATGCGGGATTGATGAACATTAATGAAGCGCTCGGCACGCCTGACGAAGCTGCCATCGTGCCTCGCGTTTACAGGAGGCTTAAATCCGTTTCCATTGATTACGGTGTCATGGAACAAGCGGATAACGTTTTTATGCTCCACGGAGATTTCGGCTGGAGCGATGTCGGAAGCTGGGATGCTCTTTGGGAAATATCTGCCAAAGATAATAAAGGCAACGTCCTGACCGGCGGTGGTAATGTGATTTTTGAAGATACGGAAGGCTCGCTGGTTTACAGTCCGAAAAAGCTTGTCGCTGCGGTCGGAATAAAAGATTTAATAATAGTTGAAACAAAAGACGCTTTGCTTATTTGTAAAAAAGGTTCCTCCCAAAATGTAAAAAAAGTGGTCGAGGCTCTGGAAGAAAAAAAGTTGAAGCAATATCTATAATGCCACTTGATGCCATTTCGCTTGGAAAATGCCGCCTGCAAGGTGGTAACGTACCGGCAAATTGGTATGACATTATTGCAAATATACCGGCTCTCCATTGATAACAAATTTCCCCTTTTTGAGTTCATCGATAATCATGTTAAGGGTAGTTTTTTCATCATCAAAGGTTATAATCAATAGATCATGATCCTTATTTTCGTATTTTTTAATGCCATTCATATTTTTCATGATCGCATTGATGCGTGCCGCTGCGCCACAGGGTCTGCAACCGGGAACATTTAATTGCACCACTTTTTCCGCAGCAAAGGCAACGCTGCTTAAGGCTATTAAAAAACTCAACGCTAAAAATATATTCAATATTTTTGTCATTTTTCACCTCACTTGATTTTTGTGATGATATTATAACAATAATTCATCCTAATATTCAAACATAATTTGTAATTGACAGGTTTTCTTTTATTTGTGATAAAGTTACCATCCTGATAGAGATAGAGAATATTTTCATGAAGATTGCATTATCAGACTCACTTATTTTAGCCTCTGCCTCGCCGCGTCGTCAGGAACTACTGCGGGCGGTGGGATTGAAGTTTAAAATAATCCCTGCTCACGTCAATGAAAATTATCTCGCCGGAGAAAATCCGCGTCAACATGTCAAAAGACTCTCGCGCGATAAGGCAATGGTTATTGCCGGAAAATATCCCGGATCGTGGGTGCTTGGCGCGGATACGATTGTTGTCATTGACGGCCTTATTTTAGGAAAACCAAAAAACCAAACCCAGGCGAGGGAGATGCTCCAGACGCTCAGCGGACGTGAGCATAAAGTTTTTACCGGTTTTACTATTGCTCATGCGGCGCATGAAATTTACCAAACAACAGTCATTCAATCCTCTGTACGATTTAAAACGCTCAGCCCCAAGGAAATGGAATGGTATGTTGCTTGTGATGAACCATACGATAAGGCCGGTGGATACGCTGTGCAGGGGAAGGGAGCCTGCTTCATCCAATCAATTCGCGGCTCTTATACAAACGTGATCGGACTGCCGCTTTGCGAAGTTTTGGATGCGTTTAAAAAACTGGGATCGATCAATTTTCGGTAAATTTTATGGAAGCGGATATTGCTGCAAATATAAATTCGATTAAACAAAGGATAGCTGCCGCTGCCGCAAAGTCTCATCGCGCCCCTGATTCCATTAAACTTTTAGCTGTAACTAAAACAGTTGCTCCCGTATGCATCGGCGAAGCAATTGACGCGGGCGTCACCATGTTCGGAGAAAATTATGTCCAGGAAGCAAAAGAAAAAGTTGCCGTGATCGGGCCGCGTGCCCAGTGGCACATGATTGGTCATCTCCAAACCAACAAAGCGAAATATGCCGTCCATCTCTTCAACTATATTCATTCCGTTGACCGCATGGATCTGGCGCGCGAACTGGACAAAAAGGCACGTCTGACCGGCCATAAGATGAATGTCCTGATTGAAGTAAATGTAAGCGGCGAAAAAACAAAAAACGGGATCCCGGCGGCCGCAGCCATTGCCCTGGTTCAAGATGTCTCCAGGTTAGAAAATATTTCCGTGCGAGGACTGATGACAATGGCGCCTTATTCCGCCAATCCCGAAAATTCCCGTTCATATTTTACCGGCCTGAGAAATCTTCGAGACGATATTATCCGTGCAGGCATTACCGGAATTATGATGGAAGAACTTTCCATGGGAATGACCGATGACTTCGAGGTCGCCATCGAAGAAGGCGCAACGATTGTCCGCATCGGTAGGGCAATTTTTGGGGAACGGAAATCACCGGTATGAACCCAAAACAAGTTTTGGAAACATTTCGCAGCAAGATGCGGGGTATCCCTATGTGCTTTGCACACGGGATAATTCGTCCAATAAATTTCAGTCGTAGATGACCCAGGGTGACCTTCAGGTTATTCAGGTTATGCGCGATGCTTCTGAAACTTGGGACTTATTATAATCAAAGAAATTATACGTAAGAGGTACGGATACTGGTAAGAATCAATAATCGCTATTTTTCAATGGCTGATTATGCTTTATTTAATGGAGTTCATGTTTAACGGTATTTTTAAAAACTTTTAAGCAAGCATCTACGACGGCAGGGTCATATGTTATTCCCCGGTATGTGACTATTTCCGCAATAGCCGCATCAACACCCAACGCCGGCCGGTAAGGCCGATAGGAAGCCATGGCATCAATAACATCTGCAGTGCCTATGATGCGCGCTTCCATTGCAATCTGATCTCCCTTTAAACCCCGTGGATAACCTGAGCCGTCCATCCTTTCATGGTGCTGGAAAATAATTTCTGCAACTGGATAAGGAAATTCAATATTTGAAAGAATATCATTAGCAACTTTACAATGCGTCTTGATTATTTCTCTTTCCAGATCACTCAAACGGCCTGGTTTGGTCAATATTTCTGAAGGTACGGATATTTTGCCGATATCATGAAGAGTGGCGGCAACATGAATGGCCGAAATTTGTTCTTCAGTCAATTTCATTTCTTTTGCAATTTTACAGGAAATCTGAGCCACCTGATCCTCATGGCCGGAGGTGTAAGGATCTCTTGCTTCTACGATTTTAGACAATGTTTTAACTATGCCATCTAAAATGATTTGCGATTTTTTGTAACTTTCCTTGAGTTTTTCAGTTTGAGCTAACAAATCATCAGTTTTATCTTTTGTGTGTTTGTGGAGAGCGTTGCGCAATTTCAGCAACTCATCCTCTTTACTCTTGATCAATTCGATCAGTCGTTTATTTTCCTGCAATACTTCCACTTTGGAAAACGATTGTTTTATATTCAACAGCAGTTCTTCTTCATTCCATGGTTTTGTAAAGCAAAGATGGACTCCCCCCTTATTGATGGCGTCAATGAGAGCGTCGGTATCGGCATATCCGGTCAAAAGTATACGGACGGCGTCCGGACAAATACCTTTGGCTTGATTAAAAAATTGCACACCGCTCATCATTGGCATTCTTTGATCAGAAATAATAAGGGAATAAGGTTTCTGTGCTGTGTGGAGTTTATTCAGCCCTTCCAACCCATTGCTTGCTGTATGAACTTCGTAATCTCCATCGGCTAAAATGCGTTTGAAAGAATCAAGGATAGATTCTTCATCATCGACAATTAATATTGAATGTCTACATTGTGAAGTTTTAGGCAGTACGAAAGTTTTTCCATCATCCTGTCGCATAATTGAGAGTGATAATAACCTGCGCATCTGATTATGTCAAGATATTATTTGTGATGGGCAAGAATAATGTAAAATTACTTGCCCCACTCACAGGACGGAGCATGCTGCGGGCGGATTTTATAAACTTCATCATTTAAGTAATTGCAGTCTGAACAAAAAATAATTTACGTCCGGACAATATTGGCTATAGAAGCAATTCCGTCGAAGACATAAAAAATGATACAATATTCTCTTAGGCGGAAATAATTTTCCGTAGAAATTGACCTGTTGCGGATTTTTCTTCCCATGCCACTTGTTCGACGGTACCCGAGGCAATGATTTGACCGCCGCCGGAACCGCCTTCCGGTCCAAGGTCAATAACGTAATCCGCACACTTGATGACATCCAGATTATGCTCGATTACCACCATGGTATTGCCCATATCCACAAGACGGATTAAAACATCCAGCAATTTTTGAATATCCGCAAAATGCAATCCGATGGTAGGTTCATCCAGAATATACAGAGTATTATTGTTGACTTTCTTTCCCAATTCCCGCGCCAGTTTTATCCTCTGCGCCTCTCCGCCGGACAAAGTGGTCGCCGACTGCCCCAGATGAACATAACCTAAACCAACCTCGTAGAGCATTTGCAGATGGGATTTAATTGACGGAATATTGGAAAAAAACAGCAGCGCCTGATTGACCGTCATATCTAAAATATCGGCAATATTTTTATCTTTATATTTTATATCGAGTGTATCCTGATTAAATCGTTTGCCGCGGCAAACATCGCAGGTGACATAAACATCCGGCAGAAAATGCATTTCAATTTTAATCAAACCATTGCCTTCGCACGCTTCGCAGCGGCCGCCTTTCACGTTAAAGCTGAACCGGCCGGGTTTATAGCCGCGCACCCGCGCTTCGGGAAGATTGGCAAAAAGCTCGCGGATAAAAGAAAATATCCCGGTATAAGTTATCGGATTAGATCGCGGCGTACGGCCGATGGGCTGCTGATTAATCATGATGACTCGTTCAATATCTCCTAAATCTACAACCTTTTTAATTTTTCCCATTGACCCGTGATGCTGGTTTAAACGGCGCGCCAGTACTTTATAAAGAGTTTCAATAATCATTGTGCTTTTGCCGGAACCGGACACGCCGGTTACCGCCGTAAATACTCCTACCGGTATTTTTATATCAATGTTTTTGAGATTATTCTCACTGGCCCCCTCTAAAATAATATATCTACCGGTAAGCGAACGTCTTTTTGAAGGCAGCGCTATAGATTCTTTCTCCGATAAATATCTGCCGGTAAGCGACTCATCACTTTGCAGAATTTCTGCGGGAGTTCCTTCAAACACTATTTCTCCCCCCTGCGTTCCGGCGCCCGGACCCATATCCACAATGTGATCGCAAGCCAGGATCATATCGGCATCATGTTCCACTACCAGCACAGTATTGCCCATATCGCGCAGTTTTTTTAAAGTATCAATCAGGCGCAAATTATCTTTCTGATGCAGTCCGACAGTAGGCTCATCCAGCACATACAAAACTCCCATTAACCCGGACCCGATTTGTGTGGCCAGCCGGATGCGTTGACTTTCTCCTCCCGATAAAGATAAAGTCGATCTCTCCAGACTTAAATAATCCATGCCAACGTTGAGCAAAAATTGAAGGCGGTTTTTAATTTCCTTGATAATTCTTTCGGTAATGTTTTTTTCCTGCGGTGAAAGGATCAGTTGGTCGAAAAAATTAAAACAGTCGCGGATAGACATCCGGCAGAGTTCATAAATATTTTTTCCATCCACGGTAACGGCAAGGACTTCTTCTTTTAAACGCGCGCCATGACAAGTATCGCAGGCGCTTGAATCAATGTAACGAATCAAATCATTGCGCACTGCCGTCGAAGCAGTTTCTCTCCAGCGGCGTTCCAGTTGTTTGATGGCTCCTTCAAAAGGCTTGTGAGAGAAGTATCTCTTATTCGGACGATCATGATAAAATTTAATATTGTCCTTACCTGATCCGTAAAGAAGAACTTTTTGAATCTTTTCCGACAATTTATTAAAAGGCGTATTAATATCAAATCCGTAATGAGTGCTCAGGGCATCCAAAACATTATGGTAATAAAGAGAATTCCGGCCCGCCCAGGGCGCGATGGCCCCTTCTCTCAAAGACAATCCGGCATCCGGCACAACCAGATATTCTGTGAAATGCATGCAGGAGCCCAAGCCATTGCAATCAGGACAAGCGCCATAGGGACTATTGAAGGAAAACATGCGGGGGGTTAGTGCAGGAAGACTTATTCCGCAATCGGGACAGGCATATTTTTCGCTGAAAAGCATTTCTTGGCCATTAACCGGAACTACGCGCACGAGTCCTTCCGCGCGGCTGGCCGCAATTTCGAGAGAATCGCGCAATCTCTTTCTCACGCCTTCTTTCAATACCAGACGGTCAACAACAAGATCAATATCGTGGCGCTTATTTTTTTCCAGAATAATTTCTTCCGCAAGATCCCTTACTTCTCCATCAATCCGGACGCGTACAAATCCTTCCTTCTGGAGTTTTTTTAATTCTTTCTGGAATTCACCTTTTTTCCCGCGCACCAGCGGCGCTAAAATGCTGAAGGATGCATTCGCCGGAAGTGAAAGAACACTGTCCAGGATACTGTCGATTGTTTGCGATTTAATTTCGCGTCCGCAACGGTAGCAATGACAAACGCCTATGCCGGCGTAAAGCAGACGGAAGTAATCGTAAATTTCGGTGACGGTGCCTACCGTCGAACGCGGATTATGGCTGGCCGTGCGCTGTTCAATAGCTATGGCGGGTGATAAACCTTCAATTGATTCTACAATCGGTTTATCCATTTGCCCGATAAATTGACGCGCGTAAGTGGAAAGTGATTCCACATATCGCCTTTGACCTTCGGCATAGATCGTATCGAAAGCGAGCGATGATTTACCGGAACCACTCACACCGGTAATAATGACAAACTTATCGCGAGGTATATCCAAGCTTATATTTTTTAAATTATGCTGGGAGGCACCTTTGATTCTTATTGCACCCATATTTTTTCTTCGTTATTCTTTATACAATTTTACTTCAATGTGTGACTTTGCCCGGACAGAGGCAATCCATTCATCATATTTTTTATCTAATTTCTCATCTTCAATTTTTGTCTTTATTTCTTCCCGCACCGCGGCAAGCGGCTTCAATCCCGCGCCTTTTTTATCCAATACCTGAATGATATGAAATCCGACGCTGGATTCAATTACTTCGCTTACCTGCCCTACAGGGAGGCTAAATGCCACTGCTTCGACTTCCGGAATAATTGTCCCTCTGCCGACAAAACCGACATCACCGCCCTGCGCCGCCGCCGGCCCCTGAGAATATTTTACAATCAGTGAATTAAAGGATTCTCCAGCCATAATACGTTTGTGCAGTTGCAAGGCTTCGTTTTTCATCTTCGCTATTGCATTGTTATCCGCATTGGGAGGCATCAATAATAAAAGCTGTTTAATCCTGACCGTTTCTTTACCTTCGTAGTCCTGGCGGTTTTTGTTGTAATACTCTCCTATTTCATCATCACTGACAAGTATCTTAGATTTAACTTCCCGCCGTAATAGCCGCGCGCGCATCATCTGCGCTCTCATCTCTTTTTTAACAAAGTCAAGGGATTTACCTTCCTGGGCAAGATTTTTCGAAAATTCCTGCATACTTAATTTTTGTTTAGCCAACATGTCCTGAATCACTTCCATAACTTCTTCATCTTTGACGACAATGCCCGCACCGGATTTTTTTGCCTCCTGCTCAATCAATATGTTATCAATGAGCCGCTGCAAGAAAGCCTCTCTTGTCTGTTTAATGACCGCCTCTTTATCATCACCTTTATAAGTATTCTCGATGTTTTTCCGGTAAGGCTCAAACGCTGTATTAAATTCATAGAGCGTTATTATCTCATCATTCACTACCGCAATAATTTTATCTACAACCTCGGCGCGGACCGGTGCGCACAAAAGTATTAAACCGGATAAGATTAAAACAATACCTTTGTATAATTTCACGGTACTTCCTCCCTTTTTCATTTTACTTATTCAATTTTTTTACCGGTATGTTAGTCTTCTTTTTAATCACGGCTTTCTTCTTTAATGCCTCAAGCCAGTTTATAAAAGCTGCATCTTCCTTTTGCGACCGGATATCAGCGATAACCTCTTCTTTGACATCCGTAAAATTTCCAATGCTTGCCGGTTGAATCTCCATGACTTTAAAAATATGAAACCCATAAGAACTTTGCACGATCGGACTTATCTTATTGACCGGCAATCTGAAGATAGTTTTATCCAAAGATTCCGGCATGATTTGTCTGGTGATAAACCCAAGATCTCCGCCGCGGTTAGCTTCCGGACCGATGGATACCTGAGCGGCGACTTGCGCAAAATCTTCGCCGGCGTGTAATCGCGCTTCTATTTTTTTAGCCATTGCTAAATCCCGAACGACTATTTGGGCGACCCTTACGCGGGGTTCCGTTTTGTAATTACTGAGATGCTCGTTATAATAATCCTCGGCTTCATCATCCGATATTTTAATGTTGGCATTGACATCGATAGCAATAAGTTTCTGCAAAAGCATCTCTTTTTTTAAATCGTCTTTCCATTTTTCATATTGTATATTTTCCTGTGCCAGCAAATTGACAAAATCTTTTCCATAATCTTTTTTAATTTCTTTTATTTTATCTTCCAGTTCAGCCGCGCTTATTGATATATTTAATTCTTTTGCACGCAAATACATGATTTTTTCCGTTATCATACCATCCAGAATTTCTTCTTCGAAGCGTTTGATATAATCGGGTTGATTTAAAATATCTTTGGGTAGCATAGCCTTTTTTTGATTTAACAGGAACTGATAATCTTCGAGATAAATTTTGGCGCCGTTAACCGTGGCTACATAGGGACGAGAAAAGATATTAATTTTATCGCAGGCAAAAATAAAACAAAGCATCAGTAAGCACGGCATACCGTAGTGAATAGCTATTATTCCCCGCGATTTTTTGAATGAATGCGATTTTGCATTTATCATAACATTTCTTTATATCCTGCTTGCGTCTATTGGGCAAGTATCTTTAATAGCAGACCGGCCTGAGTCAATATTTCCTTTGTGGGAAGAGCCGGCACGGGTATAAACAATTTATAATCCGGTGTAAAGCGTAAGCCTTTGATTTTCTTGTAGTTAAGAGCAATAATCTTTGCCGGATCAACGGGAGAAGTATCCCGGAAGAAAATATACAAATATTTACCGTCATATCCCATTTTTTTACCTTGCAGTGGCTTAAGGCAATTTCTTATATTGATAACTTGCAACAAATTGTCTGCGGATGGGGGTAAAATTCCGTAACAATCCTGTAACTCGCCTTTGATCTGATTAAGATCTTCATCATTTGCAGACAGAGATATTCTTTTATATAAGACCAGTCGCTGATGAACATCCTGCACATACTCTTCGGGAATAAAAGCGGATACTCCCAACTGGATTTCGGGCAATAACTCTTCTTCGGCAATTTCTTCTCCCTTGATTTCCCGAACCGTTTTTTCCATTAATTCGGTATAGAGTTCATAACCGACCGCGGAAATATGTCCGGACTGGGAAATGCCCAGTAAATTTCCACCGCCGCGGATTTCCAGATCATTGTATGCAATCCGGAACCCGGAACCCGGCTCGGAGAATTCTTTAATCACCTGCAGCCTCTTCATCGCTTCACGGGAAAGCATTGCGCCCCGGGGCAATAACAGGTAGGCAAAAGCTTCCTGATTGGAACGGCCCACGCGGCCGCGGATCTGATAGAGCTGCGCCAAACCGAATTTTTCGGCGCGATTAATAATGATTGTATTGGCTGTGGGAATGTCCAAACCGGAACCTATAATAGTTGTGCAAATAAGTACGTCGCATTCCTGCCGGACAAACTTAGCCATTGCTTTTTCAATTTCCGCCGGTTTCATCTGACCGTGGACAATTCCGACTCTTGCCTGCGGCACCAGACGCTGCACCAGATGGGCAACAGAATAGATTGAATGCACGCGGTCATGAACAAAAAATACCTGCCCCTGGCGCGCCAGCTCTTTTTCCACGGCGGATTTAATTGCATCTTCATCAAACTCCAGGACATAGGTTTTTATGGACACACGGTCTTCCGGCGGCGTGTTGATAATGGACAAATCCCGAATGCCGACAAGCGATAGATGAAGAGTGCGCGGGATCGGTGTTGCCGAAAGCGTGAGCACATCAACGAGTGTGCGCATTTTTTTTAATTTTTCTTTGTGCGATACGCCGAAGCGCTGTTCTTCATCAATGATCACCAGTCCCAAATCTTTAAATGCAATGTCCTTCTGGAGCAGGCGATGAGTCCCCACGACGATATCCACTTTTTGATTGCTCAGTTCTTCCACAATTTTCTTTTGTTCGGCGGTGCTTTTAAAGCGATTCAACACTTCTACGCGAACGGGAAAGTCATTAAACCGGCGGCAAAAAGTCCGATAATGCTGTTCCGCCAAAATCGTTGTGGGTACCAAAAC
The DNA here is from genome assembly GCA_963710575.1 of uncultured delta proteobacterium. Lineage (GTDB taxonomy): Bacteria > Desulfobacterota > Syntrophia > Syntrophales > Smithellaceae > Smithella. The sequence continues at coordinate 7,946 of CAVQAL010000017.1, read as the reverse complement.
AGCAACCTGCTTGCCATCCATGACAGCGCGAAAAGCTGACCTGATCGCAACTTCCGTTTTGCCAAAACCGGCATCGCCGCAAATTAACCGGTCCATCGGCTTGGATTCATCCATGTCCAAATGGATATCTTCAATCGCCTTGGTCTGATCCGGTGTTTCTTCAAATTCAAACGTGGAACAAAATTCCTCATAAATCCGATCCGGCGGGGCGAATGATTTTCTTTCCAGAGCTTCGCGGGCGGCATAAATGGAAATCAGTTCCTCGGCATATTCCCGAACTGATTTTTTAACTTTTTCTTTTACCGCTTCCCATGAAGCTCCGCCCATCTTGTCAATTTTCGGCACATAACCATCGGGACCGAGGTAGCGTTGAATCTTTTCCAAAGAATTAACAGGTATGTAGAGTTTATCGCCGTCTAAATATTCAATGACCAAAAAATCATTTTCGATTTTACCCACGGTGATTTTTTTCAGGCCACGATACATACCAATACCGAAATCAGTATGGACAACAAAATCATCTTCTTTTAAATCGCCAAAGGACTTAAGAAAATAACCTTCCCGTACCGGTCTTAAGCGGCGGCGCGGCGCTTTCTTGATAAAGATTTCTTCTTCGCTCAGAAAAGCCAGCTTCATGGCCGGAAAAATAAAACTGGTGGAAATTTTCCCTTCCCATAAAATAAGTTGAGGATTTTCTTCCCACCGGTTGATATTGCCGATGATTGAATCCTGCGGCACTAAAACCTGTGCTGATAAATCATAAGAAAACAGCAGGTGCTGCATCCGATGCAGGGCTTCTGCATTAGGACAGAAGAAAACAATCAGCATGCCCTCGGATAACCACGTTTTAATCTTTTCCGCGGTCCACCGCAAATATGCGTCTTCCTTAATCTCACCGGCAAGCAACTCGCCCGTGCAAAGATACTGGTAAGTTTCAAAAGCAGCCGTTATTGCCGCATCATCTCTGGCTTGATCAAGATTGAGGCCTTCCAGTAAAACTTGTCCGAACTTCCCCATACCAGTTAAAATATTGGCCGGATCGATATAAGCGTTTTCTTTTTCCAGATAAAATTTGCCGCTGTTTTTAGTTTTGAACAATAACTTGTCGATGCTAAGTTCCGCATTCTGGATTGCCTGGTTTATGGCCAGCGGATCATCTAAAATAACCAAAGTATTCGGCGACAAATAATCAAAAAGGCTCGACAACTTCTCGCAGGAAAGTCCGTTGTCGTTATCGTATGTTTCATAAAACAGTGGTAAAAATATCGGATTGATGGAAGTGGCCAGATCGTTTTGCAGGGTATCTACCAAACTGTTACGAATCTCGCGGGAAAGGGAGAGATCGCCGGCACGCCGCCGGATATTACGAACAGCTATTTCCAGAGTTGACGGATTAATTATTACCTCGCCTGCCGGAGGCACAATGAAAGCGTCCGATGATCCTATTGAGCGCTGGGAGGAACCATCAAACACCCGAATGGACTCAATATCATCGCCCAGCATTTCCAAACGCAGCGGGTTTTTTTCAGTGGGAGGAAATATGTCGATAATGTTTCCCCGAATACTGAATTCCCCTTTTTCTTCCACCAGGCCGACTCTTTTGTAACCACCGGACATCAAGCGCGTACAAAAGTCGTCCCTGTTTAATGCATCGCCCACGGAAATTATTTGTAAATATTGATTGAATTCCGCCAGTGGCATCACTTTTTGCATCAAAGCAATTATGGAAGTAACAACTATCGTGTTGTTTTTTGTTTGCAGATTGGCAAGCGTCTCCAGTCGGATTAATTCTTCCGCCTTCTGAAGAGCAAACATGTCAATGGTCAGAAAATCAAGCGACGGATAATACAATACGGACTCTTCGCCTAGAAACAAGGCCAGATTGCGAGCAAACGCCGCCGCTTCTTTTTCTTCCGGACAGACAATAAGCAGAGGTCTCTCCAGACGGTCAAAAAGAAGAGCTGTCAGGAAGGGACGGGCCGCGCCATTGAGTCCGCTGACATCAATCTTAGGGGTACCCTGATTAATCTGCCGGAGAAGATTCCGGAGGGGCTCAATATCTTCCGTGTTTTTTTTTGTGATAATTTTTCGCACTTATAATAATCCACACTTCCGGTGTCAGAAAATCAAGCAATACTAAAACCTGTTCTAAATCAAAAATGATTATTTATTAAACACCTATGACCTCCCCCAAATACCTGCACCATATGTTAAGTTAGAGTTGTGTCATTTTTTGATTATTGCCGATTGTAATATAGCATAAATTTGCAGAATTAGAAAAACAACCCTACAGCACAAAGTGTTTATTGAGGTGACCTATAACAGTTCAATGGTTGGCAGTTATCAGCATTGAAGATTACGGATGGAAAGAAATAATCTACAGGGTATACTCATATTTTCCCAGACGTTAATTTACAATCTTGTCTGGTGCGGTTATTTTTTATGCTCATTATACATTATAATTTGTTAAATCTTCTTGTGCTGATTTTTCAGAAGAGTATTCTCCGTTTGAATATTCAACATCGTTGTACATATAGTGTATTGACCAATATGCTTGACCATTAGAGTGCGTATGTTTCTGTACCCACTTCTTGGTTTTTTGTTTCCATTCTCGATTGTATTTCATTTTTCTTCTCCTGCTTTAGTTATGTTATCCCCCTTACTGAAAACATCCGCTTGTATAAATTGTTATTTAATAAAACATGGTGTCTGGATGGTTGGACTATAGAAAGTCCTGTCTTTTATGTCAATAAAATATTGATCTAAAAATGTGAGGTAGCGAATGTTGTTCTCTTTGCTCGATAAGCCTGCCGTACCAACTTTATTGAAGGTGACCGATGCCGTTACCGGAAAAATAAAAAACAGATGAACTATTATTTAATATGTGGTAGGAATATTATAACAGGGCCGCAGGCAGAATAAACTATCGGATATGATAATAAGGTGGATTTTGATCTTATAAGGCTTGACGAAAAATAATCACTTGATCATCATATCAAGTAATTACTAGGGAGAGTATGACCAATAGAAATAGATATGTTTTAGGACTAGTAATCCTGCTGAGCGGGGCAATACTACTATTCCGGGACTTGTAGGTTTTTCAGATGCATCAAGAACTCCGGCGACTCATGGCAATCATTCTCAAATTAAGGCACCCCGGAATCTTGTTCTGCGCTCCGCCTCCGCATTGGTGGAAGACCAGATGACAGGGGAATGCCTGGTTCAGAAACAGGCAGAGGCCATCATGCCCATTGCCTCCATCACCAAACTTATGACCGCCATGGTAGTGCTGGATGCCAAAATGAACCTTGAGGAATCCATCACCATCGCACAGGAAGACGTGGACACCTTGCGCCACAGCCACTCTCGTCTGCCTGTTAATACCAGTCTGACACGCGGAGATGCTCTGCTGGTGGCTTTAATGGCTTCCGAGAATCGCGCCGCTTATGCTTTGGGGCGGACCTATCCAGGCGGTCTCGGCGCTTTCGTTTCTGCCATGAATGCCAAGGCCCGGACACTGGGACTCGTCGAAACACACTTCATAGATCCCGCCGGTATTCACTGCGGCAACGTTTCCTCCGCCAAAGACTTGGCGCGGATGGTGGACGCAGCTTACCATTATAACCTTATCCGGGAATACACTACCTGCAAAGAAACCACAATCCGCTTAGGCCGTCGAACCAAGCAATTCCATAACACCAATCACCTGATCGGAAATCCTCGATGGCAGATCGGACTCTCTAAGACCGGCTTCATCGATGAAGCAGGCCGGTGTCTGGTAATGCAGTCACAGGTGGCTAAACGCCCTGTATTGATTGTGCTGCTCGATTCCCAAGGCAAGCAGACCCGATACGGAGATGCCAACCGCATCAAGCAGTGGATAGAAGGTTCACAAGCCTTGCGGCAAAAACACAAAGGTTGAATACCAGGGGAAATATAAATTTTCATCCGGCACACGCAGGCTCGCGACACCTAGTGACCTTTAGGTTATTCAGGGGATTAGGGTATCAGGGGAAATCCAATCTTTTACAAAACTACAACCGATAAGCAAACGGCAGTGCATGTGGTTCTTTAGTGGCAATTTTCAAGAGTAAAACTTTGCACCCAGATCATGCGGTTATAGAAATATTCTTTTGGTTGTTCGTTGACTTAATGTCCTGCCGCAATGCTCACATTTTACAGCATCAGATTTTGTTTCTCTAGAGCAGTATCCACAATTTATCATATCCTCTTCTTTGGGGATAAAAGCGCCATCTTTTTGTGTTCGCTCATATAGTTTCTGGATCGCTTCGTTGGGTGTATCGACAAATTCCACGCCTGCCTCATAAGAATCATTTTCAATAATGACTTTGTTCCATTTTACTTTTCCGATAGTGGTTATCTTTTCTTCCAAACTATTTAACGTGATATCTATCTTAATGATGCTATTGACGGGCAAAAGAATACTGCCCTGAAGTTTAGCACCGGACAAGCAGATGTCCTTGCTGCAGTTATAAATGCTTTTTGCTTTAGAAGAATCATCATCTTTTCTATTAAGCTCTTGACGCCTCGACCATTCCTCTACGGGAATAAAGGTGTCTCCTTCCTGGGGTATCTCATCTTTTTTATTAAGCTCTTGTAGTTTAGACCATTCCTTTACTGGTATAAAAGTGTCTTCTTCTGTGGCATCTCATCTTTTTTATTAAGCTCTTGTAGTTTAGACCATTCTTCTACGGGGATAAAAGTGTCCTCGGAGACGATATTTAGGGTAACCTCGTTTTCTTTCCTAAATCGTTCCTCTTTCCTTTTTTCTTCCATAACGAGTCCTTCCGTTTTTTACTCCACAATCATTATTTTACACCCTTCATTTCAAACTCTGCTTGCTTGTGCTTGAAATATAATGAAATCGGTTTTTTATGTCAATGAAATAGTGGACACCACCGGTTGGAGTAGGGGAAATTCCTTTTCTGTTTCTTGTACTATGTCGTGATTCTTGCCTCTGATTTTTTAAGCATCGGCAGGAAGGCTGTTCGTTTATCTTCGATGAGTTCGACAGCCGAAAAGGCGCACTGATGCACGCATTGTCCGCAACCGATGCATTTTTTTTCATCGATCGATATTTTTTTATCAACAATGGACATTGCCGCAGTCGGGCAGAACTTTTCACACTTTTTGCATCCTGTACATTTTGTGCTGTCCGCAATCTTCGCCATATAAAAGCTGCTGTATCGCAGTGGCAGAGACCCCATGTTGTAAGAGCGCAGTATTCCGCAGCAGTCCCAGCAACAGTTGCATATGCCTGCCTGATAAAGACCGGATCATCTTTTTCGTGGAAAACGGTATGAATGGCGCCCTTGTCTCTTACTTTTTGTATTACATCAAACGCCTCTTCCCTGCTGATTTGGCGGGCATATCCATATTTGATAGCCGGTATGATCCCATTTCCAAATCCCAAACAACCTCCATCGTCAGGTATTTGTAACCGGCAGGGATCATCAAGGTTCAAGGTAATCCGTCTGCACATGCAGGTTAATTGACCGATAACGCTTTTTGTTCCGTATTCATGTATCAGATCGTTAACGGAATTTGTCGGATAGATTTTTGAGTCCGACACATTAATGGTATGATTAATATTAATGATGGATTTCCCCTTGGCATCTTTAGTTTCATGGACCAGACCGACACTCTGATTAGATACCGGCGCTTTCCTGATCGTCATGTTCATTATATTCCGGAGGGGGAAGAAATTGTATTTCCGCCCGGATTTAACAAATTCCATCCATCTTCGTGCAAATTCCTTTTCGTCAGGCTTGCCGATTAAGTACGAAACCTGTGCTTCAAACCATCCGACGATAATAGGTTGGAGGGAATAACGCTCTTCATCCGTTTGCGTGTATTTTATGCCGATAAATCCTTTTTGAATGAGGGATTCAAAGAGCGGCTTGAACTCCCCATCCATACCGCTTACGGCTGCCGCCTTTTCATACGAATAAATATCGGTACCCAACCGAAGCAAAAGGCCAAGTTCCTCTCCGGTAAGAACATAATCGATTGATTTAAGTAATTCATCAATGGGCGGAAAAAATTTCTTGTTTTGCTTGTTCATCAGCATAACAAGTTTTCTAAGGTCACTTTTCTTGTTTTGCAGGGTAATCTTGTTTTCTTTCATGGCTCCTCTCTTTAGAATATACGTATTGCTGAAATCCAATTTAATGAGACTCGCTGACTATAGGAAGCGTTAGTCGTAGTGAGACTCTTTGAAAACGAGCATAGCGACGTTTGAAGAGTAAGTCGAACTATCCAATAGCCGAAGGCGATGGGAAATTATCCCGCAAAGCGGAGGGTGTAATACCCGTGATTATTCAAGAAACTTATTCTTCATTCGATTCAGCTCAATAAACATAATGCCCTTTACCTGCACTGATTTTTTTCCTTAGTTCATCAGAAATCCTTTCATCACCTTCCCTGTCCTTGGAGGGGAAATTGAGTCGCACCTGTTTCCTTAACCAAAGGTCTCCTGATCAACCATTCGGTAGAGGTAAGATGACGCTAATAATTACCGGCTAATTCCTGTGCTCTTCAATGCCTTTGTGTCACCCTGTCCACTGTTTCCTTGAACTTTATCGCTATCAGGTTTGATGAAAAGATAATAAAGCTGGCCTTCACGGTATGTTCCGCCGGCAAGTTCTCCGGCATGGTCACCAACTCCCATATAAACGTCACACCGGCCTGCGGCCCGGATAGCGCCTCCCGTATCCTGATCCAAAGCAAATCCTACGGGCCTGGCAAGATCAACAGCAACAAAAGCAAACATCGCCCTGGGATAAATAGTCTTATCCGTTGCAATCGTTCTAAAGGGTGTAACCGGTTCGTTGAGCGAACCTCTGGGCTCGCCTGTTTCAGATTGAAAAAAACAAATCGGGGATTTTTATTGACGTACATATCCACCTCATCAGGATGGGCCTTAAAATAATCAATCATGGCTTTGATGTTGATATTTTTATCGGAAAGTTTTCCCTCCGCTATCATTATTTTCATGATACTCTGATATTCCCATCCGTTATGTGCAGAATAACCGATCCCTTCGATCTCTCCACCAGGCATACGAATTTTTGCCGAACCCTGCACATGAACGATATAAACCTCAAACGGGTCGCCAAGCCAGACAAGCTCATTGCCGGCAAGAATATTGGATTTTTGTATATCCTGCCTGCTGGGTATTTTTGAATCTGTCCATTGGGCATTACTTGGCCGAGCATAGTCCATCAGGCCCTTTTAATAAATCGGCAGGCGGCTTATATAAAGGATACCGGAAATGGTCTGTGCGTACAGGTGAACCGTTAAAAATCGGCGTGTAATATCCTGTAACAATACGGTTCCCTGATCATCACAGCCGACTGAAATATACGTATCGAATTTTTCCCGCAAAACGGTATTCATATCGCGAGGAGGCAATCCGGAAGCAATAAGTTTTTTGAGTTCCTGCAGAGTTCTTACCGCCTGTTCATGAGTGATGCCGCCATAAGGTAGAATTTTTGACTGGATGGTTTGGCCATGTAGTTCAGGCTGTTGGAGATTGCTTCCAGCAAGCCGTTTGTATCAGATAACGCCTTTGTGTAGTCGGGAATTTGGCTGGGATCGGTGATCTTTCGCAATGCCAGTTCACCAGGCGGCAATTGACGAGTATAATCTTTTTGGGTGGTGGAAAGTCCGTATAAACTACAACCCTGCGTTTTTCGCAACCCGCAAGAATTAAAAAAGCAATTACCCATAACATGACGAGAAAAATAATTCTGCTTTTCATGGGAAAACCATAAGACAAGAGAGCCGTTTATGTCAAAGGAAATTTGGCGTAAAATAACAAATGTTGAACGGAAAGTTATGGGCAGAATTAGGGAGTGGCAATTGCCAAAAGTAAAAATGCTATCCCGTTCCTTTCTGAGTATTGCCTCAATTATCGCTTTTAC
>CAVQAL010000016.1:0-38336 GCA_963710575.1 uncultured delta proteobacterium | reverse complement strand
AGAATGAGGAGTTGAAATCGTGAAGGTAAGATCGTCGGTAAAAAAAATATGCGAGAAGTGTAAGATTGTCAAGCGCAAAGGTGTTTTGCGGGTAATTTGTGAAAATCCCAAGCATAAACAACGTCAGGGCTAGTTTTTTTAATATTCAGGAGGTTATAGGTGGCACGAATTTCAGGTGTTGATTTACCGAAAAATAAAAGAATGGAAGTTGCTTTAACGTATATTTATGGCATTGGCCAGACTAGGGCAAAGCAAATCCTGAAAAATGCGGGCGTAAGTCCGGATACAAGAACAGATGATCTGGCCGATTCGGAAATATCAGCAATTAGAAATATAATTGATAAAGATCACAGAGTCGAAGGCGATTTGCGCCGGGATATATCCATATCTATTAAACGCTTGATGGACATTGGCGCTTACCGTGGTTTGCGGCATCGCAAGGGCCTTCCTGTAAGAGGACAGAGAACTCATACGAATGGCCGCACAAGAAAAGGTCCGCGGCGGGCTATTGCAGGGAAGAAAAAGTAATTTAATGAGTCTGAGCTGGAGGTAAAATGGTTAAGGCAGTCAGAAAAACTGGCAAGAAAAAAGAAAAGAAAAATATTACAGAAGGGGTTGCACATATTCAATCCACTTTTAATAATACGATTGTTACAATAACTGATTTGAGTGGTAATGTAATTGCCTGGTCGTCATCCGGTTTACAGGGTTTTAAGGGGTCGCGTAAAAGTACTCCTTTTGCCGCACAAATGGCTGCGGAAGATGTTGTGCGTAAAGCCAAGGAACAGGGAATGCGCAAGGTGCAAGTTTATATAAAAGGTCCTGGCGCCGGCAGAGAATCGGCATTGCGATCATTGCAACTGGCCGGGCTGACTATTACTATGATTCGCGATGTGACGCCTGTCCCGCATAACGGATGCAGGCCGCCGAAGCGTCGCAGAGTATAACAGAATAATAATTATGAATAATAATCTAAGATAACAAGGGAGGCTTTTTTGGCAAGATATTCGGATTCCTCATGTAGGTTGTGTCGCAGTGAAGGATTAAAACTATTTTTAAAAGGCGACAGGTGCTATTCGGAAAAATGCTCTTTCGAAAGAAGGGATTATGTTCCGGGAGATCATGGCCAGGTGCATAAAAAACAACGTTCTGATTATGGCGTCCAATTGCGGGAGAAGCAAAAGCTAAAAAGAATGTATAGTCTTTTGGAAAAGCAGTTTAGAGGCTATTTTGAAAAGGCAGATCAGCAAAAGGGCATTACGGGAATAAATTTGCTTGTACTTCTGGAGCGAAGACTGGACAACATGATCTTCCGCATGGGATTTGCTAATTCCAGAGTGGAGGCAAGGCAATTAATTAGCCATGGCCATTTTTTAGTTAATGGCAAACCGGTCAATATCCCATCGTATTTGCTTAAAGCAGGGGATGGAGTTAGTGTTAAGGAAGGCAGCCGTAAGATAACTCGAATAATGGGGGCAGTTGAAACCGTAGCAAGACGTGGTGTGCCTCATTGGCTGGAATTGGATAAAGATAACTTCAAGGCCTCAATTAAAATGCTGCCGGCGCGGGAAGATTTAACCATGCCTGTGCAGGAACAACTTGTTGTAGAACTTTATTCGAAGTAAAAAATTTAATTATTTTCATAAACCAGCTAAAGGATGGGTTTAATTATGCAGAGGAACTGGTCAAGTTTGATTCGTCCCAAACGTATAGATGTTGATGAAAAAACGCATACGAATTCCTATGGAGAGTTTACCGTTCAGCCCTTGGAAAGGGGTTTTGGTATAACATTAGGTAATGCGCTGAGGAGAGTGTTACTTTCTTCTATTCAAGGCACTGCTATTGTTTCGGCAAAAATCGAGGGTGTATTGCACGAATTTTCAACCGTACCCGGAGTTAAAGAAGATGTAACAGATATTATTTTAAACTTGAAAGGTGTACGCTTTAAATTGGGACAAGCTGACACAAAAGAAGTAAGCATTGATGTGACTCATGCGGGAGCCATTACCGCCGCTGATATTACCACTGATGGCACAATCGAGATTTTAAACCCCGATCATCATATTGCCACTCTATCAAGAGGATCTTTTAAGGCAAAATTGGTAGTGAAAATGGGCAAGGGATACCTTCCGGCGAAAAAAGAACTTGAACCTGACCAGCCTAAAGGGACGATTAATATTGACGCCATTTTTTCACCGATTAAAAAAGTCAATTATGTCGTTTCTTATGCGCGAGTCGGTCAAATTGCCGATTATGATAAGCTCACGCTGGAAGTTTGGACGGATGGCAGTGTAAAACCGGAAGATGCCATTGCTTATTCCGCAAAAATAATAAAGCAGCAGTTAGACGCATTTATTAACTTTGAAGAAGTTGAAGAAGAAATTCTGCCGGAAAAAGAAGATGAACAGGAAAGTGTAAATAAAGTGTTACTGCGCTCAGTGGAAGATTTGGAACTTTCCGTCCGGTCGGCTAATTGTTTGAAGAATGCCGGAATTAATACTATTGGAGAGTTAGTAAAGAAGACAGAAGCTGAGATGCTCAAAACAAAGAATTTCGGCCGCAAATCATTGAGTGAGATCAAAGATATTCTTAATGAATACGGCTTTACTTTCGGAATGGATATTGATTCCGTAAAATAGAATGAAAATATTTAAATAATAGCGCAAATAGTTTTTTAGAATTTAACTGGTTAGGAAAGGAAGATATTAGCGATGCATCATGGTAAGACTGGTAGTAAGCTAGGGAGAACTTCTAGCCATAAGGAAGCCATGCTTCGTAATATGGTTACTTCTGTTATAAAATTTGAACGTATTCGTACGACAGATATGAAGGCAAAAGAACTGAGAAAAGTGGCGGATAAAATGATTACCTTAGGCAAAAAAGGCAGTTTACATGCCCGCCGTCAGGCGCTGGCTGTTGTCCGGGATAAATCTTTAGTCAGTAAACTTTTCGGAGAACTTACCGAACGTTATCGGAACCGTGCGGGCGGATACACGAGAATTATCAAAGTCGGTTATCGATTTGGTGATAATGCGCCTGTTTCCATTTTGGAATTTATTCCTGATGAGAAAAAGAAGGAAAAAGCAAAACCAAAGGCTAAAGCAAAAGCAAAAGAAAAGACAGCCGAATAGCTTGTCCATACATTAGAAAATAAAAAAAGGCAGGGTTTGACCCTGCCTTTTTTTATTGTTGTTTTTTCACATCAAAAAATGTATTTAATGAGACCCAAGCTTCAGAAACAAAGTGAATAACCTAAAGGTCATCTGCGACTGAAGCTTGCTGGACGAATTATACCAGGCGAGTAGCGCCGTGGTATTGACACCCGCTGATCGTGAGCCAAGCTGAAAACTCACGAAGTGATGTTAAAGTGTAAGGCGAACTATACCAGGCACGTAGTGCCGTGGTAAAACGAACGCAGTGAAGTTTAAAGCGTTGGTGGAATTGTCCCAGGAGCGAAGTACCCTAAGGGCATCTACGACGACGCGGGATGACACTCGCTTTGCCGCGAATTAATTTGCTAATATAACATTAAAGGAGGTTGGATCATGGTAGAAAAGAAAATTGGCGAAGTAATGAAATTTTTTTCGAAACCTTCTGTGGCCGCGGTAAAAATAACGGCAGGAGAGGTAAATGTTGGTGACAGCATTAAATTCTCCGGCCATACCACGGACTTTACCGATGTTATTCAATCCATGGAAGTGGATAATAAATCGGTGCAAAAGGCTGTAGCCGGCGATTTCATTGGTGTTAAAGTTTCCGATCGCGTGCGGCCGGGTGATGAAGTTTTCAAGGTAATACCTGATTAAGCGCATTAAATTTTCACGTTCTCATATAAAATTCGTTAATTAAAAAAGAACGCGTAGGGCTAGTGCTGTTTTTTAAATCCGTAATCTTTTTTTACTTTACATAAAATCAAGGTCATAGTTTAAATATAAAGGGAAAATAGCGATGGAAAGCGCGATTGCCAAAGCGATTCAACTAAAATATCATCCAGTGGCGCTGATGTGGTCTAATGAAAAGCCGCAAGGCGCGATGCAGTTTCAGGAAGGCAAATGGGGCTGTGTCATGTGGCTTGCCGCTCATGCCGCAAAAGGAAAAACGGCCGTCGCCGATATAAAAACATTTGGCTGTTTTGGCGGAGGGGTTGGCCTGGGTTTCGGCAATCAGTATAAAAATTTCCCCGGCAGCGAAGAAGGCTTTTGCCATTTTCTTTCCAACGGAAACACAAACAGGGAAGGCGGAACGAAACTTGCCGAAACAATAAAGCCCTTTATGCGTGCCGAAGCTTACGATAATTTTCTGCACGGTGAGCGCTATATTAAGACGCCTGCGCTAGTTAAAAAATTTGTTGAAGCTCTTCCACTGACAGAAATTCCTGCACAATATGTTGTTTTTCAGTCATTGGATGCTGTTGACGCAGAGAAGGAAAAACCTCAGGCGATAATATTCTTTGTTAATCCCGATCAGCTCAGTGCGCTGGTCGTTCTGGCAAACTACGGACGCGGCGATAATGAAAATGTTATTATTCCTTATGCCGCCGGTTGCCAAACTATCGGCATTTATCCTTACCGGGAGGCAAAATCAGCAAAGCCGCGTGCAGTGGTAGGGCTGACGGATCTCTCCGCGCGTGTGTATATCCGTAAACAATTAGGCGATCCGAATTTAATGACTTTTTCTGCGCCATTTGCGCTTTTTGAAGAAATGGAGCAAAATGTTCCCGGTTCTTTTCTGGAGCGGCATACCTGGCAGAGCCTGATTTCTGAAAACAAATAATTTCTTTCCATCGCACAATTTTACCCACTACGCAGAATGCCCCCAATTTTGTCGAGGGATGAATGCGCCTTCTGCTACGGGATGTCGCATAAGTGTCTTTCGGCTCTTTGAGCCGAAGGTAGATTTTGGGGCCGCCAACTCCTGTCGGCGGGGCTCCACAAATTCATTGCCTGTCTGAATAAGGTGTGCTAGTTTACGACACATTCAAGAGGAATAATCTGCATTTAAACAATCGATGAGTAAATGAATAAATTAAATCCTTCCACATATCTTGCCAGCTTGAATATTGATAAGATGCATTTTGGGCTTACGGCGATTACTGAATTGCTGTCGCGGCTGGGAAACCCGCAAAATTCATATAAGACAATATTGATTGCCGGTACCAATGGTAAAGGATCAACTGCGGCAATGACTGCTTCGATCCTGTGCCGCGCCGGTTATAAGGTTGGTCTATACACCTCCCCGCATTTAGTTGATGTACGGGAACGGATTGTCATCGATGGAAAGAAAATATCCCGGAAGGAATTTTACCGGACTATCGCGGATGTTAGAGATAAAAAAGAACAACCGGTGACTTATTTTGAATTTTTAACCGCAGCGGCCTTTATATATTTTCAACGCCGGAAAATAGACATTGCCGTGCTGGAAGTTGGTTTAGGCGGCAGGCTGGACGCAACAAATGTTTGCAAGCCGCTGGTTTCGGTGATCACCAATATTGCCCTCGACCATACGGATTACCTGGGCAATACTCTGGAATCAATTGCCCGCGAAAAAGCAGGTATCGTCAAACAAAACGGCATTTGCCTGACAGCGGCAAAACAAAAAAAAGTTCTAGAGGTATTGAAAAATGTCTGCCGGCGCCGTCACGCTAAATTTTATTGCCTGGGACGCGATATAAAAATCAAAAAACAAAAAGATGATTTTTTCACTTATCAGGGATTTGATCGTAATCTGAAAAATTTAACGATTCCTCTGCAAGGAGAACATCAGTTATCCAATGCCTCTCTGGCTTTAGCGGCAGTTGAACTTTGTGAAAAAAAAGGTATTCATGTTAATGGTGCAGCGATTTATGCGGGGCTTGCAAATACACAGTTGGGAAGCCCGGCTGGAAGTTTTACAACATGATCCTCTATTTATTCTTGATGGCGCTCACAACCCGGCAGGTATCAGCGTTTTATGCCGGTCTTTAAAAACAGGATTTTCTTATCGCCGTTTGATTATTATTTTTGGAGCGCTTGCTGATAAGGACTATCGCCGAATGCTGCAAAAAATAATTCCTCTTGCCCCGATAATAATATTAACACAATTGAAGACTAAGCGGACTGTGCCGGTGAATGATATGATGGAAACAGTCAAAAAAATGGGATATCCGGCAATTGTTACGGAAAATGTAAGGCAGGCCATTGAACAGGCGCAGGCTATGGCTCAAAAGCAAGACTTGATCTGTGCCACCGGTTCTTTTTATCTGGCCGGTGAAGTAAAACAGGCATTTCGGAACTGTTGAAAAATACTCATCTGCTGTGTTACGCTGCAAACCGCACCGCTCAACGTATATCTATATACGCCTCGCGGTTCGGTTTTTTGCGTGCCTTGCATCTGAGCATTTTTGAACAGTCCATGATCATGGGGCTTTAAATAATCCCATTCCCTAAACTTCTCTTATGTGATAATACAAAATCACAATAAAAAGTATACGAAACTGATGAATGCCGCTTGGGGAGTTGCCGCAAAGGTAGAATGATGAATGCAATTGGGCATAAGAAATTCAACATATTAAATCATGATCTAATAAATGTTTTCCTGATTGCAATGATAATTTTTATTTCCTGCCCCGGAGCTTCTGCTTCTGAAAATAAAAATAATGACAATTCCGTGAATATTAAAACGGACAGTATGAAAGGCGATGATTTTTCCGATATATCCAGTGTTCAGAGAAAAGTAACCGTAATTTATAAGGGCGCTGCTCCCGATGCCCAGGATGTGGAATTAAATAATAAAAAAAATATTGCCACTACTCCTGAAACTTCTGCTGTTGAAACAAAAAATAATAACAATCCTGTAAATATTGAAGCGGACAGCATGGACTACGATAATGTTCGTGACGTGTATCATGCCAAGGGGAAAGTTAACATAATCTATAGCGGCGCAGCTTTCTATGCCGATGACATGGAGATAGACAATAAAAATAATATTGCCACGGCTCAGGGCAATGCCTCACTGAAGATGGGAGAGGATACCCTGCGGGGCGATAAAGTTGTTTTCAATATTGCAGATAAAACCGGCTCGGCTTATAACGCCCATGCTTTTTATGCGAGGAACCATTTCTATATAAAAGGTGATAAAATTGAAAAAACCGGAGAAAATACATATTTTATCGAAAAACCGGTTGCCACAACTTGTGACGGCGATAATCCTGCCTGGGAAATTGCCGGCAGTGAGATGAAGGTAACAATTGAAGGCTATGGTTTAATGAAAGACGCCCGGTTACTGGCGAAAGGCTTACCTGTCTTTTATTCTCCACTACTTCCTTTTCCCGCAAAAACTCAACGTCAATCGGGATTTCTTGCTCCGTATCTTTCCTCCTCCGGCAATGATGGTATCGATGTAGAGGTTCCTTATTTTTGGGCGATTTCTCCGCAGATGGATGCAACTTTTTATCAGCGTTACATCGAAAAAAGAGGATTTAAGGAAGGCGCGGAATTCAGATACTATTTAGGAAATAATTCATCCGGTACTTTTTACGGCGATTATATGGAGGATACGAAACACGTTACCGAAACGACCGATGCGGCAACCAGCCGCGATTGGCAGCAAATGCATCAGCGCTGGTCTTATTATTTGAATCATCAAACAAATTTTGATCCGCAATTTTATGTAAGGACTGATTTACAACAAGTATCCGACAAATGGTACTTTAAAGATTTTTCGGCGCACAACTACTATCTTGATCATTATGCCCAAACGGCAGATGATCCGTTTAAGAATGTTCCGTTTCAGGCTGATCAATCTCTGCGTTCTCTGGACTCAACAGTCCGTGTGGTTAAAAGCTGGTCTAATTACAATTTGACAGGATTGATCAGTGCCACTGACGATTTTGCGGCCGCTAATAACGATCAAACTTTGCAGAAATATCCGGAAATAGTTTTTACGGGCATCAAACAGCCTTTTTTGAAAACACCCCTATATTACGAATTCGCGGGAACGTATGATTACTTTTACCGGGGCGAAGGCCAGAAGGGCCACTACATTGATTTTTCACCGACTGTTTCCGCGCCGTTTAATATATCCCGCTATATTAAAGTAATGCCGCAGTTTGCTTTGAAGGAGACATACTGGAGCCGGGATGACAATTCAATTGGAACGGAAAATAAAAACGGCGATAGAACAATTTATGATGCGTCATTAGCTTTAAGCAGTCAGGTCTCCCGGGTCTTTGATGTCAATGTGCAAAATTGGGAAAAAATCAGACACGAAATAAAACCGGAAATAACCTATTCTTACGTTCCCAATGTATCTCAAAATAAGATTCCCGATTATTTGCCCGCGGTGTCGCCGGTTGTAACGCCTGTCACAGCGTCTTCAGGGAACGCTTTCATGGAACAAAACGCTGTTGCCTGGTCACTGACAAACACTTTTATTGCTAAAATAAAAGATGAAAAAGGCGCCTATAGCTATCTGGAATTTCTCCGGCTTAAACTGTTTCAGACTTATGACATCAATGAAGCGAATAAAGGTATGGCGGGGATTATTAATGAAAGACGGCCTTTCTCTGATATGGGAATAGAGTTTGATTTTACTCCTCATAAATATTTTTCTTTTATGGCGCGTAATCTTTACAGCATTTATGATGGCTGGAAGCAAACGAATTATGATTTGAATATCAAAGATTGGCGCGGAGATACGATGATAATCGGTTATCGTTATACTTTAGGCTCCATCGAAGAGATTAACTTTAATTTAAAAGCGGTAATTACGCCAAATATTGATGGCACATTTATTACGGCACGCGATCAATTTAATTCCCAAACAGTAGGGACTACATTGGGGCTTATTTATCACAAACAATGCTGGAGCATGGGATTGGATTATACCCAGACGGCTACCGACAGTAGAGTTGCATTTAAAATATCACTGGCCGGTTTGGGTAAGCTGTAAAGTTAAATATACGGGAGGGTAAAAAGATGAATTTCAAAATCATATTGGTTATTATTCTTTCCGGTTTTGCTCTCATCTTTCTGGCTCAGAATATACAAGTCGTCACTGTAAGCTTTTTATTCTGGGAAATTTCCATGTCGCGTGCGGTGCTGATTTTTTTACTTGTTAATCGGTTTTATTATCGGATGGTTTCTGAACAGTTATCTGTCATATCGTAAAGACAAAAAGGAATTCCAAAATCTTAATGATTAGCCGGCGGTACAAATTAGGTTATTATTCAAGCGATATAAAATAAAAAAGGGCGCTGCAAAAGTTTTGCACTCTTTAAATTTAAGATCACTTAACGGCGAGATATCCGCCGTAAATCGCATGCCCTGCTGACGATTTCTTCACTCATTTACTTTTCTGTGCTAACAACCGGTTCTGCCGGAGAGAAATAATCATGCAATCCGTCATAAATGTAAAGAACTGCTTTGACGTAAACGTCGCTGTGGTTGTAAGCAAAAACGGCTTTGTACTTGCTATTGGAATCGCCGATGTTCTCTCCGGATAGTTTATGCTTGTAAAGATAGTTTTCCACGCTGAAGATAGTATCTTCTATGTCGAAAGGATCTATATCATCATCAAGGCCGTTTGAATCGATAAAAAACGCCAGCAGGGACGAAGGAATAAACTGACCCCAGCCGATTGCGCCGGCATATGAACTTGTAAAATACTGCGGCGGATGTCCCGTCATCCGTGAAAATTTGTAAAGAGCCGTGATCTCCCGGACAGCAAATTTTGTCCGGTTTGTAAAAATGTATTGAGATACTAAAGAATTGAACGCGTAGAATTTGCCGCGCTGCTGGTGATCGGCAAAATTGGTTTCGATGCCGATGATGGCGGCGATCAATTCCTTGTGGATGCCGTGCCTCGCCTCTGCCCGGTTGAAAATCTCGCTGTGGTTTTCGATGAATGTCTTTCCTTTTTCGATTTTGGCATCAACCCCTATTCGGGCGAAGTACCAGGCGATATCGTGTTTCTTGTCATGATCGGTCTGTTTTTCCGCGGATTTCTGAAAATACTGGTTTATATTGGAGTGAATTCGAAAAGTTTTATTCTGCATCTGTTCATCGAACCATTCTCCGGGCACTCCGTTCATGATCAACTGGCACTTCAGTTCTTTAATCTTAACGACGATAACTGATTCTGGATTTGTTTTCAATTCGGGAGCAATGGGAATTTCATCATGTGTTTTTGCTTTGGTTAGAGGGTCTTTCTTAACCTGCTCATTATTGGACGCGCAGCCAAGAAACATGAAGACTATAGAGACTATGATTAGCGAATATCTTAATTTCATTTTGTGCAATTCATAGATTAGAATACTTCTATCCCTTTGTAAGGTTTTTAGTCAAGCTTCACGTAAATGCATTTAATAGACAATAAACGATATTGTCAAATCTTTTAATGACACTCGCTAAGAGCGAGTCTCGATAAGTCGGGACGAAGCTCGAAGCGCAAGTGGAATTTTCCCTGAAGCGTAGCGGAGAGGGATTGACACTCGCTAAGATTACACGAATATGTATATTCTTGTAATCACGTTAAGGTTAATGTATAAATTCTGAAGAAAGATTAATATATCGAGACAAAACAATGCATTTAAAAGAAGTTACTTTTCATCCTCAAAAATATCCGGTAAAAGATTGCTATCCTTTTAATCTGCCTGTTTTCCACGAAACAAAACAAGTAACATTTGATTCACCGGTTACATTATTTGTTGGTGAAAACGGTACCGGGAAGTCAACCTTGCTGGAAGCCCTTGCTCTTGCCTGCAATATTCATATCTGGCGCAATACGCAAAGAAGCAGGCCGGAACATAATCCCTATGAAGACAAGCTTCACCAATATATCTCTGTGCAATGGTCAAACGGCCGCGTGCCCGGATCGTTTTTCGGATCAAAAATATTTCAGCACTTTGCCGAGTTACTGGATGAATGGGCTGCGGCGGATCGCGGTCAGTTGAATTATTTCGGCGGGAAATCTTTGACTACCCAATCGCATGGACAATCGCTGATGTCATTTTTCCGCAGCCGCTATCAAATTAAAGGCCTGTATCTCATGGATGAACCGGAAACCGCGCTGTCGCCGGGCTCGCAGATAGAGCTTCTGGACATTCTTAAAAATATGAGTGTTGCCGGTCATGCGCAATTTATCATCGCCACCCATTCGCCTCTTTTATTGGCTTGTCCGGGAGCAATAATCTATACTTTTGATCATTCTCCGGTTCAGAAGATTCAGTATGAACAAACCGAACATTACCGTATTTATAAAGATTTCATGATGGACAGAAACAAATATTTTTTAAAAAAAGGTGAAAAATAAAAGAGGAATATATAATTCCAATTTTAAATCAAAGATGATATTGAGGCGGCAATGAAACTCGAATTACAGTTACGCAGTGAACTGGAATTCGTTAGTTGAACTGTCCCGCTTCAGCGGGGCTAGGCGGAGGTGACGAGACGTATTATACACACGTGACCTTCAGGTTATACGTTGAGGAAGCCGACAACGACGCCAACAAAAATAGCGCTTTGATTTAGAATTGGAGGGATTATGCTGACAAAACAAGACATAATCGCGGAAGCCAAACGGTTAAAATTTGCCGATGTCGGTTTCACTGACGCCCAGCCTTTTTCCTCTCAAAAGGAATATTTGCTGGCGCATCAGGAAGAGTATGGCTGGGCAGAAGCAGTCGGTTTTAGTTTGCTTGCGGGAACGGATCCTAAAAACATTCTTCCCAGCGCGAAATCCATTATCGTGCTGTTGGAATCCTATTTCGAAGAATCTTTTCCTATTCAAATGGAACGTCATTTTGGCCGCTGTTATCTCGATGATGACCGGGTTACCAAAGACCGTCTGGCGCTTAAAATCAAGACTTTCCGGAAATTTCTTCAGGCAAACGGTGTTGATTCCAAGGTGCCATTCAATCTGCCGCATCGGTTGTCAGCCGCTCGCGCCGGTTTAGGCACGTTCGGTAACAACTGTGTTTTTTACGCCGGGCGTGTTGCGCGTGGAAGTTCTTTTGTGTTTCCCATCGCTATTGTAGTTGATGCTGAATATCCTACAGATGAACCAACTATCGCCATCGGTTGCCCCGATTGGTGCCGCAATGCCTGCATCGCGGCGTGTCCCACCCGCGCGCTCAAAGGAGGAGGAAAGATTGATCCGCGCCGCTGTATCTCCTTTTTAACGTATTATGGCGAAGGGCTTACTCCGCTTGAACTCCGCGAACCTATGGGCATGTGTGTTTATGGGTGTGATCGCTGCCAGAATGTTTGTCCCCGCAATATCCCCTGGATGACCGGGGAGAAACCGCAAAATCCCCGTGTTTTAGCCAAGGCCGCGAATTTCGATCTTTCCTGCCTGCTGCATATGGATAAACCATATTTCGAGAAGAAAATCTGGCCGCACATGTTCTATATGTCCGCTGATGATCTCTGGCGCTGGAAGATGAATGCGGCCCGTGCCATGGGCAATAGTCTCAATCCGGTCTATGTCGCAGACCTCATCCGTGCGTTTAAAGAAAATTCTGATGAGCGCGTAAAGAGCATGATCGCCTGGGCGCTGGGACGCATCGGCAATAAAGAGGCAATGGCCGGACTGGAACAATTTTCTAAAGACAGCAAGGGTAAGGTGAAGGAAGAGATCGAACAGGCCATGGCATCATTCATAAAGACTTCGTAGAAAGGTGCGCTATTTCATTTTTTCATATTAAACAGGAAAGAACCTATTCTTCTTCAACCGAGATATCGATGATTTCAAAGTTGCGCGTACCGCCGGGTGTTTGCACATTGATTTCACTGCCGATGCTTTTACCGATCAGGGCTTTGCCGATCGGAGATGTCACGGAAATTTTATTTTGACTGATGTCGGATTCATAAGGGCCAAGCAGTTGATATTTAATTTTTTCGCCGCTGTCGATGTCTTCCAGGCTGACATGACAGCCGAAAACTACTTTGTCGGTGGTTAAACCTTTTAAACTAATGACATTAGCCAAAGCGAGATTATTTTCCAACTCCTGGACCTTTCCATAAAGAAAAGACTGTCTTTCTTTGGCGGCAGAGTATTCAGCGTTTTCGGAAATATCGCCGTGCGCGCGCGCAACTTCAATATCGCGAACATTTTCAGGAATGGATACGTTTTTTAACATTTCCAGATCTTTTTTTAATCTTTCAAAACCTGCTTTTGTAATCGGTATTCTTTGCATAAAAACTCCAGATTGTTTTTGTCCTGACGTAATTTATTTGTGAGACTCAAATTTTAAAAGTGAAACGCATAACCTAATAACCTAAAGGTCACGCGAGGTCACGCGTTAAAATTTGTAAGTCGTAGTGAGTCCCAAATTTCAGAAGCGCAGCGCATAACCTGAAGGTCATCTGCGACTGACATTTGTTGGACGAACTATCCAATAGTTAATAAACTATTGGGAACAATCCCGCTAAAGGCGGAGGGTTAATATCCCCAAAACTAGCTGCGGGAAAAAGTTTCCAAAGCTTGTTTTGGGATTTCGTACCCGTGATTAAAACAACGGGCAGGATAATTGCTCACTTCTTGTTTAATAAAGAATATGTACCCTGTCAAGAAACATTTGATGGCTGTGATCGTCCGGTAATGCTATGTAAGTCCATACCCTTTCGATGGGAATATGCCGCTTGGTCGGCGTCAGTTCCCGGTAAGGTAAAAACTGTTTTATTTGAGCTCTTTTTTGTCGCCTCTCCGGTCAAAGTATAACGAGGTAAAAAGAAGGGGATTCACTAGCATTCGCTGGTCAAGCATACGGCATATTCTTAATGTTTGACCTTTAAATTATCAGGTTACACGTTGAGGAAGCCGGCCACGCATTTAACGAAGATAGCGCTTTAATTTAGAATTAGTATGAGGTATAATTTCAATGATGAAAAGCGGCTTCGTGAACAAATGGCGGAGCGTCCGCCGATAAATTTAATCGGGATTTAACGTAGAATTCACCGGGAACAACGCAAATGGTTTTCGATCAAAAAGCGGTCCAATTATCCGATGAACGATTAAAAACTCCGCAGGGTCGTTATATTTTTTCGCGGCAAAAAGAATTGATTTTATATTTAGTGGCTCCACGCGCCGGTGAGAGGGTGCTGGACGTAGGTTGCGGTACAGGCGATAATTTGCAATTTTTCCGGGATAAGTGGTGTTCTGTAACGGGAATTGATTCCTCCACGGAAATGCTGAAAATCGCCCGGGCAAAAAACGGTGACCATGCTGAATTGATTTTAGCTCAAGCCGAAGACATTCCCTTTTCGGATAATGAATTTGATATTGTAACCATAATTAATGTTCTGGAAACTGCAAATGATCCGCAAAAAGTCATTGCGGAGGCAATAAGGGTTTGCCGCGGCCGTGTTTTTATCGGATTTTTAAATAGCTATTCCTTTACCGGAACAAAACAACGATTAAAGGAAATATCCGGTTTTCCCGTCTCGCAGAAAATAAACTTTTTCAGTTTGAATGAAATTAGAACCATGGTGAGAAGTTTAATCGGTGATACGGATATTAAATGGGGCAGTGTCATTTATTTCCCCGGCATTGTTTACGATTTTTTCGAAGAGTTAGAGGAAGTGTTTCCTCTGGGAAAAAATCCATTCGGCGCATTTATTGGCCTGACCTTTTCTGTAAAATACACTTACCGGACAGCGCAAAACCCGATTATGGAATCGTTTGAACTAAAAGCTAAAGCCCGCGACACTGCCCCGGAAGCCGTTCGAGGCATGTTGCGGCAGGCGGATAAATGATTAAAGAAGCGATGCTATACGAAAAACTTGAAGGTGGGCAGGTGCGTTGCAACCTGTGCGCGCACAGATGCGCGATTAAACCGGGCAGACGGGGCGTCTGCGGAGTCAGGGAAAACAGAGACGGCGTTCTGTATTCATTGGTTTACGGAACACTGATTGCCGAAAACATTGATCCCATCGAAAAAAAACCGTTCTTTCATGTCTACCCCGCGTCCAAATCCTATTCCATCGCCACGGTAGGATGCAATTTTAATTGTGAATTTTGCCAGAACCATGACATTTCGCAGATGCCGCGTTCCACGCGTATGATAACCGGCGAAGATTTTTTGCCTGCGGAAATTGTAGCAAGGGCGAAAAAAAGTAGTGCGAAAACAATCGCCTATACCTATACTGAGCCGACCATATATTTTGAACTGGCCTATGATACCGCAAAAATCGCTGTTGAAAACGGCTTGAAAAATGTGTTTGTAACCAACGGTTTTATGACCACTGAAACCATTGAAACAATAGCTCCTTATTTAACCGCCGCTAATGTGGACTTGAAATCTTTCCGTGACGAGTTTTACAAAAAACGCTGTGGGGCAAGGCTCAACCCCGTTCTGGAAAGTTTAAAAAAAATGAAAGAAATGGGAATCTGGGTGGAGATAACCACGTTGCTTATTCCAACATTAAATGACAGTGACGAAGAACTCAAAGACATTGCGCAATTTATTGCCGGATTGGGAAAAGAGACGCCTTGGCATATCAGCCGCTTTCATCCGCAGTTTAAAATGCTGAATGTTCCGGTTACTCCTGTTTCCTCATTGCATAAGGCGGTGGAAATAGGAAAACAGGCCGGACTGAAGTATGTTTACAGCGGCAATGTTCCCGGTGATGAAGGCGAAAACACATATTGTTTCCATTGCGGCAATCTTTTGATCGAACGCTACGGTTTTAAAGTTGTAAAAATTAATCTGTCCGGAAATAAATGCTCCAAATGCGGGACAGAACTGGACGGGGTGTTTAATGAGACCCAAGTTTCAGAAACGTAGTGCACTGAAACTTGATGGTCGAATTATCCCCGTAGCGCAGCGAAGTGGGATTAGTGACACCTTGTTTAGGAACGAAGTGAACTGCAACCTGTAAGTCGAGCCCCCGTAGCGCAGCGATCGTGACTCTCGCTGAGAGCGAATAAAACGAAGCTCGAAGCGCAAGAGGAACAATCCCGCCAAAATAGTTGGCCGGGACGCGGGATTAGTGACACCTTGTTTCGGAACATAGTGAGAAGAGTAAACATCAGGCATTCTAAAAGGGAGGAATGGATGAAAGAAAAAAGGAAAGCAGAACGATTGGAGGAATATAACGAAATCACCGTGTCTGTTATCTCCGAAGAAGAAAATCTTCCTAAAGAAAAAATCCACTATAGCAACAGCCAGGACATCTCTGTGTCCGGTACTCAAATTCGAGGCAATATTCGTTTGCCTGTTGATACCCTTCTCAAGATAGATTTCAAATTAAAGAATTTGCAACAAAAGATAACCGCCCTCGGAAAAGTAAAATGGATTAAAATCATCATTAAGGATAAATATTATGAGGCGGGTATTGAATTTGTCGATACACCGAGTGAAGCGATCCAGAAAATTGAGGATTACATTTCTTGGAAACAAAGAACTGCAAGTCTTGATAAGTTTGTTATGCGGTTTGGGATTTCTGCGAAAATTAACGAACCAGAATCTAAATAGACTAATCGGATTATTGTTAAAGCTCCAATTCCGAAAGCGAAGCGGAATTGGTAAATTCAACAATCCCGCATAGCGGATGGTAATGAGTCCCAAGTTTCAGAAGCGAAGCGCGTTGAAACATGCTTGACGAATTATATCCCGCAGCTTGCTGCGGAACCTGTTTCCAAAGCTTGCTTTTGGGGACCCGTGATTTTTATGTTTTATCCTTTTTCAAAAAGATTTTGAACTCATTCCGGGGCTACTCATTGCATCAAATTACTATTTGATCATTACTCTCTTTCAATCCGTAAATCTCAATCCCGCGGTTTGGAATCCCCCGGTTTCAGCCGGGGGGAATGCGGTGAAACCCGCGGGAGGTCGCGTTATTGTTGGGAGCCTCCAGCTCCTGCCGGAGGGGGCTCCACTTCTGACGATTGCCAAATACTGTGGATAGACAGGTGAAACAAATAATCGATTTTTTCCTGTAATCCTTATTTTCCAAATTTTTAATTTTATGCTAGCTTACAAACAGTAATCGTTAAACAATCCTTCTTTTTTAGAAGTGCTATATGATAGACTGAATGGAATGGAGATAATATGTCAAAAGATGAACGCAGGATAAATAAAAGGTTAGATACTAAATTTGAAATTTCATATGTACATGAAAATGATTATCTTATATCTTTTACAAAAAATATTTCGGCAGATGGCATGTTCGTTGAGACAGAAAGACCGTCGGTAGTAGGGTCAACAATAAAATTGATTTTTTCCATAGGCAATTTAAAAAAAATGGAAATTAATGCAAAAGTTATGTGGATTAACAAAGGTGCTTTGTCAAAAGATCATGGAATGGGTGTAAAATTCCTTAATATGCCTGCAGGAGACAAAGATGCAATCCTGAAAGAAATTAATATAGTTGCGGTTCTATAGAAATATTACATTAGACCACGGGGGAATCAGATTACATGGTAAAAAGATTGCAACTTTCTAACGTAAATTATCAGATTGTTTCAGCCGAAAAACTGAGGACTTGTGAAAAAAACAAATCCGCTGGCTCGAAAATCGAGATTTTATTTCTTTCTTCCTGTAATGTTGTTTTTCTTATTTTCCAAATTCACTAAATATTTCAATTGGAAATAATAAAAAACTGCTGAAGGCTAATTTATTGTTGAGTTTTCGTCTCTATACTTCTTTGAGATTGTGCTGATATTTCCGAGATTCGGTGATTTTTAACAATATCCATCTCATCAAAAAGAATGCTCAATTGATGGATGTACGTTGTTGTTCCTTTGTATAATATAATTCTCGCTTCACTTTCTTCAGTCCATTCATAGAAAAACATCTTTCCATTATCAGCTGTTTTTGTTGGGGTGCCAAACTCAAGCAGAATTTCATGTTTTTTTGTCTTGCCGTCAATGATATTCTGGGAAACTCTATCCTCACTAATTGATAAACCCTGTTTAATTGTTTTGTATCCACAGGCAGAAACCATCAAAAATATGATACAGAAAACAAACAATGGATGGAGATATCTTCTTGTATTCATAATTGCGCCTTTATGTGAATGTACGAATTCAAATCGTTTTGGATAAATTGAAGCAAAACTAAAACAGCTTCTGAATACATATATAAACCTTTCCAAACTTTTCAGCAAGCTTCAAAGTATGATTACCGGCAGGCTATTATCCATTTTATGTCTCTGACCAGTTTTGAGGGCTTATTATAGAGTCAACAAACACTTCTTCCTGTAAGTCTTGTTTTTCTTATTTTCCCAATTCATACAACCTTTCAATTCACACAATATTTCTATCGGAAATAATTAAAAATAGCTGAACTATAACTTAATATATGGTACAAGTATTGTGTACGGATAAAAATAATCAGGGAATAAAAAACATCTTTGAAATAAACTTTATCTGTTGTCGCTAAATTATAGCTGAACAAATTGTCAAAATGATTGACGAAGATAGCCTTAACTAAGAAAAATGGTCTGAAATACATATGAAACAGAAAAGCGAAACGAAAAGCGGCTACCGTACCTATCCTGATCAAATCAAACATTTGATTCAAATTGGAGTGGCTCTTTCCGGAGAAAAGAATATTAATCGCCTTCTGGAAATAATTGTGGAGGAGGCATGCAAATTGACCAATGCCGATGCCGGCACGCTTTATATAATGTCGGACGACGAGACTAAACTTCAATTTGCGATTATTCAAAATAACTCATTGAATATTCGCATGGGTGGTACCGGGGGAGTTATAACATGGCCGGCCGTTAATTTAATAAATAAAGACGGGAGGGCTAATAAGGCCAATGTTTCAGCTTACGTAGCCATTTCCGGTAAGACAATAAATATAGCCGATGTTTACCACGTTCAGGGTTTTAACTTTGAAGGGGCAAAGCAGTTCGATAAAAAAACTGGTTACCGTTCGAAGTCAATGCTGGTAACGCCTTTACGTAATTATGAAAATGACATTATCGGCGTTCTGCAGCTTTTGAACGCTCTGGATCCGGCAACCGGCGAAGTAATAAATTTTTCACTTGAGTCACAGGAGATTATTCTGTCTTTAGCGTCGCAGGCGGCAGTTGCTCTTTCCAATAGCCATTTAATTCATGATTTGGAAAGTCTGTTTGAATTGTTTATTAAAACAATCGCGACAACCATTGATGAAAAATCGCCTTACACAGGTGGCCATATACGCCACGTTGCTGAATTGACAATGGCCATTGCCGATAAGATAAATGAAACACAGCAGGGGTGTTTCGCCGCTGTAAAATTTTCTGATGATCAGATGCGGGAATTACGCATGGCCGCTTGGCTGCATGATGTGGGGAAAATTACGACTCCTGAATATGTCATAGATAAAAAAACAAAATTGCAAACGGTGCATGACCGTATCCATGAAGTTAAAACGCGCCTAAAATTAATCAAAAAGGATTATCTGCCGGCGACTCAATCTGAAAATAAAAATCTGCGTGCTGACAAAACCACCAGAAGCGCCAATGCGGAAATTAAAGCGTTAGACAAGGAATATCAGTTTCTGCTGGAAGTTAATAAAGGCGAAGAATTCCTGAGTGATGAAAAGATCGCCAGAATCAAAAAAATTGCCCAACGTGAATGGCATGTAGACGGAGAAATTAGACCGCTTCTTTCGGAAGAGGAAGTTTATAATTTATGTGTGCGACGCGGCACTCTTAATGAAGAGGAGCGAAATTTAATTAACAATCACGCCCTTGTTACATACAAAATACTTGCCGGACTTCCGTTTCCCAAAAAACTGCGTAATGTCGCCGATTATGCCGTTTCTCACCATGAAAATATTGATGGTAGCGGTTACCCCTTCAGGCTGAAAGGAGATGAGATTCCCCTTCAATCGAGAATCATTGCCTTTGCCGATGTTTTCGAAGCGCTTACCGCTGACCGGCCATATAGAAAAGGTAAGACTTTATCCGAGACTTTAAGGATAATGGAGTTAATGGTCAAAGATAAGCAAATTGACAAAGATTTATTTGAATTTTTTATAAAAGAAAAAATCTACGCTAATTATGCAAAACGGGAACTGCTGCCGCAGCAAATAGACATCTGAGGGCTGCGCTTCATCGCGGCAGGTGAGGTTTGTTCCTATACTGTTCAAATATTAATTCACAACATCAAGACTTTTAAAAATCATTTGTTTATAGATGAAAGAGAGCAGAGCTTATCGGTAACAAAACATTTGCATTATGCTGTGTCTATATTTCATTGACATACAAAACCGTTCCTCTTATACTTTCTCATATCATCCCGCAATGTCTTGTGAAATCAATGGAGGTATAAATGCGATTTGAACATCTTTTTTCACCAATCACTATTAACGGCATGACCTTGAAGAACCGGGCGGTTATGCCGCCTATGGGCACGGGGTATGGCAATGCCGACAACACAGTCAGTGACCGTCTGGTGGCCTACCTTGCTCGCAGGGCACAGGGAGGCACCGGATTGATCATTACCGAGATATGTGCGGTCGATCCGCGGGGCAAGGGTTTTCCCAACGAGATCGGTGTCTGGAGCGATGCTTTTATTCCGGGACTGGCGCGCATTCCGGAGGCCTTGCATCGCTATGGGGCCAAGGTTGCGATGCAGCTGCATCATGCCGGCCGCGAGACGTTTGAGTCTGCGACAGGCGCTATTCCTGAGGCGCCTTCGGCCATACCCAGTGTTATCCTGGGCCAGCCCTGCGAGGCGATGTCTCTGGAGCGCATTGCCAAGGTGATCGAAGCCTTTGCCAAAGCGGCCGGACGCGCAAAGGAGGCGGGCTTTGATGCCGTGGAAATCCACGGCGCTCATGGCTATCTGCTGAATCAGTTCCTTTCTCCTTTTTCCAACAAGCGTGATGATCAATACGGCGGGAGCGATGAAAACCGCATGCGTTTCATTTTGGAAATTATTACTTCGGTGCGCAATATGGTGGGAAAAGATTTCCCGGTATGGATTCGCGTATCAGCCGATGAACTGGTGCGCGGCGGGTATGACCTGGACTTCATGCAGAAGTTCGCGCCCAGGATGGTGGCGGCCGGGGTTGATGCCATTCACTGTTCGGTGGGAGTTTATTCCACACCCGGCAGCCTATCCATTGCATCAATGGATACAGATCCCGGGTTCAACCTGTTCCGCGCCCGTGCTTTGAAATCCGTTGTGAATGTGCCGGTAATAGGCGTGGGACGTATCAATAACCCCGAACTGGCCGATCAAGCCATTGCCCGCGGTGATGCTGATTTAATCAGCTTCGGACGTCAACATCTGACTGATCCGGACTTCATCAACAAGGCTCGAGACGGAGCTCTTGAAGATATTCGCTTGTGCACGGCCTGCAATCAGGGCTGCATTGAACGCTTGAGTTTCGATATGAAATCCGCAACCTGCAGTTTCAATCCTGAATGCGGCCGCGAATATAAAGGGCAAGCCCCCAAGGCCAATCCTTCCCAGTGTGTGTGGGTCATTGGTGCCGGGCCAGCCGGTTTATCGGCAGCCATGGCGGCAGCTTCACGGGGGCATAAAGTGGAGATATTCGAAAAAGAAGAACGACCCGGAGGACAACTGTTATCGGCCAGCCGGCCGCCGCACAAAGCGGCCTTCATGGATTGGGTCACATGGGCATTGCGTCAGTTGAAAAAAAATTCTACGCCTGTTCATTGCCAGCATATCGTAAGCGAAGAGGAAATAAAACAGCGTCGTCCCGATGCTGTGATTCTGGCCTGCGGAGCCTATCCGGTTACAGCCCCGATCCCCGGCCTGGACTCCAAAATCGTTGTGGATGCCCGTGACGTGCTTACAGGCAAGATCGAACTTGTGAGTCCGGTCGTGATTTTGGGTGCCGGTTATGTGGGTATGGAGACAGCAGACTATCTGCTGGCCAAAGGTGTTGCGGTTACGGTACTGGAGATGCAGCCGTTCCCTCCGGTGGGTAAACTGACCGCGCACGGATACTGGCTGAACAAACGCATAAAAGATGCCGGTGGCAGGCTGATATTCGGCGCTCAGGTAGTGAGTATTGAGGCTGGAGAAGTGCGCTATCGCCAAGCCGATGCCGAACGAGTAGAGAGCGCGGCCATGATCGTGACTGCAATGGGCGCTAAATCGGAGAATTCTCTGGAAGATGTGCTCAAGGATCTGGCCATTTCTTTTCGGACAGTCGGTGACGCCAAAACACCGCGCCGCATTCTGGAAGCCATCCACGAAGGCTACAAGGCCGGGGAAGAAATATAGAATTAATACCAAACCGCTGTTAGTTACTATTTTGCAGGTGGTAATTACCGGTAAGTAAAATTAATTTACTATTCGCTCCCGGACTTCAGCGAAAACTTTGTTGGAAGCAGAGCAACCGGCGACAAACATCACTTGCTTATCGTCATCTAAGGGCACTCCAAGAAAAAAGGCCCCATGACCTTACACTGGTCATGGGGCCTGAAATATCTTTTAAATTTGGAATGTTAAAATTTATTGAACTATCCTTATTGCTTCCATCACAGCTTGAACTCTGCGGTTCTTCTGGCGGCCTTCTTCCGTATCATTGCTGGCAATCGGCTTAGTCAGTCCATAACCGGCAGCGGTTAGGCGGGAACCGTCAATTCCGAATTTGTCAATAATATATTGACGAACGCTGTTAGCGCGTTTTTCGGATAATTTCTGATTGTATGCTGCACTGGCAATATTGTCAGTATAACCTTCAATTGCAGCGGTTGTATTAGGAAACTCTTTCATGAAATCGGCTACCTTCTTAATCTCGTCATAATATTTTTCTTTGACAACTGCTTTATCGGTATCGAATTCCACATTAAGCGCTATTGTGACTTTCTCCTGCACTGGCGGTGGCGGCGGTGGGCGGCGGAGGAGGTGGTGGCGGAGGTGGCGGTGGAACTTCTACCTTTTGTTCTACTACGGGAGGTGGACAGCATGGTGGACAACTGCAGTCTTTAATACCATCATTGATAATTAATGCAGGTAAGCCACCGGCCCTGACTTCTGCCTGTGCTGCCGTGGCAACAGTCATCATCAGGACAAGAAACAATAACATACCAATTTTTTTCATAATACGCTCCTTTCGTCTTAATTTTACATAAGTTAATTTAGGGGGTAAATATTTATATATCGACATTTTAGTAAATATTTTATTTCGTACTAAAAAAAATTATTTGTGTCAATGATATTCTGTCATGTGTTAATGCCGGATAATAATTTAACCCCGTAATCGCCAGATGAAAATATCATCTCTTGACCTCCGGAATAACCAACAGAATTAATAGTTACGCTTGGGATCTGCCGCCTGTCCGGTGGTCTCTTTACAAGCGAATTGGTATTACAGGTATGCTCCCATATTTAGCGCGCTTATTTCCATGGTGAAACCTATCTTTGTATGAACAAACTCGCTGGAGCTGATTTTGAAAGGATGAAGAACCAAAGAATAATCTTCCAGCGTAAAATTGAGAGAAGACAGCAATTCCGCAAGGTTTCTTTTATTGGCTATTAAACTGACTAGAGTAAGGAGAGAACTTTCCAACGCTTCGTTTACGGGAAGAGTTACCTGATGAATTTTCTTGACCGGAAAATCCGCGATTAAATCCTTTGGCGGAGGCGTCGCGGTTAATTGTCTGCACCAGCGCAAAAATAAAGCAGGATTAAGTTTAAACGCCGGGGCGTAAAAATAGAACGGCGTTTTTGTCCATTCTTCCGAAGGAGCTTTGGGCAGATTGGCCACTTTAATCAAGTCGGCGTAAGTTTCCAAGTTGAATGCCGCTGACTTTTACTTTCAATCTGCCAGAAGGGAAGGTAAGTAATATCGTCTCCTTGCTCCTGCCACGTGGAATATTTAACTTTGGTAAAATCTTTATTGGACGGGTTCCATGCGGAATGACAATTATCACAAAAAACGATCAAAGCGTCTTTTTCGCCGGGCAGATCCGCTCCGCAATCGGGACAAAGCAAAGGAAGAAATTCCACGTGCCATTTTTCATCCGGCGCGGAGATAAGCAGTCTGCTCAACTTCCGCGTCTTTTGTCTGGAGATCAAGGGGCTTTTTTAAAATCGCGTCATAGACGCGGCCATTGGCGCAATAAACCGGAGAATAAATAACGCTGGCGGTTTCGCCGATAAATATTGCCTTATGAAGGCCGCCGGTGCGTGTTTGATAATCGTTTATTAAATGCATCACGCAACGTGGAAGAAAACCGGAGAAACTTTCCTTCGTTTTCATTGCTTCCCACAAATTTCAGTTTCATTGCCTGCGGCCGCAGTCCTAAAGAATGCGGAAGCAATGTGGAATCTAAACACAAAAAATTAATATCAAAATACTTATTGGAAATATCCATTTCTTTGATGTTGGAAGAAATGCTGTAAGAAAATAAGGAACCGTGATGCTCCATATTCATTTTCGTTTCTTTGATTGTGTAAGAAAGACCCTTAATACGCCAGTAAGGAATGAAATAAATGGTTTCAGAAATTCCTTCTGCCGGCGGAATATAAAAACGGAAATTATCTTCCGCTGCCAGATATACGCGCGTGCGGCAAAATTTGCACGAAAGAATACGGTCGGCTTCGTCGAGAATTATCGGCGCGCCGCATTGAGGGCATTGTTGTTCAATCTGAAAGTTAGAGCCGTTCACCGCACTTATTACAATAAATAGATTCTGGTAAATTTTCAAATCCGCACTTGGAGCATTTCTTAACGGATGGCGTTACAGTTACCGCCGTGCCGCAGTTGACGCAGAAATTGGCGTTGACAGGTAAATTCCTTCCGCAATGGGCGCACTTGTTGATGATTAAAATCTGGTGCCCGCACGCGGGACAGAAGCGCGCTTCTTTCGGGATTGTTTGTTTGCATTCGGGGCAGGTGATAAGTTTCCGGAGCCGCCGCGGAGGAGACCGCCTTTGAATGCTTCCGCCAGCATTCCGGGCATCATGAAGCCCATTCCCATTCCCGCTCCCATGCCCATTCCCGCACCGGCTGCCGACTGATTCTGAGATGCCGTTTCCACAGCCATCGCCGTTTTCATTTGCAGGAGTTTGTTGAGATCGTCAAAAACACCCAGCCGGCTTTTATCATCTATCGCTTTTTGCACTTCCGGCGGCGGAGTGATGGAATTGATATAAAGGTCGGTCAGACCCAGACCGAATTTGCTTAAATCGTTTTGCAGGACCAGTTTCAATCCGTCGGAAAATTCATTGTATTTTCCCGGAAGATTAAAAATGGTATCCACCTTTTCTCCCATGTAATCGTTAAACCGCGAAACGATGATGCGGTTAATATACTCTTCAATTTCTTCTGTACTGAAAATTCCCTGTGTTCCGACCAGTGAATTAACCAGCAGAAGCGGTTGAATAACACGGATATTAAAAATGCCGAAAGCGCGCAGGCGAATCAGTCCTAATTCCTTGTCGCGGAAAGCAACCGGATCGCGTGTGCCCCATTTTAAATCGGTAAAAACCTTCATATTGATGAAATAGACTTCCGCGCGTAACGGGCTGGTCATGCCCCAGGGCAGGGATAAAATTTTAGTGAGCAGCGGAATGTTGGCTGTTTCCAAAGTGTGGCGTCCCGAGCCGAAAGCGCCGCACGCTTTGCCATTGTAAAAAAAGACGGCGTTTTGACTTTCTCTTACGGTAAGCTGAGCGCCGAACTTAATATCACCGGAACCATTTTCCGGGATTCTATGCACGATTTCTTTGCCCGATTCATCAAACCATTCGATAACTTCTAAAAACATGACATTATTTGTTCCCATTTTAATCTGCTCCCTGCAAATGTGCTGATTAGTGAAATTAAAGTTTTGTATTACGCTGAAAAATAATAAGGGACAGGCAATTAATAGTCAAGCATAAATGAATGATTAAAATTGATTTTTTGCGCAGTATATTATAAACAATTCGCCATGAAAAAAACTAATTCCACCGATCACAACATTTATAACGGGATGGCGCTTATTGCCGACCCGATTCATCAATATATCCTCTTTACTGTGCCGGAAGATAACTCTGAGAAGGAAACAACGGAAAAAAACCTGATTGATTCTCCCTGGATGCAGAGGTTAAGGAGAATTTATCAACTGCAAAGCGCGCGCTGGGTTTATCCGGCGGCGGAACATTCGCGTTTTCAGCATTCTCTCGGCACCATGCATGTTGCCAGTGAATTTGCCAAACACCTTTATCCCAGCTTGAGTGATGTTTGTAAAGATACGCCGTCTTTTAATTATATAGAAGAACTGCTGCGTTTAGCCGGGTTGCTGCATGACGTCGGGCACGGTCCTTACGGGCATTTCTTTGATCAGCATTTTTTAAGCGATTGGGGTTTGACGCACGAAATAATCGGACAGAAGATTATCATTAATAAACTGGGAGACATTATTTCCCTCATCGGGCGCAGTCCGTCCGGCGCGTTTGCGCGTGGCGAAGTTTTGGATCCCCGCCAGATAGCATATTTAATCAAGATGCC
Organism: uncultured delta proteobacterium; assembly: GCA_963710575.1. Taxonomy (GTDB): domain Bacteria; phylum Desulfobacterota; class Syntrophia; order Syntrophales; family Smithellaceae; genus Smithella. The sequence continues at coordinate 11,938 of CAVQAL010000016.1, read as the reverse complement.
CGAGGCTGCGGAAAAGGACAAGCAGCCGCGCTGGTTGCAGTTACTGCGGCAATTGTTTTCGGGAATTTACACGGTTGATAATCTCGATTATGTTCAGCGCGACGCTTACATGACGGGTTTTTCCCTCGATATGGTCGATATTCCCCGCCTGCGGTACTACACTTTTTTTACCAAAGACGGCCTTACTTTGCATCAATCAGGCATATCGGCGTTGGGTCGTTTTCTAAATGCCCGGATAAATTTATACGGCAACGTTTACTTCCACCGCACCACGCGCGCCCTGGATTTGCATCTGCAGGAAATTTTTCACGATACGATGAAGCTGATTTTTCCCGGCAATCCTCTGAATAATTTGAATGCCTATTTGTACTGTGATGAATGGTCTTTATTCAATGAAGTGCAAAGCTGGCTGAAACAGAAAGATTCCCGGAAGAAAAAGCTGGCCGGTGAATGGAAGAAATTGCATGCCCGGGAAGTTAAATGGAAGATGTCCTTTTCCACGGAAATTTCCATTGATCAAGTTCATCGGGGCACCGGATTTAGCCGCGTTAAGGATTATGAGGAAAGAATCAAAGAACAACTGCCCGGAAAACTAAAAGGAATTTCTTTTAAAGTGGATTTGGCGACGCAGGACCCGCGTCCGCTTAATCCTATCGCGGAACCCGGCAAAAAAATTAATATTTTTAATCCCGTTACGGGAATAACATCATTGGAGCCTCTGCAGGAAATTTACCGCTTCATTCCCGCGCGAGTTATGCACTTTAGAGTGTTTTCACTGAATCACGATTATGATGAAAATCTTTCCGGGGCTGCGGAAAAAGTTCTGGACAGTATAGAGATGTCAATACCGACGAATGTTTAATATGATAGAAAATCCCGAAACAACAGATTTAACTCTTTTTGTCCGCACTTCCGGAGAAGAAATTATCCGTTGGGACCGCCAGCGCATTGTGGATGCCTTGATGCGCGAAGCAGATATTGATGAACAAGTGGCGGCGGAAATATCGAAAGAAGTGGAAAAACAGATTATTTCTTCGGGAATTAACGTGCTCACAACGGCGCTGATCCGCGAATTGGTTAATGTCCGGCTCATTGAAAAAGGTCTGGAGAAAGAGCGAAGGCTCCATGGCCGTTTGGGATTTCCGCTTTATGATGTGCGGCAGTTGATTCTGCATCAGAATAAACAGGACGCCAATATTCCCCATTCTCCCGAAGGCACAAATCTGATATTTGCCGAAGGCATTAAAAGGGAACTTTCTCTTTATGATGTTTTTTCCGCCGATATCGGCGAAGCTCATGCCACAGGCGACATTCATATTCATGGTTTGGGTTACATTGATCGTCCTTACAGTTGCTGCCAATCTCTGGAATATCTGAAAATCAACGGGCTGAAGCTGCCGCAGGCGATCAATTCCGCAAATCCGGCAAAATATGCCGAGGTGCTTTTAGCGCACATGGTGCGTTTCAGCGCTGTTTTGCAGGGACATTTTGCCAGCACAATCGGCTGGGATGCGCTCAATATTTCCTTTGCGCCTTACCTTGCCGCCATGACCAATAAAGAAGTCAAACAGTTCGCGCAAATGCTTGTATATGAATTCTCGCAGCTCTCCGCCACGCGCGGCGGACAGGCTCTGTATACCGATATACATATATATTATGAAATGCCGCCGCATTGGGTGAACCTTCCCGCCATCGGAGCCGGAGGAAAACCGACAGGAAAAACTTATGGAGATTATACTCGCGATGCGCAGCGCTTTGCCTGGGCAATACTGGAAGTGTTTAAAAATGGCGATGCTACCGGAAAACCGTTTATTCTTCCCCGTCCGCTGTTGCATATAACGAAAACTTTCTGGAAGAATGAGGACACTCAGGAATTTTTGCAGGATGCCTGCGATGTGGCAGATCTCAAAGGCAATACTTGTTTTATTTTCGACAGAGACGAAAAAGACTTCTTCCTTTGTTCTTTGCGATGGAGAACAGGATAAACCATGGCTTGACGCGTTTTGCCGCCATCCAAAGCGTGACCTTGAATTTGCCGCGGCTTGGTTATAAGGCCGAAGGAGATGAAAAAAATATTGTTCGCTCTGCTTGGGAATTTATGGAAAAAGCGGCAAAGGCCCATGTGCAGAAAAAAGATTTTCTGGAAAAACTTCTTTCCTACGCGGAGCAGGGACCTCTTGCAGTGCTGGCCATGAACCACGATGGGTTTCCTTTTTTAAGAATGAACATGGCCACTTATATTATCGGCATTGTGGGACTCAATGAACTTGTGCAAATCCATCAAGGCAAGGAACTGCATCAAACGCCTGAGGCGCTTGAGTTTGGTCTGAAAATTGTGGATTATATAAAGCGTGAGGCCGAACGTCTCAGTAAGGAACTAAAGATAAAGTTTGTGCTGGGGCAGTCACTGGCGGAAACCACAGCGTATCGTTTTGCCAGGCTCGATTTAAAATATTTTTCTCCCGCCGCCGGACGTTATGTTAAAGGCGACATCGCCGAAGGAGCGATCTATTATACAAACTCAACTCACCTGAATGTTTCCGCGGATGTCACGCCTCTGCAAAAAGTAATTCAGGAAGGTCTTTTCCATAAGTATTTGGAGGGAGAAGTTATTTACGCATCTGCAGTTGGGGGGCGCAAATCCGGGTAAAGAAAAACTCAGCAAATTTATTCGGGAGGTTTTTTACAATTCCGGCAACCGTCAAATTGATTTTAATCCGGAATTTACATTTTGCTCCTCCTGTGAAAAAACGGCCAGGGGACTAAATGAAAATTGTATTTATTGCGGGTCTACGGAAGTGGAAGGAATCGCCCGGCTTACAAAATATTTCAGCAAAATTTCCAGTTGGAATAAAGGAAAACTTGCCGAGCTTAAATATAGAAAAGTAAATGATAATTTTGATAAGTAGATATTTCCGCAGGGATTTTCAAACGAGCCGCTTATAAAAATTATCATAATCTTCTTTTAATCCCACATATAGCTGAACTCCAGCTTAATGTGTGGTAAACACCTCCAAAAAGTTTTAGTAATTTGGATTGAATAAAGGACAAAGAAAAAATGCCAACTTCACAAGGAATGTTAAACTCAGAAGCAACCCAACATAAGATTTTGATTCCGGTCTTGATTTGCCTGGCCCTGGCGATACTCACGGTTATCACCTTTTGGTCCCTCAAGGACTGCGGCTTTATCAACCTTGATGACGATAACTACGTGTATGAAAATGCTTATGTACAATCCGGTCTGAATTGGAACAGTATAATCCAGGCCTTTTCTTCTGATATTAGTGCGAGAAAATCGGCCATTGGCATCCAGTTAACATGGCTGTCGTTGATGCTTGACTATCAAATCTTTGGCCTTAATCCCCAAGGCTATCATCTGGTAAATCTTCTCTTCCATGTTATGAACACCATACTCCTTTTTCTTATATTCCACCGGATGACCAAGAAACTCTGGCCAAGTGCCTTTGTAGCCTGTCTGTTTGCGATACATCCCCTCCATGTAGAGTCTGTTGCCTGGATAGCAGAGCGCAAGGATGTTCTTTCCACTTTTTTCTGGATGCTCACCATGGGAGCGTACAGTTATTATGTTGAACATCGCGGGGTTTCGGAAGATATTCTCTTGTCCTTCTGTTTTTTGTTCTGGGTCTGATGGCAAAACCCATGCTGGTAACCCTCCCTTTTGTACTGCTGCTTCTGGATTACTGGCCTCTGCAGCGTTTTCAGGAAATACGGGTATTAAACCCTCCGCTGCGCGGATGTTCAACATCAATGAAGTATTGAGAGTCCGTGACTTCTGACAAACAAAAAAAGAAATCTAAAAAGGAGCATGACGGTAAAGGAAACATTGGAAGTAAGGAAACCAGCCGATCCCGAATATAAATGGTCATTGATCTATCCTCTACTCTGGGAAAAGGTCCCCCTTTTTGTCCTGGCAATCCTTTCAAGTATCGTAACATACATCGCCGCACAAAAAGGAGGATTTATGCAGTCTTTTGAAACTTTACCCATGAGTATTCGTATTGGGAATGCCTTCATTTCCTATATCGCTTACATTGGAAAGATGATCTGGCCGAATAATCTTGCTGTCTTTTATCCTTATCCAGGGTTGTTGGTGCCCTGGCAGGTATTTGTGGTCGGTATTACTGCTGATCGCCATCACCCTGGCAGTTTTCTGGAGGGTTAAGAGATCCCCTTATTTGGTAACGGGTTGGCTGTGGTATGCAGCTACGCTTGTGCCTGTTATCGGTATAGTGCAGGCTGGCTCTCAGGCCATGGCGGACAGATACACTTATATTCCCCTGATAGGGCTATTCATCATGGTGGCATGGGGTGTACCGGATCTCTTGAAAAAATGGAACTACCGGAAAGAAATACTTTTGGCATCATCTGCATTGAGCATTTTGAGCCTTTCAATTATTACATGGACACAAGTCGGGTACTGGCAGAACAGCATTACATTGCTTAATCACACTTTGAAAGTTACTGATAATAATTGGCTCATCTATAATGCTAGGGGTGTTGCCTATGGCGCCATCGGCAATTACAGGCAGGCGATTGATGATTTTGGCAGGGCAATCGAAATCAACCCGGCTTATGCAGAGGCCTATAATAACCGAGGTAATGCCTATAACGGTCTCGGCAATTACAAACAATCGATTGATGATTGTAGCAGGGCGATCGAAATCAGACCAGGTTATGCAGAGGCCTATAGTAACAGGGGTGTTGTTTATCTAAATCAGGGCGATAATATCTCCGGTTGCCGTGATGCGCAAAAGGCGTGTGAATTAGGAAATTGTAAAATATTAGAAATGGCCAAAGACAGGGGAAACTGTCGTTGATTTGATGGGGGGCTCTTAAACTGATTACCAATGGTAATCCTCAGTCTGACAACTGCCCACTACTGAACAGTAGTAGGTCAAAAGCAATAACCGAGAGCTGCCCATTAATGGGCAGCTCTCGGTTGCAATAAAATCTGGGAAATTATAATTTTACGACGCCAAATATAATAGTCCTGTTTATCACCCATTCAGGGCAATTACCCCTCCTTCTTTTTTTGACGCCAAAATAACCATGTAATTGGGGAATTGTAAATTATTGGAAGCCGCAAATGCCAAAGGAATATAAAGTATATTAGTAAGGATTCTATTATTATTTCAATAGCAATGGTCAATCCGCCGTTCTCATCTCCGAGAATAAAGTGTAAATCCGCGGACGTCACTAAATCTCGCTTGCAAGAATTCGCCCTGCAAGATTTAGTTGCTAGATTACCTTCAGTTCTTCATTTTATTCTACATGCTTGAGGATCATATCGTTAAAGACAACTTTTCCCGGTTCTGCTTAACGTATCTCCTCCTTTGATGACTCCTTACATCGGGAATGCAATTTGCACGGAATAACTCTTTAATGCTCCTAATGAAACAATATAGCAAGCTAATGTTTTTAATTCATTCAACATTTCAATCCGTAATAAACGAAAAATTTGAATTCAAACTTAATATGAAGTATAAGTATTTGGGGCAGGTCAAAGGCTTTTATATAAAAAAATAGGGGATATTTGTACTAACGCAAGAGTAAAGAATTAGTGACATTGCAAAACGGTAAATCTAGGTTTATCCAGACCAATTCGGAATCAGATCTTTACGAGCGTGTCAAGCGGAGTTTGGCACAGACGTTGCCTGCCTGTCGTTCTTTCGCGCTGAAGGACTGGCTCTTTGTCATCGCTCTAATTGCGGCGGTGTTTCTGGTCTACCAACCGGCCTGGCAGGGAGGGTTCATCTGGGATGACAGCGCCCACGTGACCCGCCCCGAACTGCGTTCATGGTACGGCCTCTTCCGTATATGGTTCGACCTTGGGGCCACGCAGCAATATTACCCCCTGCTGCACAGCGCCTTTTGGGTTCAATACTGGCTTTGGGGTGATGCCACTCTCGGCTATCATCTGGTGAACATCCTGCTGCACGTGATGGCTGCCGTGATGGTGGCGCTGATTCTGCGGCGACTGGCAATCCCTGGGGCTTACCTTGCAGCGGCTATCTTCGCCCTGCACCCTGTCCAAGTGGAATCGGTGGCGTGGATCACGGAACTTAAGAACACCCTTTCGGCTGTTTTCTACCTTGGATCGGCAATGGTCTACCTGCGTTTTGACGAGCAGCGGCGAACGTCACTGTACCTTTGGGCATTGGGACTGTTTGTGCTGGGCCTGCTGAGCAAGACGGTCACGGCAACACTGCCTGCGGCACTACTGGTGATCTTTTGGTGGCAACGTGGACGCTTGTCATGGAGGAAGGACGTCCTGCCGTTGCTGCCGTTTTTTCTGCTTGGGGCGGTAGCCGGGATTTTCACAGCCTGGGTAGAACGTACGCTGATCGGGGCCCAAGGTTCGGCGTTTGCCATTCCCGCTTTGGAGCGGATCCTGATAGCGGGGAAGGCGATCTGGTTCTACCTCGGCAAACTATTCTGGCCAGCAAATCTTATTTTCATCTACCCCCGCTGGGAGACTAGCCAGGCGGCAGCGTGGCAATACCTGTTCCCTGTGGCTGCTTTCGCGCTCGTGGTGGCGCTTTGGGCATTGCGGCGGCGCTGGCGTGGGCCGCTGGCGGGGCTATTGTTCTTCGTCGGGACGCTATTTCCAGTGTTGGGCTTCTTCAATGTGTTTCCTTTCATCTACTCGTTCGTGGCCGACCATTTTCAGTACCTTGCGAGCCTTGGAATCATCACCCTGGTTGCTGCTGGTATAGCAATGTTGTTGAAACGACTGCAGCTCTGGCGACGCCCGGCCGGCTACGCCATCTGCGTGTTGCTGCTGGTGACGCTGGCGACTTTAACATGGCGGCAGAGCCGGATGTATACCGATATTGAGACGCTCTACAACACAACCATCGACTTAAACCCAACGTGCTGGATGGCCTACAACAACAGGGGTAATATCTATAAAGACCTCGGCAATTACAGGCAGGCGATTGAGGATTTATGACAGGGCGATCGAAATCAAACCAGATTATGCAGATGCCTATAATAACAGGGGTGATTGCCTATAGCGCTCTCGGCAATTAAAGGCAGGCGATTGAGGATTATGACAGGGCGATCAAAATCAAACCGGGTTATGCAGAGGTGTATATTAACAGGGGTGTTGCCTATAACGGCCTCGGCAATTACGGGCAGGCAATTGATGATTTTGGCAGGGCAATCAAAATCAAACCAGGTTATGCAGAGGTCTATTTTAACAGGGGTATTGCTTATAACGGCCTCGGCAATTACGGGCAGGCAATTGATGATTTTGGCAGGGCGATCAAAATCAAGTCAGGTTTTGCAGATGCCTATCGTAACCGTAGTGTCGCGTATTTCAGGCTTTGTAACAACAATTTGGCAGTTAATAATCTAAAAACGGCGGCAAAATTTAGCGACCTGGCAGTTAATGATCTAAAAACGGCGGCAAAATTTGGCGACGAACGTGCAAAGAACTTTTTAAGAAAACGAGGGATAAACGGTAGCATCGAATGAATGCAACCTTTTGACCGTTAGTCCTTGATTTTTTCACATATTCCAGAGCGTAATAATTGATTTATCTTTCTTAAGAGTTATGATATGTAACCCATCATTTAACGGTGAAATGGTTTATAAAAGGGGGAGTTATGCGTAAAATTATCATTTGCATATTTCTTGTTTTAACCTTTATTTGTTCCTGCTCGGAAAAGAGCAAAACTGCGTCAGATTGGCTTGAGAAGGAAAAAGCATTATGGAATGGTAAGCAATATACCGATCCGAAAAAAGCTATTGAATATTTAAATAATGCTATTAAACTACAGCCGAATAATGCCGAGACCTATACCAAAAGGGGAGCTGCTTATATTAACCTCGGCCAGTATCAGCAAGCCATCGAAGATTTCAATAAGTCTATCGGTCTGAAACAAGATTATGCCAGCGCCTACAACGACCGGGGAGCTGCTTATATTAAGCTCGGCATATCATTTTTTTTTTTTTTTTTTTTTTTTTTTTTTTTTTTTTTTTTTTTTTTTTTTTTTTTTTAAATATCCAGTATCAGCGAGCCATCGAGGATTTCAATAAGGCTATCGGACTGAAACAAGATTATGCCAACGCTTACAACAACCGGGGAGCTGTTTATTTGGTGCAGGGCAATAAAAAACTTGGCTGCCCTGATGTGCAAAAGGCTTGTGAATTCAGAAATTGCAAAACGTTAGAATTGGCTAAAGGCAAGGGATGGTGCCGCTGATTCAGTAGGCATACTCTATCATGAATTACAAAGGGCAATCGTCAATTCTGAAACTGTCCACTATGAATACTTGTAGCGATAATCTAAAACCGCCCAACGTTGAGCAGGATTTGGCTGAAATAAAATATGGAAAATTATAATGTCACTGCGCCAAAATAGTACCTGATAACCTATATAACCCCATTTTATTACCCATTTGCAGAACAACAAAGAATAATAGAAAAGTCTCATGATTCGTTAATAACTATGAATATCAATAATATAAATAGATCTTGCTACTGTGATTTTCTGTGGAGAGGTGGGGGTTACAGAGTGATGTAAAGGTAATTTCTGTAAAAAGTGAGAACTCCTTTGGCTATATAAAGAATAGTCTTCAAAATGTGAAATTAAATCATAGAGTGACCATATCCTTTTCATGACCTACTACAAATACTTGTACCACAAGTTAATTAGAGTTCAGCCATTTTATATTCCTCAATTCAGGTACGCCTCTAGTGCTGGAGGACGGTAATTCAAAAAACTGTGCGGCCTGAACGGGTTGTATTCAATGCGCCATTTTTCAATTAACGTTTTCGCTTCTTTCAAGGTATAGAAGATTTCTCCGTTTAGTAATTCATTTCTGAACTTACGGTTGAAACTTTCAATATAGCCGTTTTCCCAAGGGCTACCCGGTTCAATATAAAGAGTCTGAACACCAATATGTAACAACCATCGATGGACCACTTTTGTCGTAAATTCTGATCCGTTATCTGAGCGAATATACTCCGGCGCTCCATGACGGATAAATATTTCTGTCAAGCAGTCCCAAACATCATCGGATTTTAAACTTCTTTCCGTAACAATAGCCAAACGACAGGTCGGCATGGGGGGGGGTCAATCGGAAATAATCAAAAAACTACTGAACTCCAGCTTAATGTGTGGTAAACACTTCGGGAAAGTTTTCGGAATTTGGATTGAATAAAGGACAAAGAAAAAATGCCAACTTCACAAGGAATGTTAAGCTCGAAAGCAACCCAACATAAGATTTTGATTCCGGTCTTGATTTGCCTGGCTCTGGCGATACTCACGGTTATCACCTTTTGGTCCCTCAAGGACTGCGGCTTTATCAACTTTGATGATGATATTTATGTGTATAAAAATGCTTATGTACAATCCGGTCTGAATTGGAATAATATAATACGGGCCTTTTCTTCTGATTTCGATAGTAGCTGAAAAAAGCGGCCATTGGCATCCATTAACATGGCTGTCGTTGATGCTTGACTATCAAATCTTTGGCCTCAATCCCCATGGCTATCACCTGATAAATCTTCTCTTCCATGTTATGAACACCATACTCCTTTTTCTTATATTCCACCGGATGACCAAGAAACTCTGGCCAAGTGCCTTTGTGGCCTGTCTGTTTGCGATACATCCTCTCCATGTAGAGTCTGTTGCGTGGATAGTAGAGCGCAAGGATGTTCTTTCCACTTTCTTCTGGATGCTCACCATGGGAGCGTACAGTTATTATGTTGAACATCAGGGATTTCGAAGATATTCTCTTGTCCTTCTGTTTTTTGTTTTGGGCCTGATGGCGAAACCTATGTTGGTAACCCTCCCTTTTGTACTGATGCTTCTGGATTACTGGCCCCTGCAGCGTTTTCAGGAAATCACGGGTATTAAACCCTCCGCTGCGCGGGATTGTTCAACTTATCCAATTCCGCTACGCTCCGCTTTCGGAATTGGAGTTTCAACAATAAAACTGGATCACGAAATCCAGACTGTAAAGGAAACATTGGAAGTAAAGGAACCAGCCGATTGCGAATATAAATGGTCATTGATCTATCCTCTACTTTGGGAAAAAGTTCCCCTTTTTGTCCTGACAATCCTTTCAAGTATCGTAACATATATCGTCGCACAAAGTGCAAGATTTGTCCAATCTATTGAAAGGTTTCCACTGAGTGTTCGTATCGGGAATGCCTTCATTTCCTATATCGCTTACATTGGAAAGATGATCTGGCCGAGTAATCTCGCTGTTCTTTATCCTTATCTGGAGGGTGTTGGATTCCCTGGCAGGTTTTGGGGTCGGTATTCCTCCTTATCGCTATAACCTTAGTAGTTATCTGGAGGGCAAAGAGATTCCCTTATTTGGCAACGGGTTGGCTGTGGTATATAGGCACACTAGTGCCTGTTATCGGTATAGTGCAGGCTTGGCACTCAGGCCATGGCGGACCGATATACTTATATCCCCCTGATAGGGTTATTCATCATGGTGGCGTGGGGTGTACCGGATCTCTTGAAAAAATGGAACCACCGGAAAGAAATACTTTTGACATCATCTGCATTGAGCATTTTATGCCTTTCAATTATTACATGGACACAAGTCGGGTACTGGCAGAACAGCTTTACATTGCTTAATCACACTTTGAAAGTTACTGATAATAATTGGCACATTTATAATGGTAGGGGTGTTGCCTATGGTGACCTCGGCAATTACAGGCAGGCGATTGATGATTTTAGCATGGTGATCGAAATCAAACCGGGTTTTGCAGAAGCCTATATTAACAGGGGTACTGCCTATGCTTACCTCGGCAATTACAGGCAGGCGATTGAGGATTTTAGCAGGGCGATCGAAATCAAACCGGGTTATGCAGAGGCCTATTTTAACAGAGGTACTGATTATCTAACTCACGGCGATAACATCTCCGGCTGTCGTGATGCGCGCAAAGCATGTGAATTGGGAAATTGTAAATTATTAGAAATGGCCAAAGGCAAGGGATACTGTCGTTGATTTGATGTGGCTCTAAAACTGCTTACCAATGGTAATCTTCGATTCAATCAAAACAGAAAATCATTGATTTGCAGGTAAAATAAATAATAGGTTTATTACTGAAAGGAAAAGATCGTCATTCTCGTTGAATATGCAAGACTTCAATCCGTAATAAAAACAATGCACGCCCGACAAACATGTACACTGCACCACACATTTTGTGGTCAAGATTTCCTTGACATACAAGACCGTGTTTCTTATACTCCCCCAAACGAAAAGAAAATTCTTATCAAACATAATTTTCTATGAGAAACAAGGAGCCTAGTGAATTTTTTAGTTGTTACTTATTTAGAAAGGAGATTCTATTGGGATGAAGAAAATTTCTTTTGTAGTTTTGTTTTGCGTTATAGTGTTGGCTTGTTCTGCCTCTAATGGATCTGAGTTTATCGGTAAATGGCAGAATATTCAGAGCAGTAATGATATTATGGAATTTATAAAGAATGGGAAATCATTCTTATTGGCTACCAAAACTAGAAAACTGCCCGTAACTCTTCAACCAGATGGAACACTCGTTTTAACTGGGCCTAGGGGATCAGCTGTTTTTAGCCACGTGAAGAAATCGGATACAATTATAGTAAGGGGGCAAGAATACAAGCGATTAAAGTAGATTCGGAACCCATATTTGTGAACTATCGATGCCACTAGATTTTGGCTTAAGAGCAGGCACTAGGTCAGCTGGTGACAGAAGATAATATAAGTAATTTCACACTGCAGTCTCTGCCGCAGTTACCGCTTAGGCGGTTAAGTTCAAAGCCGAGAACATCATTTATAATTATATCTAATATACTATAAATAAAACAATTACTTATAAAAATATTTCATGATTTTTGTCATGTAATATTAATTATTGTTGACTTTCAATACAGTCGCTACTTAGTTTCAGTAGTGGGCAGTTGTTAGAC
>CAVQAL010000015.1:0-107021 GCA_963710575.1 uncultured delta proteobacterium | reverse complement strand
GATGTTTCCTTTGGAATCACGGGTTGAGAGCAAATAAAAATTTTATCATCCTTGCACAGGGTGACTAAATTTTTCTTCATTGCCAAATCCTGAAGCTCGCGCATAAGCTGATTAATGATGGTTTTATTATGAGCGCCGGTTCCCCTCAGGAAAAAAGATTTTTTAAACTGGAAGTAATCTATAAAAGAGCCAATTTCCTGAGGCTGGAAAACCAGAGTATTTTTAAAATCAATTTCCTGTATCCGGCTGAAAAACGGATGAAGAAGCTTCTCGCCGTTTTCAGCGGAAAATTGTTCAAAAATGAGTTCTATCGGCAGGGATTGTTTATCTTCTAGTGAATCATTCTGCTTCAAGATTTTTTTGACAATGCCGATTATCTCCCGCATATCGGCCTGGGAATGGGTAATGGTTATAAAAAGTCCATCTTTTTTCAGGACGCGGGCGATTTCCGGAATCATATCAGCAAAAAAGTACAAGGCGTAACTGCAAATAACCAGATCAAATGAATTGGCAGGGTATTTTTTTATCTTGTCAATGCCGGAAGAAGAAAAAAAACCTGAATATCCGGCGCGCCGGCAGGCTTCCAGAAAGAAAGGTTTATATTCGGGGATAATATCAATGCCGGTGATTTTTGCTTCCCGGTGCAGTTTGTCTTTCAGCGCTTCGGTAAAAGCGCCGAAAGCGCAGCCTAATTCCAAAACATTTTTGCAGTTCGAAAGGTCAGCTTGCTTCAGGGCTGTTTTTCTTATGTCGTTTTTATTAGTGGAAAACCGGCGGATTAATTGCGCGATAGCCAGATGCTTTTGCACATCGCGGAAAACTTTGCGAATCTTTTTTTTGTCCAGAACTTCCGCCATAGAAGTCACCAAAATTATACGGAATAATAGATGATGTTCTTTGTGTACGCTGTTTGCATAATGATTTCAAGAAATAAATATCAGGCCAATCGTTTTTTGCCATAAGCGAGTTCAATCAATCCCTGCCTGTCTAAAATATGAATGCGGCGGAAGGATGTCTTGATTAGTTTATCCTTATCCATCCGCTTCAGAATTCGGGATAGAGTTTCGGGGATCGTTCCGAGAAGGCTTGCCAGTTGATTTTTGGAGATATCCAGTTCCAGAATATCGGCTTTAGCGTCGCGATCGCTCAGATAAAGAAGGTAGGCGGCCAGTCTTCCCGGCACAGCTTTCAGGGAAAGATCTTCCACCAATGAGGCCAGTTTCCGCAGGCGGAGCGAAAGAAATGCCAGCATATTTAAAGCAAGCGACGGATTTTTACTGATTAAATCGACAAATGACTGGCGTGGGAATAAAAATACCTTCGTTTCCACAAGGGCCTGAGCAGACGCGGGATAATTTTCTCCCGCAAATACTGTCGCTTCACCAAAGGGTTCTTGAGTCTCCATGATGTGGAGAATTTGTTCCTTACCCTCGGCGGATAATTTGAAAATTTTTACTTTGCCGGATATGATAATATAAAAGCCGATTCCCTCATCGCCTTCGGAGAAAATGATCTGTCCCCGTTTAAAAGTCTTTTTCTTCGCAATATCAAAAAGATTTTTATACTGCTCAGTAGGCAATCCATCAAACAAAGGAATGTTTGCAATTTTATTTATCAATTCCATAGTTGAAAAATATCATTTATGTTTGACTTAAGTCAAGGCAAAGCGTTTAAAAATTGTTAATATCCAATAGAAAATAAAATAAAAATCACTTAATAATAAAAAAAGGAGAGACAAGGATTATGGAAAACGAAGCAATGTTTTGTTACCAATGTGAACAAACAGCAAAAGGCGAGGGGTGCAATAAAATGGGCGTTTGTGGAAAAGATCCCGAGGTGGCCGCTTTGCAGGATGCACTTGTTTACGCGTTGAAGGGCCTGTCCCTTGTTGCGATTGAAGGCCGCAAGTCTGGTATTATTGATCAAGAGGTGAATGTATTTACAGTAAAAGCGTTATTTTCGACTCTGACTAATGTTAATTTTGATGCTCAGCGCATTATTGATCTGATTAAGAAATGCACTAATTTGCGCGAAAGCCTTAAAGGTAAAATCAAAAAAGCAGGAGGAGGGCTGGATGAAAAAGAGAGCGCTATTACATTTCAGCCGGAATCCTCAATTGAGGGATTGCTTAAACAGGCCAAAGACGTCGGTCTGAAAGCGGACAAATCTGAAAACCCTGATATTTTATCTTTGAAGCACATAGTTCTTTTCGGCGTAAAAGGAATAGCCGCCTATGCCGATCACGCACAGATTCTAGGGCAGGAAGATGATAAAGTATATGCATTTATTCATGAGGCTCTGGCCACAACCTTAAAAAATGATTTATCGGTTAATGACTGGATAAGTCTGGTTTTAAAATGCGGCGAAGTAAATTTACACACAATGGAACTACTGGATGCCGGCAATACCACTGCATTTGGTCACCCGGTGCCAACGAAAGTTCCACTAGGGGCGAAAAAAGGAAAAGCTATTTTGATCTCCGGCCATGATCTCAAAGATCTGGGTGAACTTTTGAAACAGACCGAAGGCAAAGGAATTAATATTTATACGCACGGTGAAATGCTTCCGGCGCATGGCTATCCTGAATTGAAAAAATATGATCATTTTTATGGCCACTACGGGACAGCCTGGCAGAATCAGGCCAAGGAATTTGCAGAATTTCCCGGCGCTATTTTGATGACCACCAATTGTATTCAACGCCCTCGTGATTCTTATCAGGCTAACATTTTTACCTGCGGGTTGGTTGGCTGGCCGGGAATTAATCACATAGATGATGGTAATTTCGAACGCTTAATTAAAAAAGCGCAAGAATTGCCCGGTTTCGCTGCCGATATGGAAGGGCGTTCAGTAATGGTAGGATTTGCCCGCAATGCTGTGCTGGGTGTGGCTGATAAAGTGATTGAGGCTGTAAAAGGCAAGGCTATCCGCCATTTCTTTCTCGTTGCCGGTTGCGATGGCGCCAAACCGAGCAGGAATTACTATACCGAGTTTGTGGAAAAAGCGCCGAAAGATACAATTGTAATGACTCTGGCCTGTGGAAAGTTTCGCTTCTTTGATAAAGAACTGGGAGATATCGGAGGAATTCCCCGTCTGCTGGATATCGGGCAGTGTAACGACGCATATTCGGCAATCCAGATTGCCGTGGCTTTATCCAAGGCTTTCAATGTTGGAGTCAATGATTTGCCACTTTCGATGATTCTTTCCTGGTATGAACAGAAGGCTGTTGCCATCCTGCTGACGTTGCTTTATTTGGGGATCAAAGACATTCGTCTGGGACCAACCCTGCCGGCCTTTATAACGCCCAATGTTCTGGATGTGCTGGTGAAGAATTTCGCGATCAAAGCAATCACAACGCCTGATGAGGATTTGAAAACAATTTTAGGTTAACGGTAAAATAATATCAGAAAGCTTAACAAACCACCCCGCGTTATCAGCGCGGGGTGGTTTGTTCAAATTTCAGCGTTCATTCTTTTCAATCTCCATTATTTTAGCGATTCTTCTTTCGTGGCGGTCTCCGGCGAATTTTGTCTCCATGAATTTTTCAATCATTTTGATAACCGGCACGGAAAATTTTACTCTGCCGCCAAAAGCGATAAAATTAGCGTCATTGTGCGCCTTGGCCATCTCGGCGGTAAACAGGTCATGAATTAAAGCGCAACGGATACCTTTGATTTTATTCGCGGCAATCGACATTCCAATTCCCGTTCCGCAAAGCAGAATGCCGAAATCATACCCGCCTTTTTTAAATTCATTACAGGCATTTACGGCGATATCGGGGTAATCTACAGAATCGTCGCTATTGACTCCCATATCTTTCATTTCGTAGTTTTTCGTTTTTAAGAAGGATATGATTTCGCTTTTTAAAGCCACAGCGCCGTGATCGGAGGCAATAATGATTTTTTTCATTGGTAATTATCTCCGGGAGTGATTTCTTTTGATTTCCATAACGTCATTTTTACGATATTGAGAAATAAGTCAATAAAAAAAACTTTGCTTCACGGGCATATTTGCGTTAAAAAAGTTTTATGCAGGAATTATTGACGAAATATTTCAATTATCTTTTGATTGAACGCGGCATCGCTCAAAACACGCTGGAATCCTATGGCCGCGATTTGCGCCGGTTTGTTTTCTTTGTAAAGGAATGTAAAAAAATAACGGATATAAAAGAAGTCACGCCGGAAGTGATTGTTGAATATCTGACGCAAATTAGAAATGAAGGGTTAGCGGCTAATTCCATGAACCGGTCGCTTGCGGCTTTGAGAGGATTTTATAAGTATCTGCTGCGCGAAAAAATGATTATAGAGACACCTCTGGCCAACATTGAACTGGCAAAAGTATGGATGAAACTGCCCGATACAATCAGCAAGGAAGAAATGAAGAATATTTTAGACCAGCCTGGAACTCAAACGGTTGCCGCTATCCGCAATACTGCTATGCTGGAACTTTTATACGCGACGGGAATCCGCGTTTCGGAATTGATTAATTTGACGATGAATAGTGTTAATTGGCAAGTCGGCTTTTTGATTGTCATGGGGAAGGGCAGCAAAGAAAGGATTGTCCCGATCGGTAAAATAGCTTACGATTGCACCAGGCGTTATGTTGATGAAGCCAGACCAAAATTAATGCAGAAAAAAAGTACGGATGTATTATTTTTAAACCGCTTTGGAGGAAAATTTACGAGACAGGGTTTCTGGAAAATAGTTGTTGGTTACGCCAAGAAAGCCGGATTGCAAAAGAAAGTTTATCCGCATACATTTCGCCATTCTTTTGCCTCGCATCTGCTGGAAGGCGGCGCCGATTTGCGTACAGTGCAGGTAATGCTGGGACATTCTGATATTTCCACAACTCAGATTTACACGCATATAACGCGGGAGAGATTAAAAGAGGTTCATCAGAAATATCATCCGCGGAGCTGATTACCAAGAGGAATTAATGTTTAATCGACGCGCAAATAACGAAGAACAAAGCAGGGAAAGATCATTTATAATAATGATGCTATCGATCGCGCTTATTTTCGTTATTTTAATTTCTGTAGTTTTATTAATTTTCTATCCTCAATTTTTCCGTTCTCTGGCATTTAAGACATCCAGAGTAAAAAACACTTTTTCCTATTACGCATTACAGCACCGACCTCATTTTTATTATCTTGAATTGGAGAAAAACGGCAATGATATCCGTGTTGGCAGGGATGAAACTCTGGAAGTGACTTACCGGGATGAGTTCGTGGTCAAATCGGTGATCAGTGATGACCTGAGCGGCAAGTACACAACGGTAAAGGTTGAAGGCTTGAGCAAGAGTAATAACGATTTGGGCGTTTTACTGCGGGGTATTGATCTGGTAAATAAAATAATAATGAGCGGCGTTATAATTAATGATTCCGGGATCGTTTCCGATTATAAAATCATAATAAATTATCGCAATGAAATGATGGGCGCAATTCCGATGAAAATTGTAATTACGCCCCAGGACTGGTTTCGTTTTGCCAAAGATGCGTCTAACGTTAAAGAACAAATCGAATATTTGAAAAAAGCGATAGTCATGAATAAAAACGATATCAGAGTGCGGAAAATTCTTGCCGGTGTTTACTTTCGTCAGGGCAGATTGGAAGATGCCATCCGCCAGTATAAAGATGTCGTAGAGCTTAAACCCGATGATTTCGCAGCGCTGGGAGAATTGGCTAAGTGCTATATCAAGAAAAAGAAATTTGACAGCGCTATTATAATCTCGAAAGAGATGGTCAAAATCAATCCTAATGAAGCACAGGCTTATGTCAGTCTTGGTCTTTCCCTGGCGGAAAAAGGGTTGTGGAGTCAGGCTATACAAAATTACCGCGAGGCGGTGCGGATTGAGCCGGATAATTATCCGGTCAGATTCAAATTGGGAGAAGCCTACAATAAGATTAATATGATCAATTCAGCTATTGAAGAATATAGATATATTGCCGAACATTCTAAAGAGGCGGAGTTGGCCTTACTTCCTTTGGGTGATATATATTTAAAGCTTAAAAAATACGACGCTGCCATTAAATGTTATAAAGAAGTTATAAAAAAACAGCCGCGTCTTGTTGCTGCTTACGCAAATCTTGCTTCTGCCTATGCCGGACTGAACAAATGGCCGGAAGAGCTGGGTAATTTGAAAAAAGCGATCTCGTTAAGTCCTCATGAGCCAACAATCCGCTTCAATCTGGGCGCGGCTTATGAAAGAAAAGAAATGATCTCCGAAGCGATTAAAGAATATGAGAATGTATTGAAAATTAATCCTGAAGATGCAGATGCTCTGGGGCGTCTCGCTGATCTGGCGCTTAGAAATAAGAAATTTAGTCAAGCCGTAAAATATTACGAAAAATTAGCGACAAAGTCTTCTAAGAATTCTTCGATTTTTGCCAATTTAGGTTTTGCTTATGGCGAACTAAAAGATTATGCAGCTTCGGCTGAAAATTACGAAAAAGCGATTAAATACGGTGCTAAAAGCGCCAATATGCATTATAATCTGGCCTGCACATACGATAAGCTGGGAAAAGAAAAGAAGGCGATTGCAGAGTATGAAAAAATATCTCCACCGACCAAGGAAGTGCTCAGCATTCTCGCTCATTTCTATCTGAAAGAAAAGAATTGTGCGGCGGCGGTTAAGTATTACAAGAAAATAGTTGAGCTGGAACCTAAAAAAGCTGGGTCTTACGATGGTTTGGGATATGCTTATGCCGCCTGTAACGATGCGGATAAGGCAATTAAAAATTACCGGATTGCGTTAAGATACGACCGTGAGGATGATGAGCTTTATGCTAATTTGGGAGAAGCTTATGAGAAAAAAGGATTGTATCAGGAGGCGCTGAAAGCATACACCAATGCCTACGAGCTTAATCCGGAATCGGCAAAAGCCGCCCAAAAAATACCAAAACTTAAAATTCAACTTTTACAGAAGAAAGCGCAGAAAAAAACAAGGAGTGATGAAGAATGAAGCAAATTAAGATAGGTGATTTTGTTGTTGGAGATAATAAAAATTTTATTTTGATTGCCGGCCCGTGCGTTCTGGAAAATGAAACAGCGGCAATGAATACGGCTCGATATCTGCAAAAACTCACGGCAAAATTAAAAATTCCTTTTATCTTTAAGGCTTCTTACGACAAAGCAAACAGGACTTCGATTAAATCCTATCGCGGCCCCGGAGCGAAAAAAGGATTGGCAATGTTAAAGAGAATCAAAGAGAAGTTAGGCATACCGTTGCTTTCCGATGTGCATCGTTTCGAGGAAATTGACGCTGCCGCTAAAATACTTGACGTCGTGCAGGTACCGGCGTTCCTCTGCCGTCAGACGGATTTTGTTACTGAAATTGCAAAAAAAGCACACGCAATTAATGTAAAGAAAGGGCAGTTTTTAGCGCCTTGGGATGTGTCCAATATAATAGAAAAAGCAAGGGCTGCTGGCAACGATAACATTATGATTACCGAACGGGGCGCCTCCTTTGGCTACAATAATCTTGTGTTTGATGTTCGTTCTTTGCCCATTATCAGGGCTATGGGATATCCGGTAATTTTTGACGCCACTCATGCGGTACAATTACCAGGAGGCCAGAGAACGGCATCAGGCGGCGAGCGTAATATGGTAAAATATCTGGTGCGGGCGGCGGTAGCCGCAGGTATAGACGGCGTATTCATGGAAGTGCACAAAGACCCGGAAAAAGCTCTTTGCGACGGCGCCAATTCTCTGTATCTGGACGAATTGGAAGAACTGCTGACTATGTTGAAAAAAATTGACAACTTGGTAAAAGTGCCAATTCGGTAAATATCTGGATAACAAATGAAAATTGATAAAAATATACGTTTGAACAAAATTAATAAGGGAAATTAATGTGATGAAAAAGAATATTAAAGAAAAACTTAAAGGAATAAAATTACTGATTTTGGATGTAGATGGTGTCATGACGGATGGGCGCATCGTTATGGATAATGAGGGGCGTGAAACAAAAAATTTCGATGTCCGTGACGGTCACGGGATAAAGATACTTCAGCGCTATGGAATCAAGGTTGCTATTCTCACAGGACGAAAATCGAAAGTAGTTGAGTATCGGGCAGAGGATCTGGAGATTAGTGATGTTTATCAGGGCGCGTTTAATAAAAAGGAGGTTTTGGGAAGAATTTTAGAAAAACATAAATTATCGGTCTGCGCTGTGGCTTTTTTGGGTGATGATATAGTGGATATACCGGTTTTAAAAAGTGTAGGCTTTTCTGCAGCAGTTGCCGACGCTATCGATGTGGTGAAAAAATCGGTTGATTATGTCTCCGGGCATAAAGGCGGTCATGGGGCAGTGAGAGAGATTTGTGAAATGATTTTAAAGGCTCAGGGCAAATGGCCGGAAATAGCCGTCAAGTATGAATTTACAGAATATGTATAATACCAATTTGTTTGTAATTACCACCTTGCAGGCGGTAATTACCGGTAAGGTAAATTATTTATTTGCTATGCGCTCCCCTACGGGATGCGCCTCCGGTCTTTGGCTAACTTTGTTGGCAGTGTCGTCGGCTTCCTCAACGTATTAATAATACGCCTGCGGAGCCTCCTCCTTGCCGCCGCGTTATCCTTTGAAAGCAAAATAGTATGAATGATAAAAAGATGGCGCTGATTAGCAGTATTTCTTCAATTCATCCTCTCGGATTATCCTTAATACCTTTACACATAACATTCTGAGTGATATAATAAAATCAGTTAAGATTGTGGTACGGGGCAATAACAGAACATCCTGATTTGAGTAAAAAGTGAAATTAAGTAAAAAAACATTAATTATATCGTTAATAGCAGTCCTTTTTATGGCTGCGGTGATTACTGCTGTAGTCAAAGTCAAGTATAATGGGAAAAAACCGGAAAATTTATTAAAGGCATTGCCGGAGGTTGATCTGCAAATTAAAGGTTTCACCTATACAGAAGTCGGTGAAGCCAATGCCAAATGGGAAGTAAAGGCTGAAACCGCTACATATAATAAAAAACAAAACCTGGCGCTGTTTGACCGGGTTCAAATAAAATTAACAACGTCTGACGGCAAAATATTCGTAATGAGCGCTGATAAAGGTCAGATGTTAACTGACAAAAAGAACATTGAAATCAAAGGTAACGTGGTCATAATTTCCGACACTGGCGATAAATTTTCCACGGATCATCTAAATTATAATAATGCTGATAAAAAATTTTATACCGACGCGCCTGTAACCATGGAAAATAAGCGGATGAAAATAACGGGTGTGGGGCTGGCGCTCTTCATGAATACGGGAGAATTAAATCTTGCCTCCATGGTTAAAGCGAAAATAAACTAATCGGAAAATGAAATGATTGATAAAAAATTGTATATATTCATCTTATTGATTTTTTTGCTTGCATCGCCACTGGCCTATTCCGAAAATAAGCTGTTGAATAAGCCATCTGATGAACCCATGGAAATTACTTCCAACCGGATGGAGGCTTTTAACGAAAATAAGCTGGTTGTGTTTTCCGGTAATGCGATGGCCAAACAAGGCAACAAGGTACTTAAAGCAGACCAGTTACTTTTATATTATAAAAAAGAACCGGATAAAAAAGATAAAGTCGGGACAATAGAAACTGAAAGGACTGGCGATCTGGAGAAAGTTGAAGCAAAAGGAAAAGTTTCCTTAACCCAGGGAGAACGAATCGCCACCGGAGATGACGCAATATATTATCAGGATAGCGCTAAGATTATTATGACCGGTAATGCTGTCCTGAGTGAAGGCAAAAACTCAATCAAAGGGGATAGAGTGATAGTTTTTCTCAATGAAAACAGGGGTGTGGTGGAAAGTAATACAAAGAAACAGGTTAAAGCGATAATTTATCCCCAGGAAAAGAAAAAAACAGGAATCAATTAGCTTATGTTTGGCGTTGTATAATTATGAACAAATTATCGGCAACAGGATTAATCAAAATCTACAATAAAAGAAAAGTCGTCAATCAGATTGACTTGTCTATTTCGCCGGGCGAGGTTGTCGGTTTGCTTGGTCCCAACGGCGCCGGCAAAACAACCACTTTTTATATGATTGTCGGACTGATTAAGCCGGATGCCGGAGAAATTTTTCTTAATGGTGAAAATATTACCGGATTTCCCATGTATTTAAGAGCGCGCAAAGGTTTAAATTATCTACCGCAGGAACCGTCTATTTTCCGTAAGCTTACTGTGGAAGAAAATATTATGGCTATTTTGGAAACTCTTGATTTGCAGGAGGAAGAAAGAAGGGAAAAACTTCAAGAACTTCTCTCTGAACTTGACCTGACGGGGCTCGCGAAAAATCATGCTTATTCTCTTTCCGGGGGCGAAAGAAGAAGAGTGGAGATTACACGGGCATTAGTTACGTCTCCCAAATATATTCTTTTAGATGAGCCTTTTGCCGGCATCGATCCGCTTGCCGTTGCCGATATCCAGAAAATAATCGAAAAATTAAGAGCCAAGGGAATCGGCATTATTATTTCCGATCACAATGTGCGGGAGACCCTTTCCTGTTGTGATCGGGCTTACATTGTCAATGAAGGGGCGATACTTGTTGAAGGCGCGCCGGATAAAATTGCTCAAAGCGAACTGGCGCGAAAATTCTATTTTGGCGAAACATTTAATTTATAAAAAATCGCAATCGATGATCGTTTATTATTATGGCATTTGAGTTAAAACAAAATTTAAAACTTTCCCAGCAGTTAATCATGACCCCTCAGCTGCAGCAGGCAATAAAATTGTTGCAGTTATCCCGGCTGGAACTTGTCGAAACGATTAATCAGGAAATGGAGGAAAATCCTCTTCTTGAAGAGGTTTCCCCGGACGAAGGAAATGATGAGGAAGTTCATGCGGAAATCGCGGAAGATATCCGGCCTGTTGAACGTGAAGATGTAAAAGAGATTGAACGCTGCAGTAGAACTAATCGGTAACGTAGATAACCGTGAAGAGTTTGATTGGACTAATTATCTGGAAGATTATGGCCCGGTAGGTGTAACGTATGGCGGCCCGGATGCGGAAGAGCATTCCTGGGATAATGTTCTTACCGAAAGTCAATCGCTGACAAAATATTTAATGTGGCAGATGAATCTTTCATCTTTTACGGAAGATGAAACACGCGTCGGCACTCAAATCGTCGGCAATCTTGACCAAAATGGTTATTTATGCGCGACTGTGCCGGAAATTGTTCAACTGGAAAATGTCAGTGAAGAATTTGTTGAAGCCGTTTTGAAAAGGATTCAAGAATTTGATCCGCCGGGAATTGCTGCCCGGAATCTTCAGGAATGTCTGTTAATTCAAGCGAGAATGTTGGGCATAAAAAACAAGATTATTGAAGTTATCATTAAGGACTATCTTAAAGATCTGGAACTTAAAAATTATATCCATATTGCCCATAAATTAAAAGTTCCCCTGCGAGAAGTGGAGATAGCAGTATTATTAATAAGTAGAATGAATCCAAAACCGGGCAGCATGTATTCCGAAGATAAGATTCAACCGATAATTCCCGATGTATACATTGTCAAAGCGGGGGATGAATATAAAATAATTCTTAATGATGATGGTTTGCCGCGTCTGCGCATCAGTAATTTTTATCGTGAAATTATGGCGGGACTTACCGATCATGGTCATGGTGAGGAAGAAAGCGGGAAAAAATACATCAAAGATAAAGTACAATCTGCTACATGGCTGATTAAAAGCATACAACAGCGGCAGAATACAATTTATAAAGTGGCGGAAAGCATTGTCAAATTCCAAAGAGATTTTTTTGACCGCGGTATTGATTTCCTCAAACCGTTAGTACTGCGCGATATTGCCAGTGACATAGAAATGCACGAATCGACAATCAGTCGAGTGGTTAACAATAAGTATGTGCATTCGCCCCAGGGAATTTTTGAAATGAAGTACTTCTTCGGCAGTTCCATTAAAAGAACATCTGAGGGAACCATTGCATCGAAAAGTGTCAAAGAAGAAATTAAGCAAATCGTCAGCGGAGAAAAGCCTAAAAAACCTTATAGTGATTGCGAGATTGTTGATCTGCTGGAAGCAAAAGGAATCAATATCGCCAGGCGCACTGTTGCTAAGTATAGGGAAATGATGGGTATTCTACCTTCTTCGAAGAGGAAGAAATATTTTTAAGTTATTTCATTTGAGCGGCGGCTTTAAATATAAATGATGTAAAATATTTGATTGACTTTTAGTTTTTACATCAATATATGACTGACCTTTGTTGCCAGTTCAGTGATAAATTTCAAAAATTAATTGAGTGCTGAACTGGTTAATTTAATTATGGAGGAACTATTATGAAGATTTCGGTAACATTTAGAAATGGTGAAGGTGAAAACTGGCAAAAAGTTTACGCGGAAGAAAGAATTCAGAAGCTGAGAAAATATTTAGATACACCTGCCGAAGCTCATATTATCGTTTCAATGGAAAAATTCAGAAATTTTGCGGAAATTAATCTAAGCTCTAACGGTTGGAATATAAATGCAAAAGAAGAAGCCAAAGACATGCATCTTGCAATCGACAGCTGTATAGAAAAGATCGAAAAACAACTTAAAAAACAAAGAGAAAAAATAAGAGAACATAAACCCAGAAGTATTCGCCGCGGCAAGGAAAAGTCAGATGAAGGGGAAGAAACAGAGGAATCAAACGTAAGCAAAATTGCGGAAACGCGCAAAGTTATACTGAAGCCCATGTCTTTTGATGAAGCGATAATGGAAATAGAGGGAACAAAAGATCGCTTTATTATTTATCGGGATTCTTCATCTGAAAACGTAAGTTTGATCTATCGTCGCGATGATGGAAATTATGCACTGATTGAGACAAACAGTTGAACGAGTGGTTTATAAACTGAGCCTGTGCCATAAAATCACGTTTAAGGTGTGGTAAATGCAACTGGATCAAATTTTTAAAATGGAATTTATTAAAGCCAATTTATCGGCCAAAACCAAAAACGAAGTGTTAACGGAGTTAGTCAATACCATGATCCAGGGCGGCTTTAAGCTTAATTCTTCCTCGATTATTGAAATTTTACAACAGAGGGAAAATCTTGGTTCTACAGGAATAGGCGACGGTGTTGCCATTCCTCATGGAAAAATACCCGGGCTTGATGATCTTATTGTCGCTTTTGGGCGCAGCACAGAAGGTATTGCTTATGATTCATTAGATGGAAAGCCCGTACATCTTTTTTTCCTGCTTTTAGCGCCGGAAAATTCAGCCGGTCAGCATTTAAAAGTTTTGGCCAAGATTTCTAAAATGTTGAAAATAGCTAATTTTCGCAAAATGCTTTTGAAAGCAAAATCCCCAAGTGATTTATATAAAATAATTATTGATCAAGAGAATGACTGCATCCTTAGTTAAGAAAGGATAGTCGATTAAATGAAAAATCTGCGAGTTGTCATTATCACCGGTCTTTCCGGTTCCGGAAAAAGTACGGCCCTGCGGGCATTGGAAGATATTGGTTTTTTTTGTGTGGATAACCTGCCGGTCATTTTACTGCCGAAATTTCTTTCTATAACCACATCTTCCTCACCGGAAATAAAACAAGTAGCCATGGTCATGGATTTGCGGGAAAGAAGTTTTCTCGATAAATACCAGCGAATATTTACAGGACTTAAAGAAAAAGGCTACAAAATTGAAATCCTCTTTCTTGAATCCAGTGACGATTCTCTATTGCATCGCTTTAGCGAGACCAGACGTATTCATCCTCTTTCCGAAAGGGGACTGATTATGGAAGGCATCCTGATGGAAAGAGAAAAATTATCATCCCTAAAAAAAATGGCGGACAAGATTATTGATACGACTTCCGTTAATGTTCACCAGCTGAAAGACATCGTACAAAGTCATTTTTTGCCGTCTTCCAGGCAGAAAAAAATGGTCATTAATTTAACTTCTTTCGGCTATCGTTATGGATTACCCGTTGATGCCGATCTCGTTTTTGACGTAAGGTTTTTACCCAATCCTTATTTTGTTGAAAATTTAAAAAATTATGACGGACATCATGCTGATGTGCAAAATTATGTTTTGCAAAACAAGGAAAGTAAAAAATTCCTGGAGAAAATATTAGATTTAATGAATTTACTCCTTCCCCTCTATGAAAAAGAAGGGAAGGTACGCTTAAATATTGCCATGGGCTGCACAGGCGGTAAACATCGTTCCGTAGTTATGGCTAATAAATTAGATTCATATTTTTCATCGATGAAGTATATGGTCAATTTAAACCATCGCGACATCAACAAAAATTAACAGGTATTTATTAAAGTAAACTTATGCCATTCCTAGATGTAGAATTGGAATTCTTAATTTATATTATCTTTAATCCAGTGCGGATCCCACCATTCCTGCGGATTGACAAATTGTCCGCCGGCAATAATGCTGAAATGTAAATGATCTCCTCCCGCGAGGCCGGATGTGCCGGAATTGCCGATTTTTTCACCCTTCTTTACATTTTTACCGACAGTGGTATTAATGGCGGATAAATGTCCATATAAGCTGAATAATCCAAGGCCATGATCAATGATAACGGCGTTTCCGTAAATGCCTAAAGCGCCGGTGAAAACAACAATACCGCTGTTAGCTGCTTCAATAGTCGCCTGAGTAGTTGAAGCCAGATCGACGCCGGTGTGAAGAGATTCACCAACAACTTTGCGGTCAAACATGTAATCTCTCTTGTCAGCAAAAAGCGCCATCGGAGCAGCATTGCTCATGCGCAGGAAAGTTCCTTCCCAAAGTGCTTTAGGCGCGGACTTTTTGCAAATGTTTTGTATAGTCAGAAAATTATCATTGCGCATTTGGGAATTGATATAGATAAATACTTCCAGAGGAGTTTTCCTCCGCAGAGACGGAACCATTGCCTGGAATTCAGGCATCTTCTGCTGCAGAAAACTTTCGCTTAAATTCATTTTGTCTGCGCGAAATTTCTTTGCCTTGATCGTGCAAGGAAACGCGATCCTTGTTTCATTTCCTGCATCATCACGCGCAAAAATCGTTATTCTCGTTTTTGTTTTGGACGCATCAATCGGTACGGCAAAATAGGTTACGGAAGTTGCTATATTATTTTGCAGTATAGTGTAACCGGGAGTAAAATAATCATTAACGTACACGCCTGTTAATGCGATTTTTTTGGATGACTGGTAAGCGGCAAAGCCTGTGCCGCCCTGATTTATGTAATTGACAGTTTTCAGCAGATTAATCTGTGGCGGGATCGTGTCAATTTTCACCGATTGGGATAAAACGGTTTGATTTTTGAAAAGAGAGTAGTCTGTCGCTGTAATTTTGATAATGGCCGGACCGTCGTGGAGTTTCAAATCCGCCGTATTGATATTCAGGGATAAAATTTCCTGTTTTTTCCCCCGGGAAGGGATTTTTTTATCAGCCAGAATTTGACCTTTATTATCCTGAATTATTTCCGCGGTTAAATGAGAGATACCGCTCTTAGAATCAGAAAAAGTAATTTCAATGGTTTTTTGTTTCCCTACAGCTGTAATTTCCTGATCGAATTTAATTACAGGTTTTTCCATTTCCAGATAACTGCCCAAAAAAAGCCAGCAAAGAGAGGCGATAACTAAAATTGCTATAGAAACTTCGATATATAAATGGAATTTTTTCATAATAATCCCCTAAAAGTGTGAGATGGTAAGACTGCGCGGCTTATAATAACTTTAAGAATGTTTTGCAAGACAAATTAATGAGACTCGCTGACTATAGGAAGCGTTAGTCGAATTAGTGAGACACAAATTTCAGAAGCAAAGTGCATAACCTGAAGGTCATCTGCGACTGAAATTTGTTGGACGAACTATCCCGTGTGCAAAGCACATAGGGATATCCCGTATAAGAGGGTATTACATACCGCAGCTTGCTTTGGGGTTCATACCCGTGATTAGTTTAATCCCTTATTTTCTCTTGAAATATATTGAAGATAAAACAGATATTATGCCTTGATATTGTTAAAAGCACTGTTATATTTTAGCATCAAGTCGTATGCGGCTTGATGCATTGGAACTGGTAAAATAAAAATTTACTTGAGAGATTGGAAATATGCTTAAAAACAAGAAAATTGTTCTCGGTATTACCGGAGGGATTGCCGCCTACAAAGCGGCGGAATTAACCCGCGCGCTTGTCAAGGCGGGGGCGCAGGTAAAAGTCATTATGACCAAAAGCGCTGCGGAATTTATCACTCCTTTAACTCTGCAAACTCTTTCACAAAATCAAGTATATACGGATATGTTTATTCCGACTGATAAATACGATATGGCGCACATAGCCTTGGCCGAATTTGCCGATGCGTTTGTTATTGCGCCTGCCACGGCAAACATAATCGGGAAAATTGCTTCCGGCATCGGCGACGATTTGCTCTCCACCACTATTATGGCTCAAGTCAAACCGACACTCATTTGTCCGGCTATGAACGATAAAATGCTGGCCAACCCCATTGTTCAGGAAAATATAAATAAACTGAAAAAATTCGGTTATGTTGTAATGGACAGCGCGGAGGGTGAATTGGCTTGTAAAACTGAAGGGAAAGGACGGCTGCCTGATGTTTCGGAAATTGTCGAAGAGATAGAAACGCTTCTGACTCCCAAAGATTTCGACGGCGTAAAGATTTTGATTACCGCCGGTCCTACCGAAGAACCTCTGGATCCGGTGCGTTTTATTACCAATTTATCATCGGGGAAGATGGGCTACGCCCTGGCGGTTGCGGCACACAGGCGAGGCGCTAAAGTTACTTTGATCAGCGGTCCGACAACTTTGCCTCTGCCTCCGGCAGAAAAAATAATCAAAGTACGCACGGCACAGGAGATGCACAAAGCAGTGCTGGATAATTATAAAAAAGCGACAATCATCATCAAAGCAGCCGCTGTTGCCGATTATTGTCCCAAGGTATTGTCCACGGAAAAAATCAAAAAGGATAAAAAAACATTTTCTTTGGAATTGAAAAGAAATCCGGACATAATTGCGGAAATCGGGAAAAATAAGGGCAACCGCATATTGGTCGGTTTTGCCATGGAAACACAAAATTTATTGGCCAATGCCCGGGAAAAACTAAAGAAAAAAAATATGGATTTTATTGTTGCCAATAACTTACAGGAAGAAGGCGCAGGTTTTCGAACGGATACGAATATAATTACGATAATCGACCGTACGGGCAAAACGGAGTCTTTTGAGAAAATGACAAAAGTCGAAGCAGCCGAAGAAATTCTTAATCGCGTCCAAAAAATAATCAACAAGAAGGGTAGCAGAAAAAAGTAATGGATGAATCTTTCTCAGACCTGGCCAGAAATAAATTACAAACAGAATTGCTCTATGCGGTTAAAGGGCTCAAAGGACAAGTGATAAATCAAAACAGTTTATCTGTCGGGATGGAATGGAAGAAAGTGCCTCAAACCATTAAAAAAGTAAAAACTGATTCCAAAAATAAAGAAGAACAGTTAAAAAAAGTTTGTCAGGAGATGGCAAACTGTCAGCTTTGTCCTCTCGGCAAAACAAGAAAAAATCTTGTTTTTGGCGTCGGCAATCCCCATGCGCAGATAGTATTTGTCGGGGAAGCGCCCGGCGCTGATGAAGATGAGCAGGGCTTGCCTTTTGTGGGCCGGGCCGGACAGCTATTAACTGATATTATCGTCAAGGGAATGAAGCTGAAGCGCAAGGATGTTTATATCTGCAATATTCTCAAATGCCGTCCACCGGGCAATCGCAACCCGTTGCCCGATGAAATAAGTATGTGCGAGCCATTTTTAAAAAAGCAACTGCAGATTATTTCACCGAAAATAATCTGCGCTTTGGGAACTTTTGCCGCCAAAACACTTTTAAAAACGGATATACCGATATCCGCGTTACGCGGCCGTTTTCATTCCTATGAAGGAATAAAATTAATGCCGACATATCATCCGGCATATCTTTTACGAAACCCTTCGGCCAAGAAGCCCGTATGGGAAGATGTCCAGATGATTATGAAGGAAATTTAGCCTTAATTATTGTTGAAACTCCAATTCCGAAAGCGCAGCGCATAACCTGAATAACCTAAAAGTCACAAGTCGGAATTGGTAAGTTGTCATGAGCCTCGATGACTATGGGAAGCGCTAGGCGAATTATCCCGCGAAGCGGAGGCTATTATAGCCGTGATTCAAGGCAATGAGCAAAAGAGGTTAAACAATGTTTAAGAAAATTATTTTCACATTGATTGCGGTTTTAATAATCATGAATTTTGGAGCTTGGGCCGAAGAAAAGAAACCGGTATTTAATGTTATTACAATTGACGGCGTTATTACATCGCCGACAGCAAAATATATTGCCAATAGTATAAAAGATGCGCAACAGGCGGAAGCTGAAGGACTGATAATCTTACTCGATACACCGGGCGGAATGGATACGGCGATGCGCGATATAGCCAAAAGCATTCTCAATGCGCCTCTGCCGGTAATTGTTTTCGTTTCTCCTCCCGGAGCTCGTGCCGCATCCGCGGGAGTCATTATCACGGAAGCCGCTCATATAGCCGCAATGGCTCCCGGTACAAATATCGGCGCCGCTCATCCCGTGGCGATCGGTCTTGGTGGAGACGGTATGGATAAAACCATGTCCAAAAAAGTGGAAAATGACGCCGCCGCTTACGCCCGCAGCATTGCCAAAGCAAGGGGCCGCTCTGAAGAATGGGCGGAAAAGGCTGTGCGCAAAAGTGAATCAATAACTGCCGAAGAAGCGCTTAAATTAAATGTTATTGATTTTGTAGCTCCCGATATCGACAAACTTTTAGTTGCTATCGATCAAAAAGAAGTAAATCTGGCCAAGGGCAAAAAGAAAATATCAACAAAAAATGCCATAATTAATAATAAGAAGATGGGAACGCGTCAGGGAGTCCTTGCGGCTATTTCCGATCCCAATATTTCTTATATTCTTTTGTTAATAGGACTGGCGGGCCTGTATTTTGAACTATCCACGCCGGGAGCGATTTTGCCCGGAGTAATCGGCGGTATATCGCTCTTGCTGGCGTTTTTCGGTCTGTCCACTTTGCCGGTAAATTATACGGGAATTTTAATGATAATTTTCGGTGTAATTTTATTTATTGCGGAGATAAAAGTTATGAGTCATGGTATTCTTACTGTCGGGGGAGTGATTTCATTAATTATGGGATCATTGTTATTATTTGATACGCACGGAGCCCGCATTGCGCATTTCTTTGCAGGTTTTGATCCCGGCCATTCTGGTGGCTTCCGGTTTTTTTATTGTTGTTATCTGGCTGGCGATTAAAGCGCAAATGCGGAAACACTCTACAGGGGTGGAAGCAATGACCGGCGCTGAAGCTGAAGTGGTGACCGATATTGACAATGAAGGGAAAGTATTTTTAAAAGGAGAATACTGGAAGGCAACAAGTGAAAAACCGATAAAAAAAGGAGCAAAAGTAAGAGTTATTAAGGTTGAAGGTTTGAGCTTGATCGTGGAAGAAATAAAGAAATAATAATCTTAGAAATAAATTAAAGGAGGGAACTTAAAATGGTTGGTGCTTTTTCTTTACCGATGATAGTTGTTATCGTGCTGGTATTTATGTTTTTGGCATCAGCAATTCGTATATTGAATGAATACGAAAGGGCTGTTGTTTTCCGTTTAGGCCGTATCAGGGACGTCAAAGGACCGGGATTGATCATCATTATTCCCGGCATTGACAAGGTAGTAAAAGTGGATATGCGGACAATCACCATGGACATTCCCCCGCAGGATGTTATTACCAAAGACAACGTTTCCATTAAGGTTAATGCCGTTGTGTATTTCCGTGTTGTGAATGCCAATGCCGCGGTGATCAATGTAGAAAATTATCTGTATGCCACATCCCAGCTTGCCCAGACCACACTCCGCAGTGTTTGCGGGCAGGTGGAGTTGGATGAAATTCTCTCGGCGCGGGAAAAGATCAATATGCACTTGCAGGAAATCCTGGATCGCAGTACTGAGCCTTGGGGCATTAAAGTGTCACTGGTGGAAGTAAAACAAATTGATTTGCCGGAAGAAATGAAACGGGCAATAGCCAAACAAGCGGAAGCGGAAAGAGAACGGCGCGCCAAGGTTATCAATGCCGAAGGCGAATTCCAGGCCGCGCAAAAATTAATTGAAGCGGCCGCTTTAATGGAAACACAGCCGATGTCTCTGCAATTACGTTACTTGCAGACATTGAATCAGATTGCTGCGGAACACAATTCCACGACATTATTTCCAATACCCATTGATCTGTTTAAACCATTTTTAAAATTAGCGGAAAAATTATAAATCAAAGCGGCAGAAGTTAATCTTCTGCCGCTAAAATCTTTATGAGGAGGAGATATTCATGGTCGGTTCAAAACTTCACATGCTGACAGGAGGATTGATTTTAATTACTTTGGGAGTATTGATCTATTTGTCTAAGGCAGGTATTTATTCATTTGGAAAGACCTGGCCGATATTGATAATTGTTATTGGAATATCCACAATTATTCAGAGAGCAAAAGATTTTGGCGGCTGGTTTATCACTATTGCGGGAGTATTATTTCTCGTTAATGAGTTTTATGGCTTTGAACTTTCCAAATATTCCCAATATCTATTGCCTGCCGTACTGATTTTACTGGGAATCTTTGTTATATTAAGACGAAAAAAACATAATTGATTAAAAATATCCAATAAATTAAATTTCATTTCAGAATGACAAAATGATTTATTGAAGATTAAAAGAAACGGAATTTTTTAAATATGACTATTGCTAAAAAGATCAAATCATCCATTTCTCAATCATCGATGATCAGGAAAATGTTTGAAGATGGAATTCTTCTCAAAAAGAAATATGGCGCGGACAAGGTTTATGATTTCAGTCTGGGCAATCCTAACGTGGATCATCCTGATGAATTTAAACGTGAGCTCATCAAACTGGCGGCTGAAATTATTCCTCTGAAGCACGGCTATACGCCTAATGCCGGATATCATGACACAAGACAGGCTATTGCCGAAAAAATAAGCAGGACAACCGGATTGAAAATGTCAGCCGATCATGTTGTGATGTCCTGCGGCGCGGGCGGCGCTTTAAATGTAATTTTGAAAGCGCTGCTTGATCCCGGAGATGAAGTCATTGTGCTCAAACCTTTTTTTGTGGAGTATCCTTTTTACATTGAAAATTATGGCGGTGTCGTCAAATTTGCCAGGACAAAAGATGATTTTTCTTTAGATATTGACGCCATATTCCAAGGCAATCAACAGAAAAACAAAAGCAATTATTATTAATTCGCCCAATAATCCGACCGGTAAAGTTTACAGTAAAAAAAATATCGCTGATTTAGCCAGATTGTTGAAAGAAAAGGGCAGGGCACTCAAGAAAACTATATATCTGATTTCCGATGAACCCTACACGGAAATAGTATTTGATGGCATTGCCGTCCCCAGTGTATTGAAGGCGTACTCCAATAGCATTATCGCCTATTCATATTCCAAGACGCTGTCTTTGCCGGGAGAACGAATCGGCTATATTGCCGTTAATCCTAAGATTCATGAAGCAGGAGATTTTATCAGCGCATTGATTTTATGCACACGCATAATGGGTTTTGTGAACGCGCCGGCTCTGATGCAGCGGATAGTTGCCAGGCTTCAGGATGTGGCCGTTGATGTTAAAGTTTATCAGAAAAAACGTGACTTACTTTGCGCGGGATTGGCTAAAGCGGGGTACAAATTTAAAAAACCGCAGGGGGCGTTTTATTTATTTGTTCAAAGCCCGATTCCCGATGATGTGGAATTTGTTAAAGTGCTTTTAAAGAAAAATATTCTCGTTGTGCCCGGCAGCGGTTTCGGCGGCCCCGGCTATTTTCGCATTGCCTTCTGTGTTGACGACGCGACGATTATTAATTCCATGGAGGGATTTGCCGAAGCTATCAATGACACTCGCTAAAAACGAACGTAGTGAAGCTTGAAGCGCAAGAGGAATAGTGAGATCAAAATTTCACAAACGTAGTGAAATGAAGTTTATAGATCGAACTATCCTGCTGCCAAAGGCTGTCAGGACAATCCCGCCAACGTAGTTGACAAGGACGCGGGATCAAAGAATGCAAATAAGTAAATTTTGTCATTGCCCGGCTTGACCGGGCAATCCAATTATTAAGTTTACGTGTTACCATTTAAGAATAACAAAAATAAGGATCGTGTCGGATTTATTGATGAATGGAGAGTGCAATGAAAAAAATATTTATGATGCTGGCGGCTGTGTTGATTTTGGCTGTTACAGGTTGCGGTAGTAGCGGTAGTGATTCCATACCGGTATCATCATCGTCGGCAAAAGCAATTACGGGATTTTCTCTGAACGGCTGTTTCGGAATCATCAGTGAAGCGGGAAAAACTATAGCGGTAACTGTGCCTCCTGACGCAGATTTGACGAAACGGGTGGCGACATTTACCACAACCGGCGCCAGCGTTAAAGTTGGTTCAACCGTTCTTACAAGCGGGCAGACAGTAATTGACTTTTCTAACACCGATCATCAACTGACATTTACAGTGACAGCGGCTGATGCTTCGACACAGGATTATACAGTGACAGTAACTGTAAGTTTATTAACTTCCGGCTTTCTTGATACGGCAGGCTTTGGCACAAACGGCACAGTAACCACACCTATTGGAGGTATTAATGATCAAGCCTATGCTCTCGGTTTCCAGTCTGACGGCAAGATTGTAGTAGCGGGAACTTCCTTCGATAACAGTAGTGGCACATATAATTTTGCCCTTGTGAGATATAACACAAACGGGACCATTGATGCAGACCCTGTCACAGGCTTTGGTGTAGACCACACCGGCATAGTAACCACATCTATGGGGGGGGGTGGTGATGATAAAATCTTTGCTCTCGTCATTCTGTCTGGCGACAATCTTGACAAGATTTTGGTAGCAGGTATTTCCCACAGTAGCAATAACACCAAATGTTATTTTGCTCTTGCGAGATATAACGCAGACGGGACCCTTGATAACGATTCTGCCACTGGCTTTGGCGCAGACCACACCGGCAAGGTAACCACATCTATTGGCGGTACTGATGATGAAGCCTATGCTCTTGGCATCCAGTCTGACGGCAGTATTGTGGTAGCGGGAACTTCCCAAAATGGAAGCAATTATAATTTTGCCCTTGTGAGATATAACGCAAACGGAACCATTGATGCAGACCCTGTCACAGGCTTTGGCGAAGCCCACACCGGCATAGTAACCACATCTATTGGCACCAACCATGATTTTGCCACTGATCTTGTCATCCTGTCTGGCGACAAGCTTGACAAGATTTTGGTAGCGGGAAGAAGTTCCTACAATAGCAATGGCAG
The DNA here is from genome assembly GCA_963710575.1 of uncultured delta proteobacterium. Lineage (GTDB taxonomy): Bacteria > Desulfobacterota > Syntrophia > Syntrophales > Smithellaceae > Smithella. The sequence goes on along the minus strand of CAVQAL010000015.1, from coordinate 83,739 downwards.
CGTATTTAATTTTGCCCTTGTGAGATATAACGCAAACGGAACCATTGATGCAGACCCTGTCACAGGCTTTGGCGCAGCCCACACCGGCATAGTAACCACACAAATTGGAATTATTACCACACCTACTGGAATTATTGATGATCAAGGCCATGCTCTTGGCATTCAGTCTGACGGCAAGATTGTGGTAGCGGGAAATTCCTACGATGACAGCAGCATAAGATATAATTTTGCCCTTGTGAGATATAACGCAAACGGAACCATTGATGCAGACCCTGTCACAGGCTTTGGCGCAGCTCACACCGGCATAGTAATCACACCTTTTAGCAACGGCAATAATTTTGCCCTTGCTCTTGGCATTCAGTCTGGCGACAATCTTGACAAGATTTTGGTAGCGGGAAGTTCCTTCAATAGCAGCAACTATGATTTTGCCCTTGTGAAATATACAAAAGACGGGAGCCTTGATACAGCCTTCGGCACAGGTGGCATAGCAACCACAGCTATTGGAAGTGGTATTGATTATGCCTATGCTCTTGGCATCCAGCCGTCTGACAGCAAGATTGTGGTGGCGGGAACTTCCCAAAATGGAAGCAATTATAATTTTGCCCTTGCGAGATATTGGCCATAATAAACAATATCGAAAATATTTGGTAAGCAATTGTTGAAATGATTCAGAACTCCGGTTGCATCCTTTAAGTGTCGCCGGAGTTTCGTTTTTTCTGGTCAAATTAGGTAAGGTATGGTGCCAAGTCAGCTGAGTAGGACAATGGCAAAGAAGTATTGATCAATACTTAATATTGAAATCTTGGAATTCGCCGCTGCAGGGTTCTTCCTCAATTAAAACTTCATCAACTCGTGCGGCGGGCGGGCCGATATGACACCAGGCAAGCATTTTATCCACGTTCGCGTCTACACCTTCAAAAACAGCTTCCACACGGCCATCGGCCATGTTGCGCACCCAGCCGGTAAGGTTAAAGCCCTTAGCGGCTCTTTGTGTTTCCGCGCGGAAAAAGACTCCCTGCACTCTGCCGCTGATGTAAACATGCATGCGCTTCATAGATCTACTTGCCTATTAGCTTTAAAAATTCTTTTTCGTTTAAAACTGTAATACCCAAGGAATTGGCTTTGTCCAGCTTGGAGCCCGATTCACTTCCGGCAACAACATAGGTTGTCTTTTTAGTTACGCTGGAATGGACTGATCCTCCCAGATTTTCGATAATGGCTTTGGCATCATTTCTGGGCATACTCTCGAGTGTTCCTGTAAGAACGAATGATTTTCCTTGCAGGGCATTACCAACGGCTATTTCTCTCTTTTGCGGTTTCACACCAGCTTTGCTGAATTTTTCCATGACATCTTTATTCTTCGGTTCATGAAAGAATTTTACGATACTTGCCGCTATTTCCGGGCCGATTTCGTTTATCGCTGTTAAATCTTCCTGCTTTGCGGCAATCAGATTTTCCATGCTGCCGAAATGATCAGCCAGAAGTTTGGCGGTACGTTCTCCCACATGTCTGATGCCTAGAGCGTAAATAAATTTATCCAGAGGAGGATTTTTTGATTTCTGGATAGCTTCAATTAAATTCTGCGCTGATTTTTCCGCCTGGCGATCAAGCGCGACGAGTTGTTCCTTGCTTAAAAAATAAAGATCGGCCGGATCGGCAATTAATTTTGCGTCAAAAAGCTGCGCGGAGACTTTTTCTCCTAAGCCCTCAATATCCATCGCGCCGCGTGAAGCAAAATGACGAATGTGTTCTTTTAATTGCGCCGGACAGGAAATATTGACACAACGATGCGCCACTTCTCCCTCAATACGCACTATTTCGGAATTGCAATCGGGACAATGTTTGGGCATTTCAAATCCTTTTGTTCCAATTGGTCTTTTTTCCAAAATAACTTTGACAATTTCGGGAATAACATCACCGGCGCGCTGAATAACGACAGTATCGCCGATGCGTACGTCCTTTTTAAGAACTTCGTCTTCATTATGCATTGTGGCGCGGCTGACCATGACACCACCCACATTGACCGGCGCCATGATCGCGACCGGCGTCAACGCGCCCGTTCGTCCCACACCGATAAGGATATCTTTGATTATCGTTGTTTCCTGCGCCGCCGGAAACTTGCAGGCCAGCGCCCAGCGGGGATTGCGCGAAACATTGCCAAGTGTCTCTTGCAACGAAAGATCATCAACCTTTAAAACAACACCATCGATTTCATAGGGTAAATTTCCTCTTTTTTTGAAAACATTTTCGAAATATTGAATACATTCCTGGATGTTTTTTGCCCGTTCAATAATAGGATTAACCGGGAAGCCCCAATTTTTGAGCGCCTGAAGCACTTCCGCGTGGCTGGAGAAGTTGATTCCTTTTACCTGACCTACATGATAGAGAAAGATATTTAACGGGCGTCGGGCGGTTATTTTGGAATCGAGCTGGCGTAAAGAACCGGCGGCGGCATTGCGAGGATTGGCAAAAGGTTCTTCTCCTTCGTCAATGCGGCGGTGGTTTAATTTTTGGAAAGGCTCGCTCTCTATGTAAACTTCACCTCGAATCTCGATAAAAGTAGGGATTGCTTTATTGCTATTTCCCCTCATTTTCAAAGGAAGAGAAGAAATGGTTTTAAGATTTTGCGTGACATCTTCACCTGTAGCGCCGTCACCGCGCGTGGCTCCCCGTATAAAAAAACCTTTTTCGTAAATGAGATTTACGGCCAGACCGTCAAGTTTCGGTTCCGCGACATAAGAAATCTTATCCACTCCGGCCAAACGCTTGATGCGGCTGTCGAATTCAATTATTTCCTCATTGGAAAAAGCGTTGGCTAAACTAAGCATAGCCGAAGGATGGTTAAAAGCGGCAAATTTGGCAAGTGGAGCGGCTCCAACACGCTGTGTAGGTGAGGATGCAAGTATTTTCATCAGGATATTGATGCTCCAGTTCCTGAAGTTCGCGCATCAGACGGTCATATTCGGCATCGGATATTTCCGGATTATCCTGCTGATAATAGCGTTTATTGTGATATTCGATGATGTTTCTTAAATCAGCAATTCTTTTCCAGACGGCATCTTTTTCCATTATTTAACCAGTTTTAAATAAGATTTCCCTTGAGGTTTTTCCGGCTGTGCCGGTTTTTTGGGAGCCTTATTGTTTAATAATTTTTCGTTAAAAATAGCATTTTTAGCTCTTACGGCATTTATTATCGAAAAGATAATTACAGATTTTTCCCATTCGGAAGAGGTGGAAAATTGCTCCACTTTATTTTTGTATTTATCCCACAAAGAGGTGAGGGAGGCTTCATCAATATGCAATATGTTTTCAGCAATTTTATTCAGGGAATTTTCCAGGCTATTCATAATTAAAATAATAACTTTAGTTGGCAATAAAGTCAAATTAAAAGCTTTTTTAGTCTAAGAAGATTTGTCATGGTTGTTGATACAATTTATTCTTCTTAAGTTTTAGTCTCAAATCCCAGTCGCTACGCTCCTGGGATAATTCCACTTACGCTTCAAACTTCGCTGCGTTCATTTTCAGCTTGTGTCATTAAATTAAAAGCTTGTAATTTTTGCGTCTTGCCGCTTATAATTCATCAGTTGATTATGGAAGACAAGAAAATAAAAGTTGGAGTCATTTCCGATACTCATCTGGACGATTATGATGATAAGATGAGAAGACGCATTGCTGAACATTTCAGCGATGTGGATATGATTCTTCATGCCGGAGACATGGTTGATCTGCGTGTTTTGAAAATATTCGGAGGAAAGGAAGTCAAAGCCGTATGCGGCAACATGGATAATTTTTCCGTCAGAGAAAAATTCCCCGAGCATTTGCTTTTTGAAATAAAAGGATTTAAATTCCTTTTGATTCATGGCTGGGGATCTCCCTCGGGCATTGAAGAAAAAATATCGGCTAAATTTAAAAATGTCGACTGCATTGTTTACGGACATACGCATAAACCGGCAAATCATAAAAAAGATAATATATTATTTTTTAATCCCGGCTCGGCGGTAGACAGATATTTCGCATCTTCCAGGACTATCGGCATATTAGAAATTGACAAAGGTATAGCAGGTAGGATAATTAATATTTAATCACGGGTATGAAACCCCACAGCAAACTGCGGGGATATTCAACCCTCCGCCTTTGGCGGGATTGTTCGACTTACAAATTTTGATGCGTTTCACTTTTAAAATTTGAGTCTCACAATTATATTAACAGGCTGGTTTTTGATATGGAAAAAATATTTGCACCGTGGCGGATGGACTACATTAAAGGAGAAAAGCCTGATGGTTGTGTTTTCTGCAAGTGTTCCATCAGATGTGATGAGTATATTTTATTCGAAGGTAAAACCGCTTACGTAATGATGAACAAATATCCTTATGTAAACGGGCATTTAATGATAATACCGCAGAGGCATACGGGAAAAATTGAAGATTTGACTCAGGAGGAAAGAAAAGAAATATTTAATCTCCTGGATACAGCGGTTAAGGCTCATTCAGGAAGCTATGAATCCTGAAGGCTTCAATATCGGTGTAAATATTGGTAAGGCAGCAGGTGCCGGCATTGAAGATCATTTTCATGTCCATGTGATTCCGCGCTGGGAAGGCGATACAAATTTTATGAGTACAGTTGGCAATGTGCGGGTGATACCGGAGGATATAGCTAAAACAGCGGCTAATCTTGCGCCCCTTTTTAAAAAATATCATCAGGAGGCATGATGTTATGAGAATAATATATTTAATTCTTGTTATAGTTTTTGCTTTATTTATCGTTACTTTTTCTCAGCAAAATTTAACGCCGATACATTTGCAATATTATAAATTTTTGGATATTCCGCCCGTGCCGGTTTATTTGCTTATTTTTGTTTCCCTTCTATGGGAGTGATCATTACAGGTTTTTGGGGTATAGTAGAGAGGTTTCGTTTAAATCGCACAATCAGACGTTTGAATAAAATCGTCCGTGATTTACGTAAAGAACTGCACGCCAATGAAGCGCCGCCAATAATTGATGAACACAAAATACCCAAATAATATTACCTCCATTAATTTTTGACGATTTCAAATTTATTACCGATGCCTCTTTAGGAGGGTTGGCTAAGTGGTTACGGCTTTTGGGTTACAATACGGTTGTGTTTCCGAATCAAGCCGGCCGGGAAATGCTGCGTCTGGCTGAGCGCGGAAGAATAGAATTGTTCTTACCAGAAGAAGAGATATGACCGAGCGACAATTTTCCGGGCGTCTATTTTTAATTACAGGCGTTGATATCAGTCAACCAATTCAATGATGTTATCGGTAAATATTCCTTAAAAATAGACCAGCAGAAAATGTTCGGACTTTGTCTTGAGTGCAATGAAAAACTTTATCCCGTGGCCAGAGAAGATGTGCGTGATTTAGTGCCGCCATTTGTTTTTGAAAATTGTACTGAGTATAATCAATGCCCACGTTGCCATAATGTTTATTGGGCCGGAACGCATCAACGAAATGCCTTGGAATTTATGAAGAAGCACATTCCGCGTTATCTTCCTTGATTTTTTTAAATCCCTGACTTGGAATCTTCCGGCTCCATCCGGAGGCGGTTCCACTACGTTTTTACGCGTGCTTCCAACGCCTGTAGAAATATTATTTAGCATTTAGTTTTCCCTGGCGTCTCTTTCTTCTTTACCTGCTTTCCAATGATGTGGTATTTAAAGAGCGAGTCTTGTAAAAAGAGGGTATAGGAGGGATAATCTTGTGAAAAAACAAAAGGCATCAGGAGGATTTGCAGACCTTGACCGGATGTTTGCGCCCGCGAGCATCGCAATAGTCGGAGTTTCTTCCGAAGGATTCGGTTTCGGCCGCGGTATTTTTATTTCGCACCTTGCCATCGGCTATGAGGGCAAATTATATCCTGTTAATAAACGTGGCGGCTCCATTGAAGGAATGACGATCTATCCTTCCGTCGAGGCCATTCCTGATAACATTGATTTTGCCATTATCGCTGTTCCGGCGCATCTGGTTTCCTCGGCCCTGGAAGCCTGCCGGAAAAAGGGCGCTGTGGGCGCCGAAGTCCTTTCCTCCGGTTTTAGAGAGATCGGCACTCCGGAGGGCATTGCTCTTGAAGAGGAGTTGCAGATCGTTGCAAGACGGGGTATCAGGGTGCTTGGCCCCAATTGCTTCGGGATATACTGCCCGAAATCGGGGCTCACCATGCTGCCTGGACCGGATCTTTCGCGGGAAACCGGAGGTGTAGCGCTTCTTTCGCAAAGCGGCGGCCTTTCGGTAGATTTTGCTTATACGGGAAAATGGAGGGGAATACGCTTTTCCAAGGTTGTCAGCTTCGGAAACGGCTGCGATCTCAGGGAAACGGAGATGCTTCGCTATCTTTGTCATGATCCGGAAACGAAAGTGATCTGCATGTACGTCGAGGGTGTTTCCGATGGCCGCGAGTTTCTTGACGCTTTGAAGGAAACGGCCAGGGAGAAGCCTGTCGTTGTGATCAAGGGAGGTCTTTCCGATTCCGGCAGCAGAGCAGCAGCCAGTCATACGGCATCGCTTGGCGGGCAGAGGGCCATATGGGAAGCCGTTCTGAGGCAATGTAATGCCACTCAGGTTGAAAATCTCGAAGAGTTAAGTGATGCAGCCCTCACATTTTCTCTATTGCCAGTCGGAGAGTACCGGGGCTGTTCCATCATCGGTGGTGGCGGTGCATTGGGGATCGCGGCGGCGGACGCGGCGGAATCATTAGGGCTTGCCGTACCGCGTCTGAGGGATGATCTGCAGGCGGAAATTCTGGATATCCTGCCGAAGCCCGGTTCGAGTGCTACCAATCCTATCGATATAGCCAACCCCTTTGTCAAACCCGAACATATCAGGGAGATTCTGCTTTGTGCTTCGCAAGACGAGAATATTGACGTCCACATTGTCATCCAACTCCTGTACCACTACAAATCAGTGCAGCTGGCTATGGGTGCAGGGAGTATCAAGGATATTACTCCCTACAGGGAACTGGCCAAGGCCTGCCGCGAAGTGGTGGATATTGGGAAAAAGCCCGTTATGCTCGTCCTCCTGAACATCAGGCAGGACGAAGATGATATCGAGATCGAGGAAATGATCCGTGAAACCCGCCGTCTTTTCACCGATGCAGGCATGCCCGTATTTGACGATATAAAAAATGCGCTGCGCGCCGTTGCATCGGTTTCCACGTATTGCCGCCGCCGGAAAAAGTTATCTGTTCAATCCCGCGGATTGGAATCTGCGTCTTCTTAATTTAATATGAGTATAGAAAAGACTCGAACGCATTAAGCCTGTTTCAGCGCGAGCCTTTGTCGCTTACCTTTATGATTCCGGCAGTAAAAATATTATTATTCTTCTTTATCTTTTTTCGATTCAGCGATAATTTTCTCCGCAATATAAGCGGGAACTTCCTCGTAATGAGAATGAGTATACGTGAAATTTCCCCGGCCGCTGGTCATGGAACGTAAATCAGGTGCATATTTTAATATTTCCGCCAGCGGCACCTGGCCTTTAATTATCTGGTTGGAACCATTGGCATCCATTCCCTGAACCCGGCCGCGCCTGCTGTTTAAATCACCAATAACATCGCCCATATATTCTTCGGGTATTTCTATTTCGATATTTACTATGGGTTCCAGAAGAATCGGCTGGCAATCCATCACGCCCTTTTGAAAGGCCATGGAGCCCGCTATTTTAAAAGCCATTTCCGACGAGTCCACTGTGTGGTAAGATCCGAATGTCAGCGCTATTTTAAAATCTACCACAGGATAGCCGGCAAGCACGCCTTTTGCCGCCGCTTCCACAATACCTTTTTCTACGGCCGGGCGGTATTGGCCCGGAATAACGCCGCCGACGATTTTGTCTTCAAACACAAAACCGCCGCCGCGGGGCAATGGTTCGATATCGATCCAGCAATCGCCGAACTGACCGCGTCCACCGGATTGTTTTTTATATTTTCCCTGAACATTAGTTTTTCCCTTAATGGTTTCTTTATAGGGAATCTTAGGAGTATTCAAATTTACTTCGACACCGAATTTTCTTTTCATCTTTTCAATGTTGACTTCGATATGCACCTGACCCATTCCGGAAAGAATCATTTCCTTCGTCTCGACATTGCGGGTATATACGATTGTCGGGTCTTCTTCCGTCAAGCGGTGAATAGATGAGGCAATCTTGTCTTCATCTCCTCTTGTTTTCGGTTCCATTGCGTAAGAAATGATTGGCGGCGGTACGGCCACTTTTTCTAAAATGATAGGAGATTTTTCATTGCAGAGAGTATCTCCCGTTACCGTTTCCTTCAGTTTGGCCACACCCGCAATATCGCCGGGGATAAGGCTTTCCGCCTGTTTCTGATTTTTACCTTCCAGAAAGAAAATATGGCCGAATTTTTCGGTGATCTTTCTTGAAGAATTGTAAACCGGCGTGTCTGAATTAAGTGTGCCGGAATAAACACGGAACAAAGTTAATCTTCCGGCGTAAGGGTCGGCAATTGTTTTAAAAACTATTGCCGAAAAAGGAGCGTCTTCTGAAGGCTGCCGTTCTTCAACCTCGTCAGTTTTTGGCTTTTTGCCTTTTACAGGGCCACAATCAACCGGAGACGCAAATGAGCTGACGATCAAATCAAGCAATAAGGAAATGCCGATGCCTTTCGTTGAAGATCCGCAGACTACCGGAATTAAGCTTCCCGAAGAAACACCTTTTTTCAATCCTGTTTTTAATTCTTCGTCAGAAAGTTCGCCTGCTTCCAAATATTTATTCATCAGTTCGTCATCGGCTTCAGCAATATCTTCCACCATGGAGTCGCGGAAGCTTTTTACTTCATCCTTCATTTCCCCGGGAATATCTACGGCCTTCCCGATTCCTTTATTATCGCTGAATAAATAGGCTTTCATGCCGATTAAATCGACAATGCCGTTGAATTTATCTTCAGCGCCGATAGGCAAACAAACCGGGGTTACTTTTTTCTTGAATTTGCTTTTAATGCTTTCGAGCGCCGTGGTAAAGTTTGCGCGTTCTCTATCCAATCTGTTGATGAAAATAATGCGGGGGAGGTTGAATTCATCGGCCAATTCCCAAACTTTTTGTGTTTGAAATTCAACGCCGCCAACAGCGTCAACAACTATAACGGTGTTTTCTACAACGCTCATTGAACATTTTATATCGTAGGCAAAATTGGAATCGCCCGGCGTGTCAATAAAATTAATTTTATGTTTTTCCCATTCAACAAAATTTGCCGCGGAACTAATCGATACGCGCCGTTTTTGCTCTTCCGGCTCAAAATCCATGCAGGATGTCGAATCATCGACCCGGCCCAATCGTTCGCTTTTTCCGGAAACAAATAATAAAGATTCACAAAGGGATGTTTTTCCCGTTCCGCCGTGTCCGACTACCGCTAAATTTCTCAGGGATTTGGATTCGTATTTTGCCATGAAAACTCCTTTCAATATCTCCTTGCCGTTCTAATAAGCAATTTCATTTGAATGCGCGCTTGTTTAACTTATCCGGCAGGTAAAATCAAGACAATTTTAATCTTTAACCGGTAGAATTGCTGTTGAAAGAGGCAAGGGATTTATTTAATATTACAAAGGAAACAGTTTATTTGAACATAATATTATCAAGCAGGACTTAAAAATCATTTGGATATGCGGTGGAAATTATCAAATGATTATAAGATGATTATACCATTTCTAAATCAAAGATGATATTGAGGCGGCTAGGCGGAGGCGACGAGGCGTATTTACTAATACGTTGAGGAGGCCGACAACGACGTCAACAAAAATAGCGCTTTGATTTAGAATTGGTATTGGATATTAACTTGAACATGTGATTGTTTTCCGTTATAAACGCTGATCGTTCGTTAGAAAAAGTTTATGGAAAAAGTAAAAAAATATAATGATTGATTATGAAAAAGAGCTTAATCCGGAGCAGTATAAAGTTGTCATGGAAGAAGGCGGTCCGCTTCTAGTGCTAGCCGGAGCGGGGAGCGGCAAAACACGCACATTGACCTACCGCGTCGCCCGCTTGTTGGAGACCGGTGTTGAGCCGGAAAATATATTACTGGCGACATTTACCAACAAAGCCGCACATTCCATGCTCAACCGTGTGGCCAGTCTGATTAATTCCGATACAAGAAATATTATGGGCGGCACTTTTCATCATGTTGCCCATGTTCTTCTGAGACGATATGTTGAACGTCTCGGTTATAAAAGCAATTTTTCTATTGTCGACAGTGAAGATTCCCGTCAACTCATCTCCACCAGTCTGGCCGAATTAAAGATTGATACGAAACTCAGCAAATTCCCTAAAAGTAATATTATTGCCGAACTCATCAGTCTGGCAAATAATACACAAAACACATTGGAAGAAGTGCTTCAATCCCGATATCCCTTCTTTCTTCATCTGACAGATGAAATTAACCAGATAGCTTGTTTATACGCACAAAAAAAGAAAGAGCTGTCCGTCATGGACTTTGATGATCTGTTAAATAATTGCCGCGTTCTTCTTCTGGAGAATCCGGATATTTTGAAAAATATTTCCGGCAGATTTAAGCATGTTTTAGTGGATGAATATCAGGACACCAATATCATTCAAGCAGATATTGTTGATTTATTTGCTTCCAGCCATAGAAATTTGATGGTGGTGGGAGATGATTCACAAAGCATCTATTCCTTTCGGGGCGCGAATTTCAGCAATATAATCAATTTCCCCGATCGGTATCCCGACTGTAAAATATTCAAACTGGAAACCAACTATCGCAGCACGCCGGAAATACTGCATCTGGCGAATTTGAGTATAACCTATAACGAAAAACAGTTTCCCAAAGAATTAAGAGCGGTGCGCTCCAATGGGATGCGGCCTGTTATGGTGTCCGCTCAAAATGTGCTGAAACAGGCGGATTTTGTGACGCAGAGGATTACGGAATTGATTCGCGGCGGCGTGCCGCTGAAGGAAATAGCCATTCTTTACCGTGCGCATTATCATTCCATGGAGATGCAAATGGAATTTGTCCGTCGCGATATTCCCTTTGATATTCGTTCCGGCATTCGTTTTTTTGAACAGGCGCATATTAAAGATGTAACTTCCTACATGAGGGTTTTAGTCAATCCCGGCGATGAATTGGCCTGGAGACGTTTGCTGATCATGTATCCTAAAGTGGGCAAGGTAACATTTAATAAAATTTGGAAATATTTAATCAAGCAGGAAAATCCTCTGGAAGCTTTCTTGAAAAATGAATTCATGCAGATTGTGCCCAAGCAGGGAAAACCGGGGATAGAAGAATGCCGTAAAACCATTCAATTACTTTTAGAGCTTCCCGCTGGCGACCGTATACCGGAAAAGGTGATTGATGTTTTATTAAACAGAGGTAATTATCGCGTTTATTTGCAGGATAATTATTCCGATGCCCCATCACGGGAGGAAGACTTGATTCAGTTGGGAAATTTTTCCGCCCAGTTTTTGCAAATGGAAGATTTCTTAAATGAGCTCGCCCTACTCACCAATATGGCCAAGGAAGAAGGCTCCGGGGAAGAAGACGACGAAGACAAGGTGGCTTTGAGCACAATCCATCAGGCCAAAGGGCTTGAATGGTCTTACGTGTTTTTAATCTGGTGCGCTGACGGCATGATTCCGCTGCAGCGTGCGCTGAAAGAAGAGGGCGGCGAAGAAGAAGAACGAAGACTCTTTTATGTGGCGGTGACACGGGCCAAGGATCAGCTTTATCTGTGTTATCCGGCGCTGGATTACACTCGTTCCTCCGGCGTTTTAACGCTCGCTCCTTCCCGATTTATCAAAGAAATAGCGCCGCTTTCGGAATACGATGATGATCGTCCATTTGAGCAGTGGATGCTTTATGATTAGAAAAACTCACATTTCAGAAACGCAGTGAACTGAAATGTGTTAGTTTTACTTATCCCGCAACGCTGTGCGTTGCGGGCGGGGCGAGTGACACCTCTTATCTACAAACGTAGTGAAGTAATATTTGCTAGTCGAACCGTCCCGCAAGCGTAGCAACGCGGGATGAGTAACATCTTTTGTTTTTTCAGAAACGCAGTGAATAACCTAAAGGTCATCTGCGACTGAAGCTTGCAGGTCGAATTGTCCTGCAAGCGGCGCGTGCTAGAATTAGAGGCATCATGTTTATTATTTCTGCAAAATCCAACTTTCTTCGTATAGTCTTCAAGCCATTAACCTCTATAAAAAGGCTAGATTTCAATCCTTAATAAACGAAATAATGCTGAACTCCAACTTAAAATATGGTACAAGCATTAGCGGCAGGTCAGTTGCCAATTCTAAAAACATATAACTAAATTATGAATAAATTAATTTTAGCGACAGGAAGTGATAATAGTTATTTAAATAAAGTAACATCATATCTTAATTCGATAGAAATAAATTCAAATTTCGATTTAAATTTTCTGATATATTTAGGGTATGATGATATACATTTAAATTATGAAAAAATAAAAACTTTAAAAATATCACCTTCAATTATTGAATCACCTAGCCAAATAAATTGTATACAACACGGTGAATTTATTAAATCAGATGGTTTTGATGAATTAGTTGCTGCTGATGATATAATATTTTTTACTGATGGTGACATCATTTTACAAAGGAATCTAACGGAAGAAGAATTAAATAAATTTAGAAAATTTAAAGATGGTGATGTTTTTGTAGGTTATAATGCATCCCCGGTTGATACATTAAAAAATGAATTTGCAAGATTATCTCCTGTAGGTTTTTTACCAGTAAAATTTGGCATCTTGCCAGTGAAATTTCGTACAGACTTATCAAAAATAAAAATATATAATACTGGCGTTTTAGCTATGAATAAAAGAACGTGGAAAAACCTATTAATTCAATATAATAGATTGTTCCCTGACGTTGATAGACTGTTTAGGCATTACGCCAAACAACAATGGTTATTATCTTTTATCATTGGTACTATGGATTTTAACATAATAGAAATGAGTTATGAAATTCATAATCATAGACATTATCCAAGTCCCGTTGGGACTAGAGTTGATGCAAATAATATCGTATATTATAAAGATAAAATGGTGTTATTTAAACATAAATGGAATTAAAACTGGAGCCTTACTCTCTTTCAATTGGTCATCTTCAGTTTCATAAAATTTTTTCTGTCACAATAAAATTATTGAGAAGAAAGACCGCATAGAACTGGCATTGCAAATATGGCAGGCCGGAGAGGAATAAATGAAATATGACTATTTAATCATAGGTGCTGGATTATTTGGAGCAACATTTGCGTATGAAGCGAATAAAAGAGGGAAAAAATGTCTGGTCGTGGATAAACGTAATCATATCGGTGGTAACATTTATTCAGAAAATATTGAAGAGATTGAAGTACACAAATATGGACCTCACATTTTTCATACGAAGGATAAAAAAATATGGGAATATATAAATCAGTTTACAGAATTCAATAATTTCGTTCACAGCCCGATTGCTAAGATCATGGGTGAGATTTACAATTTACCTTTTAATATGAATACGTTCAGTAAAATGTGGGGCATTGAAACACCTGATGAAGCAAGGCGTATCATCTTGAAGCAAAGGCCTGAACTCCACCATGAACCCAAAAATCTTGAAGAACAAGCTTTATCCTTAGTAGGAAGAGATATTTATGAAAAATTGATAAAAGGATATACTGAAAAGCAATGGGGCCGGCCGTGTAGTGAACTCCCAGCATTTATCATCAGAAGGTTGCCGTTAAGATTTATCTATGACAACAATTATTATAACGATCAGTATCAGGGTATCCCTGTTGGTGGGTATACAAAGATTATTGAGAAGATGCTAAATGGAATCGATATTGAATTGTCATGCAATTTCTTTGAAAAATTTAGGGGCTTTAAGACCGTTTCAAATAAATTGGTATTTACAGGGATGATTGATGAATATTTTGATTATGAATATGGTCCCTTGGAATACCGATCGTTATTTTTCAAAGAAGAGGTGTTAGAACAAGATAATTATCAGGGAGTTGCAGTTGTTAATTATACCGGGCTCGACTTTCCGTATACAAGGATTATTGAGCACAAGCACTTTGTGTTCAAAAACAAGAATAAAACTGTGATAACCAGAGAATATCCTGATATGTGGTCAAAAGGTAAGGAAGCATATTATCCCATTAACGATAATAAAAATAATCTTCTAGTAAAAAAATATAAGATACTTACTACAAAAGAAAAAGACGTTATCTTTGGAGGCCGATTAGGTCGTTATGAATATTTGGATATGGATCAGACGATAAAAGTAAGCCTAGAGTGTGCATATGATGAATTTGAGAAAAGAAAATAATGAAGATAACGCCCTTGATTCAATATTTGGCACAGGTGGCATAGTAGCTACATCACTGAAACTAAGTAGGTGAAGCAAACAATCAACTTCTTCCTGTAATGTTGTTTTTATTACTTCCCCAATTCACACAATATTTAAATCCGTAATAAACACAAGTCGCCCCCCCCATCTTGTTGCCAGTTTTTTATTGACATACAAGCGAAGTTTACTTATGTTTCAATCGATTAAATCAAGTTCTTATCAAGAAACGGGGCAAAGGCTTAGAAGAAAAAACAGCAAAGAGCGATGATCTGGCAGTAATGTTCTATAATTAGATCTTTATATAATATTTTTAAGGAGGGGATCGTTCATGCCTGATTATGATGTGGTTGTAATAGGTGCCGGCAATGGTGGGCTGACGGCCGCCGCCGGTCTCGCTAAGAATGGACATAAAACCCTGATGCTCGAAAGGCATAACGTCCCGGGCGGATGCGCTACAAGCTTCATAAGGGGCAGATTTGAATTTGAGGTTGCGCTCCACCAGTTGAGCGGCCTAGGACTTTCCGAATTTCCGGGGCCATTGAGGGGGGTACTGGGCGACCTGGGTGTCATCGACAAGATTGAGTTCATACAGCAGAAAAACCTTTACCGCATTGTCGTCCCCGGAAAAATGGACATCAACCTGAAGGCCGAACGGGTGGCTGCCCAAGAGACGCTGATGGAAAAATTTTCGGCCGAAAAGGAAGGAATCAAAAAGTTTTTTGACCTTGTCTATGCGTTTTGTATGGAAATGGTGAGCGTGTTGTTTATGAATGACCGGGAGGCAAGCCCTGAAAAATATCCGCTTTTTTTCAAGCTTGCTCTGAAAGATGCTCAGGCCATTCTTGATGAATGCCTCAAAGACCCCTGTTTGCAGAACGCCGTGTCTATTTACTGGAGTTATGCCGGGCTGCCGCCGAGCAGACTCAGTTTCATGGATCTTGCCATGATGCTCTGGGCTTATCTCGAATTCAAACCATGGCATATGAAGGGAGGTTCGCAGGCGATGTCCAATGCGATTTGCGACGCCTTCATCAATTACGGCGGAGATGCCAGATTCAATTGCGCTGCAAAGAAGATCAATGTCGAAAACGGCAGAATCAAATCCGTTATCACCGAGGACGGAGATGAGATATCGACAAAATTTGTGGTTTCCAACGCTGGTCCGATAACAACGTTAATCGATATGATCGGCGCAGAAAACTGCCCGGAGGATGAACTAAAGACACTCAATGCAAGAACGGTTGGTCTTTCGGCTTTCACTGTTTACATGGGTTTCGACTGCAATCCGACTGATATGGGAATCGATAAGGCGACCAACTTCATATGTTCAACAACGGACGCTGATTACGCTTACAAGAAAATGAAAACGCTGGATGCGGCTGAATTTTCCCTGCTGACCTGCTATGACGTTGACGATCCTGACTTTTCGCCCCAGGGCTCGTGTCAGGCCTCTCTCGTTACGCTTCAGTATGCGCAGCCGTGGATGAGCGTTCCTCCTTCAAAATATTACGACACGAAATACCGCTTCGCCGAGAACCTGATTGACCTTGCCGAAAAGGTTTTTCCCGACATCAGAAAGCATATTGAGGAGGCTGAGCCGGCAACGCCGCTTACGCACATGCGCTACCTCGGACATCCGGGCGGTTCGATCTATGGCTCGGAACACTTCACACGAGAGACAAGTCTGTTTGTGGAAGCAAAGTCGATGATCCAAGGTTTGTATTTCGCGGGCGCATGGAACGGCTCCGGTGGATTCCAGCCCACTCTTCAGTCGGGCGCTTCTGCAGCCAGGTCGATTTCACGGCTTCTTAGCAAGCAGTAGGGGAGGGGGATATGGCCAAGAAAGACATTATCCAAAAAATTGACGGATATGATGAAATAATCAGGGAGGCCGCTGTTCTTGAAAAATATGGCTTTGACTATCAGGCGAAAAGAGGAGAGGTTAGAAGCATCATAGATGCGCTTCATCCGGCAAAGCTTGACCTGACCGTATCGGAAATTATTCAAGAGACTGCGAGCACAAAATCCATCAAGCTTGCAAGCGAAGGTAGCGGTTTGCCGCCGTTTCAGGCCGGACAGTATATCAATATCTTTGTGGAGACAGGCGGGGTAAGGACAAGCAGGCCATACAGTATAGCATCATCTCCTGCGCAGACAGGCTACTATGAGATAACGGTCAGAAGGGTAGATGACGGATTTGTTTCGAATTATTTGCTGGACGAATTAAAGCCGGGCGATACACTCAGCAGCTCCTCGCCGTCGGGAAATTTCCATTACAATCCGCTTTTTCACGGCGATAAACTGGCGTTTATCGCCGGCGGCAGCGGCATAACGCCATTTATGAGCATGATCAGGGAGCTTGCCGATAAAAACCTCAAGTGCCGGTTGCACCTTCTTTACGGATGCAGGGCTGAGGAAGATGTAATCTACAGGGCAGAGATTGACAGAATTTCATCGGCCCATAAGAACTTCACATGGGATTTGGTCGTATCCGAACCGGCCCTATCTTTTTGCGGGCTCAAGGGGTTCATCAATGCCGGTCTGATAAAGGAAAGGATTGATGGCCTTGACTGGACGTTCTTTGTCTGCGGACCGGAAGCGATGTATCAATTCTGCCTGCCTGAACTTGGAAAACTGCCGATACCGGCAAGAAAGACAAAGGTCGAGGTCTTTGGTGCGCCGAGGAATATATTATCGTACCCCGGCTGGCCCGAAAACGTAAAAGCAGGCGATGTCTTCAAGGTTGCAATAAAGGGGAGAAAGACGATTAGCGCGCCTGCTTCGGAGCCGCTCATGATATCGCTGGAGAGAGCAGGCGTGGCGATTCCCGCCTTGTGCCGTTCGGGCGAATGCAGTCTTTGCAGGACTAAGCTGCTTTCGGGCAAGGTCTATCAGCCGAATGGCGTAAAGCGGAGAAAGTCCGATAGGGCTTTTGGATATATTCACCCCTGCATGGCGTATCCGATAACAGATATCGAAGTCCTGCTCTGAAATAAAGGAGCCACTAATACCGCTTCGCTGTGCGGAATAAATGCGACTAGCCGATTACGTCACGCTTCGCTTAAAATAAGGAGTTCCTAATCCCGCGTCGCTACGCTATGCGGGACTGTTCGACTTACAAGTTTCAGTTTGCTACGCTCCTGAAACTTGAGTCTCATCAGTGATGCCCGTGTTTGGCTTTGGATTTCATTTCCGTGTATTCCGCACGCAGAGCGATATGATCCATGTCTTCCATATCCTCTGCTCTTTTCACCCAGTCTTCGAATTGAATATCCACGCCGAAAATACCGATCATTTCATCCTTATCGTTAACAAGAGGCGCAGAAACAGTAAAGCATAAAATGCCGGTCATCTTGGAAATAAAGAAATCGGAAACATAAACTTTACCTTCTTGCCGAGGTTTGATAAACCATTCCCTGTCGGATTGGTCGGTTCCTACTCCATAGTTTTCATATTTGGCGCGATCAACAATATTCGTGATATTTTTTGTCGTTTTCCGGCCGTTCATATCCACGATGTAGGCAAATTGCATGGATGGATGTTCATCAACGAAACTCTGCATCAGCGGTTCCTGTTGTGCGGTATTCATGTTCTTCATTAATGGAAGTTCAATAATCTGATTGACCGCGTCAACTGCCGCTTTTTCCGCAATGAACTTGATTTTTTCCAATTCGGACATGAAGTATTCCGGCAGATACAAGCGCACTCTTTTCTCCATTTCTTCGGGGGAAATGGAAGTTATTCTGCCTGCTTCGTATTGTTCCGTAACCCATTTGTGAATCTTGGAAATTCCCGGATGCCTTTTATCCACGATTTTATTGCCTTCGAGATTAAAACGCTGATTAATCCAGAAAGCGATGCCGGCGTTTCCTGATTTGTCAGTGATTGTTGTGGTAATCGGTCGTTTTAAAATTTTTCTGGTATCGAATATATTATAAATTTCTTCGCATTTAATGAGGCCGTCGGCGTGGACCCCTGCGCTGGTGACGTTGAACCCCAAACCGACAAAAGGATAATTATGCGGAATTTTTACTCCGATTTCCTTTTCAAAATATTCGGCGATGTCAGTAATTACCGTTGTATCAATGCCGTTATTTTCTTTAAGGGCGATGTATTCGAAAATTAAACCTTCGATGGGTGGATTGCCTGTTCTTTCACCAAGCCCCAAAAGTGTTGAATTAGCCGCGCTGCAGCCATAGAGCCATGCTGTCGTGGCGTTAATCATGGCTTTGTGAAAATCGTTATGGCCGTGCCATTCCAGGAGATGGCCGGGAACTCCGGCGTCGTGAATAAAAGAGTGAACAAGTTTATCCACGCTCCGGGGCAGAGCTGCTCCGGGATAGGTAACGCCGTAGCCCATCGTGTCGCATAACCTTATTTTTACATCAATGCCGCTTTCTTCCCGGAGTTTCATTAATTCCTGCGCGAAGGGAATGCAGAAGCCATATATATCGGCGCGGGTAACGTCTTCAAAATGACAACGGGGAATTATGCCCAAATCCAGAATGGATTTAACGATACCCAGATAATCATTTAAAGCCTCACTTCTTTTTTTGTTCAGCTTGAGGAAAATATGATAATCGGAAACTGAAGTAAGCAGGCCTGTTTCCTTCAATCCGAATTCCTTGACCAGCGGAACATCTTCTTTGGCCGCTCTGATCCAGCTCGTAATTTCCGGATAAGGCAGACCCAGTTCCAGACATTTTTCCACTGCTTCCTTATCTTTTTTACTATAAAGGAAAAATTCCGACTGGCGGATTACTCCATTGGGGCCGCCTAGTTGACTGAGGAATTGGAATATAGTGACAATTTGTTCCGCCGTGTAGGGAGGCCGCGACTGTTGGCCGTCGCGAAATGTTGTATCCGTGATAAAAATCTCTTTAGCCGGGCGCATTGGAACAATTTTATTGTCAAAAACAATCTTGCTTACTTCAGAGTAAGGGAAAATTTCTTTATAAAGATTCGGCTTATCCTGCTCTTTTAATTTGAACTTTTTAATTTTTTTATTTTGAGCGGTCAGTTTTTTTTCTTTTTTGGATTTAACCATTATTTTCTCCAATGCTTATGATTAAACAATTTTCAGCGATAATTCCATCAATTGCTCAATGCTGACTTTAGAAGGAGCATCGGTCATCAAACAAGCTGCTTTCTGTGTTTTCGGGAAGGCGATTACGTCGCGTATCGATTCTGCCCTGGTCATAATCATGGTGAGTCTGTCCAGACCGAAGGCGAGCCCTCCATGAGGCGGAGCTCCGTACTCAAGAGCATCCAGCAGAAATCCGAATTTCAGCCTTGCCTCTTCATCGCTCAAATTCAGCGCGCTGAAGACCTGAGACTGAACGTTCTTATTATGGATACGAATGCTGCCGCCGCCGATTTCAGAACCGTTCAGGACCAGATCGTAGGCCCGGGCTCGAACTTTTCCGGGATCGGTGGTCATCAGAGGCAGGTCTTCCAGAAATGGCGACGTGAATGGATGATGCGTGGACATGAATCGTTTTTCCGTTTCTGAATATTCCATCAGTGGAAATTCAGTAATCCATGTGAAGGCCAGTGCGTCGGGATCAATCAGATTCATTTTTTTCCCGAGATTCAAACGTAAGTTGCCCAGAGAGTCATTGACAACACGCGGCGTGTCGGCGACAAAGAAAATAATATCGCCTTCTTTAGCGTTCATTGCT
Source organism: uncultured delta proteobacterium (assembly GCA_963710575.1). GTDB lineage: Bacteria > Desulfobacterota > Syntrophia > Syntrophales > Smithellaceae > Smithella. Next base: position 63,731 of record CAVQAL010000015.1, on the reverse strand, counting down.
TTGGCGATGCCTGCTACTTCCTCGGGTTTGAGAAATTTAAAAATGGGCGATGTCCAGTCGGCGGCGTTGACTTTGGCCCAGGCCAGACCCTTTGCGCCGTAAATAGCCACGAAATCTTTCAATCCGTCAAGGTCTTTGCGGGAGAGCGCGGAGGCCTGCTCGGCTTTAATCGCTTTGATCACGCCGCCTGAAGCCGCGACTTCCGTGAAAAGTTTGAATCCGGAATCTTTGACAATAGCGGTAAGATCAACGATCTCCATGCCGAAACGCACATCGGGATTGTCCTTGCCATAGCGGCCAATCGCGTCGGCGTAGGTCAGCCGGGGAAGGGGCAGCGTTAGATCTTTGTTCAGGCAGGCCTTAAAGATGGCTTTCATCAGACCTTCCATCATATTCATAATATCTTCTTCGGTAATAAAAGACATTTCCACGTCGATCTGAGTGAATTCCGGCTGACGGTCGGCGCGCAAATCTTCGTCGCGGAAACATTTCACGATTTGATAGTAACGGTCGAAACCCGAAACCATCAGCAGTTGTTTGAAAATCTGCGGAGACTGGGGAAGCGCGTAAAAATTGCCTTTGGAAATGCGGCTGGGCACCAGATAATCGCGCGCTCCTTCCGGTGTGCTTTTACCCAGAAACGGCGTTTCCACTTCAATAAAACCGTTTTCATCAAAATAGCGGCGGGTTGCGGCGGCAAGTTTGCTGCGTAAAAAAAGATTTTTCTGAATCGCCGGACGGCGTAAATCCAGATAGCGGTATTTGAGGCGGACATTTTCCGAAATTTCTTCATCGTCGAAGGAGAAGGGCGGCGTCCTGGATTCGTTCATTATTTCCAGTTCGGAGACAATGACTTCAATTTCGCCGGTTTTCAGCGCCGGATTATCCATACCCTCAGGCCTTTTGCGAACTTTTCCTTTAACAGCCAGAACAAATTCACTGCGGATTTTATGCGCTTCCCCGTGAACACTTTCTCCGGCATCAGGATTGAAAACCACCTGCACGATTCCTTCGCGGTCGCGCAAATCCACAAAAATGACGCCACCGTGATCGCGCCGGCGATGCGCCCAGCCCATAAGAATTACTTCCTGTCCGTCAAGAGAAATATCCAAACTTCCGCAGTAATGCGTTCTCTTATCTTTTGTTAAAAAATCAGCCAAAACTTATTTACCTCTCTTTAATAATATTTATTGTTGATTTCAGCAGTCCATCCAGAGGAATCATCTGCTGATCCTTTGTCTGCATGTTTCTTAACAGAACCTGTTTCTCCTCAATTTCCTTATCGCCGAAAATAAGAGTAAAGGAGCTGTTTAATTTATCCGCCCGCTTTAGCTGGCTCTTCAGGCTTTTATCCGCGTAATCCATCTCCGCGGATATTCCTGCGCGCCGCAGTTCGTTGGTCAGGCCGAAAGCCAGTTTTTGGGCTTGCGCTCCCAGCGCCGCAATAAATAAATCTGTTTTAAATTTATTTATGGAGTCTTCCGGCAGGCAATCTATAAGGCGTTCAAAACCGGCGGCAAATCCAATTCCGGCAACATCCGGCCCTCCGAGGGAACTGATCAGGCCGTTATATCTGCCTCCGCCGGCTACGGCATTTTGCGCGCCGAGGGCATTTGATTTTACTTCAAACGCAGTTTTAATGTAGTAATCCAGTCCGCGAACCATCCGGGCATTTATATTAAAAGATATATGCAACTCATTGAGCAATGATTTTACCTGTGAAAAATGAACTTCGCAGTCCGCACAAAGAAAATTAAGAATTTGCGGCGCATCGGCGATAATAGAGGCGCAGGTTTCCACCTTGCAGTCAAAAACCCGCAGCGGATTGGTGTTGATGCGTCTCTGGCAGTCAGGGCAAAGACTTTTTTCGCTTCCCTTTAAAAAATCAATAACAGCCCTGGAAAAGATAGGGCGGCAGGAGGCGCAGCCGAGAGAATTGATTTCCAGCTGCAAATCTTTTAAGCCGGCGCTGGTTAAAAAATGCATCAGCATAAAAATTATTTCGGCGTCGGATTGCGGCTTGTCTTCGCCGAAAAGCTCTACATCAATCTGATTAAACTGCCGGAAACGTCCTTTCTGCGGCCTTTCGCGGCGGAACATGGGGCCAATCGTAAAAAGCTTGGTTATCTGTTCGGCGGCGGACATGTTGTGTTCGATATACGCGCGAATCACGGAGGCTGTAGCTTCCGGCCGCAGGGTTAAAAATTCGTTGTCCCTGTCGGCGAAAGTGTACATTTCCTTTTCGACAATATCCGTTGTTTCTCCGATGCTCCGCTTGAAAAGTTCTGTTTTTTCCATAATGGGGACGCGAATTTCCCGAAAACCAAAAGAGTTAAAAACACGGCGGGCAATAGTTTCAATTTCCCAGAAACGGCGGGCATCTTCCGGTAAAATATCTTTAAATCCTCTAATTGCTGTAATTTTTTCCATAATTTATAACCATAGTTTAAAACGAGTTTTTTTAACATATTAAGCTGTTCTTGGCAATGGGAAAATTTCGCGATTATATACTTGACACAAGGTAAATTAAGTGCTATATTATAATCGAAAGTCATGATTGACGCTCTTTCTTAATTGGTTTTTTCTTTTCAGCGGAAAGTTTTTCAACATGATTTTTAATATGTTTTAAAGCGTCTGGATGAAAGACATGAGCAATGACTTCATCGTTAGTTAAGTTTTTAAGATGCTTTTTAATCTTTTTCATGGAGGCTCCTATGGAAACAAATTTGGTTAACCTTATCGAACATTATGGCAATGATAAAAAATGCCGCGATTATCTCGAAGCCCTTAGATGGGCGGACGGTATTAAATGCCCACGGTGCGGTTCTGATAAAATCTCTCATATAGAGAAAAGAGATCAATACGACTGCGATCAATGCCGCTATCAATTCTCTATCACTGCCGGAACTATATTTCATGATTCCCATTTGCCGATTTGGAAATGGTTTCTCGCCGTCTATTTGATGACCGAATCTAAAAAAGGAATGTCCGCAAATCAGCTTAAAAGGAGCCTTGGCGTCAGTTATAAAACGGCGTGGTATCTTTGCCACCGTGTCAGAAAAGCGATGGAAGAAGCTACTGATAAGCCTAAACTTAAAGGTGTTGTTGAAGTAGATGAAACATTCATTGGCGGTCGTTATGATAAGCGGAGAAAGCGCGGCCCCTGGGAAAAGCAACCGGTCATGGGTCTTTTGCAAAGAAATGGGAGTTTTGAGGCTAGAACTATCCCGACTACAGGCAAAAGAGTTCTTGTCGGCATTATCAATGACCGCATAGATAAGAATGCTACTATCATGACAGATGAGTATAAAGCGTATAAATCTCTCGATAAGACTTTCAAGCATGAAAGCGTAAATCATAGAAAAGAAGAATGGGCGCGCGGAGATATTCATACCAATAGTATTGAAAACGCTTGGTCTTTGTTTAAGAGGTCTATTGTAGGTTCTTATCATCAAATCAGCACTAAACATATGGACGCTTACCTCGATGAATTTGAATGGCGATTTAATAATCGCGATAATAAATATTTATTCAGAGATACTCTCATAAAATTATTAAATGCTCCTAAAATGGAATTTAAAAAACTTACGGCATAAAACTTCCACTATCTGTCCATAATTACAATTACCCCATAATCTTTTGGGTCTGCCTTGTCATTTAAGAATGGATTTGTAGGCATCTTCATTTTGATAGCATAAGCGTGTCCAGTCTTGTCTGATTTTTCATCAAACAAGTCCTGAAAATTTTGTGGGGGTTCTTTATGTAATGCATATGCTTTGTCTACTGGAATGCTTTTAAAATTAGGCTCTAAATACCAATTATATACCCTAAACGCTATCTTTGACCCAGCGGGAAGGCTCTTGCCTTTTATCGTTACGTTAAATTCTTTTGTTTGGTGTGGACTAATATTTCCAAAGACGATCCCTTCACATCCATAGTTTGATATAACGGCGACCATTGGAATCGGAAAGTCTTTAATCGATTCCTTTTCATCTTTTGCAGGGAGAATTTCTATCCACGAGAAATCAGATGTTCTGTAGTTCAAACAAATACTCATGTTTACATTATATATATTAAAATCTTGTTTATTTATGACCGACAAAACAAAATGATCATCCATTGGGGATGTTATCGTTAATTCTGAGGGTGATACCATCACTTTATTATTATCATTGATATATTTATCATGTATTAAATAAGATCCTAATATGATTAGGATAATGCAAAAGACTAGTGTGCAAGCCATTCTATAAGATTTTCGATTTATAGGAAGGCTAAAAATTAAATGTGTTGATAAAATTGTCAATATTGCCCATAGAAAGGCCATCCAATACCAGGTCATAGGCACCACACAAATAATAATTGTGACGATAATGCCCACAGAAAATTCTTTGTTAAACCACTTTTTTCTTCCACCCATGTACTCATTCTATCAAATTCGCCTCCTGTGTCAAGTATATAATCGCGGAAAATTTGGCGGTTAAGGCGGTCATGAAAACAAGTATTCCTCTTGGAATGTTGATTATTCTTTCCTGGACGTTGGATATTCAGCAGAGATATTTTTTAACTAAAAACGAAGTTGTTTTCCCGAAATAATTTCAGGCAGGCATCCACGACATTTGCATCATAAAGGATGCCTTTGTTTTTGGAAATTTCATCCAGAGCGGAACTAATTCCCATGGCGGGACGATAGGGACGGTGAGAAGAGATGGCTTCCACGACGTCGGCGACAGCCAGGATTCGCGCTTCCAGTAGAATAGCCTCTCCCTGAAGATGTTGTGGATAGCCCGATCCATCCATCCGTTCATGATGCTGAAGGACGACATCGGCCACCGGCCAGGGGAAATCGATGTCCTTAAGGATATTATATCCTGCTTGGGAGTGAACTCTAATTAAGTTGAATTCCAGGTCGCTAAGCTTGGTCGGCTTACTGAGAAGCTCCGACGGAACGGATACTTTGCCGAGATCATGAATGATGGATGCAGTGCTGATGAAATCCTGTTGATCTTTCGTTAAATCCATTTCTTTGGCAATTGCCCGGGCCAGTTGGGATACTCGTTCCTGATGGCCGGAGGTATAGGGATCTTTCGTTTCTACCAGCAGGGCGATCGACTGTACTGCGGCTTGCAAAGTTTTCTTTATCCGGTTATAACTTTCGATGCGTTCTTCTTCCAGCAACTTACGTTCGGTGATATCATTCAAAAAATTCAAGGTCGCCGGTTTTTTGTTCCATTCAATAACCGTGGCATTAAGTTCAACCCACTTTACTTTTCCATCCTGAGTGAAAATTCTAAAGGAATAAACAGAGGGAACATTTTCACCGTTCAATCTCTTGATGCTGTAATCGGCAACCATCCGGCGATCATCGGGATGGATGAAACTTGTAAAAACGCCGGATGTTAACGTTTCCTTGGAATAGCCTATCTGCTCTGTAGCGGCACTATTGGCAAACACTATCTTTATGTCCTGAGTAATGATAATGGCTTCATGCGCATTTTCCACGACAATACGATACCGTTCTTCGCTTTCCAGCAAATTCTTTTCGGCCTGCTTGCGTTCGGTGATATCAGTGTAGAGCGCCTGAAACTGCATTGCGCCATTCCACAACACTTGCTTGCGGAATACTTCAAGGTTGCGGATTTTGCCATCCTTACGGATAATGCTTATTTCATAATGCGATGGAACATACTCGCCGCGCCGCCTTTTTTCTTGTCTTATCTTATACTCGGCATAGCTCTCCGGGGTGTATCTCTTTTTGTGGGGAATCGATGCCAGCTCTTTAATGCTATCGTAGCCGTATATGTTTAAAATCTCCCGGTTGGCGTAGAGTGTTTTGCCGTCGATGGTGCCAATGCGAATGCCCAGCGGGGAATCATCAAGGGAATGGCGAAAATTTTCCTCGCTCTTTATTAGCATTTCTTCCGCCTTTTTCTTTTCCTGACGCATTTTCACTTCGCGAATCTCCCTCTCTATCGCGACGACAAGCTTGGCGAGATTGTCCTTTATCAGGTAGTCGTGCGCGCCTGATTTCATTACATCCACAGCCGTGCCCTCCCCGATAGCGCCGGACACAATAATGAACGGAAGGTCGATGTTTTTGTCCTGGACAAGTTTCAGGGCCGCAGGCGCGCTGAAACTCGGCATTTTATAGTCGCAGAGAATAACGTCCCACTGCCCCCGGTCAAGGGCGGCCTCCATGGTTTTAGCGGTTTCCACCCGTTCCCATTTGGGGTCATAGCCTCCTTTGTGCAACTGACGTATCATCAGCTTGGCGTCATCATCCGAATCATCAACGATTAGAACGCGAAGCAAAATATTCATTGTTTCGTCTCCTTTGTCTTCCACCAGTAATATTTTCCTGTTATTGGACATAGAGAGCACACCGCTTAATTAGTTTTCATTAAGACTAAAATAGAAAGTTGCGCCTTTGCCTATAGCTCCCTCCGTCCGGACATGGCCTCCGTGGCGGTGGATAATACGCCGCACGGTAGCCAGCCCGATTCCCGTGCCCGGAAATTCATCTTCCATGTGCAGGCGCTGGAACGGGGCGAAAAGCTTGTCCGCATACGCCATATCGAAACCAGCCCCGTTATCGCGGATGAAATATGCTTTTTTCCCGCCTTCGTTTTTAAATCCGAATTCGATTACGGCCTGAGCCTTCTTCCCCGTGAATTTCCAGGCGTTGCCCAGCAGGTTTTCAAGGACAATGCGCATTAATTTCGAATCCGCAATTTCTTCCATGCCGTCGGCAATTCTTATTTTGACATTCCTTTGAGGCTGGGATTTCTGTAATTCATCTATTACGGACCGGGCAATCCGGGTCAGATTAATCTTTTCAATGTTCATTGCCGTACGCGTGATCCGGGAAAGCTGCAGCAAATCTTCTATAAGCTCCGCCATACGGCTTGTCGCTGCCCTGATTCTTATCAGATAATCCTTTCCTTGTATATCCAGTTTATCCCCACAGTCTTCCAGAAGCGCCTGACTGAATCCGTCGATTGACCGGAGGGGGGCGCGCAGGTCGTGGGATGCTGAATAGGAAAATGCTTCCAGTTCCTTGTTGGATGCTTCGAGTTTGATCGTGCGTTCGCGCACCAGATCTTCCAAATGCTCGCGGTATTTTTTTAGTTCTTCATCCATCTGCTTGCGCTCGGTGATGTCCCGGATGTACGCACCAATCCCTTTTTTCCCCTCTGGAAGTTCAACAGGAAATTTCATCGTCTCATAATATCGACCCATAACAACTTCTTCAGTGATCAGTGGTGCAGTCGAAAGAAGCGCTTGTTCATCTGTTTTTCTGCACTGCGCTGCTTCCTTCTCGGTCATCAGATCAGAATCGGTTTTGCCGATGATCTCCTCATCTGTCTTGCCATAGAACTTACACAAAGAACGATTTGCAATGAGATGACAGTAGTTATCATCTTTCAGAAATGCCATATCCGATGTCGAATTAAGGAATATCCATAGCTGCTGCTCGCTCTCCCGCAGTGACGTTTCAGCCCTCTTGCGTTCGGTGATGTCGCGACAAATTGCCTGGATGTATTTTTTACTCCTGTTGTCGATGATATTTAGGCTGATGTCTGCGTCAAAAGTTGTTCCATCATAACGAAGGTGTTTCCATTCAAAATATTGAGGCTGACCCCTACGTACCGCGTTGTTCTTTTCCAAGGCTTTTTCCTTGGAGTTCCTTCCATCAGGCTGAACTTCCGGCGAGAACAGGTAAGGAGGCTGCCCGACAATCTGTTCTCTGGTACAACGAAACATCTCAAGAGCCTTTATGTTACAGTCAATAAAGACATCCTCATCCAATAAGAAAATGGCGTCACCGGCAGATTCGTAAAGGGTCCGGTATTGAATTTCGCTCTCGCTCAGGGACTTTTCCGTCTGCTTGCGCAGCAGCGCCGATCCGATGTGCGATGCGATGTCTTCCAGAAGTTCAATCGTATTGAGAGTGAAACGTCCTTTTTGGCGGTCATTGATGTGAATCAGACCGATGATTCGCTCCTTGTTCCGAATCGGTATCAGGGCGATGGAGGCATAGCCATGGTGAATGCATTGGTTGCGCGGATTGAGCCGCGGATCCTGATAGGACGGAAGGTCGAGAATCGGAAAGGAATCATTCGTCCAGGCGCTTCCGCCTTTTGTGAAGAGCGGATTGGCCGGATCGGTCTTGCCGGAAATGACCAGCCCGCAGGTGCATTCCAGACGGATATTGCCGTCTGGGTCCCGGCACACACCGCCATTCGCGCCGCGTTCGATCAGTGTATTTTCCGTCAGCAGAAAATCATCGGAAAGGCCTTCCTGTAAGATATAAGGGAAGTCATCACCGTCCTGTAAGCGAATGCCCACGGCATCGAAACCGGTGTGCGTCTTTAGTATGGCGATAACACGCTTAAGCGAAGATTGCAGATTTTCCGGCTCATTCAGTATCCGCAGGATTTCCGTGCCCATCTCCCGATAGGTTTCGGTCTGCTTGCGTTCGGTAATGTCTCTGAACATACCAAGTAAATATTTTTTTCCGTTTAAAATAATCGGCGAAGAGTTTATATCCGCAAAAAACATCGTTTTATCTTTTTTCATTACAGGTATATTCTTTGCAATTAATATCTCTTTTTTCAATTGTTTTTCAGATTGATCAATAACGAAGGGAACAGATTCCGGCGGATGAATGTCACTTATGCCCAAATTAAGAAGTTCCTCGTTTGTATATCCCAGCATATCGCAAATTGTTTTGTTAGCAGCCCAAAACTTTCCTTCGCTGACGCTTAACAGGAGAATTCCATCTGACGCGGAATCGAATATTGTTCTGAATTTTAATTCGGCTTCTTTAAGAGATTCTTCCGCCTGCATGCGTTCGGTGATATCCTTGATCGTTCCCATGAGGCCTATTAATTTGCCATCCGCGTCATACTGCACCGCCGATGTTATGAGCGTATTTATTATTTTGCCGTCTTTTCTTCGCAAATCAACGGGATAATCCTTGGCAGAACCATGTTCGATGATAGCGTTGATGTGTTTTGTCCGGTCTTCCGCCTTTGCGTAAAGGTCCCGGATTTTTATCTGCATCAGTTCATCCCTGCTGGAATAGCCGAATAACTCAACTGCCGCGTCATTCATGTCAATCCAGTTCCCATCGATGGAAGTGATATAAACACAATCTCTCGACGTGCTGAAGAATGTCCGGTATTGTTTTTCACTTTCTTGCAGCGCATGGAGCGCGGTCTCCTTTTGGGACTCAGCCTTTTTGCGTTCAGTGATATCGATGATAATGGGCAGAAAATACATCGGCTGTCCCTGATTATTCCGGACAAGATTGATATTTACTTCGCCCCAAACCACCGCTTTATCCCTGCGCACATATCGCTTTTGCGCGATGGAGCTCTTTTTGTCGCCCGCAATAACGGCGCGCAGATCCGCCATGCCGATTTCCACATCCTCGGGAAACGTAATGTCGGCGATGGTCTTTCGTTGCATTTCTTTCTCGCTGTAACCTAAGAAAGTACAGAACGCTTTGTTGCATTTCAGAAAACGATTGTTTAAATCAACCATCGCGACGCAGACAGGCGCTTCGGCGATAGTTATTTGCAGCAATTCTTCTCTCTCGCGCAGCAGCAATTCCGCCTTCTTGCGCCCTGTTATGTTCCGTACGATGTGAACCATGCCCCGAAGCGTGCGGGTCTCATCCAGTATGGGATCGGTGGTGACACTGAACCACAGGTTTCCTTTCTGTAACTCCATTTGTTCGCGAACAAGCGATTTTTTTGTCCTTGTAACCGGACATCCCGGAACAGGCTTTTTCGTGCCATGGACAATCTCCCAGCAGTGGCGCCCGACAATTTTTTTCTGCGTTACTCCAAACATTTCAGACATGGCGCGGTTGCAACGCAAAATCCGCTGATCGTTATCCAGCAGACAAATCGCGTCGCTGACCGCGTCAAAAGTGGTCTGCCAGTCTTGAAGCGCCTTCTGTAGCGACTCTTTCATATGCTCGACCTCGGTGATGTCGCGCAGGATTCCTTCGATTCTGAGCGAACGGTTATGCTCGTCCTTAGCCAAATGAGCGCTGACCAGCAAGGTAATTCTTTCCCCGTTTTGCGTTTTGGCGTTGATCTGGTAATTGGAGATTGAACCGGTTGCCTTGAGTAACTTCACATAATCCCGCCGGTCTTTTATGTTCTCCCAGAAATCGGGGAGTCGAATTCCTTTTAAATTTTTGCGGATGTCAAAACCCAGGATGCGGTTGAAGGCCTGATTGTGCTCCAGCAGTTTTCCGCCAAGAGTGACGCTGTAATATCCCTCGTCCAAAGTGATGATGATTTCACGAAATTGCCGCTCTCTCTCTTGTTCTACTGCCTGTGCACGGCGCAATTCCTCTTTTTGCATCTTCAGTTCGATCTGATGAACTTGCCGTTTGTTAAGTATTTGCCGCTTTTTTTCGGGTGGCACAGCCACCTTTTTTTTCAGTGGCCGGGCAGTTTTTTTACTGATCGTCTCTTTAGACTGTTTGCGCGGTTTTGTGGATTGCGAAGATGCGGATTTTGTATTCTTGACTGGTTTTTTCATTCTGCTCTCACTTTTGTTTGAACGTCTTTTTCTTCATCCCGGAAAATGGAATGTTGAATCTTTTCTATTCATCTTTTATTGCAGATCCCCATCATCACAACAAATCCTGCCTCTTCCGTGCTTTTTTACCTTATACATGAACTGATCTACCCGGTGAACAAATGCCTTAATCTCTTCCTTGGGCTTGTATTGCGCCAGACCAATGCTCACCGTCATATAAACTTCTTGACCCGATATCAGGGAAAAGTTCTCTTTCCTTAATTCTTTTTGGATTCTTTTCGCCGTTGTGATTCCCTCATCGCTCATGGTCATCGGCAAAATGATCGTAAATTCTTCGCCTCCGTAACGATAGGCGGAATCGATCTCGCGCAGGCTGCGTTTTATTGCATGACCAAGCCGCGATAATACATAATCCCCTTGAACATGGCCGTAGGTGTCGTTAAAATCTTTAAACTTGTCGAGATCCAGCATCAGAAGGGTCAAAGGCTGTCCATAGCGGTTTGACCGCTCCATTTCTTTTTCCAGTTGAGCGTAAAAATGCCGGGAATTGTAAAGCTGCGTAAGGTCGTCGATTATGCTCAAGTCCCGGTATCGCTGTTCACTTTCCCGCAAAGCCTTTTCCGCTCGCTTGCGCTCGGTGATGTCGATAAATGAAACGACAATTTTCTGGATGTTCGGAAGAACGGCTATTGATATGAGTCCATTTCTAATCTCGCCATCCTTACGGTAAAATGAAAATTCGTAGTTACTGGGAGCGTTCTGCGGATCGATCAGCCTCTCCCGGTTGTATTCCTCCAATCTCTTGAGGTCTTCAGGGGGTATCTGCTTTGTCCAACTCATACCGATGACATCCTTTTCCTCGTAAAGGCTGATTCTGCAATATTCCTTGTTGACCATCGAGATTGTTGTATCACTTTCGATGATTGCCATTGCCGACGAACTGTTCTCAAAAATGGCACGGAATTTATCTTCGCTTTCCTTTAAGGCCGCCTCTGTTATTTTACGTTCAGTAATGTCCGTTACGGAAATCAAAGCCGTGGGTTTATCTCCATATTTGATGGGGTTTCCGGTCAGGCTGACCCATTTTTCCATGCCGTTCTTTGCAATGATTTTGAATTCGTAATCACGAGGCATCACCTTGCCCTGTTGACGATTGTATCCGCTTTGTTTTACCATTTCCCTGTAATCCGGGTGCACAATATCCCAGAAGTGCATGCCGCAGAGCTCCTCTCCTGTATAACCGGAAATTTCTTCAGCCGCACGATTCGCGTAAATCCAATGATCGCCCTGGTGCATCATGATGGCAAAAGAACTGGATTCTGCCAGCATGCGGAATTTTTCTTCACTGTTTATTAATTTATTTTCCATATTCTTGCGTTCGGTGATATCATGAATATTGCACTGAATTACCTTGGTGTGGTCTACGGCATAGACATTGCTGACGAATTCTACATGCGAAAGCCGTCCATCAATGGTTTCCAGAGGCAAGTTTTCATAACGGATGTATCCCTGACGCTGCAATTCTAGAAATTTGTTCCGGTTGGGAATAATATCCTTAAATGGCCCAAGTTCCCACACAGACTTCCCTATAAATTGTTCACGCGAATAACCCAGCAACTCAATCAGAAATGGATTAACGTCAAGAATTCTTCCCGTATTGCCATCAAGGATAAGAATCCCATCTTTCGCTGACTCAAAAAGCCGGCGATACCGTACTTCTGAAGCGCTCAAAGCATCTCCTGTCCTCTTGCGCTCGGTGATATCACGAGCAATTCCTATGAAGCCTGTTGGTTTGCCTGAGGAATCTTTCATTAAAGAAACAGATCCTTCAATGTATCTTCTAGAGCCATCTTTACTTTTAATATACCAGCCCAATTCCTTGAGGGGCTTTCCTGTTTTGTAAACTTGATTGAACGCTTGAAAAACTATTTTTGAGTTCTTTTCAACTGTGTACCGACGGTAATTCATACCCATCAATTCTTCTCTGGAATAGCCAGTGGTACGACACACTGAATCATTGAAAAAAGTAAAGTTGCCGGCAAGATCAACCTCAAAATAACCGTCTTCAATACTGTCAAGAATAGATAGATATTTTTCGACGCCTTTGCTGTTGAACGGCTTCGTTGTGCGTTTTTTCAAGATTGTGAAATTTTTTAGTACGGGTTTATTTTTTATCGTCTTTTCAGCTTGCCGGAATAATAAAGATTTTTTCGGAGGAGGTGTTTTCTTCTTCGCGGTTTTAGCAGGCTTTTTATTTCCGGAGATGTTGTTTGCTTTGTTTTTCACAGCGCTAATCTCCTTATTACCAGTTAAGGATAATTGCTGTTTCCGCGAAAGTGGCGATAATTAATGACATTACTTATAAATAATAAGTCATCATCCTGATAACCGGGGTTGTTGAAAAGTTATAAAAACATTTTTAATGGGCTTACGTTTATATTATAAGCTTAAAAATCATAAAGTCAATATTATTTATGGCCGTAAGATATTGTTTATTCATATTTTTTATTGGTGAATGTGTCGACATGCAAGTTCTTTCCTCCGGTCGTAAAAGTTACCGCTCCATCGCGATCAGTGCGGAAAAGATTAACGCCGGCATCGTAATATCTTTGGATGGTTAACGGATGCGGATGATGAAATACATTCGCTTTGCCGGCGCTGACTATCGCGTAACGGCAGGCGACAGCTTTGATGAATTCGGCGCTGCTGGAATAGGCTGAGCCGTGATGAGGAACCACCAGAACATCACTGCGTAAATTTACCCCGGATTTAATAAGCTGCTTTTCAATATCCGTTGAAATATCGCCGGGGATGAGAAAACTTACCTTGCCGAAAGTTATTTTCAAAACCAGAGAAGAATCGTTGACTTCATCATAAGAAAGATTATTCGTCTCTTGAGCGGAATAATTTGGCGGCCACAGGACATTAACCCGGACACCGTTAAATATTTTTCCCGGGAATTTATTCGAAACCAGAGAGACATTAATATTGTTGAGCTTGATTGCTTTTTCCCACTCCGGATAGTCTTCCAGATCGATGGGTAGGTTCGACCTCCAGACCTGGCGGACATTAAAATTATTCATAATATAAATCAGTCCCAGTAAATGATCGGGATGCGGATGGCTCAGCACCACGGTATCAACATTGCTGATTCTTTCATGATAAAGAAGAGGAGCAAGAACGGATTTGCCGGTGTCGAAGGAACTATCCGAAAAACCGCCGCCGTCAATAAGCATATTACCCCCGCCGGGAAACCGCACCAGGGTGGAATTTCCCTGTCCCACATCAATGACTGTAATTTTTAAATCAGGGGATAATTTATCCTTGAGGGTAAGATAAATTATATCCGCGGTAAAAAAGACAACAGTAATAATTAATAAATACTTTAAAACCCGGAAACAGTGCGGTGAAAATTCTTTTTGTGTTTTCCTTTTATTCCTCGCCTCGATAAATTGAATAACAAGAAAAATGAACAAATAAAAAACTGTAATTTCAACTATGCTGGGTGTGGTGCAATTGAAAGAAGACCATGATGGCGCCGCTAATTTGTTTATTATATTTACTGATATTTGTACAAAGAAAGAGGCCAGTTTAATTAAGTAACCGGCAATTGCCGGGGAAAAAAAGGCGCCTAAATAAAAAACATTAATATAGTCAGCACCAATGTTCCCAAAAGAGGTACTAAAATCAGATTGGCAATAATTGTTATGGAAGAGACGCGGTTGGAATAATACATGATCAAAGGCAAGGTGCCGATTGTTACCGCGCTGCATACAAGAGCCGACAAATATATATACCGGATGATACTTTGGCCCCATAACGGAAGAATCTCCAGTTGCGGAAAAGAAAGATCGCGGAAACGCGGAACAATGTAAATGAGCGCTAAAACGGCCATGAAAGAAAGTTGAAAGGAGCTATCAAGTACAGCCTCCGGTAAAATAAAGAGAATAATTAATGCCGCCCCGGCAAGCGTATTGTAAAGATCTGTTTGTTTTCCTGAGAGCAGGGCAATCAAAAAAATCAGCGCCATAAGAGTTGACCGCAGCACGGGAATTTCCATTCCGGCAATGAAAGCGGAGATTAATACCATAAAAAACGCTGCTGACGCCGCCAACTTGATTATATTAAATCTGAGCATTATATATTCTGAAGATTTCAAGATCAGAAAAACAAAGAAAAAGGCGGAAGCCGCAATTATTCCAATATGCAGGCCGTTAATTGACAAAATATGTGAGGTGCCTGTTTTATTGAAATGATCCCGCACATCAGCAGGGATTGCCTTTTGATTGCCGATCGTCATGGCTTCAATGATTTCCCTTTGCGGCGAAGCAGCGTTTTGATAAATTATTTGTTTTAAATAGAATCTGAATGATTCCAGTTTTAATCTTATCGGGCTTGCGGAATTTTGTCTCAGCAGGATGATTCCAGAACTACCTGCGATAAATCCTGCCGCATAAATACCCTGAAGATTCGAATAACGTTTGTAATCAAAACGACCCGGATTATTAAAATTATGGATTCTCTTTAAGGTCGAATGAAAGCGAATAAAATCACCGTATTGAAAATTTAAATCCGTTGGAACTGCCAGACGGATATTGCCAGAGACCGGAAAATATGATTTATCTTTAATTACCCGCAGACACCGTACAATTAAAATATTTTTGTTTAGATAAGTGAGGGGACTCTCTACGACGATTCCCTCCGCGGTGACTTTGCCTTTATCAATATATTTTACGATGTTCAGTTCATCTTCGATGAAATAATTTTGCTTTTGAATGTCAAAGACACCAAGTACAAAAATGAAGCTGATCATTAAAAAGAAGCTGGCGGTTGACAGTTTGTTTCTCATGGCTGCAAGAAGAGACAAAAGAATTAAAGCGATTACGGCTAATAATAAATAATAAGGAACAGTGAAATAGCTGCCGGAAATAATCCCAGAGATGAATGCGATTAAAAGATAAATTAATGGTCTGCGCATATTCTTCTCTATAAAGAAAATAATTCAAATTTATTAGCTTAAACTGCTAAAATATTATATATTGCTTAAAGTCTGTTTTAATGAAACTCAGATATTACAAGCGCAGTGCAGTAATATCTGTAAGTTGAATTATCCCTCACGTGAAGCTAAGTGGGACTATATTGAGGTTATGAATACCAAAGCAAGCTGTGGGGTTCATACCCGTGATTAAAAAGGAAACTAAATGCCCATAATGAATGGTAAAGCCTTAACAAAAGAAAAAAATGCGCGACGATTGTTCGTTTTAATCATATCCAGAATCGTCATTGTAACCCTGTTTCTTAGTATTACTATTTTTGTCGATATAAGAAAACAGGTATTTCCTGTATCACAAATAACCATTAACTTTTTTTACATCATCGCTGCCGCAATTTATTTCTTTTCGATTATTTATATTCTACTTTTTAAATTCGTGAAAGATTTTCAGCGTAATATTTATTTGCAGATAACTGTAGATGTTGTTTTAATCACTTTTCTTATTTCCCTGACCGGCAATACCCAGATTGATTATTCTCTTTTTTACACACTCGTAATAATTTATTCGGTGATCTTTCTTGGCCGTACGGGAGGTTTTATTGTTGCTACAGCTTCCAGCATATTTTATGGTTTACTTATGGATTTTCAATTTTACAAGTTAGTACCGTTCGTTTCTTCCAGTGGACATGATTATAATCTTAATTTTACTGATGTATTAACCAACACTCTGGTACACATTGTTTCGTTTTATGTTTTAGCTATTTTGGCCAGTTTTGTTGTTGAGCAGGAAAAGAAAACAAGATCGTTACTGGAAGAAAAAGAATCGGAATTCAATCAATTGGATTTGCTTTTTCGCAGTATTGTGGAATCGGTTTATACAGGTGTCATGACAATTGATTTACAGAACATCATTAAGACTTTTAATCTTGCGGCTGAAGAAATTACCGGATTTACGCTAGCCAAGGTTCAGGATCGTAAAATTGAAGATGTATTTCCGGAATTTCTTCCCTTTTTGATTGAAGAGAAGATTAATGAGCAAACCCAAAAACGATTGGAAGTTATAATCACAGGGAGAACAGGTCATAAAATTAATCTGGGTTTGTCGATTTCTCCATTGAAAGGCAGGTATGATAATCAAATCGGTAATATTTTGATTTTTCAGGATCTCACGAAAGTAAAGCAAATGGAAGAGAACCTCGAAAAAAGTAAGAACATGGCTTTAATTGGTGAAATGGCTGCGGGATTAGCCCATGAAATGAGAAATCCGCTGGCGGCAATAACCGGTTCAATTGAACTTTTAGAACAAGGATTGAAGTTGGATGGAACTGATAAGCGGCTGATGCAAATAATTTTACGCGGCAAAGATCAATTAGATAACTTTGCCCGCGATTTTCTTTTGCTGGCGCGTCCGGTTCCCGTGTCCAGAGAGTTAGTTGATTTAAATGAAATTATCGAAGAAGTTTTGGAATATATAAGATTAAACAAAAACTGGACAAGTAAAATAAAAATTGTGAAAGTTTTTGCGGGCAAGGCCGAAGTTTTTGCCAATAAGGAACAGGTTAGACAAATTATCAATAATCTGGCGCTCAATGCAATCCAGTCTATGGAAGAGGGCGGTGTTTTATCTATTGAGACCAAAGTGGCAATACAGGATGATAAGAAAGAATATATTGAAATTAAAGTTTCGGATACCGGATGTGGTATTAAAGAAAACGATTTAAAGAAAATATTTGAACCTTTTTTCACTAATAAAGAAAAAGGAACTGGTTTGGGCTTGACGATTGTCAGTCACATTGTTGAGGGTTATAATGGAAAAATAAAAATAGAGAGCAATATAAATCAGGGTACCGTTTGCTTTGTGTGGCTGCCCGTTAAATATGAAGAACATATGTAAAGACATTGATACAATTAATCCATAGATGAAACGAAACGGGGTGAAAGTATGGCAAAAATTCTGGTTCTTGATGATGATCAGGGCATGAAGGAATTCATGGAAATAATGTTAACAAAAGAGGGCTATGATGTAACCAGCGCCGAAGACCCGGCAAAAGCGATTGAACTGTGCCGCAAGACCGCCTTTGATCTGGTTATCACCGATTTAAAAATGCCTAAAATTAACGGTATTGAATTCCTTAAAACCATTAAAGACCAAAGGCCGGAAACAGTAGTTATTCTTATTACGGCGTATGCTTCAGGAGAGACAGCAATAAATGCGATGAAAGAAGGCGCTTATGATTATGTGGAAAAAGGCGGCAGCATTGAGGATCTTAAAAAAGTTGTGCGGTCGGCTTTGCAGAAAAAAGGATTGGTGGTCGAAAATCAGCCTCTAAAAAAAGAGACAAAGACAAAAGGAACGGCAGAAAATTCATTTTGCGGCATGATTGGAACAAACCGGGAAATGCTTAAAATATTTGCTACAATTAAAAAAGTGTCCGATACGCTGGCGAATATTTTAATTCTGGGAGAAAGCGGAACAGGCAAAGAACTTATTGCCCGAGCCATTCATGAAAACTCTTCACGTTCCAAAATGCCCTTTATGCCCATTAACAGCGGCGGAATACCGGAAAATCTTTTGGAGAGTGAGCTTTTCGGCTATATGAAAGGTTCTTTTACAGGTGCTTATGCGGACCGGCCGGGCATTTTTGAAATGGCGCGAGGCGGTACGATATTTCTTGATGAAATCGGTGATTTGCCACCGGTGCTGCAGGTCAAACTTTTGCGGGTCGTTCAGGAAAAAACTTTTCGGCGCATCGGCGGCTCGGAAGATATCAAGGTCGATGTGCGTATAATTTCTGCAACTCATCAACATCTGGAAGAGAAAGTCAAGAAGGGAGAATTTCGCGAAGATCTTTATTACCGGCTTAATGTTATTCCCATTTTTATACCTCCACTCAGAGAACGCAGAGAAGATATTCCGCTGCTTATTAATAATTTTATCGAGAAATATGCGCAAATGTTCGGTAAAGAAGTCCGGAATATTTCTTCTTATGCGATGGAACTATTAATGAATTATGATTTCCCAGGCAATATTCGCGAGTTGGAAAATATTATTGAACGCAGTGTTGCTATGGAGAGTTCCAATATAATCCTGCCGGAAAATTTAACACTATCGGCTGACACCGCTGCCGGTGCGCCCAATTTTGATATTGAGATTACGGATAAGGGGATTGACTTGAGCGCAGAGTTAGAAAAAATCGAAAAAATAATAATTGAAAAAACTTTGCAAAGAACGAAAGGCTCTAAAGCAAAAACTGCCAGACTCTTGAATGTAACATTTAATTCGTTACGCTACCGCATGGAAAAACTGAACGTGGAATGAATGAAACTCAAATATAATGAGACCCAAGTTTCAGAAGCGAATAACCTAAAGGTCACTATAGGCGTACTGAAATTTGGTGGTCGAATTATCCCAGGAGCGAAGCGACGTGGGATTGAACCCCAAGCTTCAGAAACAAAGTGAACTGAAGCTTGTAGGACGAATTATACCGGGCGCGTAGCGCCGATGTAAAATGAGTGTAACGAAATTTGAAGCGCAAATGGAATTATCCCTTGTGCAAAACACAGAGGGATATCCCGCGAAGCGGGGGGAATTATATATCCATGGTTTCTTTTTCCTTGACTTTTGGGGCATATTTGCTCTATATGCGCCATTCAAGAGGTAACAGCAAAAATGTTAAAAATTTACTTTTTAAAATGGGCAGTCTTCTTTTATTTTTTTAGCTTTATTAACTTCAGGGTCTGCCTGGTAGAATCATGACCATTTGTAAAGGTAATGAACCGTGGGCAGATAAATATCAGCTCACGGTTTTTTTTTGCCATTATTATGGCGCGTTAAAAATAAAAGGTGAGGGGGGAATGAATATGAAAAGTAGACTGTTGATTACAATTTTAGTAGCTGTTTTTCTGGTTGCCGGTTTTGGCAGTGTACAGGCCAAGACAATTAAAGTGGGGGCGGCAATCAACCTGACCGGCCCTGCATCAAGCTGGGGACAATTTCATGAAAAAGGTCAACGCGATTATTTTCGTTACGTAAACGAAGTTAAGGGTGGTGTGTTCGGCAATAAGATCGAAATGATTACCGTGGATACAGCCTACAAAGTGCCTGAAGCGCAGGCGGCAGTAAACAGATTCGTTCTGCAGGATAAAGTGGATATGATAGCGACCTGGGGCGCCGGTGAAGGACTGGCGGCAAAACCCATTGTACAAAAATACAAGGTGCCTACAATCAATTATTCCACCAGTTGGGAAATATTGGAGAAACCGGTCGATTATATGTATTTGCCTTTCGGCAGTTACAAGATGGATTGTTATGCCGTGTTTGAATATATTAAAGCCATTCACAAAGGCAAAGAGGCTCCCAAAGTGGGATTGTTGACCTATAATAACGCTTACGGCCGTTCTATTCACGCCCCCAGCAAGGAATACGCGCAAAAGCTGGGAATCAATCTGGTGGCTGTAGAAGAATTTCCTCCCAAGACAGTTGATCTCAATACGGAGCTTCTTCGCTTGCAGAAAGCCGGTGCGGAGTATGTTTTTATGCAGATGCTGCCTTCCGCAATCATCACGGCTTTCAAGAGCGCTGACCGTATAAACTTCAGTCCTGTCTTTCTGGGAACATGGACATCAACTGACCCCGATTTTTTCAAAATGGGCGCGGGTTTGATTAAAGACCGCCTTACAATTCAGTTCCCCGGTGGATTGCCCACCGATAAATCCAAAGGAATGAACGTTATGAAAGAATTATGGAAGCGCTATAAAACAGTGGATAAATTTGATGCTTCCTACTGGGAAGGTGTGGTTATCGGCATGATCATGGAGAAAGCCTTTATCCGCGCTTATGAGAAAAGCAAAGATATAAATCCGGCAACAGTCAATGCCGCTTTGGAATCATTTAACAAAGAAGATTTCGGCGGTTTGGTGCCGGCAATAACTTATACAAAAGATGATCACAGCGCATCTTTTACCGCGCGCATGGTCAAGGTAAAAGAAGATGGAACATATATACCCCTGACTAATTTTTATGTTCCGGGCAAAGACAAAATTAAACTGCTTAAAAAATAGATTATTCTTCTTAAGAAACAGGCGTTACCAGAGATTGCAATCTCTCCGGTAACGCCTTTAAATAAACCGTCGTCAGATATAGTTAGGATAAAGAGGTTTTAATGAAAGCTTTTCGCAGCCGGCCGTCAATAATGATCAACCGGCGGGAAGAAGATAAAAAAGCTGAACTGGAAATCCAAGGTTTACGGTTGAGCTTTGGCGGGGTTATTGCTGTCAAGGATATTGATCTTAATACTCATACCGGTGAATTAATGGCGATTATCGGCCCCAATGGTGCAGGCAAGACAAGCCTTCTTAACTGTATAACCGGTTTTTACCGCGCCCAGCAGGGCAAAATAATCTTCAATGGAAAAGACATTACTCATTTACATACTCACGAGCTTGTCGGCGTAGGCATTGGCAGAACCTTCCAGAATATAGAACTTTTTCCGGGCATGACAGTGCTGGCCAATATGACGCTGGCCCGTCATATTCATTGCCAATACAGCTTTATCCGCTCCTGCCTTTATTCAGGCTCTGTCCGAAAAGAAGAAATCCGCCACCGGCAGGTTCTAGAAGAAATCATCGATTTTCTGGAAATGCAGTCCATCCGCAAAAAAACAGTAGGTTCTCTGCCTTATGGAATGATGAAAAGAGTCGAACTGGGCAGGGCGCTTGCACTGGAACCAAAGTTGCTCATTCTGGATGAGCCTTTTGCCGGCATGAACATGGAAGAAAAAGAAGATATGGTCCGCTTTCTTCTGGAGTTGAATCAAAGGTGGGGACTTTCGATGATTCTTGTCGAGCATGACATGTCTATCGTTATGAGTATTGCCCAGAGAATCATGGTTTTGAACTTCGGAGAAAAGCTGGGAGAGGGCAGCGCTGAAGAGATCAGCGCCAATCCTGATGTTGTCAAGGCATATCTTGGCGATGCTGAGGCGTTATAAATATTTAAGGCGTGATATTTTGAATAGAACAGAACAACATAAACCCGGCAAAAACAAAGCAACGCTGCCAGAATTGTTAATGGATAATGCCGCACGCTTTGGTGATACTAAAACGGCGATCCGGGAAAAAGCATACGGTATCTGGCAGACGTATAGCTGGGCTCAATATTGCCGTTATATGCAAATGACGGCGGCGGGATTTGCCGCGCTGAATCTGCGGCGTGGTGAGAATGTCTGCATGATTGTTCACAATCATCCGGAATGGCTTTTTTCGGAACTGGCCGCGCACGCTCTGGGCGCGACGACCCTTAATTTATTTACTTCCTCCATCGCCGATGAATTGGCTTTTTCCATAAAACGGATTAACTCGCCTGTTGTTGTCGTTCAGGACCAGGAACAGGTTGACAAGCTCCTGGAGGTAAAAGATAAACTGCCCCACACAAAGAAAGTTGTTTATATCGATCCCACGGGGATGACATCTTACGAAAATGATTCCTGGCTGATGAGCTATGCAGAGCTTTTGAAAACAGGCGAAATATTTATAGCGGAAAATCCCGGTTTCATTGAACTGGAGATCAGCAAAGGCCGGCCTGACGATATCGCTGTTATGATTCAAACATCCGGAACCACAGGCATTCCCAAACTGGCCATGTTGTCGCATCGCAATCTGAGAGCTATGGCGTCTCAGTGGGTGGAAGAAACAAAAATCAAGCCTGAGGAAAACTGGTTATCCATGTCTCCTCCGGCGTGGATCGTTGATCAGATGTGGGGAATGGGAGTGGCGCTTGAGAGCGCGATGATTATGAATTTCCCGGAAACAGCGGAAACGGTTCTGGAAGATTTTCGGGACATCGGCCCTTCGATAATTATCACGTCATCACGTTTCTGGGAAGATATGGCATCGAGCATTAGAGTCAAAATATCCGATACCGGCTGGTTAAAGAAAAAATTGTTTTATTGGGGTGAATCAACAGGTAAAGCGCTTGTAGGGAAACAATCACACAAACAGCAGATTCCTTTATCCTTGCGGGTATTAAATAAAGCTATGTTGGTGGCTGTTTACCGGCCTCTTTTGGATCGTCTGGGTTGCTCTCATTTTCACAGCGCTTTTACCGGCGGCCATCCCATCAGTCCCGATGTTATTCTTTTCTTTCGGGCTATCGGTTTAAATTTAAAGCAATGCTACGGCCTGACAGAATCCGGCGGCATATTTCAAATCCAGCCGAATGACGAAGTCAAACTGGAAACTGTCGGCAAACCACTATCCCTTACCGAAGTAAAAATAGCCGATGATCAGGAAGTTCTGGTTAAATCCGAGGCCAATTTTTCCGGATACCATAACGACTACCAATCAACACAGGCCGCGTTTGAAAACGGCTGGCTCAAAACCGGCGACGCCGGTTATATTGACAGCGACGGCCATTTGCTTATCATCGGCCGCAAGGAAGATATTATCCGCAATAAAAGCGGCGAGGCTTTTTCTCCTGACTTTATCGAAACTCGTCTTAAATTCAGTCCCTATATTAAAGAAGCCGTGACTTTTGGCGAAGCGCGTCCCTATATAACCGCCATGATCAATATCGATTTGGGAAACGTCGGCAACTGGGCCGAAGAAAGAATGATTCCATACACAACTTACATGGATCTCTCCCAGCAGAAGGCTGTGGAAGAATTGATATTGGAAGAAGTACGTCAGGTCAATGAACAACTTCCCGAAGTAATGAAGATAAAGAAATTTGTTCTCCTTTATAAACTACTGGACGCGGATGACGAAGAGCTAACGCGAACGGGAAAAGTCCGCCGCCGTTTTGTTTACGGCTTGTATCTGAAGATAATTGAGGCTATGTATCAAAACCAGAAGAATGTTGAGGTTACCGGTAAAGTCAAGTATCGCGATGGGCGGATAGGTGAAATTGAAACAACGATAAATATTATCAATGTAAGTTAATGCCGATTGGTTATCGGCATAATACCAAATAAGCTTTCCATAATTTATATTTTAATGTTGGAAAGCAACTTGCTATAAGGAATTGATCCATGGAATTTTTTCTGCAATTATTAGTCAACGGCGTTTGCGTCGGTTTGCTCTATGGCATTTCAGCTATGGGCTTTGTGATGATTTTTAAATCATCGAGCGTGTTAAACTTTGCCCACGGCGAACTTCTGGCTCTGGGAGCTTTCTTCTTCCTTACGCTTGTGACCTGGGCAAAACTGCCTATCGCTGTCGCCTTCATCCTGACCTTGATAGGCTGCTTTCTTCTGGGATTCCTCATTGAAAGGTTTTTTCTGCGTCCGTTAATCGGCGAAAAACTTATTTTCGTCATCATGCTGACCGTGGGACTGGCCGCCATGTTCAAAGGCTTGATTTTGCTGATCTGGGGCGGCAATTTGTATACGTATCCGGAATTTCTGCCTCCGACCATGGGGCTGCAATTCGGCGCCATCTATATAGCGCCGGTTTATTCGGCAACATTGATTATCAGCGTTATTTTTCTTGTCCTGTTCGGACTTTTCTTCAAAAAATCAGCACAGGGAATTTACATGCGCTCCGTCGCCGATAATCAGAAGGCGGCTCTTTCGCTGGGCGTTCATGTCCGGCGCGTGTTTGCGCTTTCGTGGGCGATTGCCGCTCTTGTCGCCTCCATGAGCGGCATTGTCCTCGGCATTATAAACGGCGTCAATGTTCATGATTTGAGTTCCATCGGCCTGAAAGTATTTCCTGTGGTTATTTTAGGCGGGTTGGACAGCATCGGCGGCGCGATTATCGGCGGGATTATCATCGGGCTTCTGGAAACATTCACCGGCGGTTACCTCTCGCCATCGTTGCGCGATGTTGTTCCTTATATTGTTTTAGTATTTATTCTGATGGTCAAACCATACGGATTATTTGGTCTGGTAGAAATTGAAAGAGTTTAGTTTAGTAAGTTAGAAATTATCCCGTTTATCGGGATTAGGAAATAAGCAAAAATGAGAAAATTTTCTTTTCATCCCTGCGGCAATTATCGTGAAAATTACGCGCAGGAATTAAATATTTTCGAAACCGACTTTGGAAGAGTCAGTCTGGGAATATTTCTAGCCTTGCTTTTCGGGATCGCTCCTTTTTTCTTAAGCCCTTATATGCTCTATATTCTCAACACAATCGGTATTGCCGCCATTGCCGCCATCGGGCTCAATATTCTTATCGGTTATACGGGGCAGATATCTCTGGGTCATGGCGCATTTTTCGGCGTGGGCGCATACGCGGCGGCAATTATGGCCACAAGACTGGGAGTAGGATTCTATATTGCCATACCTGCGGCAGGTATCATTACCGCTTTGGTAGGTATGATTATCGGTATACCATCGGGCCGCCTAAAAGGTCTTTATCTGACAATTGCCACTCTGGCCGGACAATTTATTATTGAATATGTTTTGATCCAGTGGGATAGTCTCACAAAAGGCACAATGGGAATTACTTTGCCGGTACCGCAAATCATGCAATGGCAGATTTCGGGCGATAAAGCATTTTTCTTTCTGATTTTCGTAAGCCTTGTTCTGATGACGTGGTTTGCCGTAAATATCATGCGCAGCAAGTACGGGCGGGCTTTCATTGCCATTCGCGATAACGACCGCGCAGCCGAAGGAATGGGCATTCCTATTTTCAAATACAAACTGCTGTCCTTCGGGATCAGTTCTTTTTACGCAGGATTTGCCGGCGCTCTCTGGGCTTACTACATGGTGAGCATTACGACAGAACCATTTAATTTGGGGCTTTCTGTTGAATATATCGCGATGGTGATTATCGGCGGCATGGGCAATATTCCCGGCGCGATTTTCGGCGCGACATTTATTACCCTGCTCAATGAATTTTTACGATTCTTGACCGGCGTGTTAATGAATGTTCCCGCAATTGCCAGTATGGGGCTGAACATGGCACCGCTGAGAGAATTTGTTTTCGGATTGGCCATTGTGTTGTTTATATTAATTGAACCGAAGGGGCTTGCCGAAATTTGGCGGATTATCCGTTCCAGTTTCCGACTATGGCCTTTTTCATATTAGGGAGTTAGAAATAATTTTCTGCATTTTTTAGCAGAAAATTATTTCGTTAACGAACTTATCCCGCAAAGCGAAGCGACGCGGGGCTAGTACAGAGATAGTTAGGATAAAAAGATGGGAGATATTCTTTTACAATTAAATAATATATCTGTTGTATATTCAGATGTTACACAGGTATTAAAAGGTGTTTCTTTAAGTGTTGAAACTGGTCATATCGTTTCTCTTTTAGGCAGTAACGGTGCCGGGAAAACAACTACGCTCAAAGCCATCTCCGGCTTGCTCAAACCCGAGAACGGTGAAGTAACGGAAGGAACGATTATGTATAAAGGCGTCAATATTCAGAATCAGGCGCCGGAATTTATTACCCGTCAGGGCATCATTCAAGTGCTCGAAGGCCGTCAGCCTTTCAAATATCTTACAATCGAAGAAAACCTGCGCGTGGGTACGGCAACCCGATTCGGCAAACCTTATAAACAGGATCTGGAACTTGTCTATAATTATTTTCCCGCTCTGGTTAAAAGAAGAAAAGCACTGGCGGGATACTGCAGCGGCGGTGAATTGCAGATGCTGGTTATCGGCCGCGCTTTGATGGCGCATCCTCAGCTTTTGCTGCTTGATGAACCTTCATTGGGTTTAGCGCCGCTGGTTGTTCAAGAAATATTCCGCATCATCAAAAAGATTAATGAAGACCAGGCAGCGACAATTATTTTAGTGGAACAAAACGCCCGGATGGCTCTGCAAGTCGCTCACTATGGATATGTTATGGAAAACGGCAAAATCATGATGGAAGGCACGGCCAAAGAATTATCCGACAATCCGGACATCAAAGAATTTTACCTGGGCATGGCAGCATCGGGTATTGCGAAGTCGTACAAGGATGTCAAGTCTTATAGGCGACGCAAACGCTGGTTATAGCAGACTGCTGAAAAAGGCTCATATGCTGCGTTGCGCTTCGAACCTCACATGCTCACGTACGCTTTAAGTACGCTCCGCTGCTCGATTCTCGCGCGTCTTGCCTCTAAGCCTTTTTGAGCAGCCTGTAAAGTTTATATTTAAATTTATTGGGGAATAAAGTATATTTTTACTATATTTATTAAAACACCAAATCATATATCGAACATTATACCTAAAATAAATTATGAAATTTGAATTAAAACCCTATAATTTTAATGTTCCTGACAACGATTTAATCGAAGATTTAAAAAAGGTAGCGTTTAAATTACACAAAGAAACACTAACAATTGCAGATTATGAAAGATATGGGAATTTTAGTCGTTCGACTCTTACAAGACGATTTGATGGGTGGCTGAAAGCCTTAGATAAAGCCGGATTGAATAAAACAAGAAATTATAACATCACAGACGAAGAATGGTTCAACAATTTAGAAGAGGTTTGGATAAAACTTGGAAGGCAACCCTATCCCAGTGATATGGAGAAGTCATTATCAAAATATTCCTATGCTGGGTATAAGCGAAAATTCGGCGGATGGCGCAAAGCCTTAGAGAAGTTTGTGGAACATATTAACAACGAGGATATTCCAACAACCAAATCGCTTTCTTCTAAATCTCAAATTACAAAAACACATAAAACATCCAGAAATATTGGGTTAAGGCTTCGTTTCATCGTAATGCGACGAGATGATTTTAAATGTAAAATTGATGGCCGTTCTCCTGCAACAGAACACGGTTTAAAACTTGAAGTTGATCATATAGTTCCTTGGGATAAAGGCGGTGAAACTGTTTTAGAAAATCTGCAAACTCTATGTTCAGATTGCAATAGTGGAAAAAGTAACTTAGACTTTAAAATTAAAAATAATCGTTAAAGATATTCTGGAGACATAAAAATTATTTATTATAAATTATACCCTTTCGCTTTCAAAGGATAACGAGGCGGCTAGGAGGAGGCTCCGCAGGCGTATATGAAAATACGTTGAGGAAGACGACGTCGCAGCCAACAAAGTTAGCCAAAGAAAGCAAAAGGGTATGGGAAGGAAATATATGAATACATTGTTCGATAAAAAAGAATCATGGGGGAAGAGAAAGAGAAAAAGCCAGCAGGATAAAGCTCTGGCGGAAATGGTAACGCTCGGTTACGAAAAGTCAGCGCATGTTAAGGCCATGTTGGATGCTCATAAAATTAATCCAGACAATGTTAAAACACGTGAAGATTTGGTGTGCCTGCCGGTTACTTCCCGCGAAAAATTAGTGGAAATGGAACAACTCGATCCACCTTACGCAGGATTGGAAAATCCCGATGTTTCCATTGATCGTGTTTTTACTTCTCCGGGGCCTGTTTACGAACCGCATCTATCTGAAGATGATCATTTGTGGGCGCGGGCTTTTTTTGCCGCGGGCATTGGTCCGCAGGATATCGCGCTCAACGCCTTTTCGTATCATCTTGTCGCGGCAGGACTTACTTTCCATAACGGCCTGCGCAAAGTCGGCGCGACGGTTGTTCCATCTGGCGCTTCTTCTTCCCAGATTCAGGTGCAACTAATCAAAGATTTAAAAGTTACCGCTTATGTGGGCACGCCCAGCTTTTTGAAGGCCATTATTGATAAGTCCAAGGAGATGGGTTTTAATTTCAAAAACGATTTTCTGGTCAAGAAAGCCTGCTTTGCCGCGGAGCCGCTTCTGCCGGATTTACGTCGGACTTTTGAAAACGAATACGGCATCGATACTTATCAGATGTACGGAGCCACTGAAGTTGGCGACGTGGCGTATGAATGCTCTGAAAAAAGAGGATGGCATATCTGCGAAGAAACCATAGTTGAAATAGTAGATCCAGCATCAGGGAAGAATGTTCCTGATGGAGAGTTGGGGGAAGTAGTAGTTACAAGATTAAACAACATTTTCTTTTTGCTGCGGTTCGGAACAGGAGACTTATCACGTTTGATTACAGATAAATGTCCCTGCGGACGGACTTCTTATCGTCTGGCCGGAATTGCGGGCAGGGTAGGGGACGCAGTGAAAGTTCGCGGATTGTTTGTAGCTCCCAGTCAGATCAAAATGATTCAGGCAAAATATAACAATCTGCCTCTGCAGGTGGTCGTCAGCCGCACAGGCCATGAAGATACATTGATATTGCGCATTGAAAAGACCTTGCCGGAAATCGGCAGCGCTGCCTGGGAAGAAAATTTCAAAAAAGTATTTCGCGAAATTTGCACCGTTGGAATTAATAATCTGGAATACCTCAGCGCCGGTGAAATCAAAGCTGAGGAGAAACTGATTGTTGATCAGAGAACGTATTAATTTTCGCCATTTCTTTTTTCCCCACCATATAAGCGTCAATGATGGAAAATATCCACAGCAGAATCATAGATAACAAAATCAAGAAGAGGTAAGACAAATTCAAAGCTTTTATTGCATCGATTGCCAATTGGATAACAGCGATGAAAGTAACAGTTCCTTTTTTGAATGGTGAGATTTTCAATATAGCTATTGTTATTTGAATCACGGACAATAAAATAGATATGACTCCGGCAAGAGAGGCGATTATTATCAATATTCCTTTTTTGCAATTTTTTAAATAAATCTGTCCCCAGCCGGGGAAGAGGAGCGCGTTGAATAGTGCTGCTTTGGTGGCTAAATTCATATATTCCTTTTACCAATTCACTTTCTTTGGCTAACTTTGTTGGCAGCGTCGTCGGCTTCCTCAACGTATTACTAATACGCCTGCGGAGCCTCCTCCTTGCCGCCGCGTTATCCTTTGAAATCGAAATGGTATTATAGTTTATTATGGAATAATATTTACATCTTTCATCTTCAACTGAATCTCGGAAGAGCCGTTCCAGTTGTTAATTTGTGGTGTGAAGACGATGTCAAGATTGGCGCCGTTAATCGCGGGAAGATATTTGCCCATACCAAACCAAATGGAATCGCAGGATATGCCATCGCTTTTGAGCCACATTTTCAGATGGTTATTACCGACGATAAAGGGAGAGGCAACTTTAATATTGCGGGCACAAAGCACCGGTTCCGGATTTCTACTGCCAAAAGGCGCGAGCATCTCTATCTGTTCCATCAAACTTAGATTAATATCTGTGAGTTGACACTCCGAATCAATAACCGTTTGGGAAAGAAGTTCCGGGAACTCAACACTGGCGCGAATGGTTTCATCCAGAAGACAGGCAAAATCGTAAATATGTTCTTCTTTGATGGATATGCCGGCGGCATGGTAATGTCCTCCATAAGAAAGTAAAAGAGGCGAGCACTGCTGAATTCCCTTGTAAATATTAAAACCGGCAACACTCCTTCCGGATCCTTTACCCACGCCATTATTTAAACTGATAACAAATGCCGGGCGGTTGAAAAGGTCGACGAGACGCGAAGCGACAATACCGACAACTCCCTGATGCCACTTGTCCGATGCAAAAACAAGCGCATTCGTTTTTTTGATATCCGGGTTATTGCTTATTTTTTCAAGAATTTCATTGAGAATCTTTTTTTCCATTGTTTGCCGGAGGCGATTATAGGAATCAAGTTTTTCGGCCAACAGACGAGCTTCCGCCATATTTTCGGTCAAAAGTAATTTCACCGCATCCAGAGGAGAAGCAATGCGCCCCGCGGCATTTATTCGAGGAATAAGAGAGAAAGAGGCCTTGAAAGAGTCGATGGTTTGGTTATCAACGCCGCTAACCTCTTTGAGGGCTTTGATTCCCGGCCGCCGACCTTCGGTAATTAATTCCAAGCCGATTTTAACAAAAATTCTGTTTTCATCAACAAGAGGCGCGATGTCGCCAATAGTTCCCAGGGCGACAATATCGAGATATTCTTTTAAATTTGGATATTCTTTGTTTTTCCAGAACCCCTCTTTGTTCAAACTGCCGCGCAAAGCAATGAGAAAGTTATAAGCTATGCCCACGCCGGCCAGTCCTTTAAAAGGAAAAAGACAATCTTCACGATTCGGATCTATGGATGCTGTTGCAGGAGGCAGCGGGCCTGATATTTCATGGTGGTCAAGAACAATTGTATCAATGCCCAGTGATCGGGCATAAGCAATTTGTTCCAAATCGGAAATGCCGCAATCAACGGTAATGATCAGTTTGACATTGCTATTTTTAAACTTGTCAATCGCTGGTATTTTTAAACCGTAACCTTCCTGCAATCTATCGGGAATGTAATAATTTACATGAGGAGTTATTGCACTGATAAATTTGAAAAGAATGACAACGGAGGTTATTCCGTCAGCGTCATAATCGCCATAAATAATGATCTCTTCGTGATCGTAAATTGCTTTCAACAAACGCGAAATACCCTTTTTCATATCTTTCATTGAATAAGGACTATGCAAATCATTGAGGGAAGGGTAGAGATAATGACGGACAGTTTCTGTGTCCTCGATGCCCCTATTGACCAGAATTTGAGATATAATCGGGTGAATTCCAAATTCCTTACTCAATAGATTTTCTGTATTTTTATTGCCGGCATCGTTTAATTTCCATTTTGTTGTCGGCAATTGATTAGATATCGTCATTATTTTGCTTTCGTATTCACTTTCTAATTTATTAGTAAAGCTCAAATTAATTATTGTTTAAGCATACATTCTTTATCCACTGGCGTCAATTGGTCTTTGATTCTTGCTCTTTAAAGTAATCAGTGATAATTTAAAAGAATTAAAAGATGATAAAGAAATATTTTAAATTAAAGAGAAAAGATATTGCCTTAGTCCAATTTATTATTGAAGGATATGAGGAAATGGCCACGGTTACAACAATAGATCCTCATACGGCAATAATCCAAATCTCTATTATTCCTGATTTTATTTCAGATATGAGCGCTATAATTAAAAATCTGAAAGATAAATACAAAATGGAAGAAATTAATTGTCCGGTGAAGTAATCACGGCTATGAACACCAAATCAAGGTGGGGAGTATTATATCCCGCTTATGCGGGATAATTCAACTTGCAAATATTACTGCACTGCGTTTGTAATATTTGAGTTTCATTAGGAATGTTATTTTATGTTCATGCTGACTCATACTTATTTTTTACAGAGAATTTTAGATGGAGAAGATGTAAAAAATATTGATTTAGATGTTTATGTTTACGACATTGTTCCTGATTTATTGACTATTCATCCGCGAATAAGCCCGAATAAAACTCACAAAATACAAAGGTCTCTGCAAATACCGGCTCAATATTCACGATCGGCTTACGTCATGTTTCATCTATTAGTAGATGATCTTTCTCATTATGGATATATTTGTTCCGATTATCAGGAAGAGTTCGACTCTAACGCTAAAGGATATTCGTATGTCAAAGGCAAACATCTAATCAGTTCCATTTTGGATTTACATAAAATAATTAATAAAGAAATTTCCTATAAAGAGGCGGCTTACCAATCACATCTAATTATCGAGATGATCTATGATCTTGTTATTTTAAATCAGATTAATTCTTTTCGAACTATAGATATTCTGGTGGAAGCGATAAATTTCACCGTGAAGAATAAAATGAACGAATTCTTTTCCACAATCCATTGGTTATATGATGTGGAAAAAGATGAAATTAATGAAGTAATGAAAAACGCTGTCCTTTATATAACTAAGGAAAGAATGGAGAGCATCATGAATATAGAAAGCCGAATTCATCTTTACAAAGATAAATTCGGCCTGAAAAGTGATGATCAACTATTTTGTGATGGTCTAATAAATTTATTTCAGCAAGCTAGAGATTTAATTGACGATGATGAATTATTTTTCCGGGAAACCATCCAGACTATAAAAAATTATAGTCGGCTTCCTGCTTTTATATAGCTTTTTTCACAAATCCCGAACGAATACAACGAGTGCAAACCTTTACTCTCTTTACCGATCCGGTTTTTTCATCAACACAACGTAATTTTTGCAAATTGGGATACCACACTGCTGATGTTTTATTATTAGCATGGCTCACTTTGTTGCCAATTGACGGCTTTTTACCACATACTTCACAAACACGAGACATTTAAAAATCCTCCTAAAAGTGTGCGTCGTTACTAAACTATAAGGCAGTATTTTGCAAGCATTTTTTCGTTTTAATTTAATTATTGAAAAATGAGGCTAAATTGGGTGCGGGTTGTGAACAATCTGTCCGCCATAAAATAGAAAAACAAAACTTAACAGATTAATATTCTTCATGATATTTTATGGTTCCGTCATTTTCTCATAGAGGACGGTTGTCCGGTCGTTTCCAAAACGCGCAGCCAAATATTATCCTGAGAATCAATTTTGCGGCTGGAAGCAACTGTATTTAAAGGCAGATGAACATATTCGTCTTTCATTAAAGCCACCAGAATACCTGTTTTCCCGGCCATTCCCGCATGTACGGCATATTGCCCCAGCGAGTTGCAATAGATGCTGTCCGAGGCATTTGCCGGAACCGAGCGAATCAGATAACTGGGCTCAATATATTTTAGATTAATTTCCAGATCAATTTTTTTAAAATAGTCCTCTATGGCGTTTTTTAAAAATATTCCTATATCAAGCAGGCGAATATTTCCTGAAGGATCTTTTTCCATGGTAGAAATATTTGCCCTTAAAATACCTTGACCGGCCCCTTCCGCAACTAAAATGACCGCATGGCCTCTGGAGTTTATGCGTTTTTTCAATGTTGTTAAAAATCCGTTTTTCCCTTCCAGATCAAAAGGCACCTCGGGGATTAAAACAAAATTTGTATCATTTTGTGCCAGCGCCGCGTGAGTAGCGATATGGCCGGAAAGTCGACCCATTATTTTAATCAAACCAATACCGTTGAATGCTCCCTTTGCCTCTACATGAGCGCTTTTGATAGCTTCAACGGCTTTTTCTATTGCCGTGTCAAAACCAAATGATTTCTGGATTAAATTAAGATCATTATCAATTGTCTTGGGAATACAGACTATGGCAATTTTCAAATTTCTCTTGGTTACTTCAGCAATTATTTTTTCGGCTGCCCGTATGGTGCCGCTGCCTCCGATACAAAAAAGAATATTGATATTTAACCGGGAAAGAGAATTTACAATCAGGGCAGCATTTTGCGGTCCGCGCGAAGTGGATAGAATGCTTCCGCCAACGCTGGTTATATCTTTGACAATGTCAGGGGATAGTTTAACTAACTTATGTCCATAGATTGGATTTAATCCCCGCAGCCCATATTTAATACCAACTATATCTCTTACTTTGTAATTGAAGAAGAGTGTCGTCGTTATTGATCTGATGACGTCATTGATACCCGGACAAAGCCCGCCGCAGGTAACAATTGCCGCTTTTGTTTTGGATGGATTGAAAAATATTTTATCACGAGGTCCGGCAAGTTCCACGGAAAGCAGCTTACCTTTTTTATCAGTGCCGGATAAGTAATTATCTGTGTAAGAATTAAATAATAATCTTTTTTTGTCTTGTGTGAAATTGCTGATCTTCAGGGGAGATTTAATTAATCTATTTCCAAGATTGTTGATGGAAAAATTGTATTGCATAAATCATTTCCCTTTAGCGTTTACCCGGGCTGCGGCATTCATACCGGAAATAATTTCTCCCTCAAAGCCGGCATCAGTTAACAATGACGCACCGGTGAGATAAATGTTGCTAAATCTGGTTTTATAGTTTTTTGCGGCAAAACCGGAAATAAAAGAGTTTTGTAATTGATATTTAGGATTAACGATATCGCGTTGTTTTTTAGAAATATTAATGGATTCTTTTATTTCGAAAAATTCAATATTTTCTTTTAAAAAGGGCAGAAAATATTCAAGGCGTTCAATTATCGAGCGGGCATTTGCCGTCAGGTTTTCTTTAGACCAGGTTATTTCATCACCGGGAATAAAAACAGTTGCCGAGAGTGAACATTTTGCTGCAGAATCAATTGTTTCATCTTCAGGAGCGCTTAATTCTAAAATGATCAGATTATCATCGTAAATATTTTTATTTACATCACTGACAACCGCAACATGTCTCGCCATCTTCTCCGGAATAGATTTATTACGAATACCCAAATGAATTGTAAAAGGATAATAAGAAGTATTAATCGGTCTGATCAAATCATCAAAGTTAATTTTCTTTTTACGTTCAATGAGTAAATGCATATTTTGCCACTTCGTGCTGACGATCAGGTTGTCAGCCTCAATCTTGGAAGCAACGCCATTTTTATCCATAAACGTTACTTCGATTAATTTGCCTTTTTTAATGGACAATACTTCGCAATTTTTAAGATACAAACCGTTTGTAGATTCTATTTTATTTATTAAGGAATTTAAAAATCCCTGCTTGCCTTGTGAAAAATAATAAACACCGCGCAGTGGCGCTGAATATTGAAAATGTGAAAAAATAGAATTTTGATCTTTTGTTTTAAAAGAAAGCAATGCCTGCTGTGCTTCCATAACTTTTTTAAAAGACGCGTCACGAAACATAATCCGCTTTAGTTTAACATTATCATATTTACACTTGATAAAATATGGCGCTAGCTTAAGATAGTCGAAGTAATCCTTTAGACTTTTTGGTTGAATGAGGGGATGATCATGCAGCCATTTATCAGCGATAACGGAGTTTTTTTCAACGGAAGCATAAAATGAATTTATTTCCGAAGCCAGGTCGGGAAACTCTCTTACCATTTCTTTGACTAGTGATTCTTTATCGTTGAAAAAATCCAGCCTGTGTTCCGGCAGTATTACCTGATAAGCGGGATTCAATAAAATGCTTTCGCTTTCTCCGGGAGGAATATCCAGTTCGGCTAAAAGTGAAAGAAGGGCCTGGCCGGTTCCAAGCCCGGTAACCGGTGTCGGATCAATGTTAAAAACAAGATCTTCGTCTAAAGATATTTCTTCTCCGATGTCGCTTTCTGAGAGCAGCGCTGTATTGATGCCGTGGCGGGAAGCAACTGCCGCGGCAATGTGGGAAGAAAGATCATCCCCTATGACAATTAGACCATACATTAATTCATTCATTTCCTCGGCCGGTTAAGGCGGATTATATAAAACATGGGAGAGGTATTATTTTTAATTATGAATCCGTACTTTGCGTTCCTTTACTTCAATTTTTCCTTCGGCAAAATATTGGATTGCCTGGGGATAAATACGGTGTTCTTCCTTTAATATTCTTGCCGCTAATGTTTCTTCGGTATCGTCATCAAAGACCTGTACAGCACTTTGAATTATGATCGGTCCTGTATCCACGCCTTCATCAACAAAATGGACGGTACAGCCGGATATTTTAACGCCGTATTCCAACGCCTGCTTCTGTCCATGAGTTCCCGGGAAAGATGGAAGAAGGGCAGGGTGGATATTCATTACTTTTTGGGGAAACGCCTTCAAAAGAGCAGGGGTAATGATGCGCATAAAACCGGCTAAGATAACCAGATCCACATGATTGCTTTTTAAAATTCTTATTAATTCCAGATCAAATTCTTCTTTGTTTTTAAAATCCCTGTTTTTTATAACAACAACAGCAATTCCGCGCTCTTTTGCTCTGGTGATTCCGTAAGCGTCGGGATTATTACTGATTACAATTTTAATGACTGCTTTTAAAGATCCTTTTTCAATATGATCAATAATTGATTGCAGATTGGAGCCGTTCCCGGAAATCAAAACCCCCAATTTCAATAAATCAGCCATATTTGATCCTAACCCCGATAAACGGAATAAGTAAGTTTAAGAAATTATTTTCTGCTACTCTTTTCAGCACCCCCTCGCGGGGTAGAAAAACGTAAGAAATGATCTCTTATTTGCTAATTTTCAGAAAGACAAACCTGATCCTGTTTATCTTCTCTTTTTTCTATAACACCAATCAGATAAGCTTTTTCACCCAGCATTTCCAAACGATCAAGCACATCCTGACATTCTTTTTCCGCAACGATGATCATCATTCCGATGCCCATATTAAAGACACGAAACATTTCTTGTTCTTCGACATTGCCGATTTCCCGGATAACATTGAATATAGGCGGTATTGGCCAGCTTCCTTTATTAATAACCGAGCGGCAAGCTTGAGGAATTATCCTGGGGATATTGTCGTGAAATCCGCCGCCGGTAATATGTACGAGGCCTTTAATATTAAAACTTTTAAAAAGATTCAACAGGGGTTTGACATAAATTCTTGTCGGTTCCAGCATTTCCAGTCCAATCGTTTTATCTAAACCGGCGACTTTGTCGTTAACATTTAGATTTCCTTTTTCCAAAAGAACTTTTCTGGCCAGAGAAAACCCATTACTATGCAGACCGCTGGAAGCAAGTCCGATAACCCGGTCATTGACGCTGACGGATGACCCATTAATTAATTTTTCCATTTCCACCACACCGACACAAAAACCGGCAAGGTCGTATTCGCCGATTTTATAAAAACCGGGCATTTCAGCGGTTTCACCGCCCAAAAGAGTACAGCCGGCCTGTCGACATCCTTCAGTAATGCCCTCGACAATTTTTACACTTTTTTCCAGTTCTATTTTTCCGGTGGCAAGATAATCGAGAAAGAATAAAGGTTCGGCGCCTTGAACGACGACATCGTTTACGGACATGGCTACAAGATCAATGCCGATGGTATCATGCTTATCCACTAATTGAGCGATCCGCAGTTTGGTGCCCACGCCGTCGGTAGAAGAAACTAATACCGGATCTTTTAAATCGATTGAATTGAGATGAAAAAGTCCGCCAAAACCGCCGATGCCGGAAATAACTTCTTTGCGTGCCGTTGTTTTAA
Source organism: uncultured delta proteobacterium (assembly GCA_963710575.1). GTDB lineage: Bacteria > Desulfobacterota > Syntrophia > Syntrophales > Smithellaceae > Smithella. The sequence continues at coordinate 26,505 of CAVQAL010000015.1, read as the reverse complement.
TCGATGCTTTAATGCGCTCGATAAATTCGTTGGCGGTATCAATATCAACTCCCGCGTCTTTATATGTAGTTTTAGTCGTCATGCTCCCTCTGTATGAATTTGATTATTAATATAAAGTATATGAATTCGTGTAACGTAAATCAGCGTCTAAGTCAATCATTCCTTGCACAAACAAAATATATTTGTTAACAAAAAGCAATCAATTCGCCGGAAATTATTTAGTAAGTTAGAAATTATTTTCTGCGCTTTTCTACCCCGCGAGGGGTACTGAAAAGAGTGGTAGAAAATAATCTCTTAAATTTAATTATCCCATTTATTGGGGTTAGGTTTGCCAGCGTTCCATGCGGAGACTTGAATGGATTCAATAATAAATCTTCTGCAAAAAATAGAGCAGCCGTTTAATTTTTGCTTCTAAAGATAATTATAAAAACTTATCTCACATAAAAGACTTAGGCAAATCTCTTTTGAATTTATTATCCTTGCTAAAAAGTTCCCCGCCGCCGTCCTCCAATATTGATTTTTCCTTGCAATGTAGAAGAATTGTTGGAAATATTTTCCGATTATGATTGGCAAAAGCTGGAATTAAAAAAAAATAAGATAGAAAAAGCTAAAGTCCTATTGGAAAAATTAAAAAATGTTATTAATTCTTCATCGCGCATCGGATCAGGTTCAAATTCTCATGACCAACAGATAATACAAAGAATATCCGATTTAAAAGAAGCTTTGGCGAAACTTAACCTGCCGGTTCAATATTTAAAAGGTGTCGGACCCAAAATGGCGACTCGCTTTGCCGCCAAAAAAATAGCAACCGTCGAAGATTTGCTCTATTTTTTACCACGGACGTATGAAGACAGACGTGAAATAAGAAAGATCAATCGATTGGAAATTGGTAAAATCCAAACAATTACAGGCAAGGTGATTAATACGGAAGCCAGATATTACGGGAAAGAAACGTATTTTAGAGGTTACCGTAGGCGATAACACTGCTAATTTAACCGCCAAGTGGTTCAAGGGCTCGATATCATATCTGGTCGGCACCTTTAAGAAAGGGACTGAAGTAATATTTACGGGAAATGTGACACCTAACTATTCCGGTAAAACAATGATTCATCCTGAATACGAAATATTGGATGAAGATGAAGCGGAAAATCTTTTAAATTTTAAAAGAATAGTGCCCATTTATTCGGAAACAGAAGGACTGCATCAGAAATATTTCCGCAAGGTAATGAATAATGCGCTGGAAAATTATTCCCGCTATGTAGCTTCGCCGATACCGGATAATATCTGCGAAAAGCGCAATTTGCTCAATGTCCATGAGGCTCTCTTGTCCGTTCATTTTCCCGGCAATAGCGAATCAATAGAGGAATTTATATCCGCTCGTTCGTCAGCGCACCGGCGTTTGATTTACGATGAATTTTTCTTTTTTCAACTGGGTATGGCCATAAAGAAGAAAGGGCGGATTTTAGATGCCGGCATTAAATTCAATATTGAGGGAACTCTTTTAAATAAATTTCTCGCGCTTCTGCCTTTCGATTTGACAGCGGCGCAAAAAAGAGTAATCAGCGAAATACAAGCCGATATGGGCAGAGAAACCGCAATGAATAGGCTTTTGCAGGGTGATGTCGGCAGCGGCAAAACAATTGTCTCGATGGCGGCAATGATTACAGCTTGTGAAAATTCCTATCAGGCGGCGATAATGGCGCCAACCGAAATTTTGGCCAAACAGCATTTTGAAACCATCAATTCATGGGCTGAAGAAATCGGTTTAAAAATTGTTTTGCTAACCGGCAGTATGACCAACTCCGCCAGAAGCGAAATCCTCCGTCAAATTCAAAACGGCGAAGCCAATATCATCATCGGAACTCACGCTTTAATTCAGGAAGATGTTGATTTTCATAAGCTGGGCATGGTTGTTATTGATGAACAGCATCGTTTCGGCGTCATGCAAAGAGCGACTTTGCGAGGCAAAGGAATCAGCGCGGATGTGCTGGTTATGACGGCAACCCCGATTCCGCGTACGCTGGCGATGACCGTTTACGGTGATTTGGATGTTTCCGTAATTGACGAAATGCCTCCCGGTAAAAAGCCTGTGCACACCGTCCTGGTTTCAGAAAGCAGAAGAGAAAAGGTTTATCAGACAATCAGCGCAGAACTGGCCAAAGGTCATCAGGCGTTTATCGTTTATCCTTTGGTTGAACAATCAGAAAATCTTGATTTGAAAGATGCCACCAATATGGCTCAGCATCTGCAAAAAGATATTTTCCCTGATAGCAGGATTGGTCTTATTCACGGCAAAATGAAGGAAAAAGAAAAAGATGACGTCATGCGGGAATTTCTGGAAAATAAAATCCAGATTCTTGTTTCCACAACGGTCATTGAAGTAGGCATTGATGTGCCGCGCGCTTCTTTAATAGTAATCGAACACGCTGAACGCTTCGGCCTTTCGCAACTGCATCAATTGCGCGGCAGGGTAGGGCGCCGCAATATTCTTTCAAGCTGTATTTTGCTGGCGGACTATAAATGTTCGGCGGATGCGCGCAAAAGATTAAAGGTGATGGAAAAAACAACGGACGGTTTTGTCCTTGCGGAAGAAGATCTGGCCATCCGCGGCCCCGGTGATTTTCTGGGTACACGCCAATCCGGCCTTCCTGATTTTCGCATTGCCAGCATCATTCGTGACGCCCGTATTTTAAACGATGCCAAAGAGGACGCTTTTCAACTGGCGGAGCGTGACCCGTTTTTAGAAAAGCCCGAACACATAATTTTGAGAGAAACATTGCTTTGGAAATGGCAGGGTAAACTGGATTTAGCGAGGACGGGATGAGAATAGGAATTATAGGCATTGGCGGGGTCGGAGGATATTTCGGCGGAAAGCTGGTCAGGGAATATGAAAACTTCAGTCGAGCATGAAATAATATTTATAGCGCGCGGTGAGCATTTAAAAGCAATTCAAGAGAAAGGTTTGCGGTTATATCACGAAGGAAGGTGATTATGTTGCCAAACCAAAATTGGCAACGGACAATCCTGCCAATGCAGGCATTTTTGATCTCGTTTTCTTTTGCACAAAAAGTTATTCTTTGGAGAGCTCCGCTCAACAATTCAGATCCAACGTCAATAAAAACACGGTTGTGATTCCGCTTCTCAATGGTGTTAATAGCGCTGAGAGATTGCGTGTAATACTACCAGATGCGGATGTTTTAAGCGGCAGTGTCTACATTATCTCCCACATGGAAGAGCCGGGAGTTATCCGTCAGGAAGGCGGCGCATGCAAACTGACATTCGGCACGGATGATCAGGAGTTCGCCCAAAAACATTCATATATTCTGGATATTTTATTACAGGCAAAAATTAACGCCGTATTAACGGACAAAATCTCTGAAGTATTGTGGACAAAATATCTGCTGATGTGCCCTCTTGCATCTCTGATGTCCGCCACCAACAAAACATACGGCGCTATCTGGGCGGATTTTTCGCTCAGGAAGAAGGCAAGAGATATGATGTTGGAAGTCGCGGCAGTTGCCAAAGCGCATCATGTTTTTCTGCCGGAAAATACCGTCGACAAAGCAATAGAGATGGTTGCCGGTTTTGGTCATAACTCAAAAACATCCATGCAAATCGACAGAGAAAAAGGCAGACAAACGGAAATTGACGCACTGACAGCTTATCTTTGTAAGGCAGGCAGGGAATCAGGTATTCCCACGCCTCTGCATGATGAAATGTATTTCCAGCTCAAAATGTGATAGGAGTCTTAGACAATGGACCTTTTACAAAATAACTATATTAGGATCGTCTTCAGTTCCGTTGCCGTTTACTTTTTCATCATCCTGGCTATCCGCCTGTTCGGGAAAAAGGAACTGGCTCAACTTTCCGTTTATGATCTTGTTTTTATTCTGTTGATCAGTAACGCTGTACAAAACGCGATGGTTGGGCCCGATTCAACCCTCACCGGCGGGCTTGTTGCCGCTGGTTCTTTGTTTGTGGTTAATTACATCCTTAAACAATTGCAGTTACGCTTTCCGAAGTTTGGGAAGGCCATCGAGGGTGAGGCCATCATGCTGGTGTTTGAAGGAAAAATATTATACTCCAACATGAAGAACGCCGAAATCACGAAAGATGAACTGATGGAAGTGATTCGGGAGCATGGGGTTTCCTCAGTAACAGAGGTTAACCTGGCGGTGCTGGAAGTTGATGGTAATATAAGCGTCCTCTCTACTGACCTCCGTAAAAAAACAACCCGTCGCCGTAGAGCTCACAAAATCATTTCTAAAAATCAATAAATGGATAATTTGTTAGGCAGTACAAGGAATACGTATTACTGCTATTAATTGTTAGAGTAAAAAAGGGGGCAGATAATGGTTCAATATAAAGTAGAATTCGACAAACTAGTATGGACGTCACCAATTAAAGGGGTAAGACACAAATATATCGACCAAAATAATTTACGTATTCGACTGGTTGAGTATTCAAAAAAGATGCCGCCTCATTGGTGTGAAAAGGGGCATTATGGATATCTAATTGAAGGTCAAATGGAAATTGAATACGAAAATTCAAAAATAATTTATAAACAAGGTGACGGCATTTTTATTCCGGAAGGCCCTGATCATAAACACCGGGGCAGACAACTTTCCGAAAAAGTATTGGTTTTCTTTATTGAAAAAATCTGACGAACTAATTAAACGGAAAAACAAAAAATGAAAAAAATTATTTTGGCAATATTTATAACGTCATTTCTGTTCGTTACTGCCTGCGCGGGCAATCTAAATAATGTTGTCGTTGAACAGTTGGCTAAATCAAGTAAAAGCTGGGATGGAGAAACTCTGCCGAAATATCCTGAAGGCCAGCCTGAAGTCACCATTCTTAGAATTAAGATTCCCGCTGGCGCGAAATTGGAGATGCATAAACATCCGGTAATCAACGCGGGTGTCTTACTTACCGGAGAATTAACGGTAGTAACGGAGGATAACAAGACACTGCATCTCAAAACCGGAGACTCTATTGTTGAGGTTGTCAACAAAGCGCATTATGGAAAAAATGAGGGGATAGAAACGGCAGAAATTATTGTTTTCTATGCCGGTGTAATGGATAAGCCAATAACTGTTAAATAAAACACTATGAGGAAGTGTAACGCAATAATGTGGTGGATATCCAAACATCTAATCCCCCGATCTTCCAATTCTTTCCTCTTTGTAATTCTTTGGATTTTAATCAGTTAACGATTTAAATATAATTTATATTTGTTTGACAAAATGGCTGTTTTTGTTATAGGAAAGACGTTCTTAACTATTGTCTCTAAACGGGCAAAATATAAATTATTTAAGTAATTTCAGGTATGCACGATGAAAAATATTAATATCGGCTTAATTGGTTTTGGCACTATCGGAACCGGGGTAGTCAAACTACTGCGGCAAAACGAGGCTCTGATTGCTCAAAAGCTCGGCACCAGGATTGTTTTAAAGAAGATTGCCGATATCGATATCACTACGCCGCGCGGCATTAAAATCAATAAGAATTTACTGACGACCAATGCCCGGGAAATAATCAGCGATAAAGATATTTCCATTGTCGTTGAACTGATGGGCGGATATGAACCCGCGCGTACTTTTGTTCTGGAGGCAATCGCCAAGGGTAAACATGTAGTTACCGCCAACAAGGCGCTTCTGGCGACGTATGGCAATGAAATATTTCCGGCAGCCCAAAGGCAGGCGGTGGATATCGGTTTTGAAGCCAGTGTCGGCGGAACCATTCCGATCATTAAAACTCTCAAAGAAAGTCTGGCGGCCAATAAGATCAACTCTATCATGGGCATTATGAACGGCACCTGCAATTTCATTTTGACCAAAATGACTGACGAAGGCAAAATGTTCGATGTTGTTTTAAAAGAGGCTCAAAAGCTTGGCTTTGCCGAGGCTGATCCTACTTTCGATATCGAAGGAACCGATACCGCTCATAAGATGGCGATAATTTTATCACTTGCTTATGGAAAAAAAGTAAACCTGAAAGACATTTATCTCGAAGGCATCACTAAAATCAGCCGCGACGATATCGGGTTTGCCAGAGAGTTGGGTTACCGGATAAAATTGCTGGCGATAGCGATGCTCAAGAATGGTGCGGTGGAGGCAAGAATCCATCCGACAATGATTCCATCCGGTCATCTTCTGGCCAATGTGAATCAAAATTATAACGCCTTTCACATTATGGGTGATGCTTCGGGCCCCGTTTTTCTTTTCGGGCAGGGGGCAGGAATGATGCCCACAGCCAGCGCGGTTTTCAGCGATATAATCGACAGCGCCCGCAATATTTTAAAAGGAGTAAACGGCCGGGTTCCTCCACGATCAATCAGTGAAACAGGCATGACACAGATAAAGCTTATCCCGATGGATAATATTGAAACGAAATATTATTTCCGTTTCTCGGCTCTCGACCGTCCGGGTGTTCTTTCCCAAATATCAGGCATTCTCGGAGAGAATAACATCAGTATTGCCACCTGTATTCAGAAGGCGAGGGGAAAGGGTGTCGCCGTACCGATTGTTATGACAACTTACAAGGCTCAGGAAAAAAATGTGCGTCAGGCGCTCAAAAAGATAGACAAACTGAATATGGTTCAGGATAAAACTATTTTAATTAGAATTGAGGATGAGTTAAATTAAAATTATTCATAAAGAAGATTATTTAAATATTAATATGAAATACGTAGTATTACTCGGCGACGGGATGGCCGACTATCCGACCAAAATGCTCGGCGGAAAAACTCCGTTGCAGTGCGCTTTCACTCCATATATGGATCAGATTGCCGCGGAAGGCACCTTGGGCCGCGTGGACACGATTCCCGAAGGATTCATTCCAGGCAGTGACGTTGCCACGTTGAGTGTGCTGGGCTATGATCCTCGTGAGACTTATACCGGGCGGGGGCCGTTGGAAGCGGCCAGTATGGGAATAAGCCTCGGGCAAAATGATATGGCTTATCGCTTAAACCTTGTAACAATCGGCGAGAAGGATTCAGAGAATGCATTTATGGAGGATTTCACCGCCGGTCATATCTCGACGGAAGAATCCAGAGAAATTATTCTCGATATAAATAAAGCGCTTGGTTCGTCTCCATACCAATTCTTCCCCGGTGTAGGCTATCGCCATTTGTTCGTTTGGCGCGACGCCGCTTCATCTCCCGAAACAATGGCGCCTCATGACATAACAGGGAAAGCCATAGCGCCTTATCTGCCGCACGGAGATACTGCCAATGAAATAAATTCAATCATGCAGCGCGCCGGAGAAATTTTAATAAACCATCCTGTTAACGTCCAGAGACAGAAAGCAGGCAAAAAACAAGCTAATTCCATCTGGCTTTGGGGACAGGGTAAGAAGCCTCAGCTTGTTCCGCTTACTCAAAAATATTCCCTGCAGGGCGGAATGATTTCCGCCGTTGATTTGCTTAAAGGAATAGGCATTATTGCCGGATTAAAAGTTTTCCCTGTGGAAGGGGCGACCGGTTATATTGATACTAATTATGAAGGCAAAGCTAAAATGGCTCTGGATATTTTGAATTTTATGGATTTCGTTTTTGTTCATCTGGAAGCGCCTGATGAAATGGGACATGAAGGAAACGCCGCGGGTAAAATTCAGGCCATTGAGCTTTTTGATGAAAAAATAGTGGGGCCGATTTTAAATAAAATTGGATCGTTCGGCGACTACCGGCTTCTTGTTTTAAGCGATCATCCGACGCCGCTGGATCTAAAAACACATGTCAGCGATCCCAGTCCTTTTGCGGTTTTATCTTCCCGAAAAGAAGAAAACAAAGCGGCGGGTTTGCCCTTTAATGAAATAAACGCCAAAGAAAGTTCGATATTAATATCGCCGGGTCATTTATTGATGGCAAAGTTTTTATCTAATAAATTAAGCTACTTATGATTTGTGGGTAACCAAATCGTAACTATTTTGATAATTTTTCAATTATTTTAATAATATATTAATTATTTTAATATCTTAACCAATGATATTGATATAAAAAAATAAATTTCATATATTATAAAATTTCACAAAAGTCTTACGAAAAAGCACAAAAAATTTAATAAAAGAGATATCAAATTAAAGGGGTAATGATATGCGCTCAAAGTTTACAAGTACAGGCCTTATTGATGTGTCTGATATTATGCTTGATCAGAATAACTACAGACTTGGTCCCCTTGATAATCAAATTGATTGTATCAACATAATGTTTGAAGAATTTGGCTCAAAAATGGTTAAAATTGCTGGACACATCGCACAAAACGGACTCTCTCCTAAACCTATTGTCATATCTAAAGATAGACGGAGACGTTGGGTTGTGCGAGACGGTAATAGGCGAATAACCGCAATTAAACTCCTCAACAATCCTGCAGAGGCACCGGAACAATATCAAAAGATTTTCCGAAATTTAAAAAATAATGCTGTTCCGGGGATGATTCCAGAAAAAATTGAATGCTTAACATCTGACGAACACACAATCATAGAATATAGAAAACTGGAGCACATGGGTCCACAAGATGGCATTGGACAAGTCGATTGGGACCCCAGAGCAAAGGGCAATATGCAGGCCGATGTGGATGGTATAACTACATATCCTCTTGCAAGAGCAATCTGCGATTACCTGGAGAAAAAAGGAATTACCGATGCCAAAAACGTATCTATCAGTAACATGCAACGTCTTTTCCAAGATACAGAAGTTAGTAAAAGATTAGGTATTGATTGGAATGAACAGCAACTCAGATTTCTTGCGAAAGAGGATGAAATTTTCAATATCCTAAAAGTAATCATTACTGACTTTACTAGGAAAGAAAACAGATTAATGGTGAAAGATATTTATCATCCTGAGGACCGAAGAAAATACATAAATGATTTTTTTGAGAATAGAGGTTTTAAAGAACTAACTCCATTGGGCAGACCTATTGTACCAAATTCTGGAGGACAAACTACAAGTGGCTCAACGGGTGCACCAAAAAATCCTGCGAGAACAAAAGCCTCTTGGGATCGTACGAGAGTTATACCGCGACATGCTGGACTATCTGCGCCAGATACTGAGACTAAACTTAACAGCATTGTTGTGGAGTTATCTAAGAAAATAAATGTTCGTGAAGCTCCAATAGCCGCTGCTGTACTTGTTCGTCTAGTTCTTGAACGTTGTGCAGAACATTATGCTAAGGTAAATGGTATAACTTTTAAACCCACTGATGACCTTCATCTCCGTATAGGCAAAGTAGCCGAAAAAATGAGAGAGCTGGGAGTCATCAATAAAAATCAGTTAAATCAACTTAAGCGAATGAGCGATATTAAATATTTGATGTCTACAGCTACATTAAATTCTTGGGTTCACAATGCGGATGATATTCCTCAACCCCGAGAAGTATGCACATTTTGGGATAGCATTCATTTCTTCTTAGTTGAATGTTGGAAATAAAGCTGGCCAGAATCATATTATTCTGTTATATCTTTGGACATGGAGGCCCGCGTTATGCATTCGTATACACCACTTCGTTATCCTGGCGGCAAAGGGAAACTCGCTCCTTTTATAAAACAACTATTCCGACATAACAATTTATGTGATGGAACTTATGTAGAGGCATATGCTGGTGGCTCATCTGTCGCTTTATCTCTTCTGCTTGAGGGGTATGCTTGGGAAGTAGTCATTAATGATATTGATGAACTTATATATGCCTTTTGGAAGTCAGTATTAGATGAAACGGAGACAATCTCAAAAAAGATCCATGATACTCCAGTGAATATGAAAGTGTGGTACAAACAAAAACAAGTCCATCTCCACCCAGAACAATACTCAATAACGGATGTTGGCTTTGCCACTTTTTTCCTTAATAGAACAAATCGATCTGGCATTTTACAGGCTGGGGTCATCGGTGGAAAAAATCAAGATGGACCTTTTAAAATAGATGCAAGGTTCAATAAAAAGGATATGCTTGAGAGAATCAACTTAATAGCGAAATATAAAAATAGGATTAAATTGTTCAATCAAGATGCAAGTGAAATTATCAAAACCGTTATTCCAAAACTACCATCAAATTCTCTGCTATATTTTGATCCACCTTATTTTAATAAAGGCAAATCTCTTTATAAAAATTATTATGTGCTCAGTGATCACGCAAATATCGCAGCTCTAATTCGTGAGCTATCACACCCATGGATTGTCACATACGATAATGTCTCAGAAATAAAGAAGCTATATAAAGGTGAGGCATCTGCGGAATATGATATTTCCTACTCTGCTCATATAAACAGACTTCGTGGAAATGAAGTGATGTTCTATAAGAACCTTGCACTACCTTCAGTACCGTATACGCGTAGCATTAGAGCGGCTGCTGCATAAGTTCAGACCTGAAGAATCAAAGCGAAATCTTTTTGCAAGAATAGACAAAAAATAATGAGCAAGGAAATCTTCCAGGAAAACTGGGTAACGATTTTCTATAGCATAACAATTCAGATTATGGTAAGAAATGCCGTCTTTTATTTTGGCGAAAGTCAAACAAACTAAGATGTATTTTGAAAATGGTTACGGAGTAACCATCTGTGACTGAAAATAGCTGAAAATGGCTGAAATCAGCATTTTAAAAATATTAACTGTATTGAGTATTTTCGATGGTTTACGTAATTAATCGATATTATTTGTGTTTTTTGATGGGAAAATTTATCAGAGATTGGAGGGCTTTTGTCAGTTAGCAACATAACAAAAGTCAGAGTGATTTATGCTGATACCGATGCCATGGGGGTGGTTTATCATACAAACTATATAAAATGGTTTGAGCTCGGGCGGAATGAATTTATGCGTCAGCTGGGCGTTCCCTACACGGAGTTGGGAAAACTTGGCCTCAATCTTCCGCTGATAAAGGTCAGCTGTGAATACCTGAAATTCGCGACATATGATCAGCTTCTTACTGTGGGGACCAGCTTTGATTATATCAAAAAGGCGACTATTAGATTTAATTCCCGGATATGGGATGAAAATAAAGAAAATCTGCTCGTGGAAGGTTACACTATTCATGCCTGCACAAATAACGAAGGAAGAATACGCAGAATACCTAAACTGCTTCTTGAATTGATAAATAAATATAATATTAAAGGGGAATAATATGGCAGCAAAATTGTCAAAAAAAGAATTAAAGGGGCCGGATATTTTTCAATCCACTATTGAGGTAATAACTGATTATATCTCTGAAAATAAGAACCGCTTTTATGCCATTGTCACGGCCGTCATTCTGGCTTCGATAATTGCGTTTGGTATTTATATGTACTGGAGCTATTATCAATCCTCCGCAAGAGAAATGTACGCTAAAGTTCAGAACACAACAAGAAATATTTCGACCCCGGATGACGCCAGAGCAAGTATTAAAGTTTATCAGGAATTGATTAATAAATATCCCCATAGTTGGAGCGCGCGAATTTCCTATTATCACTTGGGAAACATTTATTATAATTTGGGCGAAATAGATAATGCCATTACTGAATATAAGAAATTTATTTCTTCGACCAGATCGGATGCTGCCGGAATAAAATTCTTGGTTTTAACTTCACTGGGATATTGCTATGAAGCAAAGAAAGATCTTAAAGTTGCGCTCGAATATTTCGAAAAGGCGCAAAAGAGTGACAATATCGGATTTGAATCAATTGGGTTTCGTAATATTGCCCGCATCTATGAACAATTAAATGATAAAAAGAACGCTTTGGAAAATTATAAAAGCGCGTTGCAAAAGACCACTGATCCTTCCATGACGATTTTTATCAAGCGAAAGATATCTTCCCTAAGCTGATATCACTCAATGCGGAGGACAACATTTTTGAAAGTATTAATGTCAGGAAATGAAGCCATTGCCCGCGGTGCGTTTGAAGCTGGTGTTAGGTTCGCTGCCGCCTATCCGGGCACTCCCAGCACGGAAATCCTGGAAGAATTTTCCAAATATGATGACGTTTACGCGGAATGGTCGCCTAATGAAAAAGTCGCTGTAGAAGTTGCCATCGGCGCCGCTCTGGCGGGAGAAAAGGCGCTGGCGGTTATGAAGCATGTTGGTGTTAATGTCGCCGCCGATCCGATTTTTACTGTAAGTTATACCGGCACAAACGGCGCTCTGGTTATTGTGAGCGCTGATGATCCCTCCTTGCATAGTTCACAAAATGAACAGGACAATCGCCATTACGCCCGTTTTGCTAAAATTCCCATGCTGGAGCCGGCCGATGCCCGGGAAGCCAAGGAATATATAAAGCTCGCTTTTGCAATCAGTGAAAAGTTCGACACGCCGGTTTTTTTGCGCTCAACTACCCGTGTTGCTCATTCCAAATCGGTTGTAACTCTTGCCGAGCCGGAAAAATACATAGACAAAACCGGTTTTACGTATAACGCTGAAAAATATGTCATGGTTCCTGTCAATGCCCGCACACAGCGAGTCGAGGTGGAAAAACGTCAACTGGCACTGAAACTATTTGTGGAAACATTTCCTGAAAATAAAATGGAAATAAACAATCCGGACGTTGGCATCATTACCGCCGGCATGCCCTATAACTACGCCAAGGAAGTTTTTCCAGATTATTCCTATCTGAAGCTGGGGATGGTTTATCCCTTGCCGGAGAAATTGATCCGCGATTTTGCCTCTAAAGTTAAAAAAATATATGTCGTTGAAGAATTGGATCCTTTCCTCGAAGATCAAATAAAAGCCATGGGTATTAAAGTTACCGGCAAGGAAATCTTTCCGTATACACTTGAATTTGATCCCGGCATTATCAAAAACGCTATTGAGAAAAACTCTGAGGGAGTTGTATCACCTTATAAAGAAAGCCTTTCACCGCGTCCGCCAAATCTCTGTCCCGGCTGTCCGCACCGCGGATTATTTTACGCATTGAGAAAACAAAAGGTTTATGTCCATGGAGATATCGGTTGTTATACCCTGTCTTATATGAAACCTCTGGAAGGTTTGCATTCCTGCATCTGCATGGGTGCGAGTATCGGCATGACGCACGGCATGAGCAAAGCCATGAAGGAAAAAGGGAAGGGGAAGGTGGTTGGCGTTATAGGTGATTCCACTTTTCTGCATTCCGGGATTACGTCACTCCTGAACATGGTTTATAACAACAGCGACGCTGTAATCATTATTCTGGATAACAGCACAACAGCCATGACCGGCATGCAGGAGCATCCGGGAACCGGTTACACCCTGATGGGAAAAGAGGCGAAAAAGGTTGATCTAAAAGCCTTAGTCTCAGCTCTAGGAATAGAAAATATAAAGATTATTGATCCTCTTGACCAAAAAGCTGCAAGAAGCGCAATCAAAGAAGAACTTGCCAAAGACGGTCCTTCCGTCATCATTGCTCAAAGACCTTGTGCTTTGTTTAAAAGAGCTAATATCAAAGCAAAACCGGCGCTGAAAATTGATCCTGATAAATGCGAAGGCTGCAAGGCATGTTTAGGTTTGAATTGTCCGCCGATTTCCTGGAAGAAAGGCATGACGAAAGAAGGATCAAAGCGCAAAGGCATTTCCTTTATTGATAAAACCCTTTGTAACGGGTGCGGTTTGTGTGCGCAGGTTTGCAAATTCGGCGCTATAAGTTAATTTAAAGGAATACATTTAAATGATCGATAATGATGAAGTAAAAAGCATATTGCTCGCCGGTGTCGGCGGACAGGGTATTTTGCGGGCCAGCGATATCATCTGTGAGGCGATAATGGAGGCTGGTCTTGATGCGAAAAAAAGCGAAGTCCACGGCATGGCCCAACGCGGCGGCTGTGTGACCAGTCATGTTCGTTATGGAAAGAAAGTCTATTCGCCGCTGGCCGAGCCCGGAAGCATCCAAACGCTCATTTCTTTTGAAAAAATGGAAGCTCTGCGTTATTTGAAATTTATCAGGAAAGATGCCGCTATTATCGTGAATACGGAAGAAATTTATCCTCCGGCTGTTAATATGGGCGACACGCCGTATCCGGAAGATGTCGTTTCATTTTTAAAAAAACATTACGCCAAAGTAATTCATTTCAACGCCGCGGAGCTTGCGCAAAAAGCAGGCAATATCAAAACGGCAAACGTGGTTCTTCTGGGCGCCGCATCTAATCTGATGAACATTGATCAATCCATCTGGCAGAGTGTCATTAAGAAATCATTTCCGGAAAAATTGGTTAAAATTAATTTAGCCGCTTTTCAAATGGGAATTGATGCTTAAATTAAAGGCCAAATGTTGGATATAAAATCGTCTATTTTTGCTATACGATTGCCAATTCAACAACTTATATATATTATATAAAGTAATAATTTAAGGATATTTTATATGGCAGAAGACTACTATCAGGTTCTCAGTGTCGATAAAAAATCATCAGCTGATGAAATTAAAAAAGCATACCGAAAGCTCGCGTTAAAATGGCATCCGGATAAGAATCCCAATAATAAAAGCGCGGAAGAAAAATTTAAAAAGATAAGTGAAGCTTATGCCGTTTTAAGTGACGAAAAAAAGCGCGGGGAATACGACCAATTTGGTTCCGCCGATCAATTCCGTCAGCAGTATTCCCAGGAAGATATTTTCCGTAACTTTGATATCAATGAGATTTTACGCGGTTTCGGATTTGAAGGAGCAAGGGGCGGAGGAGGCCGGACAACTTTTCGTACGACCAGAAGGGGAGGCGGCGGTGCCCGTGATGATTATGATGATCCTTTTGCCGGTTTGTTTGGCGGCAGCATGGGCGGTGGCGGCCGGCAGCAATACGCTAACATTCCTCAAAAAGGACAGGATGCCGAATATAACTTATCAATTTCTTTGGAAGAATCAGTATTTGGCGCCGATAAAAAGATTTCTTTTCAACTGGAGAATCGCATTGAGGATATCAATGTAAAAATACCGGCGGGAATCAGCAGCGGCAAAAAGCTGAGATTGCCCGGCAAGGGATTATCCGGCTACAACGGCGGTCCGAGCGGTGACTTATATTTAAATATCAATGTTTTGCCTCATCCTATCTATGCCCGTGACGGCAACGATTTATACATCGAAAAAACTATCAAGTTTACCCAGGCGGCTCTGGGAACAACCATCGATGTTCCCACATTAGAAGGTTCAGCAAAGAGACTTAAGCTTAGTCCCGGCACTCAGAACGGCACCAAGATAAGAATGAAGGGTTACGGTGTCCCGGGATTAAAAGGCGCTACCAAAGGGGATCAGTATGTTAAGATAAATGTTGAAGTTCCCAAGAAGCTATCCGACAAACAAATCAAACTTGTTCAGCAGCTGGCTGACGATGGAATTTAATTCCTTCCAACCCAAAGTGCAATTTTGGGTAAAAAACCCGGAAGAGCCCGCCATTTTTGGATTTCATTTTATACCTTACGTCCTATAAGATATGTTATGTAAACATGAGGTAGGTGAAGTTTTATATTATGTCGATGCTCATCATTTTAATCTAGCCAAGTAAAGCAATTCTTGACAAGCTATGCGAAAATCTGATGATATCTTATCAATGTCTTCTCTATGGGCAATGTATCGCCTGCGATGGCTCCTGAAGCATTCTTGAAACTAGATCAGATAAGCGGAGAAAGTCACCTGTTGTTGCGTCTTTAATTTTGTGAGATAAATTGTATGCTTCAAAACACTCGATAATGAGAGTCTCAAGAAGTCTTCGCATCATAACGGCGCATCCATCGAACCATCCTTTCTCGTAACACCCATTGACCTGAAAAACTACACGCTCGATGTATCCTCTTGTATTTTGAAATATCGCATGAGGGAGTATGCTTTGGCTTAATGGCCTAGTGCCAGTTGAAGGAGGTACATATTTGACAGGGGCATCAGCTAGTATATCTTTGGCTATTTGCAATGTCTGCTGTGCGAGTGACTTCATAAACTATCACTTCTTGTAAATATGTTTTGCCATGCTTTCGAATATCTTATGTATCTGATCTGGCGTGGCATCAGCGGATATATGAATCTGAAGGTTTATACTTACGCCTGGTAAACTGGGTGCGCCACCTGAGGTATTCTCAGTGGTTATTCCATTAGATTCTGAAGAGAGAGGCGCTTTTTTCTTTGTATCTATCAAAGTCTTCGCAACCGACTTCTTTTTCCCTTCTTCCGCTTTTATGCCTCGTTTCTGTGGCTTCTTATTAACATCGGCCTCAAGGAGAGGATAAGATAGAACTGAGTCATTCTGCGAATGGCACTAGTTCCTGCACCCGTGTGATTGGAAAACCAACGTTCAATTATGCGACGATCCTTCGAGGGATTATCAGCTGCAGACCGCAGATCGTCAGGATATATTTTCTCCCGAATACGCTTGCAGACATTAGTGAATAAATGTTTATAGAGTATTTTTTATTTCGAGCAATTGATTAATCACCCCTACATTAAACCAACTCCACCTTCCCTATTGCTCCCATTTCATTTCCAAGGATAATTATTATTCCTGTAACGCCTTTAATTTTTATTCCAAAATCCAAGGCGGTTTTAATATCGTTTTTGCTTTTCACTTTATTGCCGATGGCGGAAGCTGCGGCATCGGCAAGAGTCGCTGATTTGGAAATAACACAGACAGCGTCGGCTTTGCCGAAACTCAAAGATGGACCGACCGTGGCGGATGATGTGCAAATGCCCAGCGGCGTTTCCTCCGGTTTTACAATAAAGTTTACTTTATAACTTAAAGGAGAAACTCCTGCATAAACGGAAGCGATTAGTTTATTTTCCGACTTTATAAAAATATCTCCGCCGTTTTCAATAATGAGGTTTTCCGTCTGATCGAGGAGATCATAGCCGACAAATTCAGATACAGCGCCGGCAACCCCGGCCATCGGCCCTACCCCGCAGATTTTTGATTTATTGAGCATATCCCGGACAATCGGCGGCGCTAAATCGTCTTCAGGAAGCGGCAGAAATGATGTGCGGAAATCAGGATGACTTTTAATATATGTTTCTAAAGAGTGACGATGCCTGGCCAGGGATTTTATGGCTTCATCTGTCAGGTCGGTATCAGAGCTGATCAACAAATCGCTCTCGGCGATTTTTACATTATATGAAGAAAGATTATCCTTATTGATTAGTGATCTGTATGTTCTTTCTTCATATTTCATATGATACCACTTCTAAATCAAAGCGCATTCAAAGGGAATTAAACTGGATTACCCGGTCAAGCCGGGTAATGACAAATAAGGATAAAGGTATTGTATTTTCTTTAATGCCATTTTATTTAAAGGATAACGCGACGGCAAGGGTGAGACGACGAGGCGTATTAAGTAATACGTTGAGGAAGTCGAATCCGAAGCCAACAAAGTTAGCCGAAGAAGAAAATGGTATTAACTATAGATTGTGGCGCCCTCCCCTAATATGCCATCCGCTTCTCTTTTTAATTTATCGTTTATATCCAGGCGGTATTCATCTCCCAGGTAAACTACGGTTTCACTTTTTCCATTAAGAATGTGCACATAACCTTCGCATTTACCGGGAAATTTCTTTATCGAAGAAATCAGCGATGAAATATTTTCCGTAGAGACTTTACTTGTATCCACCATGAAACGAACCTGCTTATAGGGATTTTCCAAAGCTTTACTCAAAGAAGTTGTCTCGAGAGCTATGATCTTCGGTGTTTCATCACCTCCGCCGATATCAATAGTTCCTTTAATTACTACCGGCTCTTCTTCATGCAAAAGAGCGTAATATTTTTGATATGTGTCCGCGAAAAAGATTATGTTTACTGAACCCTGTAAATCTTCCAGCGTAATGTAGCACATTATATCTTTTCTTTTAGTCGGCTTTTCGGTGATGTTACTGACCACACCGGCAATGATAACGGTGTCTTTATCCCGTTTGGCATTTAAATTGCTGGAATTGGCATTGGTAACAAGTTTCAATCGGTCGGCAAAACGCAGTAAAGGATGGCCGGTAATATAAAAACCTAAAGTTTCTCTTTCAATCGATAGCAGTTTTTTGTGATCCCATTCGGGAACATCGTCCGGTATTTGATACGCGTTGGCTCCATTCTCTCCGGATGAATCGCCAGAATCAAATTGTTCGAAAAAGCTGGACTGCGAACTTAATTTCTCTTTCTGACTGCGCTGCGCTTCGTCAATTGCTTTTTCATAATGTTCCATGAGCTGGCTGCGTTTGCAGCCTAAAGAATCAAAAGCCCCGCATTTAATCAAACTCTCGATGACTCTTTTGTTCACCTTACGCAAATCGACACGGCCTAAAAAATCAACCAGAGATGTGAATTTCCCATCGTCTCTCATTGATATTATCGAATCAATTGCCGCCAAACCGACATTTTTGATCGCGGCCATTCCAAAGCGAATATTTTCTCCGGAGATGCTGAAGTCTCTTTGTGATTCATTTATATCCGGCGGAAGAATATTTATGCCCATTTCTTTACAGGCGCTCATGTATTTGATTATCTTGTCGCGATTGTCTTTTTCACTCGTCAGCAGTGCGGCCATGAAGGCCACCGGATAATGAGCCTTGAGATATGCCGTCTGGTAGGCAATGATCGCGTAGGCGGTGCTGTGGGATTTATTAAAGCCGTACGCGCCAAATGTTTCCATCTGCTCCCAAAGCGTTCTGGCCTTGTTTTCATTAATCTTATGTTTTTTAGCGCCTTCAAGAAATTTTGGTTTTTCCTTCTCCATTGCCGCAGCCATTTTTTTACCCATTACTTTGCGCAGCGTGTCGGCTTCAGCCATAGTGTATCCGCCGATGGCGCTGGCAATCTGCATGACCTGTTCCTGATAGAGAATTACGCCGTAGGTTTCTTTCAGGATTGTTTCCAGTTGAGGCATGTCATAGGTAATTTTTGTTTTTCCCTGCTTACGGCTGATAAATTCAGGAATCATTTTCATCGGACCGGGACGGTAAAGAGCGATCAAGGCAATAATATCTTCAATATGATCCGGCTTAAAATTGATAGACAGATCCGTCATGCCGGAACTTTCCAGCTGAAAGACACCGTCAGTTTCGCCGCGCCCTAAAAGGTCATATGTTTTTTTATCATCCAGCGGCAGATTATGGATGTCTACTTCAATTCCTTTTGATTCCTTGATAAAATTCAGAGCGTTTTTAATGACTGTTAAAGTTTTCAGGCCGAGAAAATCAAATTTAGTCATACCGACGGCCTGAATGTCGTTCATTGAATATTGAGAAACTATATCGTCTTTGGGTGAACAAAGGGGAACTCTTTCCACCAGAGGCACATCGGATATTACCACTCCCGCGGCATGAGTTGAGGCGTGACGGTTAATCCCTTCCAGAATACGGGACAATGATAAAAGTTTGGCGATAGCGGGGTTGTTTTTTTCTTCCTGAGCCAGTCGCGGCTCTGCCTTAATCGCTTCATTGAGTGTTATATTCAGGGTGTTCGGAATTAATTTGGCAATCTTGTCGACTTCACTGTAAGGAATATCCAGGGCCCGGCCTACATCCCGGATAACCCCTTTGGCCTGCATTTTTCCAAAGGTGATAATCTGAGAAACCTTGTCCTGACCGTATTTCCCGGTTACGTATTTAATAATTTCATCCCTGCCCTCCTGACAAAAATCGATATCAATATCCGGCATGCTGATACGGCTGGGATTTAAAAAACGTTCAAAGAATAAATTGTAACGAATGGGATCAATGTTGGTGATTCTGAGCGCGTAGGCTACCAGGCTTCCCGGAGCGGAACCGCGTCCCGGCCCTACGGGAATATCATTGTGTTTAGCGTGCTTTACAAAATCAGAAACTATCAGAAAATAACCCGCGAAACCCATGGCCTTGATTATTTCCAATTCCAGGTTCAGGCGTTTTTCATATTTTTCCTTGATTTCGGATTCATTTTCTTTTTGATCTTTTAAAATAATAGGAAAGAGCTTTTCCAGCCCTTCCCTCGCCTTTCTCTCCAGATATTCGTTGAGAGATTCTTCAGGATTTTTTATTTCAAAATTGGGCAGGTAAAATTTGCCTGATTCCAGAGAAAAGTTGCATTTTTCGGCGATACTCACAGTGTTGGATAAAGCTTCCGGCGTTAAGGAAAAGAGCTGATGCATTTCTTCCGGTGAACGAAAATAAAATTGATCGGTGCTCAAATGCATTCTGTCTGTGTCTTTAATTGTTTTGCCTGTCTGGATGCACAGCAGAACGTCATGCGCTTCGGCGTGTTCACGTTCCAGATAATGACAGTCGTTGGTGGCTATAAAGGGGATGGATAATTCTTTGCCGATTTCGATCAAACCGGCATTGGCGATTTTTTGTTCAGGAATACCGTTTTCCATCAGTTCCAGAAAGAAATTACCTTCGCCGAAAATTGATTGATAAAAAACCGCCGCCTTTTTTGCTTCTTCCATATTGCCTTGCATAACTAATCCGGCAATTTCACCATGTAAGCAGGCGCTGGAAGCAATAAGCCCTTCATGGCATTCTTTCAGGAGTTCTTTATCCACGCGAGGCCGGTAGTAAAAACCTTCCAGATAGCCGGCTGTTGTAAGCTTCATCAGGTTTTTATAGCCCTGCGTGTTTTTGACCAGAACGATTAAATGTCTTGCCGTTTCACCGATAGAGGAAGGACTTTTGTCCGTACGGCTGTGGGGCGCTACATATAGTTCACAACCGATTATAGGCTTGATGCCTTGCTTGTATGCCTGCTGATAGAAATCAATTGCTCCGAACATATTGCCATGATCGGTAATAGCTATCGCCGGCATTTTATATTCCCGGGCTTTTTTGAAAAGGTCTTCCAGACGAATCATTCCGTCGAGAAGACTGTATTGTGTGTGGAGGTGAAGGTGGACGAAGTCAGAGTGTTTCATATATATACTTTATAAATAAAGGTAATAAAAAATAATTCAATATTGAAAAATGCAAACGCTCTTTTAATCCAGCCAGTAATTGGGCGCTTCTTTGGTAATTATGACATCATGAACATGACTCTCTCTCAAACCAGCCTGAGTAATGCGGACAAAACGCGCTTTTTCGATCATTTCGGGGATTTTTTTACAACCGACATAACCCATGCCGGCTTTGAGTCCGCCAATGAGTTGGAGAATGCTGGCGGACAGCGAACCTCTGAATGGCACCCTTCCCTCGATTCCTTCGGGAACGATTTTTGCCGGACCTTCGATATCATCCTGATAGTAGCGGTCACGGCTGCCCATTTTCATCGCTTCCAGCGAGCCCATGCCGCGATAAACTTTATAACTGCGTCCCTGAAATAAAATGGTCTCTCCGGGGCTTTCTTCCGTGCCGGCAAATAATCCGCCGATCATCACGCAGTGAGCGCCGGCGCCGATCGCCTTGACAATGTCGCCGGAATACTTTATTCCGCCATCGGCCATTACGGGAATGCCTTTTTTGGAAGCGATTTTATACGTGTCTCTGATCGCCGACATCTGGGCTACGCCGACTCCGGCAATAATACGGGTTGTGCAGATGGAGCCGGGACCGACGCCGACTTTCACGGCATCAACACCGGCATCAATAAGAGCTTTGGCGCCTTCCGACGTTGCAACGTTTCCGGCGATTAACTCGCATTTTGGGAAATTTGATTTTGTAGATTTAATGGCTTTGATGACTCCGGCGGAATGTCCGTGTGACGTGTCAATAGAAATTACATCGGCACCGGCAGCAAGCAGTGCATCGATTCTTGCCTCCCGGTCGATAATTCCCACAGCCGCTCCGACCCGCAGCCTTCCCAGAGAATCCTTACAGGCGTTTGGATAGCGGCGTATTTTTTCGATGTCTTTAATTGTAATCAATCCTTTTAATCTGTATTCATCATCAACAACCAGCAGTTTTTCAATTCTATGCTCATGAAGAAGTTTTTTGGATTTTTCCAGAGAAATATTCGCAGATACGGTGACCAGATTTTTCCTGGTCATGACATTAGCCACAGGCTGATTCAGATTTTCTTCAAACCGTAAATCGCGATTAGTGAGTATGCCGACTAGTTTCCCTTTTTTGACTACAGGAACACCGGAAATGGAATATTGATTCATCAGTTTTAAAGCATCACTGACTTTCCGTTCGGGTTCGATGGTGATTGGATCAACAATCATGCCGCTTTCCGATTTTTTTACTTTGTCCACTTCAATGGCCTGTTGTTCTATACTCATGTTGCGGTGGATTATGCCGATACCGCCTTCCTGAGCCATGCAAATTGCGGTACGTGATTCCGTTACAGTGTCCATGGCGGCGGAAACGATGGGAATATTCAGAGAAATATTTTTTGTCAATAAAGTTGATGTATCTACATCCCGGGGCAAAACATTGGAAGCCGCCGGAACGAGAAGAAGATCATCAAAGGTCAAAGATTCTTTTATTGTATCATCGAGCATTGTATCCTCCGTCTAGGTTATAAAGCCTGGTTGCTGTTGATTAAATATTTTTCACCATTTAAATTAATAAAAAAATGGTTTCCGTTTTCCGATTGTTCGATAAATTCAGCTAATTGGTAGTAACTGCTACGTGAAAACCGGGCGGTAAATTTTCCTTCCTTAACCCGGCAATAAAGAACATTGTCTCTCGCCTACATATAAAGAGTTCATTTCCAGTTTTTCGCAGGAATCGTCACTCAAAAGAACATCAATTTGAAACTGGCCATCGTCACTTGGTTTCGTTTTATAAACAGCGGCAACAACAAAAGCGGTATCCTCTACATCAAGATAACAGCGTTCTTCACCTAGTTCAATTAAATATTTACCGCATTCATCAATTTGAAGATGTTCAAAAAAGACACACAATATTTCTTTGCGAAACATGTGTGCGCCTTTGAAATACCATACTCCTTCTTTGTCTATTCTAATATCAGAACTTTCCATTTGTTGTGAAACTCCAATTACGAAAGCGCAGCGTAGCGGAATTGGTAAGTTGAACAATCCCGCAACGCGGAGGGTATAATAAACCAAACTTGCTTTGGAGTTCATACCCATGATCTTAAAAACTTTTCCTGCTGTCCAGCAATATCGTTACCGGACCGTTATTGACAAGTTCAATCTTCATCATCTCCTGAAATTTCCCCGTGGCCAGAGATTTTACTTTTTCTTGGGCTTCCTTAATAAAGTATTCATAAAGTTCATTCGCCCTGACCGGTTCTTCCGCTTTGACGAACGAAGGACGCCGCCCTTTTATGCAATCACCTAATAATGTAAATTGAGAAACAACCATCATCTCGCCGTCAATATCCAGCAAGGATCGATTCATCTTGTCTTGTTCATCTTCAAAGATGCGCAAGTTGATTGTCTTTCCCAAAATATAATCAGCGTCGACCCTGGTGTCTTCTTTTTCCACCCCTAATAATACGAGAATTCCTTCGTTTATCGAGGATAATTCCTGATGGTTAATCTTAACACTAGCACGATCGACTCTCTGGATGACTGCACGCATTGGTGATCCCGTTAAATAATAAATTTATGTTAGCAATAAATTGTCCTACGTTCAAGTTATTTCTCTGAAAAAATGGATTCAATTTTTCTTGACAGGGGCTGTTTTTGTTGTTAAGGACACGCCGGTTTTGAGGTCAATGGCGTTTTGGGAAATTTTTCTTATTCTACACATTTTCCATAACGTCTTAAAAATGGAGTAGTTTATTATATATAAGGGGGTCGTTCAATGCTTTGTCAGACTGTTAAAGCTGGATTCGAATGCGCTTTTATGAGCAAAAAAGGATGCGGTTTCTTTAATGCCAGCTGCCAGAAAATAATCGATAAATGTGATGGTTGTGCCAAGATAATTGATTATGAATCAGGCAAATACTGTAAGGTTTATCCTGATCCAACCAGTAAGTGGCAAAACGGTAAATGTCCAACCGCAACGCATATAAAACTGGAAATACAAGAAACAACGAAAATCAATCCGCTCAAAGCTTCCAAAAGAGCAAGTAAAAAATGATAACAACTCCGCGTAATTTTGTCGCGGTGAAGATATTAAGTTTTTACAAGTTATTTGCAGGAGAATAAAAAAGCCGGCGATTTCCATCGCCGGCTTTTTTAACTTATAATTGCTTTTATTTGCTGTAATTCCTGTCTAATCCGATTAAGCGTTTGTTTCTCGGAATTTTTAGTTTCCGGTTCGCTGTTCCCGCGCATTTTATAGAGCTGCTTTTTAGCGCCGTCAATGGTAAAACGTTGCGAGTATAGCAAATTCTTGATCGTCAATAATTCCTGTACATCCTTTTTTCTGTACAAACGCTGCGCAGTCTTTGTTCGCACGGGACTAAGTGTCTTAAATTCCGTCTCCCAATATCGGATAACATAAGGCTCGACATTGACGATTTTGCTTACTTCTCCAATGCGGAAATATGCCTTTTCGGGAATTATTGTTTCCATAGAGTCTTAACCCTTACGGCCAAATTCAACGGAATCAAATCTTTATTTAATAAACCAGAATCGTTAAGTATTTGAGAAATAAGTACAGATGGACTATATCCCTATGGTTTATTAAAAAATATTTTGTGAAATATATGTAAAGATATGGACTTTCATATTATTTTTTAGTTTAGAGCTTTACGCAATACCTGCGAAGATTTGAAAGTCAAAACTCTCCGCGCGGTAATTGAGATTTCCTGCCCGGTCTGCGGATTACGGCCACGGCGTGCTCTTTTTTCCTTTACCATGAAGTTACCGAATCCGGAGATCTTCACTTTT
The DNA here is from genome assembly GCA_963710575.1 of uncultured delta proteobacterium. Lineage (GTDB taxonomy): Bacteria > Desulfobacterota > Syntrophia > Syntrophales > Smithellaceae > Smithella. The sequence goes on along the minus strand of CAVQAL010000015.1, from coordinate 1,909 downwards.
TCGCCTTGCGCAAGACAATCCTTAATGATGTCAAATACGGATTCAACGATATCTGCCGAATCCTTCTTGGAAAAACCAAGCTTTTCGTAAACATTTTGAATAATCTCAATCTTTGTCATTGCATTCCCTCCATTTTAACTTTTTCTATAACTTTATTTATAGCTATTAGCCTCTTATTTTTGCACCGGTTAAATTAACGGTCTTCTGCACAATTCTATCATGGACAGTATTTGATTCTAAATCAGTCAGTGTTCGATCAGGAGCACGATAAGAAAAACGCAACCCCAAACTTTTCGTTCCTTCTGACATTTCTTTTCCAATGTATACATCAAAAATACTCACATTTTCAAGCAAATCTTCTTTTTGCCCCAAAACAATTTTCAACACTTGATCGGCTTCCATCGTATCAGGAATAACAAAGGCGGCATCGCGCATTACCGCCGGATATTTTGATATTTCCTGAAAGGTAACTTTCTTGTCAAGACAAGCGCAAAATAAGAATATCTAAATTAATTTCAAATACATAGACATTGTTCTTCAAATCGATCTTTTCCAGAACATCGGGATGAATTTCACCCAGGAAACCGATTTTTCTATCGTCCAGGTAAATGCCGCAGGATTTACCCGGATGTAAAAACGGTTCATGAACGGAAGAATTATATTTACAATTATTTAATTTTAAATCTAAGAAAATATTTTCGAGGCATCCTTTCAAGGTATAAAAGTCAACGTTTTGCCGTGAACCCCACAAATCATCGGTCAGTTTTCCCGTTAAAAGCCCCGCCAGCATGTTTTCTTCTTCGGGGAGTTCTGCTAGCCTTTCGGCTTAAGAAATGTTCGTCCCATTTCAAATATTCTTAAATCAAAAGAACCGTTATTGGCATTCTTCTTTGCCGTATCCAGCAAACCGTAAATCATTGTTGTTCGCATAGCAGAAAGGTCTTCGCCCAGCGGATTTTTTATCCGCACCAGACGCCGTCTTTCATCATTTTCCGGCAAGCACAAAAGATCGGCCGCGACAGGAATTGCCAAAACTGTAATTGACGATTTCAGTATATCCGCTGCCGATAAGCAATTGCCTGATTCTCTCTTCCAGATCCAAACGCGGAATAACCGCAATTTCCCTAACAGCAACAGCGGGCAATGTAGTGGGCACGCGATCGTAACTATAAAGCCGGACCACTTCTTCAATCAGATCAATTTCCCGCAAGATATCAACCCGGCATGTCGGCGGAGTAACAAGATATCTGCCTTTGCCATTTGGTTTTAAAACCATGCCGATACTGCGCAATATTCTAACAACATCCTTTGCCCCGATTTCCATGCCGATCACCTGACGAATTCGATCCAGACGCAGGGGAATATCTTGAGCAGTGGAAATTTTTTCAGGATACTCATCAATATAATTTTTACAAATAGAACCACCGGAAAGATCAGCTATCAGTTGTGCGGCACGATTGAGGGCTTTGACCACTCCTTCAGGATCAATGCCTCTTTCAAAACGATAAGCGGCATCCGTTGGCATAGCCAGTTTTCGCGCTGAACGGCGAATGGACGTGGGATTAAAATAAGCGCTTTCCAGAAAAATAACCTGCGTATCTTCTTTGACCTCGGAGTTCAGGCCGCCCATAATACCGCCGATAGCCACGGGTTTGACACCGTCACATATCAATAACGTATCCGTGGGAAGCGTACGGCTTTTACCGTCGAGAGAAATAAACTCTTCATTTTCTTTAGATTTGCGGACGACAATCCTTCCTTCCTCCAGAAAACGAAAATCAAAGGCATGCAGCGGTTGTCCCATTTCCAGCATGACAAAATTAGTGACATCGACAATGTTATTGATTGCGCGCAATCCGGCGGCTTCCAGTCTCGTCTTCATCCAAACGGGCGATATTCCGATTTGTCC
>CAVQAL010000014.1:0-199328 GCA_963710575.1 uncultured delta proteobacterium | reverse complement strand
CCGCGCCCACGTTGATGGATGACGCCCTTGACGCGCTTTGCGATGGCCGCCAAAACCCAGGGGAGTTCAAGCTCAATCCGGTCTTGAGTGTCGTCGATATCCACCATGCCGCGGTGCCGTTTTGTCCGCCACGCTCATTCCAAAGTCGATGGCCGGTCCACACTCGGCGATCGATCGACACCAGTCGTCCGAGCGGCGCGACCACCTGATCGATGCCCGCTTCCAAACGACGCCTCGCCTCTGCCCTGCCAAGCCGATGAGGAATGGAAATGACGACCGGGTCGGCCATAACCTGCCTGTGTTCGAGGTCTTGCTGCACAAAATCATTTGGTCCGCAGCGCCTTGAGTTGCAAGTCGGCCGGCCGCAACGTGCGGCCTGAACCAGCCCCACCGCTGCCTTTGCCGTCTGACATTCAAGGCGCCACCAGAGCCGTATTGAGGATCGCTCCCAGCCTCACGCCAGCCATTTTGAGCCGTCCCCGGACCGTTGCCGCTTGCCCAGTGAGATAGGCATCATCGACCGTGACGACTTTTTGAGTACCGCCTCATATTCGGGCCATGGCCCCTCAATCGCAACGAGGTTGCCGCCGCGGTCATCGTCGAGGAACACATGCAAGGGCTGATGAACGTCGCCAACCCAATGTCCAAGGCTTTTGAGGAGCCGAAGCTGATCGCTCACGTCGAGGCTAAAGGCGAGGTCCCGCGTATCATTCAAGATCGCGGAGATGACGCACCGATCGGCAACCGGGCAAGGATGTTCGACCTCGATCCCCTTCGCTGAGCGCGGCGGTAGGTCTACATAATGCTCAGGTGAGCGGATGTGCGGGTGATCTGGAGCCGTGCAGGCGTCGGGGAAGGTGCGGAACTTGGGATCGATCGCGACAAGCGCATCAACGCGGGCTTTGATCTCCGGCTTCAACTCCTCATAGACGATCTGGCATATAACGCGGTGGCCGGCGTCGCCCCAGGCGAAGGCGGGAGAAGGCATCAGCGACGCACCGATCAGCCCAGCCAGAATTGCCACTGCCCGCATTCGAATTCGCCCCGTCTCTTTCGGCAACCATCTGCCATGTCGAGTTAGCATCTCCGGGAGCTTTGCCCAACTCCCGAGCACACAGCAGAAAGGGCGTCCAGCGCTGGCCTTTCTCCTGGCGCCCAATCCGTTCCTTTGATGGCCCCACGACATCGCGGAAGTGATTTGAATGGAGCGGACGGTGCTGATCCCAATGCCCTGCATTCGGTGAGGCGCTAAGGCAGCTCCTGCGCCGACAGAGAGGGGTTGGAATGGGCGATATTCAACCAAATTCCCTGGCACTGTAACATTGAGCACATTTACGGCGACGAACAGCTTAGTGGTTCCGCTATGCTTTCATGATCCACGTCACCGAGGTGGTACCACGCTGAACTCGAACGCGCCGCAATCACTTGGTGGTGCAGTAATTGAGTGCAAAGTCGAACGCCGCACCATAACCTCGTCACGGCCTTGCTCTTGCCATTCAGTCACCATCCCCAGGTCATCGGGCGGCTCGATACTGTATGGAGAGTAACTTAGTAATCGTGATAGCGAAGCTTAGTGCAGGCAGAACCCCAGGTCCGGCAGTTTCCTTGGACGATTTTTCGCCAAGGAGCCCAGTCCGCGCCGCCGAGCGGCTTTACGGTGGCCACGATTGTCCGCCTTCCCGGTTTTGCTGGTATGCTTGGCATCGCCTCCCGCGCATGCCGAAGATATTCTTGGCACCGACCCCGCGACCGCCGGTCATTTCCAGATCGAACAACGTTTTGGCTACTTCAGCACCTTCGACCCACTTGCGCAGGGGCAGAGCGTCAACCGGGCAGCGAAATCCAGCCGCGCGGTGACCGGCGAAACTGAAATCGGCTACGGTGTGACCGATGGGTACGAAATTGCGGTGACGACCCCTTACGCCTATGCGCGTGTGATGCCGCCCTGGTGGCACCGACCTCGATTACGCCTTTCAGACGGGCGGGTTCACTATCCGCCAAACCTTCATGCAGCCGGACTATGCCGAGCGTAGCCTTTACTTCGGCCTCGTGGTGCGAGGCATCTACAGGCCGCCGGGAGGTTTGACGCCAGAACTTTTCGTGAACCGGAATACCGTCCCAGGGCTGGCGGGAACGCCGGGGCCACGCTTTGTCATGGAGGCGAACCCGCAGTACTCCCTCGGCCGCTGACCCCGCTCGTGGGCGCACGTTTCGAGGACTGGGAGATGCACGTTCAATGCCAACATGACCATGGCTCTCGACGCACCCGGTTCGGCGTTCGAACCGTCGCTGCGGATCGCCAATCACGTCACCGACAAATGGACCGTTGGCATCGAGTACTTCGCCAACCTGGGCCCGATTGGTGAAATGGTTCCGGCGGGAACCAGCAGACACAGACGGTCTACCTGGTAGCGGGGACGAAGCTCTTTGAGCCGAAGTCAGCACCGGCGTCGGTTACGGCCTGACGGCCGCGTCGCGGGGACCAGCCGCCAAGATCAGCATTGGCTATGATTTCTAACCATGGCCGCAGAAAACGCATCCCCTAAGGAAGGAGCAAAAATGTATTATCATGAAAAAAAACCGCAAGCATTGCCTTTACTGTGGAGGAGAAATTACAAAAAAAAACGAAGATGGCGTCATGAGGGATTTCTGTCCCTGTTGCAATTCTTACTTTTATGAAAATCCTCTCCCCGTGGTTTCCACAATCGTTGAATCTTCACGCCGGATACTTTTAGTCAAACGCGGCAGAGCGCCCTCCAAAGGGCTCTGGTGCCTTCCCTCGGGATTTGCCGAAGCCGGAGAAAGCATAGAAGAAGCGGCTCTGCGCGAACTCAAAGAAGAGACAGGCATCAAGGGTAAAATTATAAAATTGCTCGATGTAGATTCCTACAAGAGCCGCTTTTACGGCGATTTGCTCTTTTTGACCTTTATCGTGGAACAAAGCGGCGGAAAACTCTGTGCCGGCGATGATTGTTCGCAGGCCCGTTTCTGGCCGGTAAACAAATTGCCACCGCTCGCCTTCCGTTCCAACAAAAGAGCTCTGGATGCCTACATTAAAAGCAGAAAAGATTACTGGGCGATTTTTGATTCCATTGAGCATACGGATAAAAAAACGCTTCCGCCCGCTGTCGCGAAAAATTCCTTAACTCGCCGTCTGGTCAATATAATTATCAAAAACAAAGAAAAGATCATCGAGCAATGGCTGGAAGATGTCCTGATAAATTCTTCCACCGTTCAATACCATAAAGTAGAAAGAGCAGTTTTGTATAATATATGCGACAGGATTCTTTCCCAAATAACTCTCTGGCTGGGCGGCCTGCATGATGTCGACAGGGTGAAGAGTTTCTACACCAAGCTGGGCCGCGAAAGAAAAAGAGCCGGTTTTAAAATCAGCGAGACCTTAAGCGCGCTGAGTCTCATTCGCAAACACATCTGGACGTTTGCGCTCGCGCAGGATGCCCTGCAGAAAAATCTTGAACTTTACATGACCTTTGAATTGCAGAGACGCATGACCATCTTCTTTGATCCGGCCACATTTTATTTAACCAGAGGGTATGAAGAATGATATATTTGTATAAAGATATTAAACTAACCAATATGTCATACCGGCGAAGGCCGGTATCCAGTTTGCGTAAGCGAGATAATAAATTTCTGAATTCCGGTCTGCACCGGAATGACGGGTAATGAACGAAACGCATTAAATGCAAGCATTAATATTGGAGGTGTATTATGGAATTCAAAGATATCATGAAACAAAGACGAGCCGTTAACTTTTTCGATCCAACAAAAGACATAACCGACGCACAGCTAAAGGAAATAATAGAAACCGCTTCGCTGGCGCCTTCGGGGTTTAATCTTCAGCCGTGGCAAGTAATTGTTGTCAAGGATAAAGCAAAAAAAGAAACTTTAAGAAAAGTTGCCTGGAATCAACCCAAGATAACTGAAGCGCCGGTTGTCCTGATTGTTCTGGGCGATATGGAAGGCTGGAAAAAAGGCAACGCCGGTTTTGAAAAAGATTTTGCTGAATCGGTTAAGGCGGGCATCATGAAGCAGGAACAGTACGACTGGTTTACCGGCGCGGCAGCATCTCTTTATGGAACCAACTCTGATCGAATAATGGCCTTTGCCTGCAAGAACGCCGGATTTTTTGCCATGTCGCTGATGCTTGCCGCAAAGGATGCCGGACTCGATTCCCACCCAATGGACGGATTTGATATCGACGGCGTCAGGAAGGCTTTTAATATACCCGATCAATACTGGATTCCGATGTTACTGGCAATAGGCCATTTCGATAAAAGCAAAACTCTCCTTCCACCGAAATGGAGAAAAAACTATGATGAAATAACAGTTGAGTTTTAAAGAGACTCAAGTTTTAGGAACGTAGTGAACTGAAATTTGTAAGTCGAATTATCCCGCAAAACGGAGGGTCGAAGATCCGTAGTAGCAAGGATACATATAACCATTGTTAGTCAACAAAATGGAGGTTTACATATGAATAAATTGTCATTTTGTTTATTAATTATATTTCTATTGATTACCACTGGAGAAGTACAGGCTGTTAGAGCAATTCCTGATGATAACCTTGCCTATCCAGTACTTTTAACTCTTGATGATGGTTCCACTGGTTCGGGCTTTTTTCTAAATAATAATAAAAATATCTTCTTGGTTACCGCAGCTCATGTACTTTTTGATTTTAAAAAAGGAGGAATAATTGCAAAGAAAGTAGAACTTCGATCTTATTCAAAAGACCCAAAAGAAACGGGAAAAAATATTATACAACTTGATTTTTTAAATCTTCTCGCGGCAAATAAAATTCGGAAGAATTTAACTGAAGACGTTGCTATAGTTATTATCGGAGATGTTGTAATGGATATTAATAAACCTAATTCATTTTATGTTAAATTTATATCAGGAGTTACTTCTTCTGAGCTAACACCTTCAGGCATTCTTTGTGTAAACATTAATAGTACAAAGCAATTTAAAGATGTATTGACTGCAAACACAATATATCTTTTTGGGTATCCTACATCAATTGGTATCAAAGAAATTCCACAAATCGATCCACTTCGCCCTCTTATACGTTTCGGTATAATAGCAGGAACGAATCCTTCCAATAAAACTATTATTCTTGATTGTCCGTCTATCCTGGTAATAGTGGTGGTCCAGTCTTGGAAATTGAACACGCGGATCTCATCAATAGTCGATTCAGTATAATCGGAGTTCTAATTCAATTTGTCCCATTTGCAGAAACTTGGGTAAATGTAATGCAGAGATATCAAAATCTTACTATATCGAATTCTGGATATTCAGTTGCAGTTTCCATGTATCCAGTTCTTGAATTAATAAACTCACAATGATTTATTTCATTGCCTAACAATTGCATCCACCTGACGTCTTGCAGCTGCTACTGGTTTTGTCGTTCATTCCAGTATATTCAAAATAACCTATTGTCATTTTTAAAAATTACGGCTAAATAAAGACAATAAAAATTAAGGAGTAGAATATGGCCGCTAAAATTAAAATGTATACATTGAGCACGTGCAGTCACTGCAAAGCGACAAAGAAATTCATGCACGATAACGGCATCGATTTTGATTATATTGACGTCGATTTGCTTCAAGGCGATGACAGGCAGAAAATTTTAGAAGAAGTGCAACAATACAATCCCAATCGTTCTTTCCCGACCATTATCATCGGCGACACTATAATCATCGGTTTCAGGGAAAGCGATATCAGGGAGGCATTAGGTATTTAATGACTGCCGCTGAACTCTACGAAATGTTAAAAAAGGTTCAGGAGCCCAAGGGATATTTTTTCAATAAAGATAAGGAATGGGTTCTAACCATTTTAAGCGATCTTTTGATTAATAAGGACCGCTACGGCTACATGTCCTGCCCTTGCCGCCTCGCTGCCGGTAATCGCGAAAAAGATGCCGATATTATCTGCCCCTGCCAATACCGGCCGGATGATGTCAAAGAATACGGTAGTTGCTATTGCAATTTATATGTTTCTTCCCAATGGAATGAAGGAGAGATTGAACATCAATACGTTCCCGAGAAAAGGCCAGCGGAAAAAATCAATTTTTAGGAGACAATGGATTTCCCCTGTTATATTCAATGCTGTATTTTTGGATAAAAATGTTTTTATCTTTTTACTTGATTTCCCGAAATAAATCATTATATTCAACCGTAATCAAAAAGTTTAATATTTAACTTGGAAAAATCTGAAAAACAAGGAGTTTTCTCCATGATTAATCTATATACCTGCAAGAAAAAGATGACTTTAATCAGTGAGATATGCACGGACAGCACTTGTGAGTGGCGTTTAAAAAACGAGTCCTTTTTAAATTGTACATGGGTCGCCTGCAACTACGGGCCATTCACTTTGGAAGAAGTGGGCGATATGATGGGTGTTACCCGTGAAAGAATCCGGCAAATTGAAGCCAAAGCATTAAAAAAGCTCCAGCATAAAAAGAGAAGAGACCAGCTTAAGGATTTTGCCGTACAGGGAAATGATTGGGATAATTTGTAACGTCAATAAGCCTCAATACCTTTTTGAATAAGGATAATTTCCAATAGCCTTTGGCTATTGGATAGTTCGACCAACTCTTCAAACTTCGCTACGCTTGTTTTCAGAATGATCCTTGACTATAGTCTTAGAGCGAATTATCCCTGCCACCTTCAGGTGGCAGGGATAAATTTCACTATGTTTGTGTCAATGGTGTTCACTTCCCCGCTTCGCTACGCTCGCGGGATAGTTTGTCCAACAAATTTCAGCGCGCTTCGCTTCTGAAGAAGGTGTCACTTATCCCGCAACGCTTCGCGTTGGGGATAGTTCCACTTACGCTTCAAACTTCACTACGTTCGTTTTCAGCGAGTGTCACTATTTTTTCTTGCGGGATTTTTCAGACAACATTTTGTTCATTTGAATTTTTCGTTCATCACGGGCAAATAGTAACGCACATATTGACGATTCTATATCCATCGCAGCCATTTTATCCATGCGTGGCACAATAGAGCAGAGATTTTTTAATTCTTCAAGAGCTTTGGGTGAACGTTTCGCCAATGTCTGAGCCATATTTTCCGCCACCTGCATAAATTTCTCCGGAGACTCAACTTTATTGACCAACCCGAGTTTTAAGGCTTCGTTCGCTCCTATAGGCTCTCCCAGCATTACTATTTCTTTGGCTTTGGTTATACCGACAATTTGACTCAACGGATAAAAAAACGGATTGAATCCAAATTTTAACTCGGGATGACAAAAGATCGCACTTTCGGATGCAACAACAAGATCACAAATAGTAACCAGATTAAAACCGCCGCCTAAAGCAATACCGCCTACAGCGGCAATTACCGGTTTTTTGCAGGAATAAATTTTTTTCAGATATTTCATCATTGATTTAAGAAATTCATCACCTTCCTCATTAGGCAGGGTAGACATTTCTTTGATATCCATGCCGGCTGAAAAAACATATTCTCCGCCGGTAATAATTATTGCTTTAACTTCCGGATCAATCTCCAAATCAACAAAAACCGTATATAATTCCTGCCGCATTTCTTTGGAAATCGCGTTCATCTCATGAGGTCGATTGAATTTGACCACGGCGTATCCGTCTTTCTTTTCAATGATTATTGTTTGATAAGTCATTTTTTATTATCTACCATTAGCCGTAATTCTTTACCGGTTTTGAAAAATGGCACTTTTCTTTCCTTTAATTTAACTTCGGCGCCGGATTTGGGATTTCTGCCCATACGCGGTTTTCTTTCTCTGACTACAAAACTGCCAAACCCCCTTAGCTCGATACGTTCTCCGCGTTTTATCGCATTAATCATCGAATCAAATATTATGTTTACAACATAAGTTACATCCTGAAGAGAGTAAGATTTTAATTCTTCCTGCAATTTTTTAATTAAATCGTTTTTAGTCATAATAACCTCTAGCATCTATCTGACAGGGTAATATAAATAACTTAGGCCGTTCATGCTTCCCATTTTTTCTTTCAAGGAATTGCTTATTTGACTCGCCGTGCTTTCCAACAGATAATCGAAAATCGATGTCCGTTTTTTACTGGGGTAAACCAGATCATATTTGCCGTCTTTTCCCGCTAATTTACTCGCCAGTTTGGCTGCAGATGACATGTCGCCAAGATAATCAACCAACCCAAGTTCTTTCGCCTTCCTACCGGAAAATACGCGGCCATCAGCAATCGCGACAACCTTTTCCCGGGGAAGCTTCCGTTCTTTCACGATCACGTCGACAAACTGATTGTAGATGTCATCTACCAGATCCTGAATAATTACTTTCTCTTCAGGAGTCATATCTCTTAAAGGCGTGCCAATATCTTTATATTGCCCGCTTTTTACTACGGAAGATTTCAATCCGATTTTCTTCATTAATTCTTCGACATTGGCAAACTGCATAATTGCTGAAATACTGCCTGTAATGGTTCCGGGATTTGCTACAATTTTATCTGCGGCACAAGCCACAAGTAAGCCGCCGGAAGCGGCAACGGAACCCATGGAGACAACAACTTTTTTCTTTTTCTTGATCTCAATCACGGCATCGTAAATTTCTTGAGAAGCAGCGACACCTCCGCCGGGCGAATCAACCCGCAAAACGATGGCGACTATAGAATCATCCTTGCCGAACTCATCTAATTGCTCGGTTATTAACTGAGAATCAGCAATTACACCTTCGACACTAACAACTCCAATTTTGTCATTTAAGGAAAAACTTGTATTTTTACCCGCATGCAAACCCACTTTATAGAAAAAAAAGTAAAACGAGATCCCTAAGACCAGAAGTATGAACATTCCAAATAATACGGGATGTTTTCTCATGCTTTTACTCACCTTTTTGTGGATTGTTAATTTTTACTTCCGCCAACGCCTGACTAAGATTAGATCCTATATTTTCCGTATTGTTAATATATTGATTGGACGTTGGGGTTGGTGCCGGAGCCGGAGCTTCCAGTTCCTTTATGCTTAATCTAATTTTTTTGGACTTGGGATCAATACTCTTGACTACAGCCGATACAGTGTCCCCGATAGAATAAAGCTCCGAAGAAGTCTTTACACGCTTCTGGCTTATTTCGGAAATATGGACAAGTCCTTCGATCCCCTCTTCAATTTCCATAAAAATTCCAAAATCTGTAAAGTTCGTTATTTTACCCGTTACGACACTGCCCGGTGCATATTTTTGCGATAAATCATCCCATGGGTTTTTTTCTATTTGTTTTATACCAAGAGAAAATTTTTCGTTTTCTACATCCACATTTAATACTACGGCTTCAACTTCCTGCCCTTTTTTAAAATATTCAGAGGGATGGGTTACTCTATGTTTCCATGAAATATCGGATACATGGATTAATCCGTCAATTTTTTCTTCAATTCCTACGAAAACTCCGAAATTGGTGATATTCCTGACAACACCTTTGACAACTGTTCCGACCGGATACTTTTCTTTCAACTTCTCCCATGGATTTGCTGTTGTTTGCTTTAAGCTTAAAGAAACCCGCTTGGTTTCCGGGTTTACTTCCAAAACCATAATTTTGATTGTTTCATCTATATTCAATACTTTTGATGGATGTTTAATTTCTCTTGTCCAGTACATCTCCGATATATGCACCAATCCCTCAACCCCCGGCTCCAATTCCACAAAAACACCGTAGTCAGTCAAATTTACAACTTTGCCTTCGACAATCGAACCCACCGGATATTTCTCTATGATCCTTTCCCATGGATTATCCATTAATTGTTTGAGACCTAAAGAAACCCTCTCTTTCTCAGAGTCAAAGGAAAGAACCTTGGTCTTAATTTTTGCACCCTTACGGAAATTTTCCGCAGGCTTGGCAATTCTTCCCCATGAAATATCTGTAACATGAAGGAGCCCGTCAATGCCTCCCAGATCAATAAAAACACCGTAATCGGTAATATTTTTAATCACACCTTCGACAATATTGCCTTCCTGAATAGATTTTAAAATATCCTTCTTTTCCGCTTCCCTTTCCGTCGCTACAATTGAACGGCGCGACAAAACGACATTGTTGCGCTTCCGGTCATATTTTAATACGTTGAAATCGAGGGTTTGGCCGACAAATTTGTCTAAATCTTTAACTGGACGAATATCTACCTGAGAACCAGGCAGAAAGGCGATAATACCGATATCAACGGAAAGGCCTCCTTTAACTTTTTCTACAACAACACCTTCGACCAGTATATTATTTTCACAAGCGTTTTTAATTTCATCCCAAATTTTTAATTTGGAAGCTTTGTCTCTTGATAAAACCAAGGTGCCTTCTGAATCTCTTTTATCAATAAAAACGTCTATTTCATCGCCAACGGAAATGTTGATATTTCCTTTCGCGTCTTTTATCTCATCAACAGGAATATAACCTTCTGTCTTCCAGCCAACATCAACCATTACTCTATCGTCTTTGATCTGCACTACTTTACCTTTGGCGATATCGCCATATTGCAATTGATTAAGGCTTTGCTCGAAAAGCTCTTTAAAATCCATGGCGTCTTCTTTTGTTTGAGATGATTTAGCTTTGTTTGAAGAGTCCGCGTAACCCTCCTTTTCTTTTGTTAAATTTAAGTTGTTATTGTTAACCATTTAACTAATACCCCCTAAGTTTTATGAAGCTCTTTAATCTTTTAAATTTAACACACTGAATATTAAATATCAACATAAATCAGATGTATATGTATTTATAGTTCATTTTCAACTTATTTTACCGAAATATAAAAGATAATTTTATCTACGACTTCCTGCACGGAAAAATTGTCGGAATCAATTATTATTGCTCCATCAGGCGCTTTCAGGGGTGCAATTTCCCGCTGTTTATCCTGTTTATCTCTGGCAAACATATCTTTCTGAATTGATTTATATTCAACCGCGACGCCTTTTTCCAAAAGTTCTTTATGCCTTCTTTTAATTCTTTCTTCTAAATGGGCATCAAGATAAAATTTGTAATCCGCATGCGGAAAGACTACCGAACCCATATCTCTGCCTTCCGCAACAATACCGCCTTGAGCACCTGCTTCTCTCTGCAGATTAAGTAATCTTTCACGTACCACGGCAAATGTAGATATTTTAGAAGCCGCCAGTCCTACCTCTTCTGTGCGAATTTTTTCCTCGACATCATCTCCGTCTACATATACTTTCATTTGACCGTCAATATTTTTCAGGACCACGCTGGTATTGGAACACAGATCAGCCAAGGCGGCAACATCGTCTAAAGACATTTTAAATTTTAACGTTTTATAAGCCAAAACCCGATAAAGAGCGCCCGTATCCAGATAAATATAATTCAGTTTCTTTGCCAAGGCTTTGCTTACCGTACTTTTGCCGGCGCCCGCTGGTCCATCAATAGTTATAATATATTTTTTCTCCACACCTAATAATCCTCATTAATATTTCCAAGCTGATTCCCAAAAAGGAAGTCTTGTCTTTAAATTATAAAGAAGGTAGTATGGCAAAACTTTAGTATTTAATTTAAAAACTGCTTATGCGTAAATTTACTCAAAATCAATATATTTCTTTTGTCGTTGTATTTTTTATCTTATTGTTTCGGGCAAGCATTTGTCTTGCCGAATTCACTATCGATGATGAAAAAAAACTAGGCAAGGAATTTTACGACCAAATGGAAAAAAATCACCTCCTTCTACAAAATAAGAAACTTAATGACTATATAAATCAAATCGGCAATCTGATTCTTGCGCAAAGTAAAAAAGCGCCGTTTGAGTTTAATTTTTATGTTGTGAATAGTGACTTAATTAATGCTTTTAATACGCCCGGTGGTTACGTATATGTCAATAAAGGCTTAATTAATGTTGTAGAAAACGAAGGCGAGTTAGCCGGGGTTATTGCCCATGAACTTGGCCATGCCAATTCTCATCACGTTGCTAGTCTTATTGAAAAATCACAAAAATTAAATATTGCTACATTAGCCGCAGTTATTGCCGGAGCTTTCCTCGGGGGCGGCGGTGAGGCTACTGCGGCTATCGCCGCTTTTTCCGTCGCCGGTTCCAGCAGCCTGACATTAAAATTTATGCGTGAACATGAAGAAGAGGCAGACCGGTTGGGTATAAGTTACCTGGTCAGCGCCGGTTACTATCCCTCGGCAATGGTTGATTTTCTTAAAATAATGAAACAGTATGAGTTCCTCTCTAAAACTGTACCTTCTTATTTACAAACACATCCGGGTACCGATGATCGCATTTTTTATTTGGACAGTCTGATTTTAACGCAATATCATCAAAAGGGAGTAAAAAACATAATTGGCAATCTCAGCCGGATGCAGGCGTTGATTGCATTAGATATGGCAGATCTGAACGCAAAGCACAAACAACTCGAAGAGTCTTTAAAAAAAGATCCTAATAACATTGATCTGCTCTACACTATTGCTTTAGCTGAAGATCAACTGGGACAAACAAATTCCGCCCTCAATCATTATCAAAAAGCGCTTAGTTTATCTCCGCGGGATGAAGATGTTTTAAAAAATATCGGTTTAATTTATCTTAAAATGGGAAAAGCTGATCTTGCGCAAGACTACCTTCTGCGGGCGGTAAATGTTAATGCCAACAACGATGACGTTACCTTGACACTGGGTAAAGCCTATTTTGCCTTGAGTAAATACCAGAATGCCCTTGATTGCTACCTGAAACTGAAAGACAAAACGTTCGATGATGAAGATATTAATTATTTAATTGCCATGACCTACGGCAAACTTAATAGTCAAGGCGAGTCCCATTACTATTTCGGCTTATATTTCAAAAAAGCGAAAAAGAAGGAAAGCGCGCTGTTTCATTTTAAGGAAGCGCTCAATTATTTTCCGCAAGGTTCGGAACGTGTTGGCGCCATTGATCAGGCAATTAAAGAATTAAACACTGAGGAGTATCAACCATTGTTCAGGAAATCAAAGCATTGAAAAAGCAATTTTTTACCATCATGGACAATATTATATTAGCACCTTGACATTACTGACTTCCCTGCATATTTTACATAAAATAGTTTTATCAAAGGATAACAAATAATGCCTATTTACGAATTCAGATGCAAAAAGTGCAAAAATATCTTTGAAAGTTTGATTTTTTCACCGACGGAAGAAAAAAAACTTTCTTGTCCGAAATGTGGAACAAAAAAACCTCAAAAAGTAATGTCCGTATCTGCTAGAAGAAAGTCGAATGGTTCATCTGGTTCAGCCGGTTCATCATGCTCAGCGACTTCCTGTCCGCCCGGATGCTCCTGCCATTAAAAAGTTTTTCAGTGATTTTAAAATTATTCCTGTGTGGTTGTTAAAAAAACCTTATGTTTTAAGGCTGTTTAAAAATGCTCAGATGCAAGGCGCGCAAGAAACCGAACCGCGAGGCGTATAACCTAAAGGTCACACGTATGAACATACGTTGAGCGGTGCATTTTGCAGCGCAACACAGTAGACCATGGTGCCCTTCAGGGTATAAGCGTTTTTCAACAGCCATTCTATTCATTCTTTTATATTGCGAAAATATACACAATACATTATAAGACTCCTGCGTTAATACCATTTATAAATCAAAGATGATATTAAGGCGGCTAGGCGAAGGCGACGAGGCGTATAACTTGAAGGTCACGCGTTACTAATACGTTGAGGAAGCCGACAACGATCCAGGCATACGCCGGGCTTTGCTGCCAACAAAAATAGCGTTTTGATTTAGAATTGGTATAATATTTTTTAGGAAAGGAGTCTTATAAAGTGAACATTTTAATTTTTGGCCCTAACGGCAGCGGCAAAGGAACCCAAGGCGCGGTAGTTCAGAAGAAATATGGCGTACCCCATATTGAAACAGGTGTTATTTTCCGGCAGAATATTTCCAAAAAAACTCCGTTGGGAGAAAAGGCAAAAGCATTTATCGATCGTGGGGAACTTGTACCTGATGATATCACCATTCCCATGATTCTGGATCGCTTGAAAGAAGATGATTGCAAAAATGGTTGGCTGTTGGACGGATTCCCTCGTAATCTGGCTCAGGCCGAAGCTCTGTGGGCAGCGCTGGAAAAAGAAAAGATCAAACTGGATTACGTCATTGAAATTGATCTGGATCGTGAAACAGCTAAAAAACGCATCATGGGACGCAGATTGTGCAAAACAGACAATAATCATCCCAACAATATTTATATTGATGCTATCAAACCTAATGAACAAGATGGAAAATTTACCTGCCGTGTCTGCGGCTGCACGGAATTGACTGCACGCGCCGACGATCAGGATGCCGCAGCCATTGATAAGCGCCACGGTATTTATTATGATACCAAAACCGGCACACTGGCCGCTGTAAACTATTTCAAACAAAGAGCGAAGATTATTTCCGTTGACGGCAGCGTCGGTGTAAAAGAAGTATCCGAAGAACTTATGAAGAAACTTGCTTAATTTGTATGGAGAGATATTTGATAAAAGCCCTCGTCTGTTCATGAGGGCTTTTTCATCTTCATCGTTTCGATATTATGGAAAACATTAGAAACTTCAGTATCATCGCTCATATTGACCACGGCAAATCCACGCTTGCCGACCGCCTGATTCAATTTACCGGCGTCTGTAATGAAAGAAATTTTCAAGATCAAATTTTGGACAATATGGATATCGAACGGGAACGCGGCATTACCATCAAAAGCAATGCCATCTCCCTGCCCTATCGTGCTCACGACGGGAAAAATTATATCCTCAATTTAATTGACACTCCGGGTCATGTTGATTTTTCTTATGAAGTCTCCCGGTCTCTCGCTTCCTGCGAGGGCGTTCTGCTTTTAATTGACGCGGCGCAAGGCGTTCAGGCGCAGACGCTGGCCAATTTTTATCTGGCCATGGAACATAATCTGGAAATTATACCCATTATCAATAAAATTGATCTGCCGTCGGCTGATATTGACCGCGTGTTAGAGGAGATTGATTCGGAACTGGGTATTGATCCTTATACTCATATAAAATGTTCGGCCAAGGAAGGAATCGGTATTGAAGAAATTCTGGAAGCAATCGTCGAACGTATTCCGCCTCCCAAGGGTAGTTCTGAAAATCCGCTGGCGGCATTAATTTTCGATGCTCATTACGATTCTTTTCGCGGCACAATTATTCATTGCCGTGTCTTCGAAGGTACTGTTAAAAGCGGCGATATCATCAGATTCATGTATAACAACACGACTTATAAAGTTGAAGAAGTCGGGCATTTTTTACTTAAACGCGAAAAACGCGAGAAACTTTCCGCTGGTGAAGTGGGCTATATAATCGCCGGTGTAAAAACCGTGGCGGATGTGCGCACCGGTGATACCATTACTTTACAGGATAGGCCCTGCGGCCAGCCGCTGCCCGGGTTTAAAGAAGTTAAGCCTGTAGTCTTTGCTTCCATTTATCCGATTGCTTCCGACGACTATCAGGATTTGGCCGATTCACTGGAGAAGTATAAACTCAACGATGCTTCGTTTATTTATGAAAAAGACTCATCAGCCGCACTCGGTCAAGGTTTTCGCTGCGGATTTCTTGGTCTGCTTCATCTGGATATCGTACAGGAGCGGCTTGAAAGAGAATATGATTTGTCCATCATTTTGTCGGTACCCAGCGTGCGTTACCGTTTCACGCTCAAAGACAACAAAGTTATTTATGTGGATAATCCCACGCACTATCCTGATCCCGCGGAAATTGCCAAAGGCGAGGAACCTTATATTCGCGCCGGCATGATGCTTCCCGAACGCTATCTTGGCGCGGTAATGAAATTATGCATGGAAAAGCGCGGCACCAATTCCAACATGAACTACACCGGGCCCGGACGTGTGGAGTTATCCTACGAAATGCCGCTGGCCGAAGTCATCTTTGATTTTTATGACCGTTTCAAATCGGTTACTCAAGGCTACGGATCATTCGATTACGACATCATTGATTATCGTGAAAGCAATTTGGTTTTGATGGATATTCTGGTCAATGGTGAAAAAGTGGACGCCTTATCCCAAATTGTTCACCGTGACCGGGCGCGCGCCCGCGGTTTGAACGCCTGCGAGAGGCTCAAAGAAGAAATCCCGCGACAGATGTTTAAAATAGCCATTCAGGGCGCCATCGGTTCAGAAATCATCGCCCGCAGCACGATCAGCGCCTTCCGTAAAGACGTAACGGCTAAATGTTACGGTGGTGATATTACCCGAAAAAGAAAATTGCTCGAAAAGCAAAAAGCAGGAAAGAAGCGCATGAAAATGATCGGTTCGGTGAGCATTCCGCAGAGCGCGTTTCTGGCGGTTCTGAAATCCGACACGGACTAAATGGTTATTATTCCGGTTAACCGAAGCTCTTAACAAAGTGAAGGTGTACACAAAAAATGTCATTCTGAATCCGCTGAAAGCGGGTGAGGAATCTTAAAAAAGTGTCATTGCGAGCCGCCTCTTAGGCGGCGTGGCAATCTTACAATCAAAGATTTCTCGCTTCGCTTCGAAATGACATTTTAAAATAACCTTAATGAATATTTCCTATGCAAAGCGAAAAAGCCGGGCTTTATATTCACGTTCCTTTTTGCCTCAGCAAATGCGGCTACTGTAGCTTTTACTCGATCAAATCAGTCAATCTTATTCCTGAATATATTGCGGCGTTGAAAAAAGAAATTAAATATTACCGAAAATTATTTTCATCATTTGATACCATTTATATCGGCGGCGGCACCCCTTCCCTGCTATCCATTCGTCAACTCGAAACAATATTTAAAGCAATAAATAAATCATTTAAAATTAATCCTGTCGCTGAAATCACTATGGAAGTAAATCCGGGAGATATGTCTTTAGAGTATTTGCAGTCGCTGCGCTCATTAGGCATTAATCGCTTAAACATCGGTATCCAGTCCTTTGATAATAATATTCTTAAATTCCTTGGCCGAAGACATAATTCGGCAGAAGCTGTTGCCGCTATTAATTATTCCCGAAAAGCCGGTTTTGAAAATATCGGGATTGATTTAATCTATGGAGTTCACGGTCAGAATATTTCGCTATGTAAGAAGACAATGCGGCAGGCTCTGTCCTATGCGCCGGAACACATCTCCTGCTATCAACTATCGCTGAACGAAAAAACGCCTCTCTATAAAAAATATTCTTTAGAATGTTGGCATCTTCCCGAGGAAAATATGGAACTGAAATTATTTTTTACTACAGCCGAAAAGTTGGAAAATGCCGGTTACATTCACTATGAGGTTTCCAACTTTGCCCGCAAAGATAAATTTAAATCCCGGCATAACCAGAAATACTGGCAGCACACGCCTTACTTAGGCCTGGGACCTGCCGCGCATTCTTTTTTTGGTGACAGACGATGGTGGAATACATCTGCCGTTAAAACGTATTTGCAGAAGATCGCCGCCGGAAAAATGCCGGTGGAAAATACGGAAATACTTTCCACAGAACAACTGCAACTGGAGGCGTTATTTCTTGGCTTGCGTACCAAAGCCGGAATTGATCTGAAACGCTACAAAACTAGATATGGCGTTGATTTACTAAAAGATAAAAATACAATTATTGATGCATTAATCAAGAACAAACTTGTGGAATTAAAGAATGGGTTTTTATGTCCGACCCGCGCGGGAATGGCCATAGCCGACAGTCTGGCGCTGATTTAATAAAGATTACTCCTTATTTCGTTATTTTAATTTTTTGCAGCCACTCGGATAATTTGTTTTGCGCGGTTTTCACATCACTTCCCCTGATGGCGATACCATCCAGCAAGGTCGATTGGGGGCAATATTTCGAAATATCCGCAGCGCTTTGTCCCAGGCCGCTTCCTTCGTGCGTGCAAAAAGGCACAATAGTTTTTCTCGAAAAATCGTATTCCGACAAAAATGTTCTGACCGGAGCGGGAACCGTCTTGCACCAATTAGGGTAGCCTATAAAAACCAGATCATACGACTTGATGTTCTCTATTTTTGTTTTCAATGCCGGCTTGTAAGATGGTTCCAGTTCCTGCTTTGCCTGCTTTACAACCGCATCGTAATCATCCGGATACGGCTTTACAGCCTGAATTTCAAAAATATCGCCGCCCACGCTATTGTGAATTTGATCGGCAATTTCACGGGTGTTGCCGCTGTATGAAAAATAAGCTACCAGAATCTTTTTGGTCATATCTACTTGCATACTTCTTCTCCCTTGATTTTCATTGCCATCATCTGCCTTCTCAACAATTTAATTTAGCATAAAATTAACAATTTAAAAATTGAGAATTACCGGTAGAAAGGTGAAACGAAAAAATCAGCCGGAGCGTTAGCGGTCAGCTGTAGCGCCTAGTTGGGCGCACTTCCATGAATTATAATACGTGCTTGCTCTTCGATTGCCCGAAGCAATGTGGGTATTTCCTCGTTAGATATTATTACGACTTTATCCCAATATTTATCCCGCGTTTGATCGTTTACGGACTTTGTCTGTGCCAAAAAAACATGCAATTGCCTTTCATGTACCTTTTGAAAGAAAGCGTCTACTAGCCCTGTTATGCTGGCTGGTAGATATAGACGGCCGATGGCAAACTCGTCACGTGCGAGTCTCAGTGCCGATTTAAACAGTTCTGGGGCTTCATAAGGTTCCTCGCCTATGATGGATATGGCTTGCGTCATGAGCACTGAATAGTTGTGAACGTCATTCAGGCACTTGTACATATTAGTCAATGTTTCCGCTTGACGTTCATATATTCGAGATTGGCGCCTAAGAGCACCGCATATTGTGACTTAACACGTTCAATCTCGTCTGTTATTCGAGCGATGTCTTCTCGTGTAGCAAGGTTCTTCGCTTTTTCACCAAGGTAGGATGGGATGAAAGACTTGAGGAACATAAAAACGATTCCACCAGCAATTATACCGCCAACGCCAACCGCACCGAGATAGCTTAACAGTAGTTTAATTTCTTCTGTATTCATCATTTAAGTCTCGCCCAACCAGCCCCGAAAATATAGATTGATTATTCTATTGATCTTTATGGAAAGCTCTTTTGTATAAATCAATAGCTCCTCCAAATGATATAACAATAAGTACAACACCCCCTATAGCTAGCCATAAAACCCATAACATTTGCCCATTAATATAATGAGCATAGGCAGATTGTAGGCACCTTATGCTAGCGATAAAAAACACCACAATGCATAGTGTTTCAAGAATTATATGTAATATTGTAAAGAATGGTGAATTATAATTAACCATGATATGCTCATCACCCATCATAATTATGATCATTATTACTTACGGCCAACCATATAATATCCCAAGCAATAAACTAAAGATTGTCAGCCGGGCTTCTCACAACTCAATAATACATTTAATATATAAAATTATCGTTTAACTTTTATCTAATCGTAACAGAGGGAATTTGATGTTCAAGATGTTTTTTAATTTCCTGAAATTTTTCTTCAGGATAAGATTTTTCATTCAGGAATTTTTTATCCAGAACTTTTACCGGTACAAACTTTTGTAAAACATAATTTTTGGCGCCGGAAATTAATTTCCCGATTTGCAGAATATCTTTTTCCTCAAGCTGTGATTCCACAATTGTTGTGCGGAATTCATACGGAATTTTCGCTCTTAAAATAAGTTTGATGCTTTCCTCAAGTGAATCGGCATTAACCGGCACTCCGACGATGTTGTCATATTTAGCTAAGGGCGCTTTAATATCCATGGCAATATAATCAAGCAGTTTTCCCTCAAGAAGAGTTTTGATAACCTGTGGCTGTGATCCGTTGGTATCCATTTTAACGGCAAAGCCCATTTTTCTTATTTGTTTGATAAAAGCAGGCAGTTTATCCTGAATAGTTGGCTCACCGCCGGTAATCGTCACGGCATCTAGCTTTCCCTTGCGCATGTTAAGAAAGTCGAGAACATCATTTTCTTTGATGCAGGGATTGAACAATTGAGGATCAACCAATTCGGGATTATGGCAATACGGACATTTGAAATTGCACTCCTGTAAAAAAATAATTGCACAAATTAATCCCGGATAATCAATAAGTGATACCTTTTGCAAACCGCCAATTTTCATTTTTCTTTTCCCTTTATATTTTAAGCGCAGAAACACATTGCTGAAAATAATTTTCACTATCTTTATTTATTTACTTATTTAAATTCGAATACCTGCCGCGAGCAAAATTCTTCCTGTTTGCCTTTATTCCACTGCTTAACCGGCCGT
Source organism: uncultured delta proteobacterium (assembly GCA_963710575.1). Taxonomy (GTDB): domain Bacteria; phylum Desulfobacterota; class Syntrophia; order Syntrophales; family Smithellaceae; genus Smithella. The sequence continues at coordinate 179,171 of CAVQAL010000014.1, read as the reverse complement.
AAATAACCAACCACACGGGAATAAACCTCACAATCATCAGCACAGGTGGGGCACGTCTCCTGTTCACCTTTTATATACCCGTGTGACGGGCATACGCTAAAGGTGGGGGTAAAAGTTATATAAGGCAAATGATAATTAGAACAAATCTTGTGAACTAATCTTTTTACCGAGTTGGGATCATCAATTCTCTCTCCGGCAAAGGTATGAAACACCGTGCCGCCGGTGTATTTTATCTGGATTTCATCCTGTAAATCCAGCGCCTCAAATACATCATCCGTATAGTTTACCGGCAATTGCGTAGAATTTGTATAAAACGGTTCCGCGTGTTTCGATTTGTAATCACTGGCGGTTATAATTTCGGGATATTTCTCTTTATCTATTTTAGCCAGACGATATGACGTCCCTTCCGCCGGTGTCGATTCCAGGTTATAATTATTACCGGTTTCCTTCTGGAAATTGATAAGCTTCTTTCTCATAAAATCAAGAACCTGCTTTGTGAATTCCTGACCTTTGTCCGAAGCTATGTTAACGCCCAGTAAATTCAAACACGCTTCATTCATCCCGACAAGTCCGATCGTCGAAAAATGATTTTTCCAGTATTCACTGAATCTTTCTTTAACGTTGCGCAGGTAATATCTGGTGTAGGGATAAAGATTGCCTTCCGTGAATTTTTCCAGGACTTTTCTTTTTGTCTCCAGACTTTCCTTCGCCAGTTCCATCAAGTGCTCCAGCCTTTGCAGAAAATCTTTTTTGGACTTGGCCAGATAAGCAATGCGCGGCATATTAATGGTGATAACGCCGATGGAGCCTGTCAGCGGGTTGGAACCGAATAGCCCACCGCCTCTCATTTCCAGTTCACGATTGTCAATACGCAAGCGGCAGCACATGCTGCGGGCATCCTCCGGATTCATATCGGAGTTGATGAAGTTGGAGAAGTAAGGAACGCCGTACTTCGCTGTCATCTCCCATAAGTCTTGTAAATTGGGATCATCCCAGTTAAAATCTTTAGTGACATTGTATGTCGGTATCGGAAAGGTAAAGACCCTGCCTTTGGCGTCACCTTCCGCCATAACCTGCAAAAAGGCCTTATTAAAGAGGTTCATTTCCTCCTGAAATTCTTTATAGGTTTCTTTTTGCGGCTTGCCGCCGATGATCACATTCTGATCTGAATAATATCGGGGAACGGTTACATCCAGAGTTACGTTGGTAAAAGGCGTCTGAAAGCCTACTCTTGTCGGCACATTAATATTAAAAATAAATTCCTGCAGCGCCTGTTTAATCTCTTTAATCGTTAATTTGTCGTAACGGATAAATGGCGCAAGCAGAGTATCGAAATTGGAAAAAGCCTGCGCTCCGGCTGCTTCTCCCTGCAAGGTATAAAAGAAATTAACCACCTGACCCAAGGCGCTACGCAAATGATTTGCCGGTTTGCTCTCCACCTTGCCGGACACGCCCTGGAAACCCTGCAGAAGCAAATCATACAAATCCCAGCCGACGCAGTAAACGGACAGCAAACTTAAATCGTGAATATGGAAATCACCGTCTGTATGCGCTTTGTGAATTTCCGGTGAATAGATTTCATTGAGCCAGTAAACTTTGCTCACTTCTGAAGATATGTAATTATTCAACCCCTGCAAAGAATAATCCATGTTACTGTTTTCATTTATTTTCCAGTCAAGCTTCTTTAAATATTGATCAACAAGATCAACTTCCATTTTATTGGTAATATCCCTCAAACGGGAATGTTGATCGCGATAAATTATATAAGATTTGGCCGTTTTTCGATAAGTAGTCTGCAAGAGAACCTCTTCCACTACATCCTGAATTTCTTCGACGGTTAAAATTTTGCCGTCAAAGAGCTTTTCAGCAAGATTTAGAACCTTGATAGTCAATTTATGCGCTTCTTTAATATCGAATTCACCAGTGGCAGCGCCAGCCTTGGCTATGGCATTGGTGATTTTTTCCGCATTAAATTTAACTAAACGACCGTCTCTTTTTTTAATTTTAATGTTCATTCACTACTCCATTAACAGATAGAATATTAAATATCGCGGCGTCTCGATGACGCTATATATTGGGGTACGAACGAATGATACTACTACATATAGTAATTATCAAGGAAATAATAAAAAAAATTTTAGCCGGGTATTTGAGGGGAAATTTACCTTTACAACCATTAAATTAGGGTAAAATGGCTTTAAATTATACCTTATTGTATTCTGAAAAAATCATGGAAAAAACGGCCCGACCTTGAGTGGATGATCTCAGATCAGTGGAATAACCAAACATCGCCTTCAGGGGTACTTTAGCTTTAATTTCACTTACAGTTCCTTTGGGATTAACGGATTGAATTTCACCTCTGCGGGCATTTATATCACCGATAACATCACCCATAAATTCACTCGGCGTAATAATATCAACCATCATAATTGGTTCAAGCATAACCGGATCAGCCGAGCTTAAGCCATCACGGAATGCAGTCGCAGCGGCAATTTTGTAACCCTGGGTTGAGGAATCTCCTTCCCGGAAAGAACCGCCTGTTATCGTTACCCCGACATCTATTACCGGATATCCATTGAGAACGCCGTTCATCATCGCTTCTTTGATGCCTTCTTTAATAATCTCATAAAATTCTGCCGGGATTATACTATCGTCAATTTTATTAATTATTTCATTTCCCGAACCGCGCTTAAGCGGCGCCAAGGAAAGCCGAACATGACCAAAGTGCTTCTTTTCACCCAGTTCCTTTTCAAATATTCCTTCAATTTCCACTTTCTTTTGAATAGTTTCACGATAAACGACTCTGGGTCTGCCGACATTGACATGGCTGTTGAATTCGCGGCTCAAACGATCAACAATGATTTCCAGATGCAGTTCTCCCATGCCGGAAATTATCGTTTGCGCGGTTTCTTCTTCGTATTTCACCTTCAATGTTGGATCTTCTTCTATTAACTTATCCAATGCCATTGTCAGCCTTTCCTGATCCGCAGGTGTTTTGGCTTCAATAGCCTGGCTGATTACCGGTTCGTAAAATTCTATCAGTTCCAGCATAATCGGGTGTGCTTCATCACAAAGAGTATCGCCTGTTGTTGTTGTTTTTAATCCTAACACGGCGACTAAGTCCCCTGCGGAGGCCATCTCTATTCTTTCCCGTTTATTGGCGTGCATACGTAACAGACGGGCGACTTTTTCCCGCCTCTTTTTTATTGAATTATAAATCTCATCATTGACATGGATTTTTCCGGAATAAATCCGTAGATAGGTAAGCTTCCGGCCTTCATCAATCATAATTTTAAAAGCGAGCGCCGACAGAGGTTCCTTGTCGGAACTATGCCTGACCTCTTCTTTTTTAGTAACGGGATTTATCCCTTTAACGGGCGGAATATCTTCCGGAGACGGCAGATAATCGATAACGGCATCAAGAAGGGGTTGAATTCCTTTATTTCGCAAGGCCGCACCGCAAAGCACCGGTACTATTTTCAGAGAGATAGTCGCTTTTCTCAAGGCTTTCTCTATTTCTGCTACGGTAATTTCTTCACCGCCTAGATACTTGTCGGCCAATTCATCATCAACCTCGGCGAGTGTTTCTATCATCTTTTCCCGTCTTAATTTTGCCTGGCCGGCAAATTCTTCCGGAATCTCCTGCGTTGAAAATTCCATACCATTTGTCGAATCATCCCAAACCAGCATTTTCTGATCAATCAGGTCAATCGCACCCCGAAAACTATCTTCGCTGCCCGCGGGAATCTGGATGGCTACAGGAATGGAAGTGAAACGCTGACGCATCATGCCGATAGCGCTGAAGAAATCAGCGCCAACCCTGTCCATTTTATTAATGAAGGCAATTTTAGGAACGCCGTATTTATCCGCCTGGTGCCATACAGTTTCCGATTGCGGCTGTACGCAACCGACAGCGCAGAAAACAACTATAGCCCCGTCTAAAACACGCAGAGAGCGCTCTACTTCAATGGTAAAATCGACATGCCCGGGTGTATCGATTATATGGATATCATGATTATTCCATGCGCAAGTCGTTACGGCTGAAGTAATGGTTATGCCTCTTTCCTGTTCCTGCGGCATCCAATCCATAACCGCTTCGCCGTCATGAACTTCCCCCATCTTGTAAGATTTTCCGGTGTAAAAAAGAATTCTTTCTGTCACCGTTGTTTTTCCTGCATCGATGTGAGCGACTATTCCAATATTGCGTGTGCGTGATATTTTTGATTTAGCTGCCATAAAATAATTAACTATTTTTCTCTTTTCCCGAAATAAGAAGTTCCAAATCAGGACTGAAAGCTTTTTGAGTAGAAATATGACCTTTAATTGAGGATAGTTCTTTTCCTTCCACTAATATCTTTACTTTTTTTATACTGGGAATATTTTGAGTGATGGAATTTGTTAAGGAATAAATTGTAGCCATTTCCGCAGTGGAACTACCATGATACTTTTTAATCAGATTTTTGCTGAAGTTAACAAAAGCAATTCCGGCATCGCCTACTTTTACATCTATCAGAACCACACCGGCAGGAAATGTGTTAACCAATCCCGCTTTCGAACCTTCAAGCAAGGCTTTAACAATTTCTTTGGCTTGCGCCGCGGCATCGTTTTCCTTAATAACATAACGCTTTTCCGGCATTAAAAAACGCTCCTGCGAATCGGAAAAATAAATTTGAACCACTTGTTTTTCCTTCTTTTTCAGCGCGTCCATGTCCACTGGAGGAAATAAGAGATTGAACAAAGTAACAAAGAAAAGAACCAGCAGAACAAATATCCCTCCAAGGATAAGCGAGAGATAAAGAATTCTCGTAGATTTCTTTACTTTTTTTTCCTTAATATTTTCTGACCGGCGTTGTCTTTTGGTCGTCATAAAAAATGGGCTCTCCTAAAAAAACTGCGCCAATCTAGGGTATTTTCACTTGGCTGTCAAGAAGAACAAAATAAGTGACACAAGCTGCGAGCGAATATAATGAAGTAATGAGACTAAAACTTCAGGAACGTAGTGAACTGAAGTTTAAAAGTCGAATTATCCCCTAAGTGAAACGATGTGGGACTTGAAGCGTAAGTGGAACTATCCCTGAGCCGTAAGGCGAATGGGATAGTATAAAATCGAGGCTCATTGAAGCGTAAGTCGTAGTGAGACTCTCTGACTATAGGAAGAGTTAGTCGAACTATCCAATCGCCTTTGGCGCCATGAACAGATATGGCCTGAAAACGGGTGTCAAGGTAATCGGTAACTTCCTGTAGTGTTGTTTTTCTTATTTTCCAAATTCATACAATCTTTCAATCCGGAATAAACAACATCATCACACGACATTTTATAACTAAGATTTCCTTGACATACAAAACCGGACTTCTTATACTTCATCACACAAAAAGGAAATTCTTAGCAAAAAATAAACAACGGTTCATCTGTGCTTGATCGCTTATGAGCAGAGTCATATTTCTCACACATCCGACCATAGGGCATCTGAACAGCCTTCTAACAATAGCCCTGAAAATGAGGGAGAATGGGCATGATATTCATTTCATCGTTCCCGGGTCAAACCTTGCGGACCCGAGGATCAAGATGTTCAAAGTGCTTTATAATGGAAAAATTGTCCCTGACAAGATCCGTTCGCACGACATCCCAATTCACCTGCTTTTTCCGCCTCTGCCGTACATCTGCCTTGCAGCGCTGCTTCCATCGAAAGTGGGGTTTGAAGAGACCAGAACCGCACTACGGTTATTTAGCTCTGGGATTGAAAGCTTTACTAGGCGTGTAAACAGGATTGTGAAGAAACTCAGGCCTGATATGATTGTGGCCGATTTCTTTTTCTATGCAGCGCCACTAGTGGCGGAATTGAATGCATTGCCTTATGCTGCCATTTACCACTGCGGGCTCCCTTTTGCAGGGAAAGACGCCCCCCCGTTCGGCAGTGGCCTTCCGGCTTCCGTTAGGGATACGCCCCTTAAGAGAATCTTCAGAGAAAAGGAACAGGAGCTCTCCGTCAGGCTTAAGACTTCTGTCAACAGGGCAAGACAGGCTTTCTCACTCAAGCCTATCGCCTTTGATATACTGAAGACGCCTCATTCACCATGGCTAAACCTTGTGATAACCCATGAGGCCATCGACATACCGCGCGACGGCCTAGGCCTCCACACGGTTTATGTAGGCCCCACATTTATGAACATGGGGATGAATAGATCCTCCTTCCCCTACGGCGTCTTGAGAGACGACAAGTACAAGATCTATGTCTCGCTCGGCACTGTATTCAACGACAAGCCGAAGACCTACCTCAAGATTATAAGAGCCCTGCATGAGAATCCAGACTACCAAATCATCGTGAGTGCCGGAGGAGCTTATGAAACAGTTTCCAGAAAGAGCCATAACTTTAATGTCATGCTTTTTCAGTCCGTACCCCAAGCTGAGCTACTGAGCCGAGTGGATCTTGTGGTCAGTCACGGCGGGAACAACACGCTGAATGAAACGCTCTATTATGGAAAACCGGTCATTGTCCTCCCCGTGGGAGGTGAACAGCATGATAATGCATCCCGGATAGAGTTCCTCGGTTTGGGATGCAGGATTGACATGGATTCGCTGGACAAGGAGACTCTTTGCAGCGCGGTCGAGAGGCTTAGGAACAACACTGAAATAAAGCTAAGACTCAAGGATGTGAGTAGCGAGCTTATGAAATCAGATGGGGCGACCACTTCAGTAAATTTGATAGAGTGGGTCATGGAAAATAGAAAGCCATTTATTAGAAACCATGATTTACCCTTAACTATTCCAAAAGACATGCTCGATCAATATCTCCACGGTTGAGAAGAAAGCACTGTTCAATTCCCGTATGATCGGCATTGGCACCTTAACGAACTCTGCAAGTCAAGTATAGGTCAGGATACCTTAGGCTATTGGACAGTTCGACTTACGCTTCGAGTGTCGTTTCATGCGCTTTCCCGCGGCGCTATGCGCCTGGAAATCCTTAATGTGCTCACTATCCCCATTCGCTGCGCTTCGGGGGATAGTTCGTCTAACAAATTTCAGTATGCTACGCTTTTGGGATAGTTCCACTTGCGCTTCGAGCTTCGTTTTACTCGTTTTACCACGGCACTACGTGCCTGGTATAGTTCGCCTTACGCTTTAAACTTCACTTCATTCGTTTTCAGCTTGGCTCACTATCAGCGAGTCTCACTATCCCGCTCCGCTACGCTTCGGGGATAATTCGACCATCAAGTTTCAGTGCACTTTGTTTCTGAAACTTGGGTCTCATTAGTAATTTTCGGCTAAAACCTCATAATACGATTGCGGGTGTTTACAGGCAGGACATTCTTTTGGCGCTTCTGGTCCTTCATGGACATAACCGCAGTTGGTGCAGTGCCACCTCACAGTTGTCTCCTTTTTGAAAACTTCATTACCGGCAATATTTGCGACAAGTTTGCGATATCTTTTTTCATGAAACATCTCAACCTTGGATATTTGTTCAAAAGATATGGCCACTTCCAGGAATCCTTCTTCCCTGGCAATTTTGGCAAAATTAGCGTAGAGGGTTGTCCATTCCATGTTTTCACCGGCGGCCGCCGCTTCCAGATTCTTCTTTGTATCCCCAATCACGCCTGCGGGATAAGCGGCAGCGATTTCAACATCGCCGCCTTCAAGGTGTTTAAAAAATATTTTGGCGTGTTCTTTTTCATTTTCCGCCGTCTCCAGAAAAATATGGGAAATCTGTTCAAATCCCTCTTTTTTAGCGGCGCTGGCAAAGTAGGTATAGCGATTTCTTGCCTGTGACTCACCGGCAAAAGCTGCCAGCAAATTCTTCTCTGTTTTTGTTCCCTTTATTGATTTAGCCATTATTCTTCTCCTTTCTTTAATATTTGATCTATATTATATACTCCGCACACACTTATCAAGAGCCACTTAAAAGATTATTTAAAATCTTTACCAATGGCAAAAGCTTTCCCCAGATATTTCCCGACGCCATAATAGGATTGTATTTCCGGTCCAAAAAGTATCGGATTGATTTTCAAAATATCCGGCAGATCCATCTTCTCCCAACACTGATTCATCCACCTTGACATCAATAATCTCGCCAATAAAATGCGTATGGATACCGATTTCGATAGAATTTAAAAGTTTGCATTCTAGAATCATTGGAAATTCCTCGATATAAGGAGCATCTATCTTTTCACTCTTCACGGCATTAATCCTTGCTCCCGCAAATTTATCAACATTTCTGCCGGAAACCATACCGCAATAATCCGCCACTTTGACCTGCTCCGCAGAAGGCACGTTTACCGTAAATGCGTTCCGTTCCATTATATTGCCGTGAGTATAAGTAGATCCTCTTAACGATACAGCCACGCATGGCGGTTTGGAACTGCATACTCCTCCCCAGGCAATGGTTGCGGCATTTGGTTTTCCGCTTTTGTCGTATGTTCCTATTAACCACACAGGTGTGGGATAAATTAGAGTTGTGGCATTAAAAGACTTTTTCATAAATTCCTCCTGACTCTATTTAATCGACAATTTTTCTTCCAATTGTTTAATTTTATCAAGGGTATGAACCCCAACGCAAGCTACGGTGTATTAACCCCCGCTTATGCGGAATTGTTCAACTTACCAATTCCGCTACGCCTATAGTGACCTTTAGGTTATTCATTTTCGGAATTGGAGTTTCAACAATAAATTATTAAAAAGATAAAATCAAATATATAAAAAATAATTTAATTTTTAACCCGATTTGTAGTAAGAGTTAATCATAAATTCAGTATTTATTGAATTACGCCTGATACAGGGCACTATTAATTTTTAAATTAGAGGAGGATTCTCTCGTTATGGCAACTATTATGCCGGAATCGGAACATGTACAAAAAGCAATCAAATGGATATCCACAAATTTAGAGGAGAACGACAAGCAACCTATAGCAATCGCTTATAGATAAAGCAGTTTTTAAATTTGATCTGTCTCCCAAGGACACAGAATTTTTAATGAATTTTTTCCGCGAACGCGGGAAATAAGCGAAAAGACTGGTTATATCGAATCACGGGTACAATACCCCACGGCAAGCTTTAGAAACCGGTTTTAAAAAGCTCAATGCGGGGTATTATACTTCTTTGCTTATACGGAATGATTCGGCTGCACCTATCCGTCTCGCTAATGAAGTTATTTATTTTTTAGCAACTCTCTAATATCGATAAGTAACTCCTGATCTTTTGTCAGCGGTGGCGGCGCCGCTAGCTTCTTCCTGTTTATTCTTCATGACCATCCCGATAAATTTGACAATGAAGAGATACAACGCCATTGCAACAATCAGAAAGTTGACGATTTCTCCGATAAATAATCCATAGGGAACATCCTTACCGTTAATCACCCATTTCCAGCCCAGATATCCCTGCTGACCGGGCATGATAACGCTGACCAGAGGCATAATGATATGTTTGACCAGAGAATCGACAATTTTACCGAATGCCGCTCCGATGATCACACCGATGGCCAGATCAATCACATTACCCTTGAACGCGAAATTCTTGAACTCCTCCAACATTCCTGATACCTTCGCTTTGGCTTCCATATTCCTCTCCTTTCGAATAATTTTTGACTATTCGATCTTGGACATTTCTTCGTAAATCTTCAAATCTATCACACTAAAAAAACTGTAATATTGCTCTTTTTGCAACAGGCGCCGTATTTCCCAGCCCGTTTCTGTCTTTTTCTCCGTCGTCACGGCAAGGGTCACCTCGCATTCTTTCCAATTGAGCCGCCGGACACGAGCATTGGCTTTTGTCCGCCAATCACCAGAAACCACATAATCCGAATCGACCTGGTGATTCTTCTGATCTATTGTGACATTACTGCCGATATTTTTTTCTTTAAAAACACCGGCGATGGCCTTGAGAATGACTGTTTCTTTGGCTTCATAAACATGCGTGTACTCATCCGGTTTGGATATAACAACCCGCCCGATGGCCGCACCACAGGACACTAGATTCAAAATAATGACAAAAGCAATTATTAAACGAATGGGCAAAAATAAATATTTAACCATGGCATCTATCTCATGATGGTTTATTGTCGTTATTTGTTATTTCCGTTTATCCACCAATCTCTTTTTTCTTTGAACCACCAGTGGGAGGAATCCGTTTTAATAATTCTTTCGGACAGCTTTTTCCCGTTTTCAGTGCATAATCTCTGCAGCGCAAAGTTTATCCATTCTTCCGAATATTTATTTCCCAGATCACCGTATTCTTTTAACTGCAGGATAAGAGCAATTTGATCGGCATCCCGGGCAATTAATGCTTCCTTTGTTTCTTTCGCATTAAACTCTTCGATCGCCGACCGGATATCGCCGCCGAAAAAAAGCCCGTCCGTTAATTCTTTAACGGCTTTGGCTTCATCCACATCCACATATTTTTTATTGACATAGTTCATATCACCGGTGCGCGCTTCCGGCAAATCGTGAAGAACACACATTTTCAACACGCGCAACTCATCAAGCGAATCATCCATTTTACAAAGAGTGTAACCGACAAATACCGTGCGTAAAATGTGTTCGGCTACCGATTCCCTGCCGCTGCCCAAAAACTGATAACCACTGCGCGGCGTTCTGCTGAGCATTCCGACTTCAAACAAAAAATTGGCAAGACTATCCATTTTATTGTGATACTCCAATTCTGAAAGCATAGCGCATAACCTGAAGGTCACAAGTCGGAATTGGCAAGTAAAACAATCCCGATAAGCGGAGGACATCATAACCGGCAATTTGGTGCGAAATGCCTCTAAAGCTTGATTTTGTATTCATATTTGGGATTCCTTCTTCAATATCTTGATCCGATTGGCCATCATTTCCGATGTCTTCGTAATCTGCAATTGCAGTGAAGCAATGCTGTCCGGCCGCATACTGTCGATCCTGTCCAGTTGCCCTTTCCAGTGTTCCAGAAGAGCGATTTCATTTTCCTTTAATTTCTTTTCAAAACGATCCTGATACTCTTTGATAAAAGCGGCGGATGAATCCTGTGACGCCATTTTGCATCCTCCTTCGTATAATTTCGCGGCATTATATCATTCACATCCAAACATGCAACAAACAATTTATCAAATGATAATTTGACAGCCTCTTTTAAATACTATAAATCACGGGTACGGATATCGTATCCCTCCTGCTTTGGGCGGGATATCCCTATGTGCTTTGCACACGGGATAATTCTTCCGCAAGTTTCAGTCGCAGATGACCTCGCGTGACCTTTAGGTTATTAGGTTACGCGCTTCGCTTCTGAAACTTGGGACTTATTACAACTCATAAAGATGACTGCGCTATGCTTGTCATCTTTGAGTCTCATTAATTTATGAAAATATGGGTAAATAAAATATGCCAGCCAAACCAAAACCTGAAGATATAGCCGGTGGACAAGCAATTCATTGAAGGCGTTATGATGCGTCACGGCAATAAAATTGCGGCAGCAGTCAGAAGACCGGATAAGGAAATTGTTTTTCAGGAACGTGAATATATTCCCCTGACCAAACGTTATAAGATACTCGGATGGATGTTTGTCCGGGGAACAATCACTTTATTTGAAATGATGATGATCGGGATTCAATGTCTGATGTTTTCGGCGGATGTCGCCCTGGCCGAAGAAGAAAGAAAACCCAAAAGCTGGGAAATGTATCTTTCGTTTGTCATCAGTTTCGCTGTCGCCATTTTTTTCTTTGTCGTCGTGCCGGCGTTTTTCTTTACCAAAATAAAATTCTATATCGATAATTTGATTTTATTAAACATTCTGGAAGGCTGTGTTCGCCTGGGTATGTTTCTTTGTTTTCTGGCCGCCACACTCTTCATGGCGGATATGCGGCGTGTTTACATGTATCACGGCGCCGAACATAAAACCGTGTTTGCCTGGGAACATGGTCTGGAATTAACTGTAGAAAATGTCAAAGAGTTTTCCACCCGTCATCCCCGCTGCGGAACAAGCTTTATTCTTTTTGTGATGATTGTTTCCATATTGGTCTTTTCTCTATTAGGGCGTCCGGATTTCTTACATAGAGTAATCTATAAAATTTTGCTTCTTCCTGTTGTTGCCGGCATTTCTTATGAAGCCATCCGCTTTACCGGAAAATACAGCCACTCCAAGCTGGTGCAGGTAATGAGCTGGCCTGGATTAATGCTTCAAAAAATTACGACAAGAGAACCATCCGATGATCAAATTGAAGTGGCCATTGCCGCAATGAAAAAAGTAATTTGACATCACGTTGCCCACAAAAAAAGTAAATTCCTGTTCCTCTAAAATTGAATATTAATTGACACCCTCATCTTATTATTCTTAAAATTTCTTGTCATGACCCATATAAGGAGTTGACTTTTCTTGCCAATTGGAGTATTTAAATATAAATTAATTGATATTTTTCACTCTCTTAAACAGGGGGAAGTCACTAATGATTAAGCGGTACGTTTTGGTCCTGATGGTGATTATTGTTTCAGCGGTCTTGATTTATCAGCCGGTAGCGGCAAAGGAAGACACTGCACAAATAACACTTAAAAAGACAGCTGTTCACCATAAAAAATTATACACTTACACTGTAAAAAAAGGGGATATTCTCTCGACTATCATCAGACATATTCCCGGCATTACCGAGAAAGACATATCCAACAATTATCAGCTTGTAAAAAAGCTTAATCCCAATATACCCGATCTCAATAATCTCGAGCCTGGACAATCGCTCATCCTTCCCGGAAAACCCTCTTTTACAGAAACAGAAGAAAAAGAAATAAAGGATACAACCGCAGTTTCTCCCGCAGTTACTCCCGTAATTTCTTCCACCAGAGAAAACCTTTACACAATAAAAAAAGGGGATACTTTAGTTAAAATCATTCACCGCAAACTAAATATTACTAAAACCAATATTCCTAAAACGATTAAAATTATCAAATCAATCAATCCAGGAATTAGGAATGTTAATAAAATTTATGCCGGCAAAATTATCAAATTACCCGGTAAAACTATCTTTGTCAAAACACCGGAAGAAACTAAAGCCATTGCACAGGAAGTAGATAAACTTTCAGAAAAAACAATTCAACCGGAAAAGATTATCGAAATAAAAGAAAAAAAATTCATGACGCCGGAAGCCCGCCTCGCTGTGCTTAAACAAGTTATCACCCAAATGAATGGATCAATTACCACCACAGGTAATTACTACCTCCCCATCCCCAAAACCGGGCAGGTGACAATTGATTGCTCTAAAATTCCGGTAATTGAATTTGACGACAATACAACGGTATTTCTTGATTTGGAAAATCGTGCCCATAATAATCTAAAAAAAATGATCAGTGATAATTGGGCAAACTACTATTTAGTTAAAGTGGATAAAAATGATGATGTCATCGCTATCTTAAAAAAAGTTATTAATACCACCAAGAGTTACAGCATGACTAAAAGCGAAAAGCCCATGATGATCGGCGCTTACCCGCCGGTGGAACTAATCGTTGACTGGGTAATTGTCAGCACTCTTCCCAAACAATCACAACCATTAAAGCAAGGATTACGTCTGATTTATGAAAATAATTTGTTGTTGCCCAAGTCAATTAAAAACTATTCTCAGAAAAACGGCTTTAATCATTACTGAAATTTCCTTGGAATCAGGCATTGTTGGAAAACCGGAAGAAGTTTATTCTTTGCCGCCAATGCCGGTTTTCCCTACAACATCAGCCAAAGATTTTTCTTATGCACTGGTTTCCAGTTTAGGATTGAGCGCAGAAAAAGACGTTGATATTCAAATGTTCGACACCGTAAAAGATGGCTTTAATTTGTCGATTAAAGCCGATGTTCTGGTGAAAAATGAAAACAAAAAATATATTATCTATTCGCAGAACCTGTCCCCACAATTCGCTCAATTCGCTGAAACAAGCTGGTAATGAACTTATTTTCGTTAACGATAACGATGATCCGAAAAATATCATGGAAAAGATTTTGCACGGTCTCAATATTTCTTTTACTTCCGGCGATTTCACGTTTTCCGGACCGGAGAAAAATCAGGCGCCTTATGTTCTAAACTTTATTGGAACTAAAATTAAGACTGATAAAGATTTGTACGTTATTGATTTTGAAATTGATCAGGAATTACGCGGTTTGCTGCAGGAGGTATGGTCCGCCAATATCGCCAGATATTGATGGTACCGCAAAAAACACTCCGCATATGATGCCGTTGTCGTAATATCTTTGTAAATGAGAGTAACGACCAAGGTAATCCCGTATCTATGACATTTATAGATCGCGACACAATCATTTTGCGGTGAAATGCAGAGTTTATCTCCGGATTGTCATTTTTCATCACTGCAATTTATTCTCCGCAAAACATTTTATTTTATATAATTATTTGAATGGTTTTTTATGGTTAAAGCTATTGCCCTTTTTTCCGGTGGATTAGACAGTATGTTGGCTGCAGAACTTGTCCGCAGGCAAAAGATTGATGTTCTGGGTCTGACATTTACAACACCTTTTTTTAACGCACAAAAAGCGCAAGCCGCGGCAAGTCTTTTAAATCTGCCTCTGGCAATTGAAGATATCACCACCGAGCATCTTAAAATGCTTAAATCTCCCCGCTATGGCTACGGCAGGAACATGAATCCCTGTATCGATTGCCACACACTTATGCTGCAAATTGCCGGGAAAAAAATGGAAGATAACGGCTATGACTTTATTATTACCGGAGAAGTTCTCGGCCAGCGCCCCATGTCACAAAACAAACAATCCCTTTATGTTGTTGCTAAAAATTCCGGCTATCCCGACTACATTTTACGCCCTTTGAGCGCAAATCTTCTTGAGCCTATAAAAGCGGAAAGAGAGAATTTGATTGACCGCTCGCAATTGCTATCTATTCAGGGACGCGGCCGCAAAGATCAAATAAAAATGGCCGCTGATTTTGGCATCAAAGATTACGCGCCGCCTGCCGGAGGCTGCCTGCTTACCGATCCCATGTTTACGCGCCGTCTGCGCGATTTATTTTCGCATCAGGAAGACCATGATATTCATGATCTCGACTTATTAAAATACGGACGTCATTTTCGCGCGGATGATCAGGGAAAAATTATTGTCGGCCGCAATAACTCCGATAATGAAAAATTGCGTGAACTTTCGACGGATGATGATCTTGTTCTATTTATGGCTGACTTTCCCGGACCTCACGTCGTAATACCTCACGGAAATGTTGCCCTCTTGCCGCTTGCCGCAGCACTCTGCGTTCGTTACAGCGATGCACCCAATGATCTGGAAGCGGAAGTAATTTGCCAGCACAAAAATTCGTCAAAGACAATCATAGCCAAAGCAGCGGCAAAAGAAGATTGCGAAGCGTTGGATTATTTAATGAAATGTTCACGGTCGTAAAAGATCGTTAACAGTTTTCACAGGATTGAATACCATCAGTGGAAGTTCCACAAAAACCGTATTCCAGTAAGCCATGCCGCCGTTCCAAAGACCGGGTGATTCCAGCGCTTTCAGAGAGCGTCCCTTTTCATTTTTCATTGTAATTAAATAAGCGTCGGGATTTACGTAACTATCCAGATTGAATTTTTCCCCCCGGTAATTTTTCGTGCAGCAGACCATATCCACCGGATTGAAATATTGCGCGGCCGACCATACGGCCATTTGTTTCGGATTGTTTTTATCCACGTGCCCGCTTTCAACAATCTGCAATGTTTGACGACCATCGCGCTCATCAACCCAGAATGGAGCACCGCCTGGCTCACCTTCGTTTCTCACTATCGCGCAGACACGCAAAGGCCTGTTCAATGAAGAAAATATGATTTGCTTTTGTATCTTCAGGGATTGTCGCGACATACTGCGCGGAAATACGATATTGAGCCTCCGGGAACAATAATTTTTGATTTCTTCAATTTGCCAGGAATCAATTTCATCATTTTCCATCTGACGTAAAATGAGCAAATATTTCCTGTTGAATCCGCAGGGCCAATCCTCCCAACATTTTTTTATAGGGAAGAATTTTCTTCAAAAGTTTTTCCGGCACTATGTTATCTATATTTTTTATAAAAATGAAATCGGCATCAAGATTCTGTAAATTTGTAAGCAATGAGCCATGACCGCCGGGTCGGAAAATGAGGTTGCCTTCGGCATCACGCAGCGGCAGATTTTTTTCATCAACGGCCAGCATATTCGTCGATGGCGACTGAACCGATAAAGATATTTTATATTTTATCCGGCATTGTTTTTCGTACTCTGGACTTTACAGCTTTTATTTTTTCAGCAACATCTTTTTTATGTTCCTGAGAAATTGTGAAATGCAAATGGCAAACATCGCCTGCGCCTCGAACATATTGAGCAGCCTCAAATAAATGCTCTTCCAAAGCGGTACGCGCCTCTCCCTTCGGAATAAAGATGAAAAGGAATCAACGCCTTGGGCAGCCAGCCGAAATTTAAGCCTTTAGACGACAAAATATAATCCAGTAAATTCTTGATATTTTTTTTCTCAATGAATTCAGAAGCACGTTTGTTTTTCTTGATCAGGGAGTAAAAAGGATACTTTTTTAAATTACGTAAAAATGACTGATTGAGCGCCGGAGAGCCAAATCCGCCTTTCTCCAGAGCCGAAAACCATTCGGCAAACATGCGGCTGGCAGCGCCGGAAGCCGGAACAAATTTAAGCAATCTAAATTTTCCCGCTTCCCTATCGTAGAGTTTAATCAATTCATCCATTGCGGATTTTTTGATTGATAAGATTCCATCATCAATTGCGCAGGGGCGATTCAATTTCAGATAATTGGGACCATGGCGATATGATTCCATCTGCTTTTCTACATCACGTGGAGTCAAGCCCAATTTTTTTATTCGCCGGAAATCATTTTGAGTAAATAAATTTAATTCTTTCATATTTTCGTATCTTTAGTTGTGTTTTATTGCTAATGACCATGGTTCTTTTGCCTTGGGCTTTGGATTAAAATATAGCCTATATTTTTTTTATTTAACATCAAGTTTTTATGATGGCAAGAATAAATAAGCGATAACCCCCTTCACTCAAAGGAAATTCTTATCACATTATTATCAAACAAAGATTAATGTTTTTCGTAAAATTATGATAGAATATAACCTAAACAATGGAAGGAATCACTTATTCGATGACTTTCAGAAATAGGAGACTTAATAGAATGGATGTCTTTATCTCCAAAGCGGAGGAAATAGAGATTTGATTATGGCCGATGTTATGCCAGAAAACAAAAGTCGTAATCACATCCTTGATCTGGAAACGGATATCCAAAAGTCCATGAAATCCGGATTCCCACACCTTTTCTTCACCAGTCAACTCGAACAACACTTTCTCGCCGACACCCTCAACGCCCGCAAAAATCGTTTTTTCATCCATGGGAGTCATCGCTATCTTTATCTACAATCTCTTCCTCATCACGGACAGAGAAATGCTCCCCGATGTTTATCTGACGGCCTGGAAGATCCGGTTGGGGATTGTCACCCCTGCCATGGTAATATGTCTGTTCATCATGCGCAGGCGCTCACTCGCCCGATTTATTGATTTCTCTCGTCGATTTCCTCATCATCCTCACCTGTGGAAGTATCATCCTCATCCTGGATTTAAGTCATCATCCGAATGTCGTGCACTACCATACGGGCGTCATTCTCATCGTGATGTTCGGCAACATCGTCGTCCGCCTTAGGTTCTGGCATGCCTTCAGTGTTTCATGGCTGACTTTTTTCCTGTATCTCTTGACCGTAACTAACATTACGCCGATGACGCCGCCGGTAATGATCAACAGCAGCGTCGTGCTGTTTTACCGCCATTATCTTCAGCTTGCTTGCCAATTATCAGATGGAAAGAGATCTACGCTGGAATTATCTGCGCAATCTCCTGACGGAGATTGAGACGATCCGACTGGAAAAGGCAAAAGATGAACTAGAGCGTCTATCTTCCTTCGATGTACTGACAGGGCTGGCCAACAGGCGTCATTGCGACGCCTTTTGGATACGGAATGGCAGATGGGTATTCGATATCGAACGCAACTGTCCCTGCTTTTTCTGGACGTTGATGATTTCAAGGCCTATAATGACCACTATGGTCACCAGGCCGGAGATATCTGCCTTCAGAAAATTGCCACCGTCATCAAGGAATGCGTCCGTCGTCCTCATGATCTCTGCGCTCGCTATGGGGGCGAAGAATTCATCGTTTTGCTGTCTAACACTTCCATGGAAAGCACCTTACAGGTTGCAGAGAAAATCAGGAAGAGTGTTGAGTTGGAAAATATTCCACATGCTTATTCACGAGTCAGTCCCCATGTTACTATCAGTATCGGTGTTGTCAGCATGATACCTCAAGCTGGGCTAAACCATAACTTACTGGTCGAAATGGCTGACAAGGCCCTCTATAATGCAAAAAAAATGGGAAGAAATCAGATCCAGATATTTACACCCGTGGCGGATCATTCCTGACAATATAAAATAAGTTACTGTGAGAAATTCTCCCACAGAATGGGTTCCTGTCGCTTGGGCTCTATTTTGAAAGGTGTCTGCGAAGGGTTTGATATCCAACTCAGCTTTCTCACCAACAAGTACTATTGGTATTTTTACCTGCTAGACGTGAAATTCACGAAGACAAGTGAACCCGACGTGATAAGAATCTGTGAAAAACTTGCCCAGCCAGAACATTTGACAGCCGAGAATATGGCCTATCGCTATTATCCATCAGGTCATGGAATACCCAGATGGAAAAGAACGGCACCTTAGACAAAAGCTTCGACAAACCATCCATGATATGATATCTGCATGTTTCCTGATGGCAAAAAAATCACCTTGACTCACAAAATTCTTCTTCATATATTTAGGATATGAAAAGAGATCTTCTTATCAATACAATCCTGTTTTCCATCATCCCCAAAGATGATCCAAAACAGGCACTGCGCATCCGGCGTTTTTTCATGGCATCTGCCGCTTACGTCATTTCCGCGTTCTTTGTTATTTTGCCTATTTTGCCGGCTTCACTTGAATGGGAAGCTCATTGTCGGAGTGCTGGATCATGCACGTCCCATCATCAACATTGTCCTGTATATATTCTTCCGCACGGGCCTGAATCTGAAAATGGCAGATCCCAGCCTGACGGTTATCCAAATGTCCGCCGCCATCATTTCTGGTGATGTATATAATGTCTCTTGCCAATGAGGCACGCGGTGTCATATTGCTGATCTACGTCATTATTCTTCTCTTCGGTATCTTCCGTCTCAATACCCGCAGTTTTTTATATGTCAGCATTTTCACCCTCCTGACCTACGGAATGAGTCATCGCCCTGCTTCATATCTTCCGTCCTCAAGGCGTCAATTTTCATATGGAATATCTCCAATGGGGCGTCCTAGCCCTTGTCCTGGTGGCTTTTTCCGTCATCGGGGGATATATCAGTTCTCTCCGCCAGAATCTGAGCATCAGCAAAGCTGAACAGGCGAAATCCATCGAGATCATCAAGGAAATGGCCATCCGGGATGTACTGACCGGCCTGTATAATCGTCGCCATATCCTGGAACTTCTTGATCACGAAAAAAATCGTACATCACGCGGCGGCGGCATCTTCTGTCTTGCCATGCTGGATATTGACCACTTCAAAAATGTAAACGACACCTATGGGCATCTGGTAGGTGATGCGGTATTGCAGGCCGTCGCCACCACGATGAAAACCACCATGCGCAACACGGAATATTGCGCACGCTATGGCGGCGAGGAATTCCTGATCGTACTGACGCAAACGGGTATCGAGGGAGCGCTTATCGGCGCAGAACGTGTGCGTATCAACATCGAAAAAATCCCGTTTCCAGACATTGGTTCCGATTTTAAAATTACCGTTTCCATCGGCCTTTCGGAATATAAAATGCGGGAAGACATTGATGATGTTATTGCCCGTGCGGACAAAGCCCTTTACCTGGCCAAAGAAAGTGGGCGAAACCGCGTCGAATCTGCCTAGCAATGAATCATCAAACTTCCGAAGTAAATTGACAAACCCACCTATTCTCTTGTAAAATAAAAAAACATTCTTACAGGAGTAACCGCATTGAACTATTTATATCAATTACCAAGAATAATTTTAATCGTCACAATAATAATTGCCGGCGCAATTAACGCAGAGGCACAAATAGGGTGGCACCAGTCAGTTGGACAATCCCTTATCAATGCGCTTAAAATCAGCGAACCTCTGACCTTCTGTAATGAGCCGGTTCCGCTTAGCGATCCGGATGTAAAAGAACGGTTGGAAAGAGAATTGCTTGTGTCTCTCGATAACAGCGCCGATGTTATTTTGTGGCTTAAACGCGCCAACCGTTATTTTCCTCATATTGAAAAAATTTTAAAAAATAATGCTCTGCCCGACGATTTAAAATATATCGTCATAGCCGAAAGCTCTCTGAAGCCGCTCGCAACATCAAATAAAGGAGCTGTCGGATTCTGGCAGTTTATCGAAAATACAGGCGTTAAATACGGAATGAAAATCAATAACGACATTGATGAACGCCGCAATTTTTTTACCTCAACGGAAGCCGCAACAGCTTACCTAAAGAACCTTCATGCACTTTTTGACTCCTGGACTCTGGCGGCAGCCGCTTATAACATGGGCGAGGAAGGCCTAAAAACGGAAATGTTAATGCAAAAAGTGAACAATTATTATCAGCTTTACTTGAATCAGGAAACGCAAAGGTACGTCTTTAGAATTTTAGCAGCAAAGATCATTCTGTCTAATCCGGAAAAATACGGATATTATTTGACCGAGGAAGACCTTTATAAACCGGTGCAATTTGATCACGTAGAAATAACCGCGGATCAGCCTGTGCCATTGTATATCATTGCCCAGGCCGCAAACACTTATTTTAAAGTCATCAAGGATCTTAATCCTCATATAAAAAATTATTATCTCCCTGCCGGCCAATATGATCTTTTGGTGCCTAAAGGTGCAGCCTCCGGATTTTCCAAAAGATATGAAAATCTTCTGAAGCAATGGCTGGATGAAAAAGTAAAATCTGTTTACACGGTTAAAAAAGGAGACAATCTATCCGCTATCGCTAAACATTTTAATGTGTCGGTTAAAGCAATAATGATCTGGAACGGTATCTCCAATGCTAAAGATTTCTCCTCTGGAGACAAGCTTTTTATTTTTTCCAATACAACAAAGCCGGTGAATAATACCGATGAAAGTGAAACAGTGGAAGATCCTGTCCCGCCGCCACTTCCCTAGAGATAATTTGACCTGCTTAATTATACGATGTCAACCTTTACCATATTTCTTGACAAATGTTTTTTTCTGACTTAATTGCTACTAAACTACCGATATGAACCACAGAACAAGCTTTGTGGAATAATAAGGCGACAAATGAGATGATGAATATTGTTGATAGAATTAAAAAACTGAAGAAAGAAAAAAATGCCGTTATTCTAGCTCACAATTACCAACTCCCTGAAATTCAAGACATCGCCGATTTCGTAGGTGATTCACTAGGATTAAGCATCGAAGCGGCGAAGACAGATGCCGACATAATTGTTTTTTGCGGTGTCCATTTTATGGCGGAAACAGCGAAGATATTATCTCCGCAAAAAATTGTATTACTTCCGGATAAAAATGCCGGATGTCCGATGGCCGACATGATTGACGCCGAGGGCTTAAAGTCTCTTCAGGTAAAACATCCTGACGCCGTAACCGTCTGCTATGTAAACACTTCCGCCGCAGTAAAAGCCCATTGCGATTATTGCTGCACTTCCGCTAACGCTCAAAAAATTATGGAAAATATTTTGCTCAATCATCAGGATAAGGAGATTATTTTTATTCCCGACAAATATTTGGCGCAAAACGTTTCCGCACAAGTGAAACATGATTTCATTATTTGGGAAGGATATTGCCCAACCCATGCTAAAATCCTTCCGGAAAATATTATGCAAGCCAAAAGGCTGCATCCAAAAGCCAAAGTTGTTGTACACCCGGAGTGCAGAACAACAGTTACGGAACTAGCAGATGTTGTTACTTCCACTGAAGGAATGAGCAAATACATCCGGAAAACGCCGGAGACGGAATTTATTATCGGCACGGAAACCGGTATAATTCACAGAATGAAAAAAGAAAATCCGGATAAATATTTTTATCCGGCAGCAGAAATGGCTGTTTGTCCCAATATGAAAAGAATTACATTGGAGAAAGTTCTTTGGTCGCTCGAAGATTTATCCTATGAAATTACAGTGCCGCCTGATATTATGGAAAAAGCACGGCTCTCCATAGAAAGAATGCTGCAGATAGTTTAAATTTACTTTGTTTCGAATATTGTAATAAAAAAGCAAGACCGAAAAAATAATTTAGAATAATCACGGGTATAATATCCCGCAGCAGGCCGCAATAATATTATACCCTCCGCTTTGCGGGATTGTTCAACTTACTAATTCCGCTACGCTACGCTTTCGTAATTGGAGTTTCACAATAATGAAAAAAAATATTATTGCCTCAAATAAATTCCCCGTTTTTGGACCATATTCCGCGGCAGTGGAAGCCAACGACATTATTTTCATTTCCGGCCAGTTGCCTATTGATCCGGCAACCGGTGAAATCATCAACGATATTAAAACAGCCGCCAGACAAGTGCTCATCAATATACAAACGATATTGGAAAAAACAGGTTTGGATATGTCTAATATTGTCAAAACAACCATTTTCTTAAAAAACATTGCCGATTTTCCCGCCGTTAATGAAATATACGCCGATTTTTTCCCTCAAGAGCCACCGGCGCGGTCAACCATTGAAGCAAGCGTCTTGCCCAAAGGAGCGCTTATAGAGATCGAGGCTATCGCGATAAGAAAATGAATAATATTAATGAGTATCGAAAAAATCAAAAGATTCAATCTTTTTAGTTTACCTTTAGACACAAATCAGTACTGCATACTCCTGCGGTATTAATTTCCTTGACATAAGCCGATTTTTTCATATAGATATAACAATTTAGAAAAATAAATTATTATCAAACATCCATATAAAATAATTAAAAAATTATTAAATTGGATTGACTCAACGTAATTTGAGTGCATTCATTATAAAGCTTAGCGGAGGTTGAATGACAATGGCAGTCAAACCGGAAGCAGTAAGCAAACCTAATAATAAGAGCCACTCTGCGCAGGACGATTTATCCCTTCTGGCACAAGCTATTATATCAAGTGCCGGAGTCGGAATATATATCATACAGAACGGTAAATTTGTTTATGTCAGTCAGCTATATCAGAAACTAACAGGCTATTCGGAAGCCGAACTTATCGGCACATATTCCCTCAACAATATTTATTCCGATGATAGAGAAATGGTCAGGGACAAAGCGATAAAGTGTTTGAAGGAGGAACGCTTTGATCCTTATGAATACAGATTCGTCAATAAAAAAAATGAGGTAATGTGGGTTCTGGAAACGATCACCCCCATCGTTTATAAAGAGGCTCGAGCCACGCTGGGAAGTTTCATGGATATTACCGGGCGCAAACGGTCAGAAGAAGCACTTCGTCAGAATGAAGAAAAATATCGGACCATTCTTGAAAGCATCCAGGAAAGCTATTTTGAAGTTGATCTTGCCGGTAACTTTACCTTTTGCAATGATTCAATGTCCCGACTCACCGGGTGCCCCAAAGAGGAATTGCTGGGTGTGAATTATAAACAGTTTCTAAATGAAGAAACCTCAAAAGAAGTTTTTCAAGCGTTTAACAAAGTTTACAGCACAGGGGAACCAGCCAAAGGATTCAATTGGCAGATTGTAGGACAAAATGGGTTTGAAAGATACATTGAAGCATCCGTATCGTTAAAAAAAGATTTGTCGGGTAAACTAACAGGATTTAGAGGAATTATACATGACATAACCGAACGCAAACGAATAGAGCAACAAATCAACTATATGGCTACCCACGATGTACTGACGGGACTGCCCAACCGTTTGATGTTCAGCCAACTGCTGAACCACGCAATCCGGTCTGCGCAGCGTCATAAACGGCAGTTGGCGGTCTTCTTCATCGATCTTGACCGTTTCAAATCTATCAACGACTCTCTCGGTCACGAGGCAGGAGACCGATTGCTGAAAGAAATCGCCAAACGATTTAAAAAATCGCTGCGCTCAGTCGATGTTGTCAGTCGTCTGGGCGGAGATGAATTCGTTATTCTGATCGAGGAAGTGAACGAATTAAGTCAAATCGCAAATATAGCCCACAAGCTACTTACCGCCACTATAAAACCGATGGTTCTTACGGGTGAAGAATGCCGGATAACAGCCAGCATCGGCATCAGCATGTACCCCAAGGATGGAACAGATGAACAATCCCTGATGAAAAATGCGGACATGGCCATGTATTTTGCCAAAGAAGAAGGCAAGAATAACTATCAGTTCTACTCCAAAGATATTCAGTCGCAATCAAATGAACGTTTGGGTATAGAGACAAACATTCGCCTTGCGCTGGAGCGTAAAGAATTCTCCCTGCAATATCAGGCCAGACTGGATTTCAAAACCGGCGCGATAACCGGTGTGGAGGCCCTGCTGCGCTGGAACAACCCCTTTCTTGGTTCGGTAACCCCTACGCAATTCATTCCGGTGGCCGAAGAAACAGGCCTGATCGTGCCCATCGGCAGGTGGGTGCTGAAAACAGCATGCGCTCAAAATGTAGCCTGGCAACGCCAGGGCCTGCCCACTGTTCGTATGGCAGTGAATTTATCACTTCGCCAACTCATGGACTACAACTTATTAGAAGATATTAAAGCCGCGTTGGTGGATTCCGGCATGGCGCCAAATCTTTTGGAATTGGAAATCACGGAAAATATGACAATGCATAATCCTACGCGCCTTATTGCGGTGCTGAACAATATTAAGAAACTAGGCGTGCGGATCGCTATTGACGATTTCGGCACAGCCTACTCTTCTCTCGCTCAGATCAAAAACTTCCCTGTCGACACGCTCAAAGTGGATAGATCCTTCATTCGTAACCTTCCGCAAGATTCCGAGAACCAAGCGATCACCGAAGCGATCATTACCATGGGCAAAAATTTAAACATTACTGTCGTTGCTGAAGGTGTGGAAACGCAGGAGCAGAAGGACTTTTTGCGGGATCATATCTGTGATGAGATGCAGGGTTTTTATTTCAGCAAGCCTATTGCGCCTGATCAGTTTGGCGATCTGCTTCGTAATCACGATCCTTCTTCAAAATAAAATTGATTAACCAGTTCGGTATTGTAAATGCTTAAGCTAAACCGGTTGGCATTTATGAACATGAATGTGTTATTATAAATCAACTTTAAGATCATTAATGCGTTGCCCTAACTAGTTATTAGCTATATTCTCCTTAATCCACAGGAATGAAGGAAACGAATATGTCCCTTGCGAAAAAAAGCAGGGTTATGGAAAATTGCCCGTTTAAACAATACAGCCAGTACCCCCTCATGGCTTATTCCGAATTCATGCCGTCAATTAATTTCACTTGCCGTACGCAAGATGGAAAGACAAAAGGGTTCTTCCAAAAAGATGCCCCCCTGGAATTTCCCATCACCGAATATGAAGAGGCTTTTGAACTGCAACCGGGCTTGGAAAGTATCGCCCTGCAAATTTTAAAAGCGTTAACGCATCTGATTAAAGGCGAATCTGCCGAAGGTCTGGCCAGGAACAAACTGATCAAAAACCCATATTGGCCTGATGAACTGGCACAGCAGACGCAAACATTAAGGCATGAACCGCTCGTCATTCTTCTGCCTCTCGCCCTTTCATTGACGCAGGACGACAAAGGCAGAAAACGCTGGACGTTTTTCGGCGCCAGTGAGCAGGGACCTTCTCGATCATTCTGGAAAAGTTTTTTTACATCAGGGCAAAATGAAATTCCGCCGGAAGAAGCCACCGTCTTCATTCACGCCATTCTGAATGCGGCTTACGGTGAATTCTGCACCAGTCTGGCTGATCTTCTGCAAATTGGTTTTCGTATTTTTACCAGCAAAGAAGATCCGCATAAAGCGCTTCGGCCCATATGGACGGCTCCATTTATCTGGAATGACGGGATGGATTTAAAAGGAGTAAAGTATCTTCTCAGCTTCGAACCTTTCGGGACTCTGCCGGAAACAGTAAAAAAAACTTACTTAAATGGAAGCATTCACTTGCTGCCCTTTCCGGGGAGCCTGCTTTTCTGGGGCGTCCCGGGTTACAATCAGATGCAAAGCGAACTATTAATGTCCAACCAGATTCCCCTTTTGCATATTGTGGAACGCCATGAAGCCCCTTATGGTCTCAGAGTTCCGCAGTCAGGATGGATTCATGTGCCGTCTCGCGACAATCCTTCGCCTCCTGAAGACTTCAAACCGCTGAGAAGCACCTTTCAGCGCACCCACAGGGAAGCAAATGTGTGGCGTTACGAGGATGAGCTTGCTATCCCCGGCCGCATGGATCATATTCTTCATGTACTATTCAGCACTGATCCCGATGATCTGGATTTGTATGGAAAACCGATGGCCCGCAACAGTCAGATTTGGACCCAAAACCACGAATTGCTGCTCGACGGCCCAAACGCAACGAAAAAAGAAATCAAGGTGGCGCTGCAAACAATCAAAAAAGGAGGCTTGTTCGGATACCGCTTTCAATATCCACCGCTGATCATTGAATCGCATCAAATTTACTGGCATCGACCTCTTGTAGCATACATGCAGCCCAACAAAGAAAAACCGGTTGTCCTGTCCGATGCGCTTTACGGATATTTCACTGCTTACGAATCTGATCATCCCGACCTTGATCATCCCCTCGAATTCCGGCCATCTCTCTACAAAAGAAGCATCCCTCAAACAGTTATAGAACTTTTCAAAGACAAAGATCACGAACACAAGACTATTACCAGAACCCTAAATTTGCTCACCGCACAGGAACTTCTGGGTAAAGAAAAACTGCCTTATTTTTTTGCCAGACAAATTTTAATGCTGCCGGAAAATAAAACTCTTGAGGATTGGCTGAAATCATTTCGCGATTGCAACGATCATAACATACTGGAACCATGCGTTGGAGATCAGTTGCATGATTTGATTGATTTGGAGAATAAACCCCTCCCCTCTTCCAAGATAAAAAGGCTGCCTGCTTCCCTGACCTTTAGTCGCAGCGCCCGGCGCTCCTTTGAAGTCCAATACTGGAAAGATATTTCCACTCTATCTGCAGGAAAATATCTTAACAAAGCCAATTCTGATTGCATCCTTGATGCCGCAACTCAAAAAAAACTCATACATCATAATAGAGACCTGGAAGCTTTGGGTGATTATCTTCTTGCCTATTACAAACGGGTTATAGTTGAGAATGGAATGCAGGGGAAAGCGTTAGCCGGCGAGCTTCCTTTTAAGTGGGAAACCGATTTTGACTTTGACTGGTGGGGAGGCTGGACGAGAAATCAGAAGGGGCTCACCCATGAGCGTAACCTGATAATGGTCATTCCGGGAAAAAACCGGCAAAGAGCCGTCATTATGGCGGATCATTATGACACGGCTTACATGGCCGATGTTTATTACAAGGAGCAGGGAGGAAGCGGCGCCCGTATTGCTTCCGCAGGAGCTGATGATAACCACTCGGCCACAGCCGCATTGATGCGCGCCGCGCCGATATTTTGCGATCTGAGCCGGAAAGGAAAGCTGGCCTGTGATATCTGGCTTATTCATCTTACCGGCGAAGAATTTCCCGCGGATTGTCTTGGCTCTCGTTATCTCTGCCGACAGATCGCGGAAAAAACATTAAAATCAAATCTGCCGGATGGCGAAGAATACGACCTTTCGAAAACTGAAATTCAGGGAGTTTTTGTAATGGATATGATTGCTCACAACAATGAAGACAATCCATACAAATTCCAGATATCGCCGGGAACCGGCCCGGAATCGATAACCCTGGCCTATCAGGCACATATCGCCAGTGAAATATGGAATACCTGTACCATCGCCTGGAATAAACGCTCTTCGCGCCGCACGCGGGAACAGGGAAAGCGCAGTCCCGACGGAAAAATTATACCGAAGATAGCTTGGCATCCCAAACTGGATGGCCAGGTAAGACTGCCTCGCGATCCTCTAAGCACGCTCTACAACACCGACGGCCAAATCTTCTCGGACGCGGGCATTCCCGTGGTGCTATTCATGGAAAACTATGATATCAATCGTAGGGGATATCACGATACCCAAGACATCATGACTAACATCGACCTTGACTATGGCGCGGCTCTGGCGGCGATTGCTATCGAAACAGTGGCAAGAATAGCCGCCGGACAGATATGAAAATTAAAGGAGGTTAATCAAATGAAGATACTCGGAATCAATGCCAGCCCCAGAGGTTCTAAAAGTCAAACGCGGAAACTGGTCCAGGCCGTTCTTGATGGAGCAAGATCCAAAGGCGCTGCTGTCGAACTGGTGGATCTTTGCAGATTGAAGATGGAATATTGTAATGCCTGCGGAATCTGTTATGAAACCGGCAAATGCGTAAAAAAAGATGACCTCCAGACCCTTTACAAAAAGATACTATCCGCCGATGGACTGGTTATGGGTTCACCCAACTACTTCCATTCGGTCACAGCTCAAATGAAAACCATGATTGACCGCATGGCCGACGCTGTTCACTGTCAACTATTAACCGGCAAATACACCGTTAACATAGCCACATCGGGCGGCACTGGGCAATACAAACAGGTCATTAATTACTTAAATGAGATCATGCTCAACTTCGGTTCCTTTGTCACCGGCAACGCCGGTGTATCCTCAAGACAAGGAATAAAAGCCCTGGCAAACGCCGGAACAAAGGCCTTCAGACTTGGAGAAACTCTGTTTAATAATATCCGTGAAAAGAAAAATTATGTAAAGCAGAGCAAAATATTCAGGGATAACAGAAAGTATTTTCAAGATTTGGTGAAGCTCAACAAAC
Organism: uncultured delta proteobacterium; assembly: GCA_963710575.1. Taxonomy (GTDB): domain Bacteria; phylum Desulfobacterota; class Syntrophia; order Syntrophales; family Smithellaceae; genus Smithella. The sequence goes on along the minus strand of CAVQAL010000014.1, from coordinate 150,298 downwards.
ATATGTGGATCCATGAGTATAACTACTGGGACAGGCTTAACTGGAAGTGAAAAATAAAATTTGATCCATAATCTGGTCAGTGTATGTATCGGCGGGTGTTACTTCTTCATCTGTACGCGGGAAGGATTAATATTCATCTTTAAATAAGATTTTTGTCCAATTTTTCTATTGCTTCATGAGCAACCTTTGATAACGTGGTATTTCCTTTTGAGATTGTATTTAAAAATACCCTTGATTTTGTTCCTCCTATTTTACCCAGAGTTGATACGCAGGCATATATAATTTCCAACTGTTCTTCATTAAGATCTGCTTTGATAAATTTTAAAAGACCAATCCTTCCTTTCAATAAATCTGATACTATGCCCAGGATTTCATCTTCCAGATGTTCCTTATGAACACAATCAGTGAGTTTCCCGATTGCCCTTAATAGACCCGCAAGACGTTTTGCTTCATGAATCGTTATATCTTTCTTCTGCTGTAACTTTGTCTTTACGAACAGATAAATCTTTTTGGCAGATTCTTCAGATAGTGATGATTCGCGTTCTATTAAAGTTGCCGAGCGGTCCCGCACTTTCTCATCTTCATCGTTCAATGCTTCTATTACTAAAATCTCCGCATCCTTTTTGTTTAATTTCACCGCCGCATCAAGAGCCCTGATTCTAATGCTCGAATTTGAATGTTTGGTATATTTTTTTACCACACTGATATCATCGCTATGACCGACATTCATGATTACCAGCAGAGCAATGTTTAACACCGGCAGGGATTGGTTTAGGTCATCCAGTATTTGTATGGACCACTGCCTGGCCAAGTCCCCTTTTTTAGATACAAGATCGATTGCGTTTTTTAAAATATTAGGATCCTTACCTTTAGCAAATACGGCGCTGAATATTTTTACGCACATGGATGTCATCTTCATGAGAATCTCATCCATTTGATCCCGCACATCCTTTTCAGCGTGGATGTATTCTTCGGCAAATATTTCATCCGAACCTTCAAAGATAGAATCAGGCAGGTTTAAAAGTAATTCAGACGTATTTAAAGCAACGTCCTTTCGCGATGAAAAATCGCATACTGCTTGCACAATTTGATTAATTACAGGCCATTCTCTTAACCTGATAAGCGCTGAAATGACTCTGTGGAACGTTATTACAATAGCTTCCATGTCTTCAATGGATGAAGCTTTTAAGGCCTTGTCTATGTACATATCTATTTCCGATATGATATAGCCGGCCAATTCTTTGGTTTTTATATTAAACTGAATTTCCTCGGAGAGCATTTCAAAGGGAATAATTTCATATTCATATAATCGCTTAAACAAATCCGCAGCGTCCGGCAATTGCTCGGCATCAATTCGCCTTGCTGCCATATTAATAACTGTTTCTAAATACTTACATCGCTGTTGGACCGTCGAATCATTTTGATCCGACTGGAGCTCATCCTTGCTTTCCTTATATACATCAAAAACAGCCTGCGAAACGGGTACAACGGTATATGCCGGCAGTGAATTAATGAACATCTGTTCCAGTTCGTTAGTTTCCAATGATTGCGCGAGATGACTTACAATTACATCACCGTTAACGATCAGGTCCCGGAGCAAATCAGGATTATTGAGAGGCCTTATGATGTCCTCTATAATCTGACTTTTTATCTCCTTGATTTTGTCAACAGAAGCAGAACGAAACATCGGTATTACTTTCATATCTTTTGCAAGACGGCGCAGTATAATTGATACGCGCCAGGGCAGCTTTCCTCTGAGAAGTACTATATCGGTTTTGAAAACCGTTGAAACCTCGGTTATATCCAAATCAATAAGAGCTTTTGTTAGATATTCTCCCAGTTTTGCACCATCGGTAGAATCAGCGATCGGCTCACCCATGATATCAATGAATGATTCAAAGTGTTCCGGTGTAATATGTTTTTTTATTACAAAACTGTTGAGACTTTTTCGCTCGAAGTAATCCTTGAGTTTAGGAACAAATAAATCCGAAGTGTCCGCTTTGGTTAATTTCCTTATGTTGACTGGTTCATCCAGAATCCCGCTGATATGGATATCCGTCACTTCTCCGGAATCATGACAGGTAAGCATGATTTCGGAAGAACTACCGAGGGCATTTTTAAAAGAATCGTAAAGTCCCCGTTTTACTTCCCCGGAAATCGGATGATCGGAATCATAGTAACCACTTCGTGAAATGGCTTTTGTAAGATTTATAACAAATTCGCAGGCGGTTTTGGCCTTGACTAATTCTTCGGGTGTTAAGTCCTTTTTATCATCGTGCTTATAATGACTATCAGTAATTGTCTTCATTAGTATTTATCTTATTATTTATTTTATTACTAAAACGAAGAGCGCGTTTAAACATTTTTACATATAAATTGTTAAATCTGAAGACCTATTATCAACTTTTTAGCCAGTGTAAGCTCATGTGCGCATCTGATATTTTTGGGGTAAGATATTTCTTCTGATATAGATTAGTGTAGGGAATTTGTGATTGTATGTCAATAGATAATTGGCCGCTCATAATAACCTTGAGTATTCAATTTCGGCGAGTTTGATTTTTGTTCAAAATATCAGGGAAAGCGAAGTTCTCACCTTTTGCCACTTTTGTAAAACAAAAGTGGTTTTTATGACGCGGCTTCCGTCCCGGCAATGATGGGCTGTTTAGTATCCAAGTTTACAGCTGGTGCAGGCTTGCTGATAAAATTTCTTTTCAGGAGAGATTCATAATATTCATTGGAAACGGATAACGCCCGCACAGCCTGTTCCGATGTCTCGAAAATTGGTATACGGTGCTTGGCGCGAATGGCAATGGATTTGGCTATAGCGTTCGGTGTGTAGATAGCTGCTGGCTTATCGTAATGCTTGCATATCTTCAAAAGCTCCAGGAGTGTATCAATCACAAAGGTCTGCCAGACACTCAGAAGGGGCAAAAGTCCGTCCACCTCATCTGCGGAAAGAAGAATCTCAAAGATGTCGAGATATGTTTGTGGCGGGGCGGGGCCGATATCCACGGGGTTCTTGATATTGAATACCTGTCCTGCTTTTTTCAGTTTTTCCTGAGTCTGCGGGGAGAGGCGAATCACTTGCAGGCCCGCTTCCACCAGCAGGTCCGCGCTGATGCTGCCGAATGCCCCTGAATTTGTAAACATCGCTATCCGCTTTCCTTTCAAGAGAGGCATTTCTGTGAATATCTTGGGGAGAGAGTGGAGCTCGTCGATAGATCTAAGGCGAATAATTCCCGCCTGCCTGCACGCGCTTTCGAAAATAAAATCATCGTTGGCCATCCCCGCCGTATGAGACATGGCAGCCATGGCCCCTTCGCTGGTTCGGCCCACTTTGTATATCAGGATCGGCTTGCGGGATTTTCTGGCGGCATTCATAAGCTTGCGGCCGTTGGCCACACTCTCGAGATACATACCGATAACTTCCGTCTCGTCGTTTTGAAAGTAATCGATGAAATCCGCCTCATCTACATCACACTTATTGCCTATGCTGACAACCTTGTTCACGCCAACAAGGTCGTAATATAGGGATTCTATGACTAGGACAACAACGCCGCCACTCTGGATGATATAAGAAATATTGCCCGGGGCTTCAAATATCTGACCCATCTCGACTAAACTTGGATTGACGCCGTAGAAACAGCAGAATTTATCGCGCGTGCTCAATGTCCCCAGACAGTTCGGCCCCATTATGCGAATCCCATTGGCTCTGGCAACATCATCAATCTCGCGTTGCATCGCCTCGCCATCTTCTCCACCCTCAGAAAAGCCGGCGCTCTCGATAATGATCCTTTTGATTCCTTTTCGGGCGCAATCCTTGATAATGTTCGGAACATTCCGCGCCGCCACAATGATAATCGCCAGATCAGGAGTTTCCGGAAGGTCCAGGATAGATGAATACCCCGGATAGCCATGCACCGTCTTTCCTTTTGAATTCAACGCATATACGGCCCCTTTATACTGGAGATAATCCTTCAACATGTTACAGATCGTGGCTCCCAGGTTAAATGGGGTATTGGAGGCGCCAATAACAACAACTGATTGGGGATCGAAAAATGTTTCCATGAAGTACTCACTTTTAATTGTATTTAAATCTTTTATAAAAGTTCAAATATTTCAACTTTTGTCAAGAAAGAAAAAACTATTCGCCGCGGACAAAGGCTCATCCCCCCTCTGACTGATGTAAAAAAAAATAGAACATAGAAGCAAGTCATTAAATATTTGAAGTTTAATATCGATGACGTAGAAAAGGACGTTTGGGACACCTGCACTATTGAACTCGCACTTTATTGTATAATTTTAAGAAATTACCGATCGGCATGCCTCTCGCTTTCGCCGACTACCGTTCCGTATTGGATATTTGTCAGAATTGATCATTACCATTTGTAAGCATGTTTTTTATGGAATTGGTTTTCCCATCTCATGGAAGCTGGTAACCTTTTTCGCGAAATAATCTCAGGCAGGCATCGGCGACAATATCGTCATAAAGAATTCCCTTATTTTGCTCTATTTCTTCAAGAGCTGTCTCAATACCCAAGGTTGGCCGATAGGGACGGTGGGAAGCCATGGCCTCCACGACATCGGCAACGGCCATAATGCGGGCCTCTATAAGGATGTCATCCCCTTTCAGATTTCTGGGATAGCCGGTACCATTCATCCTTTCATGATGTTGGTAAACTATCTCCGCCAGTGGCCAGGGAGATTCCAGATCTTTCAACATCTCGTATCCGCTTTGGGGATGTTTTTTAACCAGAGAAAATTCAAGATCATTAAGTTTAGTAGGCTTAGACAATATTTCTGCGGGTATGGATAATTTTCCGATATCATGGATGGAACCTGCGATCCGGATTCCGTCTATTTTTTCTTGGGGTAATCCCATCTCAGTGGCAATGGCCCGGGCAAGGTCCGCAGATCTTAACTGATGACCGGCCGTATAAGGATCTCTCATCTCTACCGCTGACACCATGACCTGAATGATGGTGCCAAACGCTTTTCTGAGGCTGTCAACGGTATGCCGAAGTTCTTCATCTTTCTGCTTGCGTTCGGTGATGTCATAGTAAATGACCAGAATACGGTTGGAGGTAAATAACATTGTCTGCAACACGTGGCGGACGGAGCCGTTTTTGCAAAATACTATTAGATCTGCCGGATCAGTCTCTTTCCCTTGCTCTTGCCTCTCGATAAGCAAGCCAATAACGGAAAGAGCATGTTCTCTGTAGGCGGGATCTGGATAAGCCCGCAGAAGCCATGTATCTATATTGGGAATATCCTCAATAGTGTAGCCGAAGATTTCTTGGAACTTAAAATTGATGTATTTGATCTTCCCCTGCATATCCGCCCAGGAAACACCGATGGGTAAGGCGTCCATGATGGCGTGCAGTTCTTGCTGGTCACTCCGTAGTTTATCTTCCATCTGTTTGCGCTCGGTGATGTCCTGCAAGATGAAAATAAGGCATTCTTCGTCGGCAATTTTGATGGATCGGGCAGAATAGATACCTTTACGCACAGAGCCGTCACTTCGCCAGAATTCAAATTCACGATTCAGGATGTCCCTGTCTGCTTTCAAGTCTTCCACCATGAGTTTCCGCGCCGATGGATCCACCCAGAAATTGTAGCGCGGGTCCGTAGACGTTGTTCCAATTACGCTCTCCCGCTTCCATCCTACCACATCTTCGTATGCCTTATTTACATCGATGAAGAGCCCGTCCTTCCGCCGGGTAATGGCTATACAGTTTGGTGATGTCATGAAAATATTGCGGAATTTTTCTTCTGCCAGTTTGCGCTCAGAGATGTCTCGACACACAATCACAATGCCGAAAGCTGTTCCGTCTTCATTCCGTAAGACATCTCCATTCACCTCGAAGAGAATTTTTCTTCCGTCTTTTGTTATCAGGGAGTATTCACTGGAACCCAAACTGCGCTCCATAATGCGGGTTAGATTTTTTATCACCTTCTCATGGTATTCAGGAGAAATGAATTTGAGAATGTTCTGACTTGCGATTTCCTCCCGGCTGTAACCGCCGAGTTTAAGGGCGTAATCATTAACGAAGAGTATATTTCCAGCGAGGTCGGTGCTAAGGATAATATCATGGATGGTATCTACTAGTCTTGTGTATGATTCCTCGCTCTTTCGCAGTGCCTCGAGCGTAGCCGCACTTTTAGATTCAGCGTTCTTGCGCTCTGTGATATCGCGTAGAATTCCTTTAAAGCCCTTTGGTTTGCCTGATGAATCTTTTAGTAGCGATATAGATCCTTCGATATATCTTTTAGTTCCATCTTTTATTATAATCTGCTGGCCGAATTCTCTGTTGGGTTCTCCCGTTATATAGACTTTATTATACGCTTGAAAAACTTTTTTTAACTCCTCTTTTTCTGTGTACTGTCGGTTATTCATACCCATCAGTTCTTCTCTGGAGTAGCCACTGACCCGGCAAAGGGTATCGTTGAAAAAAGTAAGATTGCCGGTAAGATCAACCTCAAAATAACCTTCTTGAATGTCTTCCAGAATGGATCGGTATTTCTCCTCACTCTGACGCAACGCCTCCTCTGACCTCTTGCGCTCGGTGATATCACGGAGGTTAATAATTACACTTTCAACAATATTATCTTGTAAAAGTTTGCTTCCCACAGTTTCGAACGTCCGCCAGCTTCCATCCTGATGACGAAGACGGATTTGGCGAACCGGGGAGTTTATATCTTTGGAGGACGTATTCCGTGTAAACGTATTGAATGCATCACTTGCAAATTTCAAGTCATCCGGATGAATACGCTCAAATATACTTACGCCTATCCTTCCCTCAGTTTTTAATCCCAGAGATCTTTCCACCGCCGGATTTTCGTAAGTGACAATCCCTTCCCGATTTACGAAAATAATGATATCTGAAGATTGCTCCGCAAGAGCTCTGAACCGCTCTTCCTCGTGGCGTAATTTTTCCTCGACCTGCTCACGCTTGGTGATGTCACGATAGTTAACAATTACAGCTTCAACAACATTATTGTTTACCAGATTGCTTCCCACAGCTTCGAATGTACGCCAGCTTCCATCCTTATGACGAAGATGCATTTCACCCCGTATAACAGGGAAATTTGTATCTTTGGCCAAAGTATTAAATGAATCAGCTAAAAACTTTATATCATCCGGATGAACAAGCTCAAATCCTTTGGCGCCAATTCTTTCTTCAGGCTTGAACCCCAAAACTCTCTCCACCGCCGGATTTATATAGGTGATAATTCCTTCCAGATTAATGATAGCAATGATATCGGAAGAGTTTTCTACGAACGCTCGGAAACGCTGCTCATCTTGACGTAATTTCTCTTCTGTCCGCTCCCGCCGTTTGACATTATCCGGAGCTACGGTATTATTTTTATGCGTTTTGTCACTCTTCTTTTTCATTTATTCTTTTCCTTATACCGACCCGCTTGCATAGCGGTCGTTTTCGGCTAAAGTCTCCGTTGGATTATGGTTACGGATGGTAAAATTATATGAAGAATAATCTTGTGTGTCAATGAAATAATGGCCAGTCCAAGAACGAGTTAGGAAGATTTTTGAGAAAAAATAAAATATATTTTGAAAATAATCTGATGCGTTTATCTAAATTTTTATTCGTTAATTTTCTTAATTCCAAAACAGTAGACCGAACGGATTAAGACTCATACTCTTTTGTTTCCAAGAGATATGATCCTCAATGGTCAGGATCGTTTCGCTGGGTGTAACGACAAATTCTACGCCCGCCTCATACCATTTATCTTCAAAGATAATTTTGACCCATTTTACTTCTCCGATAGCGGTTATCTTTTGTTGCAAATTCTTTAATGTGAAATTTATCTTGAGGAGGGTTTCGGCAGGCAAAAGAATATTGCCTCGAATTTTAGCACCGGACACAGAAATATTCTCGCTGTAATTATAGAAATTTTTTTCTTTAGAAAGACTTTTTTCTTCGGAGATAATTGTTGTGGTGATCTCGTTCAATTCCTTCAGTCGTCCCGCTTTCCTTTTTTCTTCCATAACGATTCATTCCTTTTTTTATTCCAGAATCATCCCTTTTCATCTTTCACTTCAAACCTTGCTTATTAATAATTGTACTATAAGAATTTCGGTTTGTATGTCAAGGAACTTTTGACAACTTACTCTTTCGTCGATAAAATCCTCAGCCTGCTGTGTCTCCGGCTATAGAAGAAGTAAATGACGATGCCTATTGCCATCCAGACAAAGAGGCGTATCCAGGTGTCGAACGGTAAAAACACCATCTGGAGCATGGTTACAAGAGCGCCGGCTATGGGAACGAAGGGAACCCAGGGCGTTCGGAATACGCGCGGGATTTCCGGATGGCGGTAGCGCAGCACGAGCACGCCGACGCAAACGATAACAAATGCCAATAGTGTGCCTATGGAAACCAGTTCGCCGAGTATGTTGATGGGAAAAAGGCCTGACACCGCTATCGCTGTACAGCCGGTGAGAATTGTCGGTATGTACGGTGTTTTGAAACGCGGATGCACGCGGGCGAACGCTGCAGGCAACAGACCGTCGCGCGCCATGGAAAAGAAAACGCGCGGTTGGGCCATAAGCAAAACGAGCACCACGGAACTCAAGCCAGCAATGGCGCCGAGCTTGATGAACGGTCGGAGCCACGCAATACCGGGACCCGCGGCATTGACGGCAACGGCAATGGGATCAGGCACTGCCAGATTCGTATACTTCATGATGCCGGTAAGCACTCCGGACATAAGGATAAAAATGATCGTGCAAATGGCGAGCGATCCCAGAATGCCGATCGGCATGTCTCGCTGAGGGTTACGCGCTTCCTGCGCCGCAGTTGAAACCGCGTCAAAACCAATATAGGCGAAAAAGATCACGCCTGCGCCGCGCACCACGCCACTCCAGCCGAATGACCCGAACTGACCGGTATTATCGGGTAAAAAAGGCGACCAGTTGGCAAACTTGATAAAAAACACGCCGACGCCGACAAAGAGTACAATGACGACCAGCTTGATAATCACGATGACATTATTAAACCTTGACGATTCTTTGATACCGATGACTAGAAGAGTGGTCATAAGTCCGACGATAAAAATGGCCGGACAATTCAGGATTGCGCCTGTTGCGTGCCAACCGCCCGTAACGGAATAGGACAGCGGTGCCTGACAGAGGGCCGCCGGAATGTTGACATGAAAATCTTTGAGAAAACTGACCACGTAACCCGACCAGCCAACTGCGACCGTTGATGCGCCGAAAAGATATTCGAGCACAAGGTCCCAGCCAATAATCCACGCCAGAAATTCCCCCAGTGTCGCATAGGCATAGGTATAGGCGCTGCCTGAGATCGGTATCATTGATGCGAATTCCGCGTAGCAAAGTCCTGCCAGCGCGCACCCGATTGCCGAAATAATAAATGAAAGCACAATTGCCGGGCCGGCGTAATTTGCGGCAGCCTGGCCTGATAACACAAAAATTCCCGCGCCAATCACAACACCTATCCCAAGGCTAATCAATCCCCATGGTCCGAGGACCCGCTTCAGTTTATCTTGCTCGATCTCAGGCTCCTGCATAATAAGTTGCAGAGGTTTTCTCGCAAATAAACCTTTCATAGTTCAATCCTTGTATAATTGATAAAATATTATTTTTTTCACAGTTGAACTATATAAGAAACTCCGTCCTGTATGTCAATAAAAAACCCTCTTTTATATTGGAATAAAACATCACTGTTCTCCCTGCCCTTTTCCTTCTCTTCTTAAAATCTCTATTGCGGAATCTGGGTTAAATTAGATTAAAAGACGACGCAGAAGCCGAAAGTAATAATATCTGGCTCGTTTCTTATTTGTATAATGCCGACGGCTTATTGCTTCTAAAAATCAGCAGCTTTGATTATCTGTTTGTGTTATATAATCATGCTTATGGAACTTCAGGATAAATTGAAACAACTTAGGCGTCGTATCGAAAAATTGGGCTCTCTGGCCGTGGCTTATTCAGGGGGCGTGGATAGCACGTTTCTCTTGAAGGTTGCTCATGATGTCTTGCAAGACCAGGTTCTCGCTGTAACGGCGCGGTCTTCAACTTATCCGGAAAGAGAGTTCAAGGAAGCGGCAGAATTTACCCGCAACGCGGGAATCAGGCATATTGTCATTCAGTCTGAAGAATTGGAGATAGAAGGTTTTACTAATAATCCGCCTAATAGATGTTACTTGTGCAAATACGAATTATTTTCCAAAATAAAAGACGTGGCAGTAAAATATCATATCCAATATATAGCCGAAGGATCAAACATCGATGATCTTGGTGATTACCGCCCCGGAATGCAGGCAATCAAAGAACTGGGGATTATCAATCCGCTTAAAGATGTAGGCTTAGGGAAGGACGCTATCAGAAAATTATCAAAACAGATGGGATTGTCCACTTGGGATAAACCGGCTTTTGCCTGTCTGGCTTCACGCTTTCCTTATGGTGAGAAAATAACAAAAGAGAAGCTGGCAATGGTGGATAAAGCTGAGCAACATCTGCTCAACTTAGGATTCAAACAGGTACGGGTGCGCCATCATGGTGATACGGCGAGGATTGAAGTGGCGGAATCTGAACGGCCCAAATTTTTCAATCTGGAACTGATGGACAAGATATACAAACAATTCCAGGAAATTGGTTTTGCCTATACTGCTTTAGACCTGAAAGGTTATCGTACAGGCAGCATGAACGAAGTAATTGATCCGCGACAAGAAAAACTTGTGTGAAATGATTGTCTGTATTTATTTCAGTTTATTGATCATACTGGCGATGCAGCCTGCGCCAAAACCATTGTCGATGTTCACAACCGATACTCCGCCCGCACAACTATTGAGCATCGCCAGCAAAGCGGTAACTCCCTGAAAGCTAGCACCATAACCAACCGAAGTGGGTACCGCAATAATTGGTTTATCCACAAGACCGCCCACAACGCTAGGCAGAGCTCCCTCCATTCCGGCAACCACAACAATTACACGTGCCCCACGGATTAAATGCAATTTATCGAATAAGCGGTGAACACCGGCGACACCGACGTCGACAATTCTTTCCACAAGATTACCGAAAATTTCGGCAGTAACGGCTGCCTCTTCGGCAACGGGTAAATCGGAAGTTCCCGCTGTCACAACGGCAATATAACTTTTGGACAGACGCATTTTTTTTCTTTTCAGAGTAATTGTACGGGCAAGCGGATGATACACAGCAGCAGGACAAATTTCTTTGACTGCGGTAAATACTTCTTCGCTCGCGCGTGTGGCAAGAATGTTGGCATCTCCGTCCATCATGGCCTGTATAATAGTTTTTATCTGCTCAGTGGTTTTGCCCGGACAAAAGATCACCTCCGGATAACCGACGCGCAACTCGCGGTGTGTATCGAGTTTGGCGCAACCCAAATCAATGTAAGATAGATTACGCACCTTTGAGATACCTGCTTCAATATCGATTTTTCCGTCGCGGATATTTTCCAGGAGAACTTTTAATGCGTCAGTATTCATTTTTTTGTCCTTTCTACCAGACGAATACTTTCATAAATATCCTGAATGGAGACACCGTTTTCTTTTGCCAGCCCCTTGCAATCCTCATATTCCGGCTTGGACTTGATCATGCGTCCGTCTAAGTAGCCACTTTTAACCTTTATCTCTCCATACTTTGTTTTTACTTTTACCGTTTCCCGCCGCAGCATGGACTTGGCAACTTTGTAAGAACGCAGGCCGAAGGTGGAAGAATTCAGCCATAAAACCTTTTCCATCGCCTTTTGTTTTCCAACATCACAAAGCACAGATACCATTACCGCCGGACGGGATTTTTTCATAATGATTGGCGTGAGGAATACATCATGCGCGCCAACGGCAAAAAGACGCTCCATCAATGCGTCATAGAACTCCGGATTCATATCATCAATATTGCATTCGATAATCACTGCAACGCCTATTTCCGGATCATCCGCTTTTACATCATTAGCAGATATTTCACCCAAAAATAAGCGCAGGATATTTGGTATGAATGAATCTGTGCTGCCCAAGCCATAGCCGATTTTCTGCGGCGTGAAATCAATTTTCTCTGTAAAGGATACTGCTGTTGCGGCAATGATCGCCGCACCCGTTGGAGTTGTCGCTTCAAAAGGCACGAGGCCTGTTTTAATGGGAATACCCTGAAGTATTTCCGCCGTGGCCGGCGCCGGGACAGGCAATGTGCCATGGCTGCAATTAATGATGCCGGAACCGACCTGGACGGGCGAAGAGATCACCTTGTCGACTTCCAAATAGTCCAGACAAATCGCCGCACCGACTATATCGACAATCGAATCGATTGCGCCGACTTCATGGAAGTGCACGTCATCAATTTTATGTCCGTGAATTTTTCCTTCCGCCCGGGCAAGGCGGGTAAAAATATCAAGGCTGATCTTTTTGACATTGGCGGATAAATTGCTTTGCCCGATCATTTGAGTGATATCCCGGAAAGTGCGAATTTTTAGATTTCGCCGGGAAGAAGTTTTTTTCTGCGACGCAACAATCACATCAACTTTTGTGCCGGTAATACCGCCACGTTGATCTTTGTAAATTTTGATTTTATAAGAATCGATGGGCAGGTTGCCGAGCTCTTTCAATAAATATTTTTGATCAATTCCCAGATCAAGCATCGCACCCAGATTCATATCGCCACTGATGCCGGCAAAACAATCATAGTATAATATTTTCATCGACTAATTCCTTTCACCGCATTCATAGAAAATATGGTCGAAACGATCATTGAAGTCAAGCCCATTTTCTTTATATAATAAAAAATCAAATTGACAAAACAATGTTTTTCAGGATAGTCTAAATTCAAAAGAATAATTGGCCTGAGAGGGAGGGTAACTTTCTGATCTTAAGGGGAACATAAAATCTTAATTAAAAGAGGTTTGATTTTTCCTGGTCAAACCTCTTTTGTGTTATGGAGCAAAATATGGACAAGCGAATTGGAACAATTACCATTATCATCACAAACAGAACCAGTCAGGCCGAAGACGTTAATGCGATTTTAAGCGAATTCGGTGATGTTATCATTGGACGGATGGGTATTCCCTATTCACCCAAAAAGCTGCATATCATCGCGCTTATTGTGCATGCCTCCACTGATCAAATCGGCGCCCTAACCGGAAAATTGGGAGCGCTTAAAGGAATTCAGGTTAAATCAGCTTTGACAAAAGCATAATGAGACTCAAATTTCAGAAATGAAGTGAACTGAAATTTGTAAGTCGAATTATCCCGCATAGCGGAGGGCGTTATGCCCATGATAAGGATTATTCAAATGATTAAAGATTTTATCGACGATATAAAAATCGAAAGCATATTGGACAAGGCAAAAAATCCCGCGCCCGAAAGAGTTCAGGAAATCATAGCCAAAGCCAAAGAACTTAAAGGTCTCACGCCGGAAGAAGTTGCCGTACTGCTTCAGACTGAGGATGATGAACTTATCGCCCTGATCTGGCAGACAGCCCATAAGATAAAAGAGGATATCTACGGCAACCGGCTGGTTTTGTTTGCTCCGCTTTATGTGGCCAATCTCTGCGCCAATAATTGTCTGTATTGCGGATTCAGGCACGACAATAAAGAACTTAACCGTGTCGCGCTGACGATGGATCAAATCGCCAAAGAAGTGCAGGTTCTGGAACGGGAAGGTCACAAGCGTCTGCTGATGCTCTGCGGGGAACATCCCAGCCGTTCCAGTCTGGAATATTTCATGGAAGCCATTGAAACGGCCTACTCCGTTAAAACGGCACATGGCGGAGAAATAAGGCGGATCAACGTGGAAATTGCGCCACTGGAAGTGGCTGAATATAAGGAACTGAAGAAAACAGGCATCGGCACTGCTGTTTTATTTCAGGAAACTTATCATCATGAAACATACAAGATAATGCATCCATCCGGTCCCAAGAAGGATTACGCCAAACGACTCACCGCAATGCATCGCGCGCAGGAAGGCGGCATTAACGATGTGGGACTGGGTGCGTTGTTTGGTCTTTACGATTACAAATTTGAAGTTTTAGGTCTTTTACTTCATGCCCTACAATTGGAAAAAGACTGCGGCGTGGGACCGCACACAATGTCCGTTCCAAGGCTTGAACCCGCTTTCAACGCGCCTGCAGCCATTAAACCTCCACATCCCGTCAGCGATCATGATTTTAAAAAACTGGTTGCCATCATCCGCATGGCCGTTCCCTACACGGGGATGATTCTTTCCACAAGAGAATCGCCTGCCTTGCGCTCTGAAGTTTTTGCTTTGGGTATCTCCCAGATCAGCGCCGGTTCACGCACCAACCCCGGCGGTTATCAAGAAGATTCCAGCGAAGCTTTCCGCGCCGCGCAGTTTAATCTTGGCGACACACGCACACTCGACGAAGTCATTCTGGATATTACAGAACGCGGGCATATCCCCAGTTTCTGCACCGCTTGTTACCGACTGGGACGCACGGGTAAGGACTTTATGGATCTGGCAAAACCGGGTTTGATTCAAAAGTTCTGCCAGACCAATGCCGTTTTCACGTTTAAAGAATATCTGCTGGATTACGCCAGTGCCTCGACGCGGGAAGCCGGAGAAAAATTGATTTCAAAAATGCTTGATGAAACTTTTAAAACAAAAAGAAAAAAAATGGTTTGCGACCGGCTGCAAAAAATAGAGGATGGCACAAGAGATGTCTATATCTAAATCGGCGGAAAATCTGATCGGCAAAGCCCAAGAGGGCAAGGATTTAAACCGCAAAGAAATTATACAACTACTCTCTCTTCCGGCCAAGTATTCTCCTGAACTCTTTAGCGCCGCAGACAAGGTGAGAAAAGAACAAGTAGGCGATGAGATCTTCCTTCGCGGCATTATCGAGTTTTCCAATTACTGCGAACGCAATTGTCTTTACTGCGGATTGCGCAAAGGTAATGCCAGTCTCAGCCGCTACCGGATGTCCGAAGATGAAATAATCGCAACGGCGGAACAAATCAAGAAAACTGGCGTCCCCACGGTGGTGCTACAATCGGGTGAAGATTCTTTTTACTCGCAGGATATTGTCTGCCGCCTCATCGGACAAATTCGGAAAGAAACAGATTTAATCATCACCTTATCCATTGGCGAACGGCCTTTAAACGATTACAAAGCATTTCAGGAGGCGGGAGCCAACCGCTATCTCCTTAAACATGAAACGGCATCGAAAGAACTTTACAAATATCTGCGCCCCGGATGTGAGTGGGAAAACCGCTTGCAATGTCTGCGCCGGTTGAAGGAGCTTGGTTTTGAAACCGGAACCGGAAACATGGTGGGATTACCGGGTCAGACATCGGAAATATTAGCCGATGATCTGCTGGTGATGAAACTACTGGATGCCGACATGCTGGGTATCGGCCCGTTTATCGCTCATCCCGACACGCCTCTTGCCGGAATAGATAATGATGATCTTGAGCTTGTATTGCGGGTCATAGCTGCCGCCCGTCTGATTACCCGCAACACTAACATTCCGGCAACGACCGCTTTGGCTACTCTTCATCCTCAGGGACGGCTTCAAGCATTGCAGGCCGGCGCTAACGTTGTTATGCCGGATTTCACCCCCGAAATTTATAAAACCCGCTATGATATTTATCCAGGCAGAAAAGATGTTGGTTCAGCAGTAGCAATCATCAGCAACTTGGAAAAAGATTTCCAGTCCATTGGCAGAACACTTCAATATTCCGTTGGTAGTCGACCCGGAAAATAGTTTTACAACAATTACCAAAATGACGATCTGTTCTGACCTATATTTGACATAACAAACATTGCCAATTAACCCTTATCCCGATTATCGCTTTCACTACTGTTCAGTAAAAGGCAGTTGTCACAATTGATGATTACTAATGGAAAGAAAGTAATGACTAAAGTCAAAAAGATTTATGCTTTCTGGATGAATACTGCTTAAATCAAGTGAACAAGGCGCGGATCATGCTGACAGCCGCTTTCGGGTCTTTAATCCCTTTGAAAATGGGTTGAATCTTCCTATTCACGTTAAGAAATTGATAGACCGCTATTTGCGCGGTTCTGATGGAATCCTCCACAAGAAATACGCATTCACCACTTTCGACGAACTGTCCGATAAATGCCAAGTTGACCGATCCTTCCGGAACCACCAGAGGCCGGTCGCTCTTTTTTCTGGGTATAAACTGGGCGGTGACATAGGGTTCTAGGCTTGGAATGCAGATGGATGTAGCCAAAATATGGGGCAGATCTTTTTCAAAACCAAACTGGCAGCACACTTCAGTCAATATTTCCTCGCCGCTACAATCGGTGATATTCTTTTTGACATAATCTCCCGGAACATTCGAATTTAAGGCATAGCCAACCCATACGCACACGCCTTTGGGCTGATTAAGAAAATGCGGCTGGGCCGGCACTTGCACGGAAAACATCCAGCCCGAATCAGTAAAGGTGACTAAATCCGAAAATCCGGGTTTATTGCCGGTTTTCTTTTCAAACAAATCAAAAAATGTCGAATCTTTTGATGTCACCGTAAAAACAACCCATTTGGTCTTATCCACCTGCGACGTAAACAGTGACGGATTCCCCAAGCCCAGCCGTTTTTGGGCCAGATTTTCCCAGAGCGTCCAAGAACCCTCTAGTTTACCGGTTTCAAGTTTTGGGGCCGGACTGGTCATGGAACCTTTGGTGGCGTCTGCAACCTTTGACCCATTGGTAACGAATACAAAATCATTCTTTCCGGTGACGATTTTTTTTGTTTTTCCATCTTGGATGTAGTGAATGGAAGTTACAGTTATCTTGTTTTTATCCGGCGCAAAATCAAGATCCAGGACTTTGCACCCCAACTTAAAGTCTACGTCATGCTTTTCAAGCCATTTCTGAATAGGCAGGGCTAGGGATTCATATTGATTCATAGGGTGGCAAACCTCCAAATCCTGAGGACTGCCACCGATCATGTTTTTCAGGCCGTGGGCGAATTTCCGCAAATAGCGACGGCACTCCACCAGATCATGGTAGGTCTCGAATCCGAAAATAGAGGAAAATATAAACCAGAGGTTTGTCCTAAAGAACGAAGGCGGAAACCATGAATCGACCCGGCGGTTCTCGATCCAACTCTCGGGTGTAAAGGTGAGTTGAATTAGTTTCATCCGATGGCCCCAGTTTAAACCCATGGTTTTTACATAATCCACATTTTTGTTTTTATCGATCAGCCGGCCTTTGAAGTTTTTGACGTATCTGTTGTTGAATTCCACAAATTCATCATACAATGAGATGTTTGGGTCAGTAAGCGTGGGGATGGTTTTCATCAGATCCCAAGTGCAGCCATAGGATGTAGCGGTATTATCATACTTTCGTGCACCACGGCAGACATAACCTGTGTCCGCTGATCCTGCGCCGTCCAAGGCCCCGCCCAGGATGTTCATGGTTTCAAATATGTGGATATTCTTTCCTGAAACATGGCCATCCCGTATGGCGAATACTGCACCTGAAAGCGATGCGATGCCTCCACCAACGAAATAGAGATGTGTATTCTCTGTAATGCTTCCCGCCATGTTTCATTGCCTCCTTTTTTCAGAGATAGTTGACCTGCCTCCGTAATTTGTAACACATATTAAATTAGAATTCTGCCATTTTTTGATTATTTCCGATTGAAATATTGCAAAAATTGAGAAAATAAGAAAAACAATCTTTCAGGAAGTATAATTTACATTCCATCTTTACACCTGCTGTTAAGATAATTTTGCTTTAGAGCAGATGATCTTTTATCGCAAACAATAAATATCTCTTGCTACATCTCGAAAGTCATTTTTTTAACCACCAGCCCTTTAACCTTCTTTAGTTTTTTCTCCATTTCGAGAATTTCAGCCTCATCTCCATAAGTATCAAGCAGCAAAAGACCCAATGTCGAACAAACCGATTTTGAAACTTCGTGTAAACCCAGGCGGGTCTTAATGTTGCATCCGTACTCCGTGAGAATTTTCTGTACATCGGGAATTTTTTCCACACGATTTGTTACTTGAATACCCAAAACAATACGCTTTGTCATGTAAACACTTCTCCTTTCCATATGCTGTAATTTTGAAATTGCTATTTGCTTGTTCAGTATTCCTCTATTCTATTAAAATAATGCGTCAGCATCAACACCATGTCAAGCATAATTGTTTAATGCGTAATTGTTTGAAGTTTAGGCACAGTTTACAGTGAATTTATGACAATTAGTTCCTTGACATACTAGACTAAACTTCCTATATTTCAACCATGCTGAAGCAATGTCATATCAAACAAAGCAAGAATCACTCAAACTCAATCATGGAGAGTTACCTGTAATGGAGGAAGATAAATCAAAGTCACAGCTCATACATGAGATTGCAACTCTGCGCGATGAGCTCGAAGAACTAAAGGAGCGCACTCAACGCTACCTGAAGATCGAGGCGGAACACACCCATTCCGAAAACTTCTACCGCACTTTGTTCGAAAATTCCGGCACAGCCACTATCGTTATCGAGGAAGACACTACCATTTCCATGATGAATTCCGATTTTGCCAACTTCACCGGATACGCCAGGGAAGATATCATCAACCACACCTGGACCAGATATGTGGTGCCAGACGACATTCCCCGGCTGCTCGAATACCATAATAAGCGCAGGCAAGACCCTGCCAACGCGCCGCGCAACTATGAGTTCAAAATAAAACATAAGAATGGGGAAATCATCTCCATCTTTATGACGATTGCCATGATCCCGGGCACCAAGCAGAGCATCGCTTCCATGGTGGACATCACAGAGAGAGTCAAGATGGAAAAGGCGCTGCGTGACAGTGAGGAGCGGTTCCGCCAGCTCGTAGAAACCATGAACGAAGGATTAGGCATCCAGGACAGAAAGGGTATCATCACCTATATCAACGACAAGGGTTGCCAGATCCTCAGGCTCCCCCGCGAGGAAATCATCGGCCACCCGAGCAGTGACTTTATCAGCGAGCGCGATCTCGAAACGTGGATGCGTAATATTGAAAACCGCGACGCACCGGATTCGTACGAGCTTACCTGGCGTTCCAAGGATGGAACTCCGATCTATACCATCGTATCCCCGCGGGCCATGCACGACTCTCAGGGCCGTTTCACCGGAGGTTTCGGTATTATTACGGACATCACGGCGCTCAAGCAACTGGAAAAAGAGGTGCTTGACATCTCCGAACGCGAGCGCCTGAAGATCGGCTACGAACTCCATGACGATCTGGGGCAGCATCTTATCGGCATCGATGTCATGACCAAGGTGCTCACCAACAAGCTGGAAACCATCTCTCCCGAGAACGCCCTTTATGCTTCCGACATCAACAAGCTCGTCAAAGAGGCCATCGAAAAAACAAGACGGCTCGCCCGGGGTCTGTGCCCCGTACTGCTCACCTCTCATGGTCTGGAATCATCCCTGGAAGAGTTGGCGGGAAACACCTCGAACATCTTCAATATTTCCTGTGTCTTCAACTGCCCCCGGCACATACCCATCGAGGACAACACCTTGGCCACCCATCTCTACTACATAGCCAAGGAATCTATCCACAACGCCATCGAGCACGGAAAGTCAACCAAGATTTGGATTGAGTTCTTAAACAACGATGGAAACATCTCGCTGTCCATCCTCGATAACGGCACTGGGATCAAGGACACCAGCAAGGCCGCCGGTATAGGTTTGCGGATTATGAACTACCGTGCCCGCATGATCGGAGCATCTTTACGGATTGAGTCCGATCCGGGCGGCGGCACATTGGTAACCTGCACATTCAGTCAGGAAAGGGAGAAAGCGCATGCCGACAAATAAACCGGGCTCAGACGGAAAATATATGATCCTCATCGTGGATGACCACCCCATCTTCCGGCATGGATTGGGGCAGCTCATCGGCCAGGAAGATGATCTTGAGGTCTGCGGACAGGCCGAGGACTACCATAGCGCCATAAAGGCCATCGATACACTGAAACCCGACATGATCATCGTGGACATCACACTCAAGGACATGAGCGGCATAGACCTTATCAAAGAAGTGCATAAATACCATAAAAGCATGCCTATGCTGGTTATATCCATGCACGATGAATTGCTCTATGCCGAGCGCGCTTTCCGGGCAGGCGCCAAAGGCTATGTCATGAAGCAGGAGGCATCCGAATCAGTGGTGCAGGCTATTCGTCAGGTGCTGTCGGGCGGCATCTATGCCAGCAAACGGGTCACCGAAAACATCCTGACGAGAGTCATCGAGGGAGCAGGCGAACCTTCCGAATCGCCCCTCAAAGCGCTCACCGATCGCGAGGTCGATGTATTCCAACTCATCGGCGAAGGACTGAGCATCAGCGAGATCGGCCACCGCCTCCACCTCAGCGTCAAAACCATCGGCACTTACCGGGAGCGTATCAAGGAAAAGCTCAACCTGAAAAATGCGACGGAACTCCTGCGTTACGCCTTGAACTGGGTCGAAAAGGAACGCCAGTCCAAGGCCTGACCATTGCCTGCTAGGTCATTCACCTACTCTTTTTCCATCCATCTCCGCACACGAGAAGCAGTCCTTAACCGATTGTTAAAAGATCTGCCGTGTTCTATTTTGTAGTCAGAAAATACTACACTATAAGGAGGTCGATATGGCTGGAAAATCTTTGAATGGAAGTCCTTACGGGTTTCAACTCACTATAAAGGATCTGCTCAACAACCCCAGAATATCCGCAGTGAATCAGGAGATCGTGTATCGGGACAGGATGCGTTATACTTATAAGGATCTTTTCGAGAGGATAAACCGGCTCGGAAACGCATTAACGGATCTGGGAGTGCGTCAGGGAGATACTGTTGCTATTTTCGATTATGACTCGCACCGCTATTTGGAAAACTTTTTCGCTGTCCCTATGCTAGGGGCCGTGCTCTTCATGGTGAACTGGCGGCTGTCGCCCGATCAAATCGAGTATACCATGAATCATGCGCAGGCCGATATCGTGCTCATCAATGCCGATTTCCTGCCATTGCTGTCATCCATCTACGAAAAGCTCAAGACCGTCAAGAAGGTTGTTGTTCTTAATGATGCCCCGGAGATGCCGCAAACTCAAATTCACATTGATGCCGAATATGAGAGTATGCTCGCGGCAGCCTCTGCGGAGCATGATTTCCCTGATCTCGATGAGAACACCAAGGCCACAACGTTTTATACCACAGGTACCACCGGCATGCCCAAAGGCGTGTTCTTTACACATCGCCAGCTTGTCCTCCATACCATGAGTGTCTGCATTACGGTGAGCTGTCATGACACTCCTTTGCGGTTCTCAACTTCTGATGTCTACATGCCCATAACCCCCATGTTCCATGTCCATGCCTGGGGATTTCCGTACATCGCCACGATGATGGGCATCAAACAAGTCTATCCGGGCAAGTATGAGCCTCAAATGTTGATCAAGCTCATCCTTGAAGAACGGGTAACCTACTCGCACTGTGTGCCCACAATTCTCCAGATGCTGGTGACTAGCCCCATATCCAAGAAGTTTGATCTCTCATTCTGGAAGGTCATCATCGGCGGTGCCAAACTTCCCAGAGGTCTTGCCAAGGCCGCCCTCGATCTCGGAATCCAGGTCATGGCCGGGTACGGCATGTCCGAGACCTGCCCTGTGATAAGCGTCTCAACCCTGAAACCATCAATGAAGGATCTGGATAATGAGAAAAAGAGCGACATCGTCATCAAGACCGGCATACCCATCCCCCTCGTTGATGTAAGAATCGCCGATCCAGCAGGCAATTTCCTGCCCAGTGACGGTGAGTCCACCGGCGAGATCGTAGTGCGCGCCCCCTGGTTTACCCATGGCTATTACAGAGACCCGGAACAGACCAGTGAACTCTGGCGCGGGGGCTGGCTGCATACCGGGGATGTTGGCCACATGGACAGCGACGGCTATATACAGATTACAGACCGGCTGAAAGATGTCATCAAAACAGGCGGCGAGTGGATATCGTCGCTGGATCTTGAAAATGCCATCAGCATGCACACAGCAGTACTGGAGGCCGCGGCCATTGGCGTGCCGGATTCCAAGTGGGGAGAGCGGCCAGTGATTCTGGTAACCTTGAAACCCGAGTTCAGAGGTAACGGTATCAACGAGAATGTTCTCAAGAACTTCATGAAGACGTGCGCGGATAAGGGAACGATTCCGAAATTCGGCATCCCCGACCGGTGCATTATTACCGAAGAAATCCCCAAGACGAGTGTTGGAAAAATCGACAAGAAACTCATCCGGGCAAATTATGCACAGGATACGCCCTTGGCATAAACAATAACCGCAGGAAGCGGCTCTTGCCACAAAAAAAGCCGCTTATCTTGTGACCAGACTAAAAGATCAAATGTTGTAATGTGCCTCCGTCATTATCATTTGTGCCGGAGGTACATTTTATCGTTAAGATTTCCTTGACACGCAAAACAAAACTTCTTATTGCTCAACAACCACTAGAAAGCAATGTCTTATCAAAGAAGCGATTTATCGAAAGGAACGAAATACAATACGAACATGTCCCTTACTGAATATCTCCATCATGAAGCAATATTTCAAAGCCAACAGCGGAGAATGAAAACATGCCATTGATAACCATTGATCAGCCGGCCATTGAAGCCATCAGAAAAGAACTCGAGGGTAAAGTATGCCCCCTCACTTTACGCATTGAGATCCGATCCAGCGGGTGTTGTGATGCCTCTTTGTGCCTAGTATCGAACACAGCGGAAGAAGCAGATTTAATCGAATCTGTGGAGGATCTGACCATCCGCATGAGCCCCAGCACATACGAGCTGGTTGGTACCGTATCGATCTCTTATGTTGATGATGCCCAGAAAAAAGGGTTCGTCCTGACATCAAGTAAGCCACTGAACGAATGGGAGGGTTTTGCCGCCTGCAATATCAAAACATGACCGGTTCCCCAATACAGGCTTGAAGATGAGAACACTCCGACTTGTTTTTTCCCCACAAATATTTTATGTTTTTATTATTAGAAATTTACCGTCAGCAGGAGTGATGATAGATTGCCTGCCGCAGCAATAACTTCATTGTCTTCCCGTTCATATAAATTTTTACCGACTGTCTTTTCAATCATCTTTATAGCTTTTTCAATGTGATTGATAAATTCCGGCGCAGGTATCATTTCACCATAAGTGCGGGTAAAAGAATAAATACAAACATTATCTTTTTCCATCATCCGGGCAATGTCGATCGTTTTTCTTAGTGTTTGCAGAACAAACTTTGTCGTTCCAACAGTACGGGCAGGCAGAAAATCCCACAGCGCCACAGCATTACAGAAATAAATTGTCGGCCGGTAACTCTGTAAGGAAATTGAATCATCATGAATCAGTAATTTTTTAATCATTTTCTTTGCCATGAATTCATATTGCAAATTTTCAGGCAAATCTTTTCTAAGATAGCCGATTTGACCTTGAAGTTCTTCAGCCGGTTTGCGTACCGTCATAAAATCGGCATCCACAGCTTTTTGCGAATTAATAAATATTTTTTCATCACTTTTCAAAATAGCGCGCAGGACTAGAACGCTGCAGAGTAGATAGGAAGACCGGATACCGGACGGAGAAATTGTCATACCTTTTTCAAAAAAGTCTTCAGCGAGATCCAGTGCATCAAACACATTCTTTTTCAACCGGCATAATGTTTTCCGGTCTGCGGCAATATTTTTATCGGTGCGTGTGTAACGGAGGGTCAACATAGCCCGAACCAAATAGACAACAGCATATTCACAAAAAAAATCTTCGGACTGGTGGGCGCAGTTTTCCAGTATGAAGACGGCTTCTTGTTCAGCCATCTTCAAAAGCCCCATTGCGACTGAATAATTTTCGGCATCCACAGCCATGTTGCGGAAAATCTGCATACGTAATGTTCGGGCTATTAAATCCGTTGGATTGATAGAAAGCACTACACGTAATATCTCCACTGCCTCCTCAAAGCGCCGCCGGAAATAAAGGGTCTTGGCAATTTCCACTCCCAGAAGAGAATTATGCGGAAACTTGAAAAAAGTGGAAACTGCATTGTCTTCATCAACCTTACCTTGTTTTTGCTCTACTTCTTCCGGAAACCATAAAAGGTGGTTGAGCTTTTCTATCGCGGCCGCATTATTCTGCAAGATTTTGTCCGTCAGAAGATCACTGACAAAATCAAAATAATGTGTGCTCCAAAGCGCGGTTATCCACCAAATTGCAAGAGCTTCGCCGTTAAATAAAGTCGTTTCTGTGGGGTGCTGGCAGAGAATGACACGTATATCATTGATCAGCAGGCATTGACGCACATAATCCGATACACGAATGACCGGATCATCCGGAAGCTTGGCATTAAGCAGAGGAATCAGGTAATTATCCAGATTGGAGTATTCTCCGGCAACAATACCAATGGATAAGAATCGATTTTTAGTACAGTAGCGGGACAATGCCCAACGGATAGTAATCTGATGAGCGAGATCAACAGCACTACGCAGGCACTTCCGGTAAGACACAGGATCGCTCCCCCTTTCTTCTTTTGGAAAATCAATATATAATGTTGTAATATCGTGAGACCGAATTTTTCCCCAATGCCCATAAAGAAAATGACTGATTGATTGTTCAACATAATTTTTCAGGGCTTTTTTGAGCCAACCCAAAATTTCATGATCGATGACATCACCGCGGCTGTAAAGAGCGACGCCTATTCTAACACCTTCCGTATAATTTTCCTTTTGCTTCCCATCACTGCAAAGCCTGACCAAAGTCTCATAATTCCAGTCTGCCGTAAGTTCCGGGCGCTCATGTCCCAACCAGAAAGCAAAACTCCTCAGAACATTTTGTTTATAGGCTGTATCAGCCGGCTCTTTTTTCAGTCTTGTGAGCATGGAATTTGTTACCTTGGGCAAAGCAATCCGCTGGGCGGCAAGAAAGGCATTGATCCGGCCTGTTATTGCTCTTAGCGACAAATTTAACCGGAGGAGTTCATCTTTCTTTTCCAGAAAATTTTCAAAATTAAGATTTTGGGGCGGTATAGATTTTTTCGTTAAATCTGCGTGACGATTTATAAAGGTTTTGAAATTATTTTCATCGGCTGTTTTAATCAGATCATTACGAACAGCATAGTCGATTAATGAATCATAAATAATTAAATTATCACTTTTTTCAGCAAATCGAGACAATGACTCCGCAGTTGGAAAAACAGCCAATAGAGCAGATACTGCTTTCTCTTTTATTTTCATAATCTTGGATCCTTTTCGGATATAAAACAGGTTAAAAGTTGTATAAAATCATGTTTCAACAAAACAGCATATTGTTTCACCATAAAATAGTATTTTTATTAAAACACTATATGATATTGACTACTGTTTTAACACGAAGTATAAAGCCACAGTAACATTTTTTAGTCAAGAAAATATTGTCCAATATATTCAAAATTACTACAAATCAATGGAGGAGGAGTTAAGATGGAGCATTATAAGTTATTTATTGACGGAGAGTTTGTTGAAGCGGCGAGTGGCGACGTTTTTGAAACGATCGATCCGGGAACTGGAATGCCCTTTGCCACAGTGGCCAAGGCAGGTCAGGCGGATGTTGAAGCAGCAATCGCCGCAGCAAGAAGATCCTTTGACAGTGGCGTCTGGAGTAATCTCAGTCCCGCTGCCCGGGCCGACAAGGTCTATGATTTTGCCGATCAGGTAGCACAGAGGACCCTGCAACTGGCTATCACGGAATCGCAGGATGCCGGACATGTGATCAAACTATCCAAATTCTGGGGCATGCTGGGCTCCGGGATGCTCCGTAATCTGGGCTATTATGCCAGCCGTGAATTTCCCTGGCAGGAGGAAATTCCCTATTCGGGCAACGTTTTCGCCCCCGCCAGGGAATGGATTCGCCGGGAACCCATTGGTGTCTGTGTGGGTATCGTCCCCTGGAACTTCCCCGCCAGTATGGCCTTCTGGAAGATCGGCCTCGCGATCATCATGGGAAACAGTATCGTCCTGAAGCCGGCAACTTCCACACCGCTTACCGCACTGATCATTGCCGAGGCGGCTCAGGCGGCGGGCATTCCCAAGGGCGTCATCAATGTTCTTCCAGGCCCTGGCGGATCGATGGGCAAGTTCCTGTGCACGCATCCGGACGTAGATAAAATCGCCATTACAGGCAGTACGGAAGTCGGGCGGGAAATTATGAAAATGGCCTCCGATTCGGTGAAGAAAGTAACTTTGGAGTTGGGCGGAAAATCGGCCAATATCATCCTGGATGATGCCGATATCGATTTGGCAGTGGAAGGCGCCTGCTTCGGGACATTTTTCCATCAAGGCCAGGTCTGTGAATCGGGAACCCGCGTTCTGGTTCCGGCAAAAATATATGACGAATTCGTTGAAAAAATGAAAAAGAGAACGGAAAACATCCGTGTGGGTTACCAGCTTTTCCCGACAAGCCACATGGGTCCCTTGGCCAATGCCGCTCAGTTAGCCACCGTTGAACATTATGTCAAAATTGGACAGGAAGAAGGAGCAAAACTCATCACCGGTGGCAAGCGTATCGCCATGGACGGTTTTGATGACGGTTACTACTATCCCCCCACAATCTTCGCGAATGTCAAAAACTCCATGCGCATTGCTCAGGAAGAAATCTTCGGACCTGTTGTCTGCGTTATCAAGTACGACGGCGATGAAGAAGCTGTGGCCATTGCCAATGATTCTATTTATGGTTTGGGTGGCGGCGTCTTCTCCCGCAGCAATGCCCGTGCAGTGCGCGTTGCCGAAAAGATCCGGACGGGAACAGTCTGGATCAATAACTATCATATCTTTGCCGATTTCTGTCCGTTCGGCGGCTACAAGCAATCCGGTGTCGGAAGAGAACTGGGGGCGGCAGGCCTTGCCGAATACACACAGGTCAAGCGCATCCATGTGAACTCCTTTGCCTCTGTGGAAGGCAACTTCACTATGACTTGCCTCTCCGACGAAATCAAGGTTTCCCTGACCCAGTATAACTGTCCGACATACGTGATCTCCGGCCGCGGAACGCTGCCAGCCATCTATAAAGAGGTGGTGAACCTCGGATGTAAGCGGGTTCTGATCCTGACCGATCCAGGTGTAAGAAAAGCCGGACTTGTTCAGAAGGTCCAGGATGCCCTGGTTGAATTCTGCGTGGGTGTTTTCGATGATATCGCCCAGGATACGGATCTGGACATAGTGGACGCTGCAGTGGCAATGGCCCGTGAACTCAAAGCGGATTGTATCGTCAGTGTTGGCGGCGGAAGCGTTATTGACACGGCTAAGGCGGTTTGCGTCACCCTGAAAAACGGCGGCAAGTGCAATGATCACATTGCCCTATACCGCCTCCAGGAACCCCAGACTCCGCATATCGTCATTCCCACCACCTCGGGAACGGGGAGTGAAGTGACAAACGTAGCTGTTATCAAGAGCAAGCAGGCCGGGCGCAAGGTCTTCTTGGTAGATCCCCGGGTTGTCCCCAATATTGCGATCCTCGATCCCCAATTTACCGTATCCCTGCCTCAAGGATTAACCGTAACAACCGCGATGGATGCTATGACCCACGCCGTGGAAGCATTGACGAGCATCTTGGCCCAACCTCTCTGTGACGGGCAGGCTCTTCAGGCCATCCGCCTGATCCGGGAAAATCTGCCGAAGGTTGTAGCCAACCCCAAAGACGAAATAGCCCGCAACAACCTCCAGATCGCCGCCACCATGGCCGGTTGGGCATTTACCATTGCCCAGGTCGGTCTTGCCCACGGCATGGCCCACACCCTGGGGATTCTCTATAATGTGCCTCACGGCGCGGCATGCGGCATTGTCCTGCCAGCGGTCATGCGCTACAATATAGATTTTGCCGCCGATAAACTGGCAATGGTTGCCCAGGCTCTTGGCGTCAACATCGCCGAGATGGATAACCAGACCGCTGCCGGAGCGGCGGCGGACGCCATCGAAAAACTGATGAAAGAAACAGGCCATCCCATGAAACTGCGCGATGTTAAAGTGCCTGAAGACGGACTTGACGCGGCCGCTTTCCATGCCATCTGCGATACTGCAACCCTCTTCAACGCCCGGCCGGTGACAGATGCCGGTGAAGTTGCAGAACTTTATAGGTCTGTTTATTAAATGAGCATGAACCTGCCATTGCCGACCGGCGTAAAGGCAATACCAGACTGGCGATGGTAGGTTTTATGATTCGGTTGGCAATATAAATCTTAAAAACGCATTAAAAAAGGAGGCAAAAAATGGCATTTGCAAACGCAGAGGAATTTTACAAGATCAGTGAAATGTTGATTCAAAAGATTATGAAAGATGAGGCTCTATTTACCAAAATGAAGGCCATGAATATGACGACATGTCAAAAGATTACCAATCTGGATGCCATCGCGACCATCGAATGGAAAGAACCGTTCAAGTATTATATGGGGCCAATACCGGAAGGAGTCAAGGTTGATTCGACCACGATCAATGATGATGACACCTACAATAAATTCTATCAGGATAAGCTCAACGTGATGATGGCTATGGTCAAGGGACAGGTCAAATCCCAGGGGAATATGACTGCTGCGTTGAAGTTTCTGCCGATGTTGAAGCCCGTTTTCAAGATGTATGTTGAAGTGCTGAAGGAAGCAGGCAGAGAGGACCTGATTATCAAATAGGTACTAAAGTGTATTTTGGATTTCCGGATCGCTCGGTATTTAATAGACTGAGCGATCCGGAAAGTAATTTAATTACAAATCACTGAATAAGAGATTAATTTGTGAAGATACAACATATCCGAAATGCATGCATGGTTATTCATTACCATGAACACAGAATTTTACTTGATCCCTGCCTCAACCCAAAGGGCACCCTGCCACCATATACTTTTTTACGCAAGAAGCCTCGGCTTAACCCTATTGTTGATTTACCTCAGAACTCGGAATCCGCATTCCCTCAAATAACATCATGTCTTATTACGCACTGCCGGGGCGGCCATTTTGATCATCTCGATACATCGGGAATACGCCTTTTAGCAAAAAAAAAGATTCCCGTATATTGCAATATCCTTGACGAACCGTATCTGAAAAAAAATAATATTTACACGATCCCGCTTATAATCAACCGGAGAAGCAACTTTCTGGAAGGCAGCATCACTGCTGTTCCTGCGGTGCATGGATATGGCTTGATCGGCAAGCTCATGGGGCCGGGAGTTGGATATTTTATTGAACTACCGGGAGAAAAAACACTTTATATAAGCGGTGATACCATCCTGAATCAAACAGTGCGTAATGTCCTCACGGACTTGTGTCCGGACATTGCCGTTCTCAACGCAGGAACCGCAACCCTCGATATTGGCAAACCCATCCTTATGCCTATGAGTGAGTTATTGGACTTCATCAGAATCGCGCCCGGAAAGGTGATCGCCGTGCATTTGGATGCCCTCAATCATTGCTTAACAACCCGTGTAATGCTGAAAGATGCTGTTGTCAAAGAGGGATTATCCGATAAAGTTATAATACCGGCGGACGGGGAATTAATGGAGTTTTAACTTTGCAATCGAACAAAGGTATTTCTTTATTAATATAAGAAGGTCAAATTCATGAAAAAGGTGATTATCATATTCGATACGGTTTCAGGATCAACCAAGGAGATGGCTGAAATCATACGTGATAAGATGAAGGGCTTATCCGCAGATATATTCCGTGTCGATGATATAATATCCCTTAATGGATATGACGCCGTCATTATCGGCAGTCCTATGAGGTTTGGAGCCTTTACGGCAAAAATAAAAAAATTCATAAAGAAATATCGTAATGAGCTTTCATCAAAAAAGGTTATCTACTATTTCAGCAGTCTTTATATAATAAATCTGCAAGAGGAAGAACAACCGGCAATAACATTATATATCGATCCTACTTTAAATATTCAGACGATATCCAAAAGAGACGCGACCCCTATGGATAAAACACATTCAATTGGATATTATTTTCAAGTTATTTTAAAGCATACGGCAGGCATTACTCCTCTGGCAATCGCATTTTTTAACGGCAGGCTTGATCTGCAAAAACTCAATATCTTGGAAAGACTCTTCATGAAAATAGTAACCTCTGTCACGACCAAGGAAAGAATCGGAGAATTCTTAAATCCGGATTCGGTTAAAAAAGGGGCTGCGATTTTCAGAAGCAACCTTTTATAGAAATAGCCTAAAGAGTAAGTGGACTCATCAATATAATTCTTGAGTGTTTTGCGTAAATCTGATTTCGCAGTCGAGCCGCGTCGGGGACGAAACAAACATTGGAGAGAAAAGAAAACTATAACTTCGGCTTCCGCCTCGCAAGTATTATGGCTTTGACTTTGTCAACATCTTTACTAATATCTTCAACACCTTATATAGACAAAGAACTCTTCCTTATACATTTTACAAATCCTTATATACCTTTATCAACATCAAAGCGGTTCATCTGTTTACAGGCTACCGCATATTCGGCCTTTTGAACCTGCATATGCACGAAAATTACTTATGCTTGCTGCCCAGTCAGTGGTAACGCATAATGCCGACTTCAAAAAATATTATCTTCGGAAATTTGCCGAAGGCAAAGCTAAAAAGACTGCGTTGAATGACGCTGATAAAAATTATCTGCACCATGATAAATACCAATTCGCGGCATATAAATATTTATCGTTTTGTAAACCCTATGTGCTTAATTTCCGCTTAACATAGTTATAGTTTTCTGTAAGACTCTCAAAAAACACTCGATAAAACTTTTTTATTTGACATTTATCCGAAATTTGGATAAGCGTGCTAAAATTTGCTGAATAGTTGCATTTTCTGAATATTACGGATTTATAAGATTAAAGGAGGAATACATGTCACAAGAGAAAGTTTTAAATCGTTGGTATGTGGTTATTGGTGCAGTGCTCATTCAGTTGTGTCTGGGAGCTATCTATGCGTGGTCGGTGTTTACGCCAAAACTGACTGAACCGTTTGAAAAAGGTGGGATGTACGGATTCAGCGCAACACAAGCCGCATGGATATTTTCAGTCGGCCTTCTCGTTTTTTCCGTCGTAATGATTATTTCGGGTCGAATGATTAACAAAACAGGTCCGAGAAGACTCGCTTCTCTCGGCGGAATCGTTCTTGGTATCGGTTACATTCTTGGTGGTTTTTTTGGAAATTCTTTCTTTACCCAGCTGTTTTTCATCGGCATTATAGGCGGTACCGGCATTGGACTGGCTTACGTCGTTCCCATTGCTGTGGGCGTTAAGTGGTTCCCCGACAAAAAAGGCATGGTAACCGGCCTTGCCGTTGCAGGTTTCGGTTTTGGTGCCACAATTTGGGTTAAATCGGCCGATTCTTGGTTCGGTCTGCTCAACAATCTCAATTTCTTCAGTCTCGGCGGTGTTCAGAGCGTTTTTCTCCTCTATGGTGTTATTTTTCTTATTACCGTTCTCTTGGGAAGCATCGTTATGATTGATCCGCCTGAAGGTTATCTACCGGAAGGATGGACTCCTCCCAAACCAGCGGCTACCGGAGCAACTTCAAATCCGGGCAGTTCGGCTCTCGGTATGACCAACTTCGAATCGGGAGAGATGCTTAAAACCCCTCAGTTCTATATGACGTGGGTTACCTTCCTGTTCTCAGCAATCGCCGGGCTTATGGTTATTTATTGCATTAAGCTGTTCGGCATTGACGCTCTGAAGAGCAGTGGAATGACCGTCGCCTCTGCATCGGCCGCTGCGGGAACAGCTATGGCTCTTTACGCAATCTTCAACGGCGTCGGTCGAATCATCTGGGGAACTGTCTCCGACAAGCTCGGACGCAAGACATCAATTTTCCTCATGTGCCTTTTCCAGGGCATCATCATGCTCCTCTTTTACAAAATGGGCAGCACCGCATTGATGCTGACCATCGGTGCGTGTATCATCGGGTTCAACTTTGGAGGCAACTTCGCCCTCTTCCCGGCTGTCACCGCTGATTATTTCGGAAATAAAAACGTTGGATTGAATTACGGATTTATATTTGTCTCCTACGGAATCGCCGGTGTTATCGGACCACAGATAGCCGGATACTTCAAAGATGCCGCCAAGGGCGGTGGAGATCCGTCCATCTGGATAACTCCTTTTATCATTGCAGGGGTCGCCTGCCTCCTCGGTGCGGCCATTACTCTGATTTCAAAACCGCCCCAAAAGGCAAGCTGATTTTTTCTTCTTCAATAAAAGCCCCTTCATTTTTTCAAATGAAGGGGCTTTTATTTTTATTCGTTGAGAAATTTTAAAAATAACTTCACCATTAAATATTCTCAAGATATTTTTATAGTCTATCGGCAACCGGCTATAAATGTCATCCGAAAATTGATAAAATTATAAATAAATCCGGTAAGCATCAACTTATTTGCGGTCAATCTGAAATGAATTTTGAACACAAATATCTTCAATATAGTAGAGTATTAGACAGTTTAATTAAAAAAATATATTCCCGTATTTCTAATTTCTCTATTTGACATAAAAAGAAAAATTTATTAAGAGGAAAACAAATTCTCTAGGAGGTTTCTTATGTCTGACAATCTTGCTAATCCGGCACCACTTGGTTTGATGGGTTTTGGAATGACAACTGTTCTTTTAAATATTCACAACACCGGTATGTTTCCGATCAGCGCAGTTATTCTGGCAATGGGTATTTTCTATGGAGGAATTGCCCAGATTATCGCAGGGTGTATGGAATTTAAAAAAGGCAATACCTTTGGCACCACTGCTTTCACATCTTACGGGCTCTTTTGGTTGACTCTTGTATTCCTCATTTATTTTAATCATCAATTCGGTATTCCTGCAAACCAGGAAGGTTTCATGGCCTACTATCTTTTCATGTGGGGACTGTTTACATTTTTTATGTGGATCGGCACATGGACGGCAAATCGGGGACTGCAAGTTGTCTTTTCGTCGCTGACCATTCTCTTCTGGATGCTGGCAGCGCGTGATGCGTTCGGCTGGACCGGAACATGGGCGGCGGTAACCGGCTATGAAGGTATTTTCTGCGGTCTTTCGGCAATTTACTGCGCCATGGCACAGGTACTCAATGAAAACTTTAAAAGAGTAATCTTACCGCTGGGACAGAAATAGCTTTAACACCAATTCGCTTAGGTAAAATAAAAAAGCTCTCTCGCGATTATCACGAGAGAGCTTTTTTTCGGAATCACCGGATGATTTCTTTGCCAATGTCTTTATAAAATATTCTCAAAATATTTTTTCCAATTGCCGCAGGAGCGCCTCGCGGTGTCTAGCGAAATAAACACCACTATTTTTGGCTGCCTGCGAATTTATTCCACACAGTAAAACATAAAAAATACCGCTTCAAATAAAAAAACTCATCAAATATCTATCGAAAGCATATAATATTCGACTCTTCTTTGTGGATAGAGCGTTTTCATAATTTTTGTGTAACGCTTGAGCTGTTCATCGTATTTCTGCTTGAGCCCTCTCATCGAACCGGATTTGTAATCAATGATGGTAACAAGATTATCCGATATAATCATTCTGTCCACGATACCGAAACTTTCCTTATCCGATATCTGCTGTTCGACATAAAGATTGCCCGGCCTGAACATCACCGGTGCAACATCATTTCTTTGAACGAAACCAACCGCGGTTCTATATTCTTCTTCATTCAGTTCTCCGGCCGCCGGCAAAGCATCCTGATCGAAAACCTTGGCCAGCCAGCGGTGCAACCGGTCGCCTCTCATAATACCGGCCTTGATGTAAGCCGATATAAGCGCCGGATCAATCTCGCCGTATTTTTCCGGCTCACCGTCATACTTTGGGGGCACATCGTATATTGTTATGGGTTGAGATGCCCCGGGCTCATCGGTTGACGTGCAAATTTTTTTTCTGCTGCCATCGGGCGCAAACTTTTCAAAGGTATTGAGTATGGCCTGATGGACAGGTTTGTAGTTTTCATTATTTTTTTTCGGCAGAAAAACGGTGAGTGTCCGTATGGCTCTTGTCGCGGCGACATAGAAAACATTCGCCTTCTCCCTCCGCAGTCGCGTCAGATTTATTTCGTGCATTTCAATGATATTTCTTGCAACTTCTGATTCACTGGCATTCAGGAAATCAATTTCCTTGCTCGAAAATTGCACATGACATTTTTCAGATTCCAGATAAAAAGGCGACTCTCTTTCTTCCTCATTCCAGAAAATAAATACGTGTTTAAACTGCAGCCCTTTCGTACCGTGGATAGTATCAACCTTGATATTTTCACTGTCCTCCGACTCCGGCACTTTTACGCTAAACCTTATGTTGAATATCCTGAGAAGAAAACCATCCGCGTCAGCTCCTCCTTCAGTAAAAAATGCCAGCGCCTCGTCCTGCCAAATATCAAGTATCGTCGCGGGCAGTTTCCCGCGCAACAGTTCAATTGCGCAACTGACGGCCATTAACCCGAAAGGCCGGGGAAACTTTTGCGCAAACTGAGCCCGTATGTCCTCGATATTGCCGAATATATCTCTCCATAACGGCGACATTGCCGCTGTGGCAATAAATCGGGTGTCATCCTCTTTCGCCAAAACACCGGCAATGAAAAACATTACCGCGACACCTTCCTGAGTCGAAAGTAGCTGTCTTCCTTTGATCGCTGACGCTCTAATATCGTTTTTGAGCAGTTCCGCTTCTATCTGCTGAACATGGTTGTTGGTCAAAGCAAGCACCGCCATATCTCCCCATGAACAGCCATACTCCGCCTTTTTCTTCTTCAAATCTTCAACTATCGCCAGATAGAAAGTTTCTTGTGACGTGCCGTCTTTTTCCAGCTCAACACGATTCACCTCTGTCACGCCGTCAAAAGCTTTAATTTCCTCAGGCGGTTTCTGCGTTTCGGTTCTCTCTTTTCCGGTAAAGAGATTTTCGACAAGTTCATTGAAAAAAGAAATAAGCAGAGGTGTGCTTCGGAAATTGTATTCGAGGGAGCTTTCCGTGATTATTTTATTTTTGATATATTTTTCGATAGTCTCTTCCAGAGCCTCGCGATCTGCGCCGCGCCACCCGTAAATCATTTGTTTCCAATCGCCCACGGCAAAGAGCGACCTTTCGCCGCGCTCGCCCCGGCCGGATAAAATCTCGTCAATCAGGGGCAGCAATATCGCGATATCACCTTTTGAGGTATCCTGAAATTCGTCGATCAGAAGATGCTCGGTCCTATCAAGTCCCAGAGAAAAGTAGTTGCTCATGAGCTTCGGACGTTCACTTGAGGCTGCACCGTCCAGGGCAAGGAGTCCCCTACGCACATCGTGGAAAAATATCAATCCTTTTTCGTTCTTTACAGCGTCAGCCGCTTCAAAATATATTTCGCAAAGGAAGGCCACGGCCAGCTCTCGCAGAAGCGCCTTGTTAATGGCTAGCCTCTCGGCAGTTTCTCTGTAATCCTTAAAAATCCTGTTCAGTTCTGAATAAGGTTTTTCATTCCACGCTATGTTTTTGCCCAGGCTTTTGTAATTTTCCAAATCACAATGAGTTGCTACTGTTTTGGAAATAAAACTGTCATAATCGCCCAAATAATTTATAAATACTCTGCTCACATTAGGAGTCACCCGATCAGAGAAAGCTTTTGCCTTTTCACTGAGAGATGAAAGCGTATTCCGCAACACTCCGTTCTCTTTCATAATATCATCAAGGTCAGCAAGCCTCGCCATATCCAGCAGGCAGCGTTCGATGGTCTGTTCATCCGCCAGAGCATCCCAGAGCGTGTCCATGTCCGTCCTTAATATTCTGGCCGCCACAATTATCTTGTTGGCTTTTCCGCTTTGCATGACGTTGTCGCGGAAAAGAACTTCTATCTCCCGCAAGAGTTCTATCTGCGCCTTTTCGTCCGCGAGCTTCGGCGCAAAGCCGGATGCGGCAAAGAGCCGGTAGAAAAATGAATCGATTGTCGAATAACCGACACGCCCGGCCTCCATAATCAGCCGCAGACGATCCAATAGAGGCAGTTCCTTTTTTGAAGCTATCTTTTCCATGATCCGGGAGCGCATTTCTGTCGTGGCGGCACGGGTAAAGGTAAGCGCGGCAATGAATTTGCCGCCGATAAATATCCTTTTGAAGACCTCATCGGTGAGCCTTGTTGTTTTTCCCGAACCAGCCGAGGCTTTTAGAAGAATACTTTTCATCAGATATTCCCCCGGGCAGTTTTATAATAATCTTCCCTGCCGCACAATGCCTGAAACCGGCAGTATTCACATTCCAAACAATTATGCTCAGGCTGAAGTTCATCGCCGCCGATTATCGCGTCAAGGCGTTCCTTAATGGCCAGCATCAGCTCTTGGGCCTTGGCGCTTTCTTCAGTAGGAAGCTTAACTTCCCGCTCTTTTGATGGTTCCTTCAGAAAATAAAAGCGCGCGCCTTGAGCGCCCTTGTTAAAGTGCTTATAGATAATAAGCTGCGCCGCGGGATGCAGAACGCCTTTTTCTTTAAAGCGATCCAACACAGTTGATTTCCTGGGGAGTTCGTACTTGATGTGTTTTTTTGAATACTTGAAATCAACAACCTCGATTTGTCCGGCAATCCTGGCCAACCTGTCCGAACGGCCGGTTATTTTGTAACACCCGGCGATCATCCCTTTGAATTTTTCCTCGCATGATATGGCATTGTCTGTAAAAATTACGCGCGCTCCGGAATCTGTCTCATCCGCGTATATCTCCTGTAATAAAATTTTCGCGTTGAGCATGTAGATATTAATCCCATCAATGTCTCTCACATCGGCGTTTTCATCATTTTCCCACAATCTGTCAAAAAGCTTCTCCCAATCATCGAACTTTTCTTTTGGGCCGGTCGAGAGCTGATAAAGGAATTTATGAACAAAACTTCCCATCTTCATATTTATTTTTTCATCATCATCCATAAATGCAAGAGGTTCCATCCCTAGAATATATTGATGGTAAAACAAAAACGGACAGGCCAGAATCTTGGTAAGACTGGAAAACGAATAGGTGAAATCTTTGAGCCTGTTTCTCAGTTTCTCATCAATTATTATAGCGGTCTTTTCTTTGTCTGACCTTGCGGGAAGCCATTCTTTAAACGCAGTTGCCGTGATTGGTTTTCCGAATTCCTGCGCCAGCAGACTCATGTAATAACTCGGCGTTCGCTCCCTTATTGTATCGTTCACCCCTACTATTTTGATTCTGTCGCCCTGTGCCAGAATCTGCCGGAAAACAAGATCCTCATATTCAAACACACTTTTTCGCATCTGCGGGACATGCACCGGATTGATGAAAGGTCCTTCAAAAGGCTGCGAAGGCATATTACCTGCATCCAGAGAAAGTATCAATCCTCTGCTGAATTCATCTCCCGAAACATGTCCGAAACCGACAACCTGCACCGGCGCTGACCTGCTTCCCGTGACATGGAACTTTTTCGTTTCGATCAGCATTCTCGCGGCATCCGCCAGATTGCGCCCCAGTCTCTCTTTCCAAAAATCAAGAAGGGTGGAAAGAGATATGGCCGCTTCCAGAGCCTCGCATTCCTCGCGAACGTAATTGTCTCTATTTTGGGATAATTCCACCGCGCAGGTTGTGGCAAACTTTTTAAAATCAGTCGTACGGCGTGACCGGCCGGCTTTTTCTATTTCCACGAGCATCCTTCTACCCGCTGAAGTTGTCGAAAACGGCAGCCAGACTGCAAGATTGACGTCATTACCGAAATATCTGAGCGATCTGTTCCAAAGCATCGGTGTGAGCGATTCATCCAACAGGAAGATCATCAACTGCTCGTTACCCGATCTCTCTTTCAGAAAATCGGAAACCTCCAGCGTGACCAGATCAATCAGCGCATGCAATCCGGCAAGCGAGACCAACTCTATACCCTTCCCATCGGAGAGCGCGACTCTGCCGTCAAATGATAACACAAGATTTTTTGCCGAATCAAACGGCAGTTTTTCCGGTACGGACAAATCAGCTCCGAACAGCGGCGGATCGATGAACAAGCTGTCTTTCCTTATCTTTCGATAGAAACGTTCGGTCACCGGCGTTATCTCGGGAAGTCCGATAAATAATTCCTTTTCGCCGGGCGTTATTTCATCAAGCACCGCCATTTCCAAATCCGGCATGAAGAAATTTAATTTTACAAGCCACTTGCGGAATGCCTGTGCGGTTTCCAGATATTCTTCGAGTCTATGCCATTCATCTTCGGTAAACCGCTCCGCGCCATAAATTGTATCCCGGCCGATGTTATATTCCGATAGTTTTGCAATAAGAGGCAAAAGACTTGAGGCACGCCGGGCAGGATATTGCTCATCCGGAAATCTTTGGGCAATGAACAAAATAAAATAAAGCAACTGCTCATCATCTGGAACAGGCTCAAGTTTCAATCTTTCGCTGCTCTTTCTGGTTATGTAGGAATTAAGACCTTCGACTTTGGGAAGTATGCCGCCCAGTTGGTTGTGGATGAGGTACTGGACAGGATCAATGGCTCTGTCGCTTGCGCAAATAATTGTCCAGGCGGATAGATCGGGATGATCAGAACGTAGAAGCTCGATTATATTTTTAGAAAATCGCGACACTTTGCCTCCCCGCGGAATGACGTCCTTCGACGGCATGACGAAATTGTTGTCATTACCCAACTCGATTGGGTAATCCAGTCCTTCTTTTTTTGTCATGTCGAGCGTAGCGAGACATCTTGTTTTCTAAAAAAGATTTCTCTTCGCTTTCGCTCATCGAAATGACATAAAAGCGCCATGTTGGTTTAATCATGCTGATTGAACTGTCTATTTACTCTTAAACTTTCTGATTCAATCTACAAGATTGAACCTGCGTCATTGCTTAGCTCATTAAATGAGATCGCAAAGACATGTAGAATTTTAATACCATAATTTTCAAATTATGGTAACAAAGAGAAAAAATATTTTATTACATATTTTATGAGCTATTTTATTAATTCCACCGCAAAATATCATCAGCAGGATTTAAATACGCTGGGCTGGGAGCTTACTGTCTGCAATTCGCTGGAACCCATAAACAGCCCCTGCCGCAAGGTACTGGCCGCGCCGTATTCTTTCGGCCAGCATCTTTATAGTTTCCTTAAAAAAATAATCCCTGTTGATGAAATCCGCACAGTTTTGGAAGTAGGCGGCGGCATGGGTTATTTAATGCGTGACGTTCTTACTTTAAATCCGCTCCTGCGGGCAAAGATGATAGATATTTCCCCTTATCTTCTGGCTAAACAAAAAGAAACCCTACAGGTATTTGAGGTCGATTTCGAGATGGCTGATATTTTGGCAGTTCCGCCAGAAGCTTTGTCAGGTTTTGATTTGGCTATCCTGAACGAAAACCTGGGCGATCTGCCGACGTTGGTTGCCGCAGAGGAAAAGGAAAATGATTCAGACCAGAACATTACCTGTTTTTCTGAAAGATTGGAGTATTTTAACAAAAAGTATAATTTGCCGTTGGGATTGAATGAAAATGAACACATCAATATCGGCGCCATAGAAATAACGGAAAAGCTCTGTTCAGCCGGAATTAAATATATTTATTTAAGCGAGCATAGCTGCGAAGCCGTTGTTCCCGAGCCGATGAAACTTTTCGTGTCCCTGCAATCTTCCGGCATTCCGGAAAGGATTTCGCTGAAAGGGCACAACGAATTTACCGTTAAATTTTCTTACTTGCAGAAAATTGCTGAAATGCTACATTATAAGATGCGACGCGGGGCTTTTATCGATTTTCTTCCCCTGAATTTTAACAACAAAGTAAAAACCGCCTTGCGGCTCATAACTCCGTTTAGTGATGAGCAGGAAATTATCCGGCAGTTTGTTTATGATCTTTATAAATACGAATATTTAATTCTAATTAAGGGAGATGAAAAATGAAAACAAACATTGCCATTATCCTTTTTGCATCAATTTCTTTTTTATCATTTTCGATTGGCAACGCTTTGGCCTTTCGTTGCGGCTCAGGACTGGTAAGCGAAGGCGACACAAAAACTCAGGTGCTGGTGACTTGCGGCAAACCGACAACAAAAGAAAAGTCTTGTGAAAACAATCAGCAATACACAACTTTAAGCAAACACGGTAAAGTAAAAAAGCACAAGAAATGCGGCAAAAAGTTAGAAGTGTGGCACTACAACTGCGGTGATAATGACTTTATATATAAACTTACCTTCGAAAATGGGAAATTAGCAGATGAAAATACCGAAGGCCGCAGCAGGGGAAAATCAGATTGCCGGGGTAAATAATTTCTGAGTCTTGTATGAAGAATAAGGATATATAGTCATACCTTTTCACTTAAAGGATAACGAAACGGTTGGATGGAGGCTACGAGGCGTATCTGCGCCACGCAGCAGCTACCACGAAGGGGAAAAGACAAATGAAGAAGGATGTCATACTGCATTGCAAGAACGGCCAGAAGATTGAAGCCAGTCTATCCCGCCCGTTCCGCTGCGAAGAGAAAGAATTGAAAGTCATCATGGCTGAGGCTGGAGCACAGGTCAATTTTCTTTTCGATGAACTTAGCGGCATTCTCTTTCTTAACGATACCTGCCCCACCGACGTGACCCTATCTGATGATAACCTAGAAGATGTGGTGACCATTGACAACACACATTACTTTGTCCATGCCGAGACCGCAGGAAAGTGTCCTGAGGGCTTTTATGCGATTCCTGCCGGTAAAGGAATACCATGGCACTACGCCTTCTTTATTTCCAACGGCATTAAGATGCGCGCTCAGAAAAGACAGGTTGGCCGCATCCTTTCAGACGCAGGCGTAGTCAGCGAAACAGCCATCGGAGAGGCGCTGAATATTCAGCAAAAACTTCGCAGCCGGAGAGTCGGCGAGATCATCGCGGAAACTGCCAATCTGAAGCAGGAAAATATCGAAAATACCCTGCAGGACAGCATGACCAACGGTAATATTCCTCGTAATGCCCGGATCGGCGATATTCTCGTTTCCGCAGGACTTGTAACCCGTGAACAGGTGAACATTGCTCTCGCAACCCAGAAGGAGGGCAAAGGAAAGAAGATCGGAACCCTGCTTATCGAACTGGGTTTCATCAGCGAAGAGCAGCTCCTTCAAGCTCTGGCTGCAAAGTTCCGGCTTCGTATAGTTGACCTGGAGCAGATTACCCCCAGTCGTGAAACGCTCAGCATTATCTCTAAAGATATGGTTAATAAGTTACAGGTGTTCCCGATTGAATCAAGCAGCAGAAATTTTGTGATCGCCACCTCTTCCCCCACTGACCTGAACATCATTGACAACATCCGTTTCATAACTAACCGGCATGTGGAATTAGTGGTAGCCACCGCGGCCCAGATTGCAGAGGCCATAGATAAACATTACAATCTTCAGGATACTTCACCAGTCGATACCCTGATCGGCGAAATGGGGCATGTGCAGGCTACTGTTGAGGAGGATGAGCAGTCGGAGGAATCGTTGACTGTACAACCGGATTCCAAGATGATTACATTTGTTAATCAGATTCTCATAGACGCCTATAAAAAAGGAGCTTCCGATATCCACTTCGAGCCGGGAATTGGGAAAGAGCCGTTCACAATCCGTTATAGGGTGGACGGGGAATGTTACATCGCTCACCGGATAGATTCCACACACAAAGCGGGCATCCTCTCAAGGCTGAAGATCATATCCGATCTGGACATCGCCGAACGGCGCAGACCCCAAAGCGGAAAGATCATGCTCCGGTATGAAGGCCGCAAGATCGAATACCGCCTGGAAGTTACACCAACAATCGGCAATCAGGAGGACGCAGTCCTCCGAATACTGGCCGCTTCCAAGCCTCTTCCTTTAGATGCTATGGGTTTTTCAAGTCCAAATCTAATCAAATTCCGGGAGATCCTTGCGAAACCTTACGGCATCATCCTTTGTGTAGGTCCGACCGGCTCCGGCAAGACCACAAGCCTCCATTCGGCCCTCGGACACATCAATACGCCAGGCCGCAAGATCTGGACGGCTGAAGACCCGGTAGAAATCACCCAGCGAGGCCTACGCCAGGTACAAGTCCATCCTAAAATCGGCTTCAATTTTGCTGATGCCCTCCGCTCCTTTCTTCGCGCCGACCCTGATGTGATCATGATCGGTGAGATGCGGGACCCGGAGACTGCCAAGATCGCAATAGAGTCGTCTCTGACCGGACATCTGGTTTTCAGCACGCTTCATACCAATAGCGCGCCGGAAACAGTTGTCCGCCTTATAGAAATGGGGATGGACCCTTACAACTTTTCCGATGCGCTCCTTGGCATCCTGGCCCAACGCCTCGCGCGCAAACTCTGTGAGAATTGCAAGAAACCCTACCATCCGGATCGCGAAGAATATGACGAGCTTATCCACGGTTATGGTAAGGAATGGTTTACAGCGCATAGTATGACAGACTACCTTCCCGAACTATCCTTTATGAAAAAGGAGGGCTGTGAAAAGTGCGGCGGCACCGGATACAAAGGACGAATCGCATTTCATGAACTGCTCATCGGCACAAAAACGGTCAAGGATGCGATCAAAAAAAACACCGGCGTTGAGGAACTGCGGTCGCTGGCAATCGAGGAAGGAATGAGGACTCTGCGGATGGACGGCATAATGAAGGTCTTCCGGGGAATCACCGATTATGAGCAGGTGAATAAAGTCTGCCTCTAGCGCGCAGGCTAAGGGATCAGCGCAATTTATACATATAACAATACAGGCAACGGCTGATTGATTGAAATACTTTCTTTAATTCCTGAGATTCTGAGATAGAACTGCGTTTTTCTAAATCCGCAATCTACTTTTATACTGCGCGAAAAAGGTTTTGATTCGACCTAAAGATCGTGAATTCTATTTGCCGTCTTTGATCAGCATCGTCGCGGGATCAAGAAGCAAATCGTTTTGAGCGGAATCTATTAATTTTCCTTTAAGAGATTTAATATATACTTCATCGCCTTTCGTAGCCAGTTGAACAATAACATCGAACAAATCCGTCACGTGTAAAAAAGAAAGGGGCAATCCGTTTTCCTGCGGCGGTTCATGGCGGTGCGTATGGACAGTAAACCAGATGCGCATTGAATATTTCCGCGCCAGCTCTTTCAATTGAACGAGTTGACCACGACCCGCTTCATCAAATTTAAAGCCATCGATAATAACCGTATGCGGCTTGAAAATATTCTGCTGCATAAGATCGGTTAAACGTTCTTCCAGCCTCGGCGCGCTGAAACCTTCCACCTTGAAAGTCATGATAAAACGATATGGCTGAATTTTATCCCAGTAATCCTGAACTTCCGCAACATCAAATTTCGGGGCGATATCATGAAATAACTCCTGATACCAGACATCAACTTTGCTCACGGCATCATTGAGACTTACATGCAGGACAGGTTGTTCGCGTAACATCGCGTTTAAAGCAAGCTGGACAAGCAAGGCCGTCTTCCCTACTCCGGCATGGGCTAAAACGGCGCCAAATCCTTCTTTGGGCAAAATATCTTCATTTTCATAACCAAGATTAATTAGCGGATTACGGTAAATCATTTCTTTTTTTATCATGACAATATCCTTATAAGTTAAATGAATAACATTATCTTCCCTTTTCAGGGAAATGCTGTTTGTT
Organism: uncultured delta proteobacterium; assembly: GCA_963710575.1. Taxonomy (GTDB): domain Bacteria; phylum Desulfobacterota; class Syntrophia; order Syntrophales; family Smithellaceae; genus Smithella. The sequence continues at coordinate 106,810 of CAVQAL010000014.1, read as the reverse complement.
AACATTCTTATATATTACTTCGACAATAAAACCTTTAATAATGTGTCATTTCGAGTGAAGCCTATAGTCCAGCTACGCTGGGGAGAAATCTTGTTTTTAAATAATTCAATTTTTAAAGATTCCTCACATACGTTCGGAATGACAAAATTCACTACGCGGCTGATTTTTTATTTTGAGCTGCTTCCAGAGCGATCTTTTCCGCAATCGACTGCGGCACCTGCCGGTAAATAGCAAATTCCATCGTGAACTGCGCCTTTCCCTGCGTAGCTGAACGCAGGATAGTAGAAAATCCGAACATCTCCGCCAGCGGCACCTGCGATTCAATCACGCACATGATATCTTCATCCTGAGAGCCGATGATCATGCCGCGGCGCTGATTTAAGAGACCCATCACCGAACCTTGAAATTCCGAAGGAGTTTCCACAACGACCTTCATTATCGGTTCATGAACAACCGGCTTGGCTCTCAGATATGCTTCCTTGAACGCTCCGCGTGCCGCCGCCTGAAAGGCCATGTCCGAAGAATCCACCGCATGGGAAGCGCCGTCATTAATGACTACCTTCACACCGGTAATCGGAAATTCCAGTTTCGGCCCTTTGGCCATGCTTTGTTTAAATCCCTTTTCACAGGCGGGAATATATTGCGTGGGAATAGCGCCGCCGAATATTTTATTTTCAAAAACAAAATCGGCATCGCTGACAGGCTCCAGATAACCGGCAATGCGGCCGAATTGTCCGGCGCCACCGGTTTGTTTTTTATGGGTATAATTGAAATCGGCGCGCTGTGTTATTGTTTCGCGGTAAGCGACGCGGGGATTGCCTGTCGTAACATCGGCGCCGTATTCCCGCCGCATCCTCTCCACATAAATATCCAGATGCAGTTCACCCATGCCTTCGATAATTGTGTCACCTGTTTCGTGATCAACAAACGTTTTAAAAGTTGGATCTTCCTTAGAGAATCTATTCAGCGCTTTGGCCATAGACAACTGAGACTTGTTGTCTTTGGGTACGATTGCCAGCGATATAACCGGTTTGGGCACATACATGGAAATCATCGTTAAATTTGTTCCAGGAGAAGTAAAAGTATCTCCGGAAGAACATTCAATTCCGAATAACGCGCCGATGTATCCCGATTTCAGAGCTTCGACATCTTCCATTTGATCGGCATGCATCCGCACAACACGGCCGACCTTCACCTTTTTGCCGTTGCGGATATTGACAATCGTTGATCCCTTCGCCAACGTTCCCTGATAAACGCGAACATAGGTTAATTGCCCATACTGACCATCTTCCAGTTTAAAGGCCAACGCAACAATAGGTTTTTCGGAATCATTTTCCAGTACGACGAGTTCCTCGTTCTTATCCATATCCATCGCCACATTTTCCACTTCGGAAGGACAGGGCAAAAGATAATTCACGCCGTCGAGCATCGGCTGTATGGCTTTGTTTTTATATGCTGATCCCATATAAACAGGGGTTATTTTTCTTTCCAATGTACCTTTGCGCATCGCTGCGTAAATCAATTCGGAAGTTATTTCGCTCTCATTCAAAATCGCTTCAGTCAGTTCATCGGAAAATATCGAAGCGGCATCGATTAATTCTTCTCTTTTTGCCCTGGCTTCTTCCAGAAGATTCTGCGGGATTTCCGCCTCGCGGACAATCTCGCCGTTGTTGCCGTCAAAATAAAGAGCCTTCATGCTGACTAAATCAACAACGCCTTCCGCTTCATTTTCCAAACCAATAGGAATCTGCATGGCTACGGCATTGTGGCCCAGCTTTGCCCTTAACTGGCTGATGACACGGAAAGGATTGGCGCCGCTGCGATCACATTTATTAATAAAGGCGATACAGGGAACTTTATATCTTTTCATCTGACGGTCAACGGTAATGGATTGCGACTGAACGCCGCCTACAGCGCATAAAACTAAAATAGCTCCGTCCAGAACGCGAAGCGATCTTTCCACTTCTATGGTGAAATCGACATGTCCCGGTGTGTCTATTATATTTATCTCATAGCCGTTCCATTCACAATATGTGGCCGCAGAAGCTATCGTGATTCCACGTTCCTTTTCCAGTTCCATGGAATCCATCGTGGCTCCCACGCCATCTTTTCCCTTAACATCATGGATGGCATAAATTCTTTTCGTATAATAAAGAATTCTTTCGGTAAGCGTGGTTTTGCCGGAATCTATATGCGCGCTTATCCCGATGTTTCTAATTTTTTGATCGTCGATCTTCATTACCTTTTTTCCTTTTTTAAAAATCTTCTTTTCTAATTATTGCAAAAAATGTTTGAGCCTCACTATCCCATTCGCTTCGCTCAGGGATTGTTTCCAATAGCCAAAGGCTATTGGATAGTTCCGCTTGAGCTTCGAGCTTCATTCCATTCGCTCTCAGCGAGTATCACTACGACTAACGCTTGTTTTACCACGGCGCTATGCGCCTGGTATAGTTCGTCCAGCAAGTTTCAGCACACTTCGTTTCTGATTATCCCCGTTCGCTTCGCTCAGGGGATTGTTCAACTTACCAAGTCCTATACGCTTCGCTTTAGGACTTGTTGTTTCACAAAAAAAACCCCACACTTGAAAGAATCTCTGCAAGATGGGGTATCCACCACAAACGAGCTTTTTAGATTGTCGCTTTCATACATGCTACTTCACAATATGTCAAGTTATTATTTTATCAGGAACTTGTTTCTTCCGGGCAAAGGTGCTAACTACTATTTTTAGTGAAATTCAAAGGAGTTTTGTAAATGTTTGAAGAAATAATGCCCCGTCTCTACCGGATTATAATACCTCTTCCCAATAGTCCGCTGAAAGAACTCAATTCATACATCATAAAATCCGACAACCGGAACCTTATAATTGATACGGGATTCAACCGCAGTGTCTGTTTTGAGGCAATGCAGGAAGGTCTGCGCGCTCTTGATATTGATCTATCCAAAACCGACTTCATGATAACCCATATGCACGCCGACCACACCGGGCTGGTTTCCAGACTTTCGACACAGACCAGCACAGTTTATTTCAGCAGAATCGACTCCAAAGTCTTCGACAAAAACATTAGCTGGCAGCCAATGTTGGATTATGCAGTCAGCAACGGATTCTCTCTGGACGATCTTATGAAGGCTCTGCACAGTCACCCCGGATTCAAATACAGCCCGGAAACAATTCCCGAATTAAGCCTTATTGACGACGGCGATTTTATCCAGATCGGCGATTATCGACTTAAATGCCTGCTTACGCCCGGACATACTGAGGGACATATTTGTCTTTATGAGGATAAAAAACAAATACTGTTTTCCGGCGACCACGTACTTTACGACATAACACCGCATATCGAGTCATGGTCATACGAAGTCAACTCACTTAAAAATTATTTGGAAAGTCTGGAAAAAGTCAGAAATTTACCCGTGAATATTGTCCTTCCAGGACATCGTAATTTTTTTACCGACCTCAATGAAAGAATAGACGAATTGAAGAAACATCATCAGAATAGAGTTAATGAATTACTTGATGTTTTGGGGAAAAACACAATGAGCGCCTACGAAATTGCCGCGGGAATGACCTGGGATATAGATTGCGAAAGCTGGGAACAATTCCCCATCGCCCAAAAATGGTTTGCTACCGGCGAAGCCATTGCCCATCTGCGCTATCTCGAGAGCGAAGGACGAATCAAAAGAAATACCGGCAAAAAGATCGTAACTTTCTCGGTACACTAAAACTAGCACTTGATCGATGTAATCCCTACAAACTATGCTCCCAAAGCTCCGGCATCGCCATTTAAGGATCGAATTGAGAAATATGACCATCCCTCATTTCAAATATCATGTCCGCACATCGGACCAATTCCTAGTGGTTACTTTATCATCAAGATTTCTTTATCGTTGATATTTTACAAGCTGCGTATAAAGGGCAATAACCTATCAGGCTCGTTACTATAAAAACAAATGCCATAATGCCCAGAATAATCGCCGCTACACCTGTAATACTGCCATTCATGTAAAGGGCAATCACCACAACCGCCAGCAATATTCTAATAACCTTGTCTATAATCCCCATGTTCTTTTTCATATGTTTCTCCTTTCTTTAACCAGTTAAAATAAGGGAAATAACTATGAACATTTCGCAGGTATTTGTTTGTATTTTAGCAAATATCCGCCCCGATCACAAAAATTTATAACGCGCAGGCATTCTATTTTCTATTGCCCGTCAGATAATTAATCATCGGCTGAGTCACCAAAGGCACAAGATCACCAATCATGTGCGGCATAAGGCTGTCCATAACTTTGGGCATCAGCTCCGGCATCTGCTCACGCATGTAATCTGGCATGTCAATCTGCGCTGCAACCCTGTCGAGCATCACCGGCATTACCTTGGGCATCATCATCGGTAGCAGGATGGGAAACAAAACCGGGAACATGGGTTTCATTAAATTGAGCGCGCCGGGAATCTTGCCCATGCCACGCATCATCGGCCCCATGCCGAAAGGCATGGCATCGATCAACTCCGGCCACATCGTTCCCATTAAATTGGCAAAACCCTGCGGCGACATCAGCGATATGAAGGCATCAAAAACACCCCACTGGCTGTGCACATCCGGATTGGGATCGGGGAAATCATATCCCAGAGCATTACCGGCCAGATGCGCTAAATCTACAACTTCCACCGGTATATTTTTCTTTTTCGCGGTTACACGTAACTGTACCTCACAGCAGGGACACAATGCCAGCATCTTCTCGGCGCCGGCTTCGACCGCTTCATCGAGCCTTGTTTTACCGATTTCGGCAGCAACCGGCGGATCTTTAATCAACGACAGAACACTGCCGCAGCAATGGGCTTTCTCACGGTTATGTTCCATTTCCACAAATTGAACATTGGGAATCGCCTTGATCAAATCACGTGGAGCTTCATAAACACCGGATGCCCTGCCGATATGACACGAGTCATGCCATGTTACTTTTACCGGCTTTATATTATTTGCCGGGAATGCAAATTCACCGGATTTGATTTTCTCAGCTATAATTTCAGAGTAGTGTTTAGTTTTGATATTGTAATCAATGCCCAATTTTTTGGCCCATTCAGGATAAACAATACGCCACATCATATCGCAGGCCGGACAGGAGGCAATAACAGTATCCGCACCAGTGTGTTTTACAACCTCTATGTTTTTGCGCATGATATCTTCAAAAAGGTCCCATTTACCGGCAACCAGCATCGGGGTGCCGCAGCAATTCTCCGGTTTGCCGGCGTAGGTAAAATCAACACCGGCGCTGTCGAGCAATCTGACGGTCGCCATGCCGATATCATGCTCCACATAGCTTACCGTGCATCCGGCAAAATACATTGCCGGAGCCTTGCGGCCGGGACCATGCTTTTCCTTAAGGTCTTCCGGAAACCACTCTGCCCTGTTTTTGCGGTAACCAGCCCAGATATTGCCCTCAGAACGCAGCGCTTCAGCCATCATTTCAAAAGGCGGAAAGGTCATTCTCTTTTCTTTGTTGATCAGCTTGCCGCGCAGCTTCATCCATGAAGGCTCTATGGGCAGCGCCGCAGAACAACGCAAGTTGCAAAGCTCGCAGGTTGTGCAGACTAAAAAAGTATCAATCTGCGCCTGAGTCCACTTGGCTCTTCCTTCCAGATATTCCCGCAGCCAATACCATTTACCGCGCGGACTCTGGCTTTCCCAGCCGCGGCCGTAGAATTGATCGCACTCTTCCACACAGTAACCGCATTGAGAGCAACTGTAGGCATACCAGACAACGTCTGCGGGAATGTCAGTTAAAGGATAACTTTTTCTCTCCCCGATATGCGTGATAACGTAATTGCCGAAAGGCCGGATCAGCGGCTCAAAAGCATTGCCGATGCTCACGGCGCTGTCCATAAGATTGTAACCCATAACTTTCCCGGGATTGAAAATATCCTTTTCGTCAACCTGTTTTTTAAAAGCTTTCAGTCTGGCTAATCGTTCTTTACCCAAAACTTTCTGGGCTTTGGCCTTGAAATATAAACCGGTGGAATATGCCCGGCCGCCATTGGCTTCCGCAATTTTCATAATGGATAACGAAAGACTGAAAACAAAATTGTAGCTGAATTTGCGCTGATCGGCTGGAATAAATCCCAGGATAACAACTTCCGGTTCTCCACCCTTGCCCTTGCGGATAACTGTGCCTTCTTTGACAATGGGTTGATTAATTTTATTTTCGACTTCCGCCATGAAATGACCCAACCGGGAAAGAGGTATGACGACTTCAGCCGGCACCAGACTGGGACCAAGGCGTTTGACCACCATGATCTTGAAACGGTTTTTCCATTCATGTTCAGCTATGCGTTCACTTAATATTTCACCCTGACAGCGGCGCAATATTTCCTGTAACTTGGCCTTGCCTTGCGCTGCGTCTTTTTTATGAAAAGCTATTGTGGCAACATAGGATGCCGGCAGAAGCACTCTCTCTTCGATTGGATGACCGTTGTGTTCCATCAAAGGCGACCGGTTTTTCATTTCCGCCATCCGGGGATTGATGAAAACAAGCGACCATAAAGGCAGATCCGCCTTCACTATATCTTCTACAATCTGCTGGAGAGCTTGTGCTTCCGGACAGCCAATGGCAATAATTTCGAGTTCATCCTTAGGTTGAACTTTCATTGTTAAGTCTATGATAAATCCAGTTGTTCCTTCGGCATCGGCAATTAAATCCAGATCGGCTCCGGCAAAGACTCGCACCGTACCATCGGGCAGCGCCACGCGGGCAGAAACCACATTTTCCCGAAACCAGCCGTATTGATAAGAACCAAAACCCGCACCACCCTGCGCCAGCCAGCCACCGACTGTCGAGCCGGGATAACTGGACGGATAAAGATTTACCGTAAGCCCTTCTTTTGCTAAAGCGGCGTCCACTTTTTCCCAGACAACACCTGCCTGACAGGTTACCGTTTGCGCTTGCTTATCTATTGATATAATTTTATTTAGACGGAAGAAATCAACGACGATCCCTTTTTTAATGGGCAGCACCCCGCCGTAGCCGGAAGAAGCTTTTGCCCGCGGCGTAAGAGCGATATTATTTTGTCTGGCCCAGTTAATGAGACTGACCAGCTCTTCTTCGCTTTGGGGTTGAACAATCGCGTCGGGGACTGTTTTGCCGATGAGCGGTGCAATGAGGGAAGGTATCGCCGCTATATCATGACTGTATAATACGCGCTCCATTTCATCAAAATTAACGCGATTGCCGAATTGCCCTTCCAGATATTCTTTCGTCTGGTGGTTCATAAATAACCTCCGGTTTCCGGCATATTTGCCGGTTAAAAAAACAAGTTAATCGGCACGGCAGAGAGATAATCTGCCGTGCCAATTTAAATTTAAAAACGCTTAAAAAGTGTATGCAAGTCCCATATCAAGAGAATACTGCGACATCTCTGTTTCATATGAGCTTATACCCTGCCCTGTAGGCGTCGGCGGAAATGGACTTCCCGCATTAGAACCGGTAAGTTTTGCTTCCGGTGAGTACATGCCGCCAATGTTAAGAGTTAACTGCTTGGTGAAATTAATTCCAATGCCTGCGGTTATATGATGTTCGGAAACAGCCGGGAACGCCATGTTTTCAAATGCGCGATCGCTAGTAAGAGGCATTTTACCATAGTTATATCCCGCCCGCAAAGCCACCATCGGATGAACCATGTACTGAACACCAACTTTATAGACGAACTGGTCGCTCCAATTCATATTCCAGGGCATGGCGCCACTGGCATTCTCTTTGTATTTAGGCAAGTTTAATCCGTTGGTGTCCGCCCAGTTTATCCATTCAACGTCAAAACCAATCAGCAGGTCTTTGATAGGCTTTATGCCTACACCTAAGGTGGCCACTGAGGGCTGATTGAATTCAATCTTATCCGCACCGTAGCCGGTGTTAAATTTGAAATCCTGAAAAGCGCTTTTCGTCTCATAGGCCAATCCGATTTGCAGCATATCAACGGGCTTCACAAAGACGCCGATCGTAGCCCCGTATCCAAAAGAAGATGCTCCCATGTGAGGCGACTGGCCAAAACCACTTGCCGCATCGAATTCCATTGTTGCATACATTACATTAAGAACAGCGCCGATGGATACCATGTCATTGATTTTATAAGACAGCCCGGGGGCAAAACGCATCTGTGAATAAGACGTATAGGTAATGCCGCTGTAGAGATTTTGTTTGTAATCAACACCCATGCCGGCGACACCATACGCGCCGACGCCAAATTTGATTCTATCAGTCAATGGAACTATCAATCCAAAAGCAGGAACCGGTGATCCGCCACGGTCAGAATCAATTTCAGCGCCATCGTGATTTATCACCATCCCGCCCATTTCCGCTGATTCAGTCGCCTTATATCTAACAGAAGGCACGAAATATGAGGCGCCAAAATCGATCCGTCCCGGAAGATCGCTCATACCGGCCGGATTAGTCAATACTGAAGCTGCATCCAGCGGGAGTCCCACGCTTACCCCGCCCATGGAATCCTGCACGGGACCGAAGCCGATCATTCGCATGCCGTTGGTCGCGTAAGCGCTGCTTGTCATCAATACCGCGGCAATAATACCCATTAAAGACCATTTAATAATTTTTTTCATAACCCCTCCTTTTTTTCCTCACATCTTTTAATATTTTCGATATATTTTTATTACGATGCATTTCGTCATGAAACACTCGATCACTATTTTTAAAAAAATATTTTAGGCCGCCCCGCCATAATTGCTGAACGCACAAAATTCATTGTTGAAACTCCAATTACGAAAGCGAAGCGCAGCGGAATTAGTAAGTTGAACAATCCCGCAAAGCGGAGGGTTTAATACCCCGCAGCCTGCTGCGGGGTTCATACCCGTGATTTTCGTTTCGCGGCAGTTTTGCGTTTCACCGATCCGCTGCCGGATATATCATTGAACGCTTTCACCAGACGGGAAACCTCTTTTTCTTTTGCCCTGTATTGTTCCACTAATACTTCCCGCATCAAAGTGCAGGCCTGAATGATCTTAGGATTGGCAATTGAATAAAACAATTGCTGTCCTTCACGCCGGGATACAATAACCCCTTTTGATTTCAACACATTCATATGCTGGGATATACTTACCTTGCTTAAACCCGTTTCGCGCATGATTTCCTGATTGGATATTTCTTTGTATTTCAGCAAATTAATAATTTCTAAACGCTTATCATTGGAAAAAATCTTACAAACATCAGCCTGAAGCTTAAAAATATTTTGCATCTGCCCTCCATCATTGACCCAAAGATTGGCCTTCCTGACAGTATTTCAATTCCATATTTCCGTTCATCAATAGTATACTAGTTAATATGTTTGCAAACTATATAACTTGTATTTTTATATATGTCAACATAAATATTATGGTGAGATACAAATCGAGTTTTTTATATTTTACCTGAAGAAAGGAATGTCTTATTCGTGGGATAATTCGTCCAACAATGTAGTTCCTATCCCACATGGCTTCGCATGTAGGATAATTCAACTTACAGATATTACTGTGCTGCGCTTGTAATATCTGAGTTTCATTAAAGCTTGAGTTTCATTTTCAGAGGGCCTCTTTTATCCCTCTCCGCTTCGCTGCGGGGATTGTTCGGCTTACTCTTCATACTTCCTCTGCGCTCGTTTTCAGAGAGCCTCACAATAAAAAAAACACTCCGTAATGATTGCTCATATACGGAGTGCTAAATTTTTAAGTTTTACCACGGCGCTTTGCGCCTGGTATAGTTCGCCTTACGCTTTACTGAGCCTTGATTTTCCGACACGTAGTGATCGGGAAATCTTAGAGCGAATTACCCCTTCACCTTCAGGTGGCAGGGACCAACGTCGTTTGGCTCACTATCAGCGAGTCTAACTAGATAAGTTTGACGTTTGTTGCTTCCAGACCTTTTTTGCCCTGGGCGACATCAAAACTTACAGACTGGCCCTCATTTAACGTCTTGAAACCTTCGGCCTGAATAGAGCTGAAGTGCACAAAAACATCGGCGCCGTCTTCTTGTGAGATGAAGCCGAAACCCTTGTTTTCGTTGAACCACTTTACTTTACCTTCTGACATAGCTTGAATCCTCCTTTCATAAATTTTCAAAAGTCGAATCAGCACGATGACAGAACTAAAAAAGCCACCAAGACTCTAAAGTACCTGGTGGCTAACCTATGTGCTTCAAAACGTCTAAATTCAACTCTTTCCTTCGTCTTTATTTCTAAATATCCGAAGTTAGCAAAACACTACGGCAATCGCAGAGAATAGTCAAGCTTTATTTTTATAGATAACAGTTTGTGCAAAAAAAAGCGAGAAGACATACCCCGGCTTCCTTATAAAAAGCGGGACTTTACAATATTTATATTTTTGAAAAATATATTCATGTTGGTTCAAGCCGAAGACTTGAACCAACATGTTATTTAAACTTTTAATTATCGGCATACTATTACCATTCGATTTCAAAGGATAACGCGGCGGCAAGGAGGAGGCTCCGCAGGCGTATTACTAATACGTTGAGGAAGCCGACGACGATGCCAACAAAGTTAGCCGAAGGAAGCGAATTGGTATAAACTAGTGCTTCATATCCTTCATATCACCCGCTGGCTTTGGTTTTTTCGGAGCAGGTTTATCCATCATCATCTTTCCGTATTTTCTCTCACCCATCTTCATCCTGCACATTTTATGCATTTTCTTAAACTGATCATCGGTTAAAATAGTCCGCATATCTTTCATGGCTTTTAACATTTCCAAATGCCGGGCGGTTTTTATATCTTCAATTTTCTTAACCGCGGAGCTGGCCTTATCCAGATCAAAATCTTTCACTTCCATTATTTCCATAAGTTCGATCTCCGCGATCTTCAGATCGGCTTTGGATCGGATCTGGCTTTTTTGCATTTCCCTGCGCATAGGCTTCATCTTCATCATCTGGTCATCGGTAAGCCCCATATGGCGCATATTTTCCATGCACATCATATCGCCGCCCATCATGTCCATATGGTCCATTTCCATCATCTGTCCACGCCCTTCCCCATGACCCTTCATGGGCATATCCATCTGTGAAAAAGCGGGCACGGCAAAAACAACCGTCAACAACAACGAAAGTAATATTTTTTTCATAATTTCCTCCTAATGAGACCCAAGTTTCAGAAACAAAGTGCACTGAAGCTTGCTGGTCGAATTATCCCCGAAGCGTAGCGGAGTGGGATTTGACACTCGCTAAGAACAAGTTGTAGAACGCGTCGCGTGACCTTTAGGTTATTCCCAAACGCGCTATTGTTTTTGTCAACGTCACCAAGATTTCAATCTTTCCTGCGGCGTTTTTGTTTTTACGACGCAATGCACCGATTATCTAATAAAATTTGTCCACACCCTTTCTTCATTTTCCGGTAGAGCAACACCCGCTTTTTTACCTGCTGCGATTGATTTTAAAAGCCATGCCATATTCCTTCCCAGCGTCCGCATTGTCTGCATCCCTTCAATATCCTGCAGCACTTCCTCCGGCGTGTTGCCATGCACCATATTCCAATACTGGGATGAAACAACCGGCATGTTATTGATGGTAAAATATTTATTGAGCTGTTCAAATGCCGCTGTAGCGCCGCCCCGGCGACAACTCACGATTGCCGCACCCGGTTTGTAGGCAAAGAAATTACTGCCAGAAAAAAAGCAGCGGTCTAAAAATGATTTTATAAAACCGGAAGGGCCCGCGTAATGGACAGGAGAACCAAAAACAAAACCGTCCGATTTATCGGCCTTGTCAAGGGCGACGTTGACGGCATCATCATCAAACACGCATTTCCCCAGTTCAAGACATTTTGCGCATGCAGTGCACCCTCTGATAGGTTTTTTCCCGATATAGAATATTTCCGTTTCAATATCATTCTTATTCAATTCCTTTTCCACTTCACAAAGGGCAGTGTAGGTGCATCCTTTTTTGTTGGGACTTCCATTAACCAATAATACTTTCATTTTATGTTCCACCTTCAACGATTTTTATTTCTTCTTCTGTCAGACCGTATAATTCATAAACCAGTTTGTCAATCTGCTTGTCGGTGGCGTCAATCTGGCGCTGGAGCAGAGTTTGTTCATGACCGGTTTTGACGTCGGCTAGTTGTTTGTGCAGGGCAAGCATCTGCTCAACTAGTTGCACCATGTCTTCATACATTTTCTTTTTAGTGGAATTGTTGAAATCAATAGTGCGTATCGGAAGTGTACCAAAATATTGTTTTGTGCAAGTTATCCAACCACTACGGAATTTGTTGCTGATTTTATTGAGACACCAGAAGAGAAGTTTTGAATTTAGAAGCCCAAGTATATACGATGGCTTGAGGTTAGTGTTGATTCCCAAGATACTAACACTAAATCCACCACTTGCCATTAAACAAAACTTTTCTGAATTTTTCGGCAAAGGTGAAAATAAGCCACGATTTGCAAGCAATGGTACAAGTATATCGGCCTTATCGTGAATATTCAGATTTCGTGGGGCACTAAAACCATACCACTGATTAAATTGCTTACGTTTTTCAAGTGCATTCTTATTTGAAGATAAATATTTGTATGTTTTTGGCCATTGTTCTTTAAATTTTTTTTCAGAAACAATTTCATATCCTTGTTCAGTTACTGTATATGGGAAAATTATACGATTAATGTTTTTAGGATTGCAATTATAGCGTGAGAAATCGGTCGCATATAATGGTTTCCTTAGTATATCATTTTCTATTTCCACTGCTTCTCCATTTACAGTAAAATACTGGTCATCTTTTTGTTGCAGACAAAAAATATCATCTGCTCCACTGCTTGTACCTCGTGACATTAAAGCTGGCAAATCAAGAAGTGAAACATTTTCATCAAATAACCTGTTAAATAATTTATTGTCATCTTTTGAACCAAATAACCAAGCAGCTTCACCAAGGCTTGCCGATTGCACTGTCTCGAATTGTAGTTCAGTATTGACAATATTTTTAGGTTCTATTCGTAAATGTTTAATTTTATCAGGCTTAGATGATTTAAGAAAAATCAAGCAAGTATATGTGGTTGCTGATTCAAAAACTTGAGAATGTCCAAAGTCTATTAAAGTATCTAAAGCATACTCTTTTGCTAAGTATGATCGCAACGGAAGGCCATAATCCGTTGACAGAAATTTATTTGGTAAAATATAACCTAATCGACCATTTTTATTTAAAAGAGAAAAACCTTTTTCGACAAAGACAACATAAATATCATAGTTGCCTTTTTGGGCGGCTTGATAAGCGATTTTATAAAATTCTACTTCTTTAGGCGCCCATTCTTTTAAAGCCTGAATGCGTATGTACGGCGGATTACCTATCACCACGTCAAAGCCACCTGCTTGAAAATTTCCGGAAACTCAGCATGCCAGTCGAAGACATTGATACGCTGGGCTTCTTCGGTATCCAGCATGGTCATTTGTTTTCCGTCGTAGAAATCCGGCCCGATGAGCGAATTGCCGCATTTGATATTGCCTCCCAGGTTCGGCAGCGCGCGCTCGTGGAAAAGTTTAAATTGGTAATTGAGTGTTTCGCCGGTTTCGTCTTCCAGCACTTTGAGCAGCAACGAGAGCTTGGTGACTTCCACGGCCTGAATATCAATATCCACGCCGTAAATGTTGTTGAGCAAAATCCGTTTGCGCTCGGCTGTGGTCAGATGCCACGCTCCGCCTTGTCCCTGATAAAGAATGGGCTTTTTGTTTTTGGCGTGTTTTTCGGGATTGTTTTCGGTGTACCATTTCAAATGCCAATCAAGCACGCACTGATAAGCGCCCAGCAGAAAAGAACCGGAACCGCAGGCGGGATCGAGGATGCGCAGTCTCTCCGCCGTCTTCGGATTTTTTCCTTCCAACAATTTGCCCACGGTATTTTTGACGATGTAATCAACAATGTAAGTCGGCGTGTAAAAAACGCCGCCCGCTTTTTTGACTTCCGGCTTATCTTCCACCACGGCGCGGTGATCGCTGGTGAGCCGGATAACCCTGCCCAAAAATTGTTCATAGACTTGCCCAAGAATATCGGCGGGCAAAACGGAAAACTCATAAGGTGAATCGGGATAATAAAGTCGATGGAGAATATCCTTGAGAGGTTTGTCGTCAATAGCAAGTTTCGGTGTCAGATTGTCGGGCGGTTCCGCTTCGTCTTTTTCGTGCCGGAAATGAAACAGGCCGGAGTTGTAGCGGTCGTCTGCCTTGTAGAAGAGTTCCTGCAGGCGGCCGTATGTATTGCCGCCGTTGCATAGCGAGCGCAGAGAGCCGTAGTCTTCAATGCCGCGGTCTTCGGCGATGCGCAAAAAGATGATGCGGTCAATGGTGCGCTGCACGGCGTCGTTGAGTTCGCGCACGCTCAACGTGTTGCGCAATGCGATGTTGCGGGCGAGCGCGTCGCGCCAGCTTTCGATTTCAATCAAAAATGCGCTGTCCACTTCGGATGTGCCGCGCTTGGCCTTGCTGGATTCGGCGTACTTATCGAACGAGCCTTTGAGAATCGCGTCCTTGGAAAAAACGGCGGCGATCTCTTCCCATTTGTCAGCATACTGGCGATAGGTATAATAAATGATGCGGGCTTTGTCGGCCTTGTCTTTTTGATCCGGTTTTATTCTACAGTCATAGACGGCGAATTCTTCAAAGTCGGTAATGATGGAAAGCGGCAGTTTTGCCGACCAGGCGTAGCGCCTGACCTGAAAAGCGGCGGCGGGCGCGTCTTTGAGATTGATGGAAGGCTTTTTGGCCTCGACAAAAAATTTGCGCTGTCCGCCGATGCGGAAGGAATAATCCGGCGCCTTGGTGACGCCGCTGACTTTTACGGCGTCTTCGTGGATGACGTCCTTGTAGGCTTCGGCGTTGCCTTCTTTATTGTTGACGTCCCACCCCAATGCTTCAAAGAAGGGATCAATAAATTCACGCCTGACTTGTGTCTCGTTGTATTTGCCGGATTCGTAAGCTTCAATGTTGCGGTCGAATCTTTCAATCAGCTCCAGAATGATTTGCGGTGCGGACATTAACGCTCCTATGTGATAAAGCTTCTACGCGAATATATTCAGTTTAACGGCATCGACTCCCTTTATTCTGCACAAAATTATTATGCGATATTTAATGAACAACCCCGCCGCAAGGGGTGGGGAATTAGAACCCAATTTATATCCCGCTCGGCTTCGCCTCGGGGATAATTCGACCATCATATTTCAGTGCACTTCGTTTCTGAAATTTGGGTCTCATTAAAACGATTGCTGATTTTCGCTAAGTAGATAACTCTTTTGGTATAATTTGTAAATAATAAAAATATACTAAGGGTTGCTGTGGAGTAAGTGAAGAAATATTGAATGATATTATGCCTTATAAATTTAATTTCTGCCTTTTCGTTGATGTTGCTGGTAGTTTTGTCGTCTGTCACGATGACCTTTAATAACTTTTTACACCCCTTGACATTAACAAAAAGCAGCTTTATAATAGAATCATAAAGGCGCTGCAATGTGAAAGGCTCGAATCATTTATCTGCGACGTGAAAGAAGTTTCAATCATTTCACTGGGAGGTAAAAAGAAAAGCATTTCGAAATATTTGCGGTGAACATCAACTGCCCGAAAGGACGGTAATTAAATAGGCTGATTACAGCCTAGGAATAAGCAAGCATTGCGGCGCTCTTTGAATTTGAATTCAAGTTCTTTGAAATATGCAATAATAATTATTATGCAGTCGAGATTCTGCGATGCGCGTATTGAGTCTATATCTACTGGACGTTAACGAAAATTTAAACACAGAGTCTTCGTGGTGACTATCACCCTCAAAAGACCAAGAATTTAAATGATAGACTCCAGTTAAAAGACAAGACGGCATATGCGGATCTCGTTAGCCCCTCGCAAGAAATGCGTTTCTTCGAGGGGCTTTTTTGTGAAACAACAATTCCGAAAGCGAAGCGCAGGAGGAACAATCCCGCCAACGTAAGTTGGCAGGGACGTAGGGTTTGAGACTCTCTGAAAACAAGCGAAGCGAAGTTTGAAGAGGTAGTCGAATTATCCCCGCAGCGAAGCGGATGGGGATAATGAAAACTTGATGAATTATTCTCCAGAGCCTGAGAGTTATTTCCCAATTGTGTTGGCTGGGGTAAAGGCAATCATTTTCAATAAAAAATATTTATCAATTATTTGAATAACATGATATTATTAATTTGTATTTCGCTGGGGCATATAAGTTGCTGTTAAAAACCTCCGTCGCATTAAAAATAATTGAACTTGTGTCAAAGCCTTTAATTTTAAAAGGAATCATAAAATAAAACAAATTTAAGAAGGAGGATTTTAAGATGAAGCGTTTAGTATTATTTGTTGTTGCATTGGTTTTTGCATTCTGCACCACAGTAATGGCGGATGAGGGCAGAGCTGGGGGCATGAAAACTCCTGAAGCGCCTCCCCAAACAACGCCATTGTTCGGAAAGACTGCTCCTGAAAAAGTTGAAAAAGTAAAGGGTAATAAGAAACATCATAAACACCATAAAGAAAAGAAAGAAGGAAAAGAAGAAGCTCCGGCTAATGCACCCGCAAAATAAGCTTGTAAAAACTTTATTTGACTTTGGGAAGGGACAGGTTTTACCTGTCCCTTTTTTTGTTTACAATCAATTCGTTCATCTAATTCTCAAATCTTCAACCTCTACAAAAATGCAATATTTTTTCCTGTAATTTTCAATTTTCAAACCTGCGATTTTATGCTAGGTTGCAACCTATAATAGACAACGAAATTTTTAAAGTCTTGATGAAAGAAAGACTATGGAAGGGAGTTTTAAATATGAACGCAAAAGGTATTTCTTATGTTGTAACAAAAGCTAATATGACCGCAGCTTTTGGTGAGGAACGCTGGAAAGCATTTATGGACAAATTAGCAGAGAAGGACAAATATTTCAGCACTGTTATTATGTCCATTACCCCCATGCCGATAGAAAAATTAATCATTTTTTTTGATGAAATGTGCAAGGAATTCTTCAACGACGACAAAATGCAGTACGTAAAGTTTGGGAAAGCAGGTGCTAAGGCTGTCCTGTCATCGGATGGTTCATATAGGTCATTTATGCTCATAAAGGATATAAAGCAATTCATTGAGTCGGTGCTTTCTAAGGTCTGGACTATGTATTTTGACAGTGGTGTAACAACCGCACGATTAGAGAACAACGTTGCTCATATCAAAATCACCGGAATTCAAATTAGATATACTTATTTCGAATATCTTGTTATGGGTTACTTTCAGCAGGCTATAAAAATGTTTGGAAAGAAATCTATTGCGAAAAAGGTCAGGAGTATTGCATCGGGCAATGAAGATATTTATTTCACATATGAATTAAAAGACTCTTGATTATAATGTAATTTCTGATTAACCCCAGCTTTAAACAGATTATTTTGTAATCGATTATTCACTCTGCTTTTTCAAATCATTTATCATGTAATCGATAAGAGCCTTGTAATCTTCGTCGCTCAATTTAATCGGTTTCATGACGCCTTGGCCTCTGGTCAATACAGAATTAATCTTTTTTTCACTGAGATTTTTCCAGGCGGAAGATGCGGTAAAATCTTTTGGATTATACTGTGCATGGTAGGCAGAAACAGGAGCACCTTCTGATTTAATCAGATGACATACTGTGCAGTTATTTCTGAATATAGCTTTACCCTTACTATAGTCCTTGCAAAATGCATTGCCGGCAAAAAAAAGATCAATTCCGATAAATAGTGAAACGTAAATAATATAACGAGTTATTTTCATAAAAGCACAACCTTAAAGAGTATTTATAAATCTTTTAACATCGAATTATCAATGATGTCAAGGAAGAGACTGATGGATTACCGTTTGAATACGTTTCAGAATGACTACTTATTTGATCGAATGGTTAGAATCCATGTTCATCCATATAGGATTCAGCAGGATTGCGCCGCAATAAACACCATTCACGCCAATGTCTTTTGAATATTTCTCCGGATTGACATTTGGATATAATTCCTTTAAATGCATTTGCGACTTATATCTAAATTTTAACGAACGAGAAATTGACTATGTTTAGCAGTGATTTTGAGAAATCAGTCCAAATTGCCGAACGCGTGGGCTCATTCCCGCCATTGCCTGCCGGCGAGTTCACTCAACTTCTCGATAAAGCGTCTCTATATCCTCTTTCCGACCGTGAGCTTATCGAACTCATCAATGCTACCAGGAGCGATGCCAACTGTGAGATAGTGCTTGAATATGCCTCCGCTTATCGTCGCCCACATGATCGGGAAGTGCTGCTTTTGCCCCCTTTATATTTTTCCAGTATTTGCGAAAACGCATGCCGTTACTGCAATTTCAAAAAAGATGGAGAACGTCTTGACTTGAGTGAATTTGAACGGGAGTTTTCGTTTCTTGTCGGACTCGGATTTCGCAGCATCGAGCTCGTCTCAAGCCAGGATCCGGAAATCTATCTTAAGGCTGATGGATTTTCTCTGGATAACCAAAACTTCTACATAAACAATCTTCTTCCCTACATTCGCCTAGCCTCCCGGCTTCTCAACGAGAATGGCGGCGGGATGCTGACAACGAACATCCCGCCCCTCGACATTGAAAGTATAAAAGTGTTGCTTGAGAACGGTCTGGACTGTTTCCTTGTTTGGCAGGAAACATTCAACCCCGATCAGTACAGGAGACTTCATTCTCTGGAAGGGCCAAAAAGCAGACAAAGATTTCGTCTCGATTCGATGGAGAACTCCATCACTGCGGGCATCAAACACCTTGCCGGAGCCTTCCTGAAAGGATTGTACGATTGGCGGAAAGAAGAAGTGCTCATGTATCTCTTTGACCGATACTTGAAAACAAAAAATGGCCGTGGTTTTTCGATTATCGGCAGTCCCCGCGTGAAAGGAGATTTTGTCGAATCACCGCTGATCCGTGCCTATAACGTAACTAACCGCGAGTACGAGGTGAACATCGCCCTTGACAGGATACTCTTTGATGGGATTCTCTGGCTGCAGACGAGAGAGTCCTTCGATTTCAACAGGAGCCTGATTCGCCGCTTCGGAGGGGGAGTTATTCTTACACTGGTGAGTTCTACGGCGCCTGGAGGATATGCCGCATCAACAGGCGCAAACTCACAATTCCCTGTGTTCAAACAGGATATGCTTGATAGTGTCGCGCTGCTTGAGGCTAACGGATTTGCTGTCCGCTACGCCTGGGATGAAGCGGACCTTTCGGCGTTTCAGCGAAAGCATGAAGAAAAAAGATGACCATGTTTAGTAAAACAAAAAGGCGATACGGGTTTGGGCTGTTCAATGCGTTCTATTAAGCAATTTATTGCAAGGCTGAACAATCCGAAAAAGGACTATAAATTTTATAAAAACCTGCATCCCGATAATTACGCCGATGAGTTGAAAGATTGGTATAAATTACAGACGGGAGAAATACTAAATCTCGAAAACCCAAAAACTTTTAATGAAAAAATCCAATGGATAAAACTATATGATAGCACGCCGTTAAAGACAAGGCTTGCGGATAAATATCTCGTGAGAGATTGGGTAAAGAAACAAGTCGGCGAAAAATATCTCATCCCATTGTTCGGAGTCTGGAATAAATTTGACGATATAAATTTTGACAAGCTTCCGGATAAGTTTGTGCTGAAAGCAAACCACGGGTGCGGATGGAATATCATAGTCAAGAACAAGGGTAAATTTGACAAAGCCGCAACAAAAAAGAAACTGGACAGATGGCTCAACACAAATTATGCGTTCGAAAGTGGTTTAGAACTATATTATAAAGATATTCCCCCAAAAATTATTGCCGAAGAGTTTTTGGAGAATGAAGATAAGGATTTATACGATTATAAAATCTGGTGTTTTAACGGCAAGCCTGAATTCATCTTTCTTTTGGCAGAAAGACAAATCAAATCAAAAATAGCTGTTTATGACCTTAACTGGAATCTTTTACCTTTTAGTTGCTCATTTCCCCAGTATGATAAATCAGTGTCAAAACCCGACAACTTGAGTGAAATGCTGAATGTTGCCAAAATGCTTTGCAAAGACTTTGCATATACCCGCGTCGATTTATATCGTTTAGATAATGGTTCTCTGAAGTTTGGAGAGATGACATTTACTACTGCTTCAGGTCTGTGCACGTGGAATCCGTCTGAATATGATTTGGTATTAGGTGAAATGATTATTTTGCCTGAAACTAAAAAGTGACCAGTGGAGCCCCCTCCGGCAGGAGCCGGAAGCTCCCCCACAATAACGCGACCTTCCGCGGGTTTTACCGCATTCCTCCCCCGGCTGAAACCGCGGGATTGATGTCAATGGTGGACACCAAACTTTCTTTCATGCTGCAGCCTGAGTTGCATAAAATGGCTTATTTATTCAGCCGTTTTTTTCGCCGGTATATTTTCCCTCCGTGCGGAGCCGGTCAATCTCCCGTTTCTGCAACTCGGTATAGGCGATTTTTCCGACCTTGGTCTTTGGTATTTCGTCGATGAATTCGACATCTCTCGGGCAACTCCATTTGATCAGATCTTTGCGGCAGTAATCGATGAGCTCTTTGGCCATGTCCGGCCCGGCCTTGGCGGCGAATTCTTTTTTCAGTACAACGAACGCCTTGACACGCTCAACCTGCTCCTTGTCGGGTATGCCGACTACACAACAATCACCAACTGCCTCATGTTTATAGAGATGGCCCTCGACTTGAGCAGGGTAAACGTTCATTCCCGAAGACTTGATCATGCGCTTTTCACGCAGTTTGAAGTAAAAAAATCCATCCTTGTCCATGGAAGCGATGTCTCCGGTGTGCAGCCAGACCAGACCATCAGGGTGTTTTTTGAGCACTTCCGCCGTCTCTTCGGGCTGGTCGAGGTATCCCAGCATGACTGCCGGGCCGTGCACGCAGAGCTCACCTTCCTCCCCGACCGGGGCTTCTTCGGTCGTTCCCTTTTTCACGACCTTGGCCAGCATACTCGGAAAGGGAATGCCTATGCTGCCCTCACGATATTCACCCAAGGGCATGGACATGATTGCGGTGACCGCCTCAGTCAGGCCGTATCCCTCGAGGAGTTTGACGTCCTTTCCGCCCTGCCGCTTCACGATGCTTTCGAAGCGCTCCTTGACTACTCTGGGCAAGGTATCGGCTCCGCTGAAACATGCATACAAGCAGGAGAGATCACTCTTGTTGAACTTTTTGCTTTTAATGAGGGCATCATACAGGGTTGGGACACCGATCAAGAAATTGGGTCTCTTCTTGATCATCTTAGCGGCAAGGTCGGCATCGAACATCGGCACCATGATGCACTTTCCTCCGTTGGACAGAGCAGAATTCACGCATACACCGAGGCCAAACCCATGGAAGATGGGAAGCATGGCCAGAATGTCGGAATATTCGGGGTTCATCCCCACCCATTTTGCGCACATGAGGCCTTCGGACACGAAGTTATAATTCGACAGCATGATGCCCTTGGGTGTGCCGGTCGTGCCGCCACTGTATAAAATAACGGCCAGATCTTCTGCGTTGACATCCGCCCTTAATGCCTGGGGATGTTCAGTCTCTATGACCCATTTCTTCCAGTCCACGATCATGGGGTCGCCGGGGGGAATCGAGGGGTTTTTTCTTCCTGCTTTCAGCCAGTACAGTTTCGACATGTGCCATGGCAGATAGTCTTGCATCCTGCAGATCAGGAGCTTTTCCACGCCTGCCCGCCTCGCAGCGGGGGCGAAGGTATTGAGCCACATGTCCATGGTCAGGGCAAAGCGGCTTCCACTCAGCCGACAGTAAAATTCGATCTCGCTTTCCGTCGAAAGGGGGTGAATCATGCTGGCGACCGCGCCCAGTTTGTTCACCGCATAAAAACAGACGATTCCCGGAGGAGACGTGGGCATTGAAATAGTCACTCGGTCGCCTTTCTTCAATCCAAGGGCGGCAAGCGCATTGGCGCATTGATCGATCTGTTTTTTAAAATTGAGGTAAGTGACTTTTTTCCCCATGAAATCATAGGCCACCTGGTCATAAAAATCAGATACGGCCAGGGCAACGGATTCGTACATGCTAATTTTCGGAAAATTCAACTCATGAGGCACATTGCCGTAATATTTAAGCCATGGTTTTTTTTCATACATGCCGATCTGCCTCCCTAAATTGAATTGATAATAATTTCCTTTTTATGTGTAGAAGTATAGGAAATGCCGTCTTGTATGTCAATAAAATATTGGCTGCACCTCTGAAAGGTCGGGTGTGTCCAGGGGCGTGCCTTGCCTGCACATAAAAATTTTTATGTGCAGGGTTCACAGAAACAAGCCTTCATTAGACAACATCTGCTAAGTTAAGCATAGGCAGGAACATATAAAAAGTGGAATAGAAAAATAACGATTGGGAAATGAAAATTTTTAACTTGTTTTTCGTTTATCTTTCTTCAGGTCTTCAACTAATTGGCCCAGAAGCTTTAACTGTTCTTCTTGAATGGCAATCAGCCCCTTCCACTGCTCCTGCTTTAGTGAATCAACTTTCTCATGAAGAGCAATTATTTCCAACTCTGACTTCAAATTGACTTCGTAGTCGTGTTCCGCGCTCAGTCTATCTTTATAGGCCTGCCGATTTTGAGACATCATAATAATTGGAGCTTGAATGGCGGCAAGCATGGATAAAATCAGATTTAAAAAGATGTATGGATATGGATCAAAAGAACCGCCGCGAAGTTTAATTAGAATGAATGAATTCAGGACAATCCATCCAACCAGCACAATCATAAATATTATGATGAAAGCCCATGATCCTCCAAATGAAGCGACCTTATCGGCCATCTTCTGGCCAAACGTCAATTGTTCGGAATAGTCTTGAATGACATTTGTCGAAATAGGAGTTCTTTCGGTTATATGATGAGCAACGTGCTTTTCTTGTTTACTAAGCTTTTCATATTCGGAGTTAAAAATCTTTTCCGCTGTATCGCGAACTTTCTTATCCATTGTGTTATCCCTTCGCGGCTTTAGCCGCCGATATTTGATTTCCTTTTTTCTTGATTATGGCTTTACGAACGCATCAATGTTGAAAGCATGTTTGTGAAAACATCAGGCGTGATACTGATATCTCCCGTAAACGGATAATCCATGGCCATAACTGTAAAAAGGATAATGGCAATCATCGTCGCCAGCAAGGATACCATGATCAAATGCGGAACAATATTTTCCGTACCGAACAACATAGCAAAAGCGATGGTAATAAAACTTCCGGTAAAAAGCACAAAATAAAGAAGTGGATGAATGCCTGTGCTGGCATAGACAATGCGCTGCCGCCTCATTTCAGCCGCTTGATTCAGTTTCTTCACTGATTCCGCAAAAAATATTTTTTGCGTTTCATCTTTCGGTTGATAACCGCTGTAGAGTTCCCACAATTCTCCCTGTATCTTCTGCACGCCTGGACTCCTCTGGCCTTTGGCCATCGTCTGCCATTCTTCGTTGGTAATAGCTTTTACATAATCTATCAGCTCGCTTTTCAGCTCGGCGCGAAATTCATCAGGAAAAGGCGTTGAATCGCGATACAGCGCTGCAATACAGTTAGCCTCATTGACCGTAACATCCTGCGCCTTATCGAAATCCTGCCACGTAACGACGACTATAAAAGCAAGAAGGACCGCGTAAATTACGCCGATGGTGGCAAATATAAAACCGGCAATATCGTTATGGGGTTTGCATTTATAATGCGGATAATATTTCCGGATAATAAGCAAACCTGTTATCGATATGGAAACATAGAGAACAACCATAAGAAGGCAAAAAAACCATGACGGTATGTGTACAAGCAAAATTTGGATAAAGGGCATAATTTTTCTCCTGAAATTATTATGGGATCAAGGTGCCCAGATAGCACAGGTATCAAACGTGTTTATTAAGCCACGCGATCACGTCTTTAAAAACCTCTTCACGGTTAATCTCATTGAGCATCTCGTGACGGCCATCCTCGTAGAACTTGAGGGTTAAATCGCCGATGCCCGCGTCTTTTAGCGCATTGTATACCTGGTTCACACCTTTTGTGTTCGCGCCCACGGGATCTTTCGCGCCCGAGAATATATAGATGGGCAGGCTCTTCAATATCTTCGCAATATTCTCCTTTTTGTTGATATAGTTGAGTCCCCCCAGCATATCGCAGAAGAAACCCGCCGAAAAGACCGCACCGCACCAGGGATCACTGATGTATTTGTCCACTTCGGCGTCGTCCCGTGAAAGCCAGTCATAGTCCGTCCGGTTGGGCTTAAAGGCGCCGTTGAACGCGCCAAACGAGAGCTTGTTCATAATTTCGCTCTTTGCTTTTTTCCCGTGAATCTTCGCGTCCATCTTCGCGATGAAAAGGCCAATCTTTCCTATTGCGCCCGGATCGCCGCCCGTGCCCGAGAGGATAAGCCCCGTAAGCTCACTGGCGTAAAGCATCGAGTAATGGCGTGAGAGGAACGAGCCCATGCTGTGACCGAAGAGGAAAAACGGTTTCTTCGGGCATTCTTTTTTTATGATGCCGGTCAGAGTGTGCAAGTCTTCCACGACTTTTTCCCAGCCATTTTCATCGGCGAAATAGCCGACCTTTTCCTGCGAGCCGGCGGTCTTCCCGTGTCCCCGGTGATCATTGGCGTATACGGCATACCCCGCTTTTGTCAGCTCATTGGAAAAGCGCTCATACCGGGCCGCGTGCTCCGCCATTCCATGAGCTATCTGAATGGTTCCTTGAATATCTGAAGTATTATCCGGCATCCATCTGTAGGTAAAGATCTGTGTTCCGTCCGATGCTTTGAAGGTAAATGTATCGTTTTTCATATCTGTCCCTCCCTATTTATAAAATTGCATTAAATATTAATGAACAAATATTTACAAAGACGTTCCCGTTTTCTATCTGCAGTTGAGCCCCTCCGGTAGGAGCCGGAGGCTCCCTATAATAATGCGACCTCCCGCGACTTACAACGCATTCCTCCTCCGGCGGGAACCGGGGGAGTTCAAGTCGAGGGATTGATTAGAGGCGTCCCCAGTATTCGTCTGATCTTTTGCAACACTTCTCCTATCATTTTGATGTACTGTTTGATAAGGCATCGTTTCTGATGGAAAGAAGTATAAAAATAAAGGGCATGTATGTCAATGAAAAAAGTCGTTATATATGGAATAGCTGATGCTGGTTAGACGGCCACGACTTTAATCGTAACAGCAGCATTCCTCTTAATCATTTTCCGGGATAATCATTTTTCTTCCCGGGCTTTCGGACACAGGAGGAGCATTGCGCTTCCGAGGGTGTGCCTGATGGAAAGACATAGCGCACGGCGCGTTCATAAAGCAGGTAGTCCCACGCCCAGTTGATCAGCACCATCACCCGGTTGCGAAATCCAATGAGATTGAAAAGATGAATGACCAGCCATATCACCCAGGCAAAAATTCCTGTAAATGTCCGCGAGCCAATGGCGACTCCGGCAGCTTTGCGGCCAATGGTGATCATCGAGCCGCGATCCTTATAGATAAAAGGTTGCGGCGCCAGCCCCGATATTTGTCTTAATATGTTTTGCGCGGATGTAACACCGGATTGAATGGCCACCTGCGCTACCATCGGCAGGATACGCTGACCTTCGTTAATCCACGCCAGATCGCCGATCACATAAATATTGGGCTGATCCTGAATTTGCAGCGTCTCGTTGACTGCCACGCGGCCATCGCGTGTAACCGGGATATTGGAAGCGGCGGCAAGTCCTTCTCCTTGAACACCTGCCGTCCAGACAACAGTGCTCGTCTCAATATTCTCCGCGTCTTTTAAAACGACTTTCTCCGGAAAAATTTCGGCCACCGCTGCCTTCAGGCGCACATCCACACCCATTCCCCTCAGTTGTCTTGCCGTGTAGTCCCGGATGTCCGAAGGCATGGATGAGACCAGTTGTCCGGCAGCTTCCAGCAGAATGATGCGCGCCTCGGAAAAATCAATGCCGGGGTAATCCTTGACCAGCGGGCCGTGGATGAGTTCCGCAAGCGCTCCCGCGTATTCCACGCCGGTCGCGCCGCCGCCGACGATAACAAACGTCAGTAAACTCTTTCTTCTTTCCACGTCCGGTTCTCTCGCCGCCGCCTCAAAGCAGCAGATGATATGATTTTTCAATGCGACGGCTTCTTCCAGCGTTTTCAGGAAATAGGCGTGATCTTCGACACCCGGCACACCGAAGGTTGAAGTGACGCTGCCGTTTGCCAGAATCAGATAATCATAAGATATGGTTTCACCATCCGTTTCGATTCGCCGATTCCGCAAATCAATCCGCCGCGCGTGCGCCAGAATAAAATCTATATTCTGTATTTTACAAAAAACGCTGCGCACAGGATAGGCAATGTCCTCGGCAGTGAGTTCCGCAGCGGCGACCTGATAAAGAAGAGCCAGAAAGGTGTGATAATTATTGCGGTCGATCACCATCACATCTACGGGCTTATTGGCCAGTGTGCGTGCCGCCCACAGGCCGCCGAATCCTCCGCCGATAACGACGACTTTCGGCCTTTTTTCTTCGCTTGAATTTCCCAATGCTTTTTTCCTTATGGTTGATTAGCAAATCCCCGGCGAGATGCGGGTTAAGCAGCCACGACCTTAATCGTAACATCGACGTTGCCTTTAATGGCTTTCGAATACGGACATACTTTGTGTCCTGCGGCAACGACCTTCTCTGCATCTTCTTGAGAAAGGCCTTCGACTTTTACATCCAAATCCACTACTAAACCAAATCCGCCCTCTTCAGACAGACCAATACCCACCGCGGATTTTACTGCTATTGTCTTGGGAATCAGCCTTAGCTGACGCGACATAAATTCACACGCGCTCCCGAAACAGGCAGCGTATCCCGCCGCAAACAAATGTTCCGGTGTTGTCGCCCCTTCCCTTCCCGGACCTCCCATCGATTTAGGAATGGATAAATTTACGCTGACAATCCCATCATCGGATTGTGTGTGGCCGTTCCGGCCTCCCGTCGCCACAGCGTGAACTGTGTAAAGAACCTTTACTGCCATTTATGCCATCTCCCGGTCGAATTACAGATTATTTAAACACTGATTTTTTTGATAAGATATTATTTTTGATTAAAGCGAGTATAAAAAGAACTGTCTTCTATGTCAATTAAATATTGCCACAAAATGCGGGATGGTGTGACTGGTAATGATAGGAACGGAACTTTTACCTGACTTTGACCCTGTTATTAACCATTACTGCTTTTCGGCGCGGAAATTTTATATACGGACTGATCTTGGAATTTATATTCTTGCCGGTGCCGTCGTAATTAAGAGTGACTACGGGAACTCCGGTATATTCCTCAATGCGCGAAGCCATGGCTTCGGTGACCAGGCCCGCACAGCAAAACGCGGGATTGGTCTGCACAAAAAGAGATATGCCGGGGTAGTGCTCCATCAACGCGGAAATCTTCAGCAGATTGTCGGTGGACTCGCCGAAGTGCTGCACGGTCACGTCATATTTATCGTATATATTTTTGTAATTGATGGCGGTGGTCAAAGACGGTTCATTCAGCAATTCATTGAATATTTTGTAATAGCTTTTCTCCAACTGGTTGACGAGCGTGATGAGCGCTTTGGTAACGAGGACATCAATGAATTCTCCCTCCAGAAACCAGCGGCGCATGTAGGGATTGGCAATGAGTTTGGCGAATTCATTAAACGGAGTGGTGATGACTTCGCCGCCGTATTCCTCAATGCAGTGAATCAAATCCTGGTTAAATACATCATTATCGCGGACATACATATCGCCGAAAATAGCCACTTTGGGGCGTGATCCGGGAATGGTTTCAATTTTTTTGAACAGGCTGATAACTTTGGCCAGATCGTCATCCTTGCTTCTGCCGCCCAGCAGTGTATTATAAAGGATGTTCACGGACTGGGCGATTAATTTATCCGTCATGCCCTTTTCTTTTTCATAAGGGCGAATCTTGCAGCCGATTTTACGCAGCATGCCGCCGAACATGTGCGCAAAGTAGGCATCGATGGAGGCTTGCAGAGAAATGTCGCTAAGCGATATGCTGCCGGTATACATTTCCACTTTCTCCATACCCTTGCCGGCAGTTTCCATGATGCCTTTAATAAATTGCGGATACAACCTGATGTTACAGGCCACATGGCTGTCAAAACACCAGCCGGCGGTCTGCGCCGGGTCCAGAAGGTTTTCTTCAATATAGTCCATATAGCTTTGCGCCATCAGATTCACGGGCAGACACTGGCCGCTATTGGTGCGCAGTCCGCGCCGGATAATACTGTCAGTGAGCGGCACCATCCGCGCGTCGATTCCTTCTTTGATATACACCGCTTCCAGTAGTTTGGAATTAATCGGATCAAAACAGGGAAGGAGAAGTGTCTTGTCTTTGATTTTAGCGGTGCTCTCGGAATTAAGCGGTAGAGCGCGCGTCGAAATCAGGCGAAGATTTTTGTTCTTGTTGTGGTTGTTAAACGAGCGCACAGCCGCCTCGATGCGGGTTTCATAACCGACATTGGAACCGTGTTCGTCAAGTTCGAGAATTAAATAAGGTTTGCTGTATTTGTCCATGATACGTTTAAAATATTCCAGAGAGAAAGAATCGGGACTGCATTTGAACGAGGTCACATAAACCGGATAAAGACCGGGTGTGCGGGCGATATAGAGCGCGGCTTTTAAAATCCGCGCGGCATAATTCCAGTGTATTCTCTTGAGCAGAGGATCTATTTCGGTCAAATCATCCTGATTCACAGGCAGCATGTCCTGATAAAATGTTTTGATGTTGAGTGTGCTGAAGATACCCGGTATGCCTTTATTCATCGAGTTTTGCATGATGGCGTAGGGTCTGCCCAAAAGCGCAACGCCGATTTTTCCAGCAGCAGGCTTCTCCCTCTGATAGATGTTGAGCAGATTGTTGCAGCCTTCGGAATAGAAAGAAAGCGCCGCCTCATAAGCGTTATAAATTTCCCAGTAGCCGGTATTCAAAATCGATTTCAGGATGGAAAAGAGTTCAATGCGCGATTGAAAAGATTGATGATCGATAACCGGCATGATGGTTTTATTTTTCAGACGCAGACTTTTCATGCCCGCCGAGAGTGTGGCCGCAAACTGGGTATAGTAGCAGTAATAGCGGTAATCCTCGTCTTTTTGTTTTACGGCTTCCAGGTACACGGGCAAAAAAATGTAATCGCACTTGTCGGCCAGATATTCCACATGACCGAAAAAGGCGTTCATCGGCGCGCAGAATTCCGCTCCTGCTATCTTTTTGCCGAATTTGATCGCGTTCTTTAAGCCCTCCGACGTGATTGTTTCCACCCCGAGGGTGGCAAAAAAATGTTTCCAAAGCGGCATCTCCTCGGCCAGATACAGGGCATGGGGAATGCCGACCCTCACTGATTTTTTGAAGGTAGCGGGTCGTTTTGCCAGCGGAAATACAAGGCTTCGTTCTTTGATCAGGTCATATTGTTTCCTGGTTGAACCGACATAATGTTTGGTGTCGTAATCGCGTCCGCAAAGAAATCCGAAGGCCACTGTTTCTCCCTGAACTGTAACTTTGTTGATCTTGCAGTTGTTTTGGCACAGTTCGCAGATTTCATTCTCCACCGGAATATTTTCTGAATAAAGCGATAACCCGCGGAAAGCGGAATCTTTCACGGCGTTTTCCGCCAGAATGAGAGCGCTGCCCAACGCGCCGGTCAAGTGACAGAATTGAGAAACAAATATGGGTTTATTCAGTCGGTGCTCAAAGGCGGCAACCAGCGCCCGGTTGCGGGCCGTAGCGCCCTGAAAGCATACGCTCTGTCCAATACTGGCCTCCACCGCAACTTTTGCCAGATAATTTTCGCACACGGAATGCAGAACACTGGCCAGCACTTCATCAACGGTGTAACCTTCCGTCAGATAATTGTTGATGTCGCGTTCCATGAAAACGGTACAGCGGTCGCTGGATACCGGAGCAGGGGTATTAATGGCGCGCCCGGCATAATCGGTAAGGCTCACGCCAAGTTTCACGGCCTGTTCTTCGATGAAGCTGCCCGTGCCTGCGGCGCAGACATTGTTCATGACCGAGGATGTAACCATGCCGTTTTGCATGGTGGTGAATTTGGCGTCCTGCCCGCCGATCTCGATGATCGTGTCCGCTTCGTTGTTGAGTTCATAGGCGGCGCGTGCATGCGCGGTGATTTCATCGATGATTAAATCGGCATTAATGATTCGGCCGATGAATTTGCGGCCTGATCCGGTGGCGCCGACGCCGTCAAAAATAAATTCACAGGAATGTTTTCGGGAAATGTTGTCAATGGCCTCAAAAAGCGCCTGCACGGCCTTGACGGGCTGGCCTGCAGTTTGTGTGTAAAGACCGATAAGCACTTCGTTTTGGCTGTTGATCAAAACTGCTTTGGTGCTGGTCGAGCCGATGTCTATCCCCAGATAGACGGCCTGCTTTTTTTGCAGAGGCTTGTAGATATCCACTTCAATAACAGCGTGGTTGTTGCCGGGTTTATAGAAATAACTTTGGGTGGTGGAAAATTCCGGATAACTCGAAAGCGTCAGTTGCAACGGCGGATAGCCGTACGTCTTGTCTTTGTTTTCCAAAACAAAAAGATCATCCCAAACTTTCACGCCAGGCGGCACAGGAACTGTTTCTTCCAGGTAAAGCAGAGCCGCGCCTATCGCGCCATAGAGATGACTGTATTCACCAATGATGGGTTCGGCCTGTAAAAGGCTGCGAAAATGCTTGACCACGGCGGAATTCATGGAAACGCCGCCGGCCAGAATCAGCGGTGTGTGTATTTTCGAATCGGGGATGAGTGTGTCAATGACGTTTTTAGCCAGGCCTTCGCACAGCCCGTCGCTGATCTGCCCTATGGAATAACCTTCCTGCTGGGCATGAATCAAATCTGTTTTGGCAAACACGGCGCAACGTGTGGCGATTTTCGGCGTATCGCTCTGGTTGCAAAAAGCAACGGAGCTGAGCGTTTCGATGCTTTTGAGATTAAGCCTTTTAGCCTGCTGATCCAGAAAACTGCCGGTTCCTGCGGCGCACGAGGAGTTTGACCGGAAACGTTCATAATCGCCCTGATCGTTAAAAGTGATGAGACCGAAATTTTCACCGCCGACAAATAATATACTGCCGGCTTCGGCATGATATTTTTTCACGGCGGCAATCATGGCAATCTGGGTATCGTAACGGGAAACGTCGCTGAAAATTTCCGGACCGGAAAGTGTCATAGCAATACCGCCGACGCGTTTGATATCAATATTATCAAGTATCAAACGCAAGGTATCTCTGATGGCCCCGGAATGAAACTGATAAAATGAGTTGATCACCGCGCCTTTTTCATCAACCACGACAACAGACAGCGCGACTGATCCGATATCTATTCCTACTATTTGTGACATAATAATACCTGCTTTTCTCTATCTTACTAATATCTGCACGCAATGAGATTAACCATTAAAGTGCCCGTGTCAAGAGCCGAAACAATAGTTACTTTTATTAAATATGGGTTTTGATAAACGTTGCGAGTTCCTGATTCGCTTTTTTAGCTTCGGGAAGACTAATCACAGTGTGGAATACGTGAAACAGGTCTTCCCATTCCTTAAGCACGCAATCAACGCCAGCGCGCGTGAGGGCTCCGGCCATACGCTGAGAATCGCTGAGCAGCATTTCGCTGGTACCCACGTGAATCAGCACCGGCGGCAAACCGCTCAAATCAGCATATAAAGGAGAAATAAGCGGTGATCGAAGATCGGCATTTTTTGCATACAGGGCTGCCATGTTATATAGTGCGGATTCGGTGATCATGGGATCTATTCCGGCTTTAGTGGTGATGGTATCGCCGGTCATGGCGAGATCAACCCACGGGGAGATCGCAAAAGCCGCGGCGGGGAGAGGATCACCCTTGGCTTTGAGTTCGAGCAGTGCCGCGAAGGTGAGGCCTCCTCCGGCCGAATCTCCGCCAATGACAATGGACTTCGCGGGCACGCCTTGCTGTAAAAGCCACCGATAAGTCCCGGCTGCGTCTTTCACCGCGGCGGGATAAGGGTCTTCCGGTGCCAACCGATAGTCCACCGATAGAACCCTGATCTGACATAAATCGCTCAATACGCCGGTAAAGGCCGCGTGTGTTCGGGAAGAACCCAGCGCGTAACCACCGCCATGCAGGTACAAAATGGTAGATACTTCTTTCGTTTGAGCCGCCCTCACCCACAGTGCCTCGGCGCCTCCGGCATTGATCTTCTCCAGAGTGCACCCTGCGGGCGGCTTGGAAAAGGACATCATCTTCGCCAGCCCCTCGCGGCAAAGGTCTATAGGCAGTTCACTGACGTTCGGCAGTTTAAATCTGGCCACAAAGGCCATGATATTTTTTGCATCCTGACTGATCATTATCTCTCCTCTTCTCTAACTACTATGACTTGAGTCCGGCGTTGCTGAACATATAATGATATTTGCCTGTGATGGTGGCGTAGAAAGCCTTGATTTCCTGCATATCTTCTTCAATTCGCCCCGTGGGATAGAAGGTAGGACCGATTCCTCCTGCTTTGCGCCGGTAATCGAGAAATCCCAGCACAATAGGAACATTGGCCTCATTGGCAATGTGGTAAAAACCGGTTTTCCAATAGCTGACCTTTTTGCGCGACCCTTCAGGAGGAATGACCATGATCAAATTATCCATTTCCTTGAAGGCATGGACGGATTGTCCGACCACATTTTGGGACTGGCTTCTGTCGATGGGAATTCCTCCAAGCCACCGGCAGGCTGCGCCAAAAGGCCAGCGGAACATAGCGGCCTTACCCATCCAGTAGATTTTGATCTTTAAAACGAAGGTTATGGCAAGGGTGATAAGAAAATCCCAGTTCGTTGTGTGCGGAGCGGCAATCATGACGAACTTTTTAATATCGGGAATTTTACCTTCTATGCGCCAGCCGAGCATTTTTAAAAAGATCAAGCCTGTCCAGGCCATGAATTTGTTGGGTGTTAATCCTTTTGTGAGCATCTCATTCTCCAATTATTTTGCAGGGGCAAAATATTTTTCGCTGTTATGATATCTGAGGTAAAAGACTTTTTTCCCCTACCCTTTTGTCGATGTCAGGTGTTGAACGGCTTTTTCCAAACCGTCGAGGGTCAGTTCGAACATGGGAAAAATCTGACGGATCATCTCCGTTGTCCGGGTATACTCCCATTCGTGAGGCGGCATGGGATTCAACCAGGCGCAATGGCGGAATGTCTTGGCCAGAAATCGCAGGCGCTCAATACTGGCGCCCGATGGTTTGGTATCGATGTAAATAGCGCCATTGGGGTGCGTAAGTTCGTAAGGCGCCATGCTGGCGTCTCCCACAATGATCAGGCGGGTTTCCGGGTCCCGGCGAATAAAATCGTCGACCTGTTCCGGTTTGGAATACCTCTGCGGATCGGCCCAGACGCGGCTGTAGATGGTATTGTGGAAAAAGTAAATCTTCAGATCCTTGAACTGGGAACTCGCGTAATGAAAAAGAGTCTGAACGACATCGATGTAAGGATCCATGGACCAGCCGCCGTTGTCAATCAGGAGTATAACCTTCAGCCGGTCTGCCAGGCGGCGGTCGAAGATAATCTCGATTTCTCCGGCATTGCGCATGGTTTCATAGACGGTTTTATCGATGTTCACGATATCCCGTGGGCCTGTCGGCGCCATGCGCCGCAGTCTTTTCATGGCCTCGCCCATCTGAAACTGGGTCAGAGGACCTTCCTGGGAATAATCCTTGTAACGCCGCTCCATAGCGACCTTGATGGCCGAATGGTTCCTCGACTGACCGCCGACGCGCATCCCCCCGGGATGAATGCCGGAATGTCCCGTGGGTGACGTTCCTCCCGTTCCGATCCATTTGTTGCCGCCATGGTGCGCCTCGGTCTGTTCCTTCAGGCGATCCAAAAAATATTGGATCAGCTCTTCCGGCGTCATATTTTTCAGTTTCTCTTTATCGATACCCAGAGCGTCAGCCATTTCTTCCGGATTTTTCAGCCACTCATCGAGCAGGGATCTGGCGATCTCCGTCAACTCCACCGCCGTCGGGTCTTCCAGAGAAGCGCCCTGAAAATGATGGGCGAATATCTGATCGTAAGTATCGAAATACCGCTCGCTCTTCACAAGAATGGCGCGGGCGGCAGTATAAAAGTCGTCGAGGGAATGAATGAGCCCCATGTTCATAGCCTTCTGCAGGCGCAGGAAAGAAGTCGGTGTGACGGGGATGCCCCGATCTCTCAACGTATAAAAAAAATCAACAAACACTATTCATACCTCAACTCTGTCATTTAGTGACTTGTTGAATTGCCTGATGAAGGTCGGCGCTTTTTTTGAACAGGATTCCCAGAAAGGGAATCTTTCCCTGCTTGAGCATTTTAGGCTTAAAGTCGGGATCTCTTTTCAGAGCGCGAATCCAGTTGATCAATTCCCGCGTGGCCGGTTTCTTTTCAACCCCTCGCAGTTCACGGAGTCGGTAAAACGTGCCGATAGTGACATCAACCAGTTCCTCGTCCAGATTGGGAAAATGAACGTTAACGATCAGGCGCATCATATCGGGATCAGGAAAAGCGATATGGTGAAAATTGCAGCGCCCGAGGAACGGATCGGAGAGGTCCTTCTTGGCATTGGATGTAATGATAATAACCGGACGGTGTTTGGCTTTGATGGTTTTGTCAATCTCGATGATATCGAACTGCATTTGATCGAGAACGTCCAGCATGTCGTCTTGAAAATCAGTATCGGCCTTGTCAATTTCATCAATCAGAAGAATGGTTCTTTTATCCGCCGTAAAAGCCTGACCGATCTTGCCCATTTTGATATAGGCTTCGATATCACTCACATCCCGCTTGGAATCGCCAAAGCGGCTGTCATTGAGACGTGTCAGCGTATCGTACTGATACAGAGCCTCGATCAGCTTCATGCTTGATTTGACATTTAAAATAGTGAGGGGCATTTGCAAACTTTCGGCAATGGCATGGGCCAGCATGGTCTTTCCCGTGCCCGGTTCCCCCTTGAGCAGCAGAGGCATTTCCAAGGCCATGGAAATACTTACTATTTCCGCCAACTCATTATCTAAAACATATTTGGATGCGCCGCGGAACTGAGAATTTTTCTTTTCTGAAGACATGATAAACTCCTAAAACCTTTGTTTTTAGACGTAAAAACACCCGGAAAGGTCTAATAATTTTTAAACGTGTATTACTATCCGATCTTGCCGAAAAATGCCAGACGTTTTTAATTTGATCTTGATAAGACATAACTTACGATAGAAGGTAATATGAAAGTGGCGGCAACTATATATTATTTATTTTCGATATAACGTGAGGGTGACGCGGCGGGGCACTCACCTTCGATAAAAAACACCG
The DNA here is from genome assembly GCA_963710575.1 of uncultured delta proteobacterium. Classification (GTDB taxonomy): domain Bacteria; phylum Desulfobacterota; class Syntrophia; order Syntrophales; family Smithellaceae; genus Smithella. Next base: position 71,504 of record CAVQAL010000014.1, on the reverse strand, counting down.
AGGCCATTCCCACTCGCCCCGCTTGTTATGGTGTTCTTGATTTCTCTTCTTCTTTTGCCCTTACATAGCGAGATAAATGATAGGAGACTAATGACATGTCCTCTGTTGTTATTAACGTTTTCTCATTTTCAATATATTGGGGCAATGCTTTTGGATTTAATACCCAGCAACTACTTTTTTTGCCTTCTTCCGTACTTTTAATAAACCACCCTGGAAAAACGATGACTGGTTTTATTAAGAATTCTTTTCCCGTTGATTCTTTTAATAAATTCTGTAGCCAATTTGCTGCAACAGTAGATTGGACAATAGGATTATTGGTAAGTTTCAAACCGTCAACGGTTATTTCCCTGCCGTCAAAATGTATTTGTCCATCTACATCGTTTGGCTTACTGTATGTTTTAGTTTCTATCAAGAATATACCCTTAGTAGATATTATTATGTGATCAATATTGAAATTCTCTCCGACAATATCATGGAATATCTTGTATCCTTTTTCTCTCAACACGTCTAACTGCTCGCCGACGATACGTTCACCGTCTCTGCCTTGTTTGAGTTGCTTTACTTCTCGTAACATTTTTCTTATCTTGTAATAACTAAATAAAATTACTAATCCAGCAAGGAAAGTTATTGTTTTAGGAGAAGGAAGACTGTTTAAATAATAACGTAACCATTCTTGAATGGTCATTACAATGAACAACACGATGATTAATAGATACGGCACAGCATTATCATTAAGGAGTTTATCTATTTGCTCGTCAATTGATTTGCCTGCGTATCTAAGGGGTTTGTTCTTTAAGGGAGATCGCTTTTTTGAATTTATCTTGATTTGTTTATCTTTCATTTTCTACCACAACAATTAATATACTTGGTTGGTATTTCCCGATTTTTGGGGCAAGCTTACTCTTTTTAAATAAGAATGAAAAGAAAAAAAGTTCTTAAAAATCAAACGAAATGGATTTTCCCTACTTGGTATTTTGTCTTTATTACCACAAAATACCAAGTAGGTATATCATGGGAAATTTGTCCAATCATAAATTTGCTAACGTCCTTTTATAGCCAAAGAAGTTTCTTTTGGAAAAAACTTACGCCTTAGTAATAAAAGACATTGGGATTGTTGAAAACTCCCTTGTCTTAGGGCTGTTCAAAAATGTTCAGATGCAAGGCGCGCAAAAACCGAACCGTGAGGCGTATATGAATATACGTTGAGTGGTGCGGTTTGAAGCGCAACACAGCAGATGAGCGTTTTTCAACAGCCCCGCACTCCTTATGCTCAGCCCATTGACATCACTACCTTATCGCGGACGGACTTAACTGCAGGACATCCTTGTATTGAGCATTAATTGCCGCATCCTTGAAAGGAAACGGGATATACTTTCCATCCCGCCAGGCCTGGATTCCATCGTCGTAGTGAGGGCTCGAAGGATTGTCCGACTGGCCGGAACTGTTCACCGCCAGCATGGGCTCGGCCTGACTGAAATCAATAATCATGCGCATCGAAGGAATGATCCAGGTATTAAAATCCTTGCCCGTCATATACATTGACACATTCAGAGTGAAGATATCTCCGGCAGCGGGATACGGACCCCGGTTGAAGTATGACCACAAACTGTTCAGCGCCGTGCGTTCAACAAAACCAAAATGCGGCGCCATTTGAGAAGTATCGGTTTCCCAGGTGTAGGTATGCAAAGCCCCCCAACTCCAATTGCCGGAGTCATTGCCCAAAGTTGATTCCAGAAATGCAACGGCATCAGCCAGTGAGCGCGCAATGATTTGCGCCTTGTTTTCTTTTTCCGGCGTATTTATATCGTCCCAGAACGGGCTCTCGTCACCCCGGACAAGAAGATGATCGCACGTGGCATTGTAGCTTTCATTGTTGGCAACCAGAAACGACTTCCATGCCCTGGAATCAACCGGACCCAATTCGTCAAGAAAAATATTTTTTGTCGCGCAATGTAAGAATGCGCCCGTAAGCGCCGCCCCTTTTGAATCAGCCTTCATATCGCCATTGAAGTCTTTCAGCATCGCAAGCGCAAGGCGCGCCTGTGTCGCTTTTTTCTCATCTTTCCAGCTGCCTATTTCTTTCATAATATCTGCGGCAAGCTCTCCTTTCAGGATTACCTCTTTGAGCTTCGGCACAAATAAAGAAAATGTGTCCAGCTGCATATCCATATTGGTCTGTGTCGTATGCTTATCAGTTGCCGATGCCATCTGAATAATGCGCTCGGCTCGCTCCGGCCAGTACCAGGATGATGAAAGAATATAAGGATAATCCTTCGGCACGGTGCGGTGATTGGCTGTGCCTATGAATCCGGCAGGCGGATTTTTGAGATTCGGCAATAACGCTGTGTCCAAAAGACCGGTCCAGTCGTATTCACCCGTCCAGCCGGGCGATGGCATAAGCCCGCGGCCTTTGGCCCGAAGAGGATAATTGCCGATCACCTGCCAGGCAATATTATCCTTATCCGCGAATACCATGTTCAGCGGTATTGACCTTATTTTTTTTATAATCGGGATCGCTTCCTCAACTGAACCGGCGAAGTTCAGTTTGAAGAAAGCGTCCATACTGTCGTCATCCGCAGTGGGAACCGTTCGGCTCAAAGCCACGCCGTAAGGAAGATCGATTGATTTTGCCTGAATGAGATGAATCGGTTCCTTTTTCAACGCTTCGTTCATCAACGGCCCGTGCACGGTTTCGTAAAAAGTCATGGTGACGGGCGACTTCCCCTTGATATTGAAAACTTCTTTGCGTTCTGTAGCGGGCAGCCACTCCCCTTTATACAAATAATGCAATTTCCCGTTCACGTTCTTGAGTTGTTCAAGAAACAAGTCCTGATTATCCGCCATGACCATGGTCATACCCCAGGCTATATGGCCGTTATATCCGGCAATGACAACAGGGGCGCCCGCAAGGCTCATCCCGGCGACATCATAGGAACCGCACCGGACATGCATCATGTTCCACATGGACGGCATACTTAAAGGAAGATGCATATCGCTGCAGAAAATGCTTGCGCCGTTTTTTGTTCTTTCCTTGCTGACTGCCCAATTATTGGAAGCGGCGGTGCCGCCCAAACCAATGGAACTCAAAAGCGGTTGAAGTTCAGCAATTCCGGCCACGCTCGCGGCGGCCTTCTTCAGATCAACACCCTTAAACTTGGCAGCTTCATCAAGCGGAATGGGTTCATCGGGATAGATAGGCAGCAGCCAGGCCGTTTTCTCCGCGCCTACGGCTTGAGCGATATTCAAAGCGGCAATTTCTTCATGAAGATTGAAGGACAGACCAAAATTCAACAGAGCGAATATTTTTAAGGAATCAAGAGGCTCCCATGGTTCAGGTTTATAGCCTGCCAGAGCAAGACCCGGCGGCAACTTGCCCTTATGCTGATCGAGATAAGCATTGACGCCTTTACTATAAAATTTCAGAAGCCGGAGATTTTCAGCGTTTACATTTTTATAGAGAGTTTCTGCCGCGCTTTTGAGATTCATGGTGCGCATGTAAATATCCAGATTAAGCACGGCCGGTCCAGCCATTTCGGTAAGACGTCCCTCCGATATCAGTTTTAGTCCGATCATCTGGGTGAGCCGGTCGGAGGCGTGCACATAACCCACGGCCATGACCATGTCTTCCATGTTTTTCGCTTCCACGAAGGGAATGCCATATGCGTCGCGGCGCACAGTGACCTCATCCTTAAGACCTGCAAGAGTTATATTCCCGCTAGACGCATCAAGCTCGCCCTTGAAATGCTTGTCAATCAATGTAGCGCAGCTTCCCAGAAGCAGGCACACGGCAATAATGCCGCAAACCTTTAAAATATTTTTCTCATCATGATGCCGCATTAATCCTCCTCCTGTCAATTAACGTTATCTTTTGTTAAAGTGTGTATCTTATCATAGTGCAGCAATACCGCTCTCAGCAGCGAGGCGCTGTGTCCCAGTTGCACGTAAGCTTCCTGCTTCGTCATATCTCTTTTTTCCTCGCGCATTTTGTAGCCCAGCTTACGGCTGAGATTGGCAATTCGCGCTATCTCGCGGGCAAGATCGGCTTCAAAATCTTTATTGCTCAGGTTTATGGTATACATTTGTCCGGCTATTTTTTCCGGCTCATTCAGAATCGTGTCTTCCACTATTCCGTCATTGGCCTGATGATGATTTTCATTAAAATTATCGTAAGCAATGTTATGCAGGGGCATACTTAGATCGCCGATGTAATGGGCGCAATAAACAAGATGATACTGGGCGTATTTACCGGATTGACGATCTTTTTCATAGGCGTGCAGGGAAGCGATAATCGCGCCCAATAGATGTCCTTCAGTATCAAATATTTTACTTCTTTTATTATAACGTTCAACCTGATCTATAACCATCTGCGGTGTGATTTCGGCTTCGGCGGTATTATTGAACCAGTGGTTGTATGATTCGATATTGCCTGCTTTAATTTTAGCAATATCCGGTCCGGCGCAGTGATACCACATGTCAAACCCCACCGCTTTGCAGATCGCGAGATGCGTCTGGTCATTCCATGCCGGCGCCTGCGAGGCAAGCAACAGAAAACATAAAATGATTATTATTTTTAACGCTACATATTTCATCGCGGAGATTTACCACCCCTTCTTCCACATATCATCATCGTCATAGATTTTTTCTTCATCGCTCGCTTCCTGGGCATCGAGCTCACTGTCGCGGGTCGCTTGCTTTGCTTTTTGTGCGAAATACTCACGGTACCATTCATGCGCGGTGATCATGGACATGACTTCACTGGTGCCTGTCCAGATGGAAGCCAAGCGGACATCGCGGTAAATGCGCTCGATGGGAAAAACGTTGGTATAGGCGATGCCGCCCATCACCTGCATGGAATTATGAACAACCTTCTGGCATGATTCCGTGATAAATTTTTTGCTTTGCGAAACCATTCGTCGGATTCTATTCATATCCGCGCCGTCGTCCACCGCACGGGCGGTAACATACGCCATGGCGCGCGCGGCATCCAGCAGCATCGCGGCTTCGGCAATCTGGAAACTCACACCTTCAAACTGAGCAATTACCTGGCCGAATGCCTTACGTCTGGCTGTATAATTTGTAGCGATCTCCAGAGCCGGGCGTGCGGCGCCGATAGTCATGGAAGCCGTGCCCAGACGCTCCGGTATCATCATGGTATTGAAAACGGCATAAGCGCCCTGAACTTTTCCCACCACATTTGCCTTGGGGACTTTTACATCGCGAAATATCAGCCGTCCGGTTCCGCCGCCGCGGCAGCCCATGAGGCCGTATAGATATTTAACTTCCACTCCTTCGGTTCTATCAACAATAAAACAGGTTATTGATTCCTGAGGCTTCGCTTCGGGATTGGTTTTCGCGTAGACAAGAAAAAAGTCCGCTCCTTCGGCTCCGACAATAAAACGTTTCTGCCCGTTTAAAAGAAAATAATCGCCCTTATCTTCGGCTTTTGTCGTGGCTCCGAAAAAGTCCGAACCTCCGCGCGGCTCGGTCAGGCACTCCGCCGCAAAAATATCTCCCCTCAGAAGGGGCTTCACATATTTTTCTTTTTGTTCATCCGTGCCGTGCTGGATTATCGCGTCGCAGACCAATTCGGCGCCAACACCAAAGACACAGGCCATTTCATAACCAAGGGTTCCCACCTCTTCCATCAGCATACATGTGGTCGCCCAATCCATATCGCGGCCGCCCCATTTTTTCGGATAGCGGCACCCCAGCAAATTTCTCCTGCCAGCTTCCTGCAGGAACTCCTTCGGGAATTTGATTTTATCAGTATCCATGTCCAGAATCATCTGCCGCGGCACCCATTTAACAAGATCACGCGCCTCATCCCTTATTTTGATCTGCTCTTTGGTCATCATATAATCGAACATATAATTCTCCTTTATGTTTTATACCAATTCGCTTTCTTCGGCTGAAATCGAAATGGCATTATTCTAGTATAAACATTTCATTCCGGTTAGCAAAATAAATTTGGACGATTATAACAGAAAAAGCCGATTAAAAGGAAATTTAATCAACCACGGATATGAACCATTTATGATATAAAAATCTTGCGAGTGATTACTTGCCCTAGATAGAACTTGACCTGACAGTGAGTGTCAAGATAATCAATAACTTCTTTAATCCTTATTTCTTAAATATTAAGTTTATGCTAAGTTACAACCGTAATCGTTAAACAATTCATTTGCATTAAGAGTATTATACTCTAAAATTTCGGTACCAATTAGTGAGTTAAAGATATGAAAATAGGTTTGGCTTTGGGAGGCGGAGGAGTTCGGGGATTGGCGCATATTTCTGTCCTAGAAACTCTTGATGACCTGGGCATCAAGCCAAGCATTATATCAGGCACCAGTATGGGTGCCATCATAGGTGCACTCTATGCCTCGGGGATGTCCGGGAAAGAAATCAGAGAGCGCACCAGCAGAATTCTCATTTTGAAAGATGATACCTGGCGTAATATTGTTGCGAAGAAGAGCGACTTGCTGAAACTCGCCAAGGCGTTTTCCGCAGAAATTCCTCACGGCGGGTTTATTAACACTCAAGGCTTCTTTGAATACCTTTTCAGCGAGATTAGAAAAAGAACTTTTGAGGAACTTGAGATCCCTCTTTTAGTTATTGCTGCAAATTATTGGACAGCTGAGGAAGTCGTATTTGAAAAAGATGACTTGCTTCCCGCTCTGCAGGCCAGCATGGCTGTGCCAGGGGTTTTTGCCCCAGTATCCATTGCAGACAAAGTTCTCGTTGATGGAGGCGTTGTAAACCTAGTACCCTATGATCACCTTTTAGAGCGTGCTGATTTCACTATAGCGGTAGATGTAAGCAAGGTACGCAACCCTGGCAAAAATGAAATTCCCGGCGCTCTTGAATCAGTTCTCGGAGCTTTTAATATCATGCAGGCTTCAGCTCTTGCTGAAAAGATGAAAATCAGAAAGCCCGACATTTATGTTCAAATGGAGATTCAAGGCATTCGGATGCTAGACTTTGGTAAAACTGAGGAAGTTTTCCTGCAAGCCGCACCGGCAATTGCATTGCTAAGAAAGAAATTAAAAGATTTAAATATTTAATATTAGTTAAATAATTTTTTTCTTTCTGTTATCCATAAGGTGTTATCCTCGACGAAAAAACAAGATTTCAGTAGAGTAGACAGCTGGTGTAGTAGCTGCATGATCTATCTCCAGTTCCCCCTCATCAAACCGGACATTCGGTTTTCCCGAATACGGCTTTCCAATCATCTTCTTCCGTAGGCTTTCGCTTTCACTTGGCCTTTCAGTATAGCTTCCACCTGAGTTCTCGAAATATTCAGAGTTAATAGCGTTACCGCAATCTCCTTTTCTTCTCTCCTTTAGAAGCATAATGAAGGTATTGCCTCTTTCCTCTCCCAAGGTTACGTTGTCTTTGGAATACAAGCGGTACTATGAGCAACTCCGACTCCCTTGCCGACAGTGAAATTAAGTTATTCTAATTGAATTGAAAGTAAATCAATGCAACAGCAGCAATGCTCATCAGGATTAGCGTTATTGATCCAAGAACATTCCCATTTCTTGTTGGTAAATTCCCCCATTACTTTTTTGTTGTTACAAGTGTGCATATTGATGCAGTCAAGTGTGACTTTGTAGATGTAACAATTGTCAAGGCACATCTTGATTGGAAACTACCTGTCAAGTCAAGAATAGGTCAGGAAAATTTACTTAATTACAAGATATCAGCTCTGATCCGGCCTTTTTCCGGAAAGAATACTGGCGATCGTGTTCTGTTTGGAATAATGACCTCCCGTAATCAGATTCCAAGCGTCCTCTTTTCCCAGAACTTCCTGCCTGATGCTCTGCGGTGACAGGCCATTTTCCTGCAGTTTCAGAACACGGTCACGCAATTGTTCCATTTTTTCGATTTTCCTCAGCAGGGCTTCTTTGCCTTTTTCTACCATGCCTTTGAGATTGCAGAAAATTGTTTCGATTTCAAGCTTGGACAAATTTTTGAGCGTCTCCAGTATCTGCAGATAATTCTCATCAGCCCTGAGATATATAAAAGTCGTCCCGCAAAAAAGATCTCCGCTGAAGAGCCATTTTTTGTCCGGTTCATATAAGCAGAGGTGATCGTCGGTATGTCCCGGCGAATGGATGATTTCAAAGTGAAGATTCCCTGCGACAATACTCGCGCCGATAGCTGTCCCTTTTGAATCTTTCGGCCAATCCCAAACGATTCGCTGATACAGGCGCAGAGCGTTCAGGCGCGGGTTTTCAAGATAGGGCAGCGCGGACGGATGGGCGTATATCGGAATTTTGAATCGCTCCTGAATATCTCCGTTGTTGCCGGTATGATCCTCATGATGATGGGTGTTGACGATCTTTCCGATTGATCGTCCCGTTAACGCGGAGAGGAACTGTTTGTCCACGCGATTGGTTCCGGTATCAATAAGCATATCGCCGACTAAAAATGCATGGACCGGATATAAAAGAAATCCCAGGGGCGACCGCCCCATGTAAAAAAGCGTTACCGGACCGTAATTTTTTATCTGCAACATAACAATGTCTCTCTTATTTTTATACGCCGTACAAGCGTTAGCTTCCCGGAGTTTTGCGCACTTAATTAAATCAGCTTGCTGCCGTGCGTTCCATAAGCTTTGCACGGACAAAACCGACATGGCCTCTCAACACATAAAATTGATCGGCAAACGATGTTGGAACTTTCATATTATCCACGGCTTGTTCTATTTGATCAAGACGCGCCAGTAATTCTTTCTGTTTATTTTTATCCATTCTTGCAATCATATCCTGTTCAAGAGCCAATAACTGACGGTACCAGCGGTAAATTCGCATTTTTGTCCCCCACTGATAGATGGCCGGTATGACACGCAGTCCCGGGATTAATATTAAAACAATGGGTAAAAATACAACCAGAATGCGATTGATGAGGCTTGCCATCCAAAAGGGGAAATATCTGTATAGAAAGCTTTTCCCTGATTTATAAAAACGGTTGGCGTCGTCGCTGATGCGGAATTCATGTTCCAGAGGAACAGGAAATTCCCCTCTGCCCTGAAACAGAGTTGCCCGGCCATGAATTTCTTTTGCCGCCTCCAGAAGTAAATCAGAAAGAGCCGGATGCAAATCATTGCGCGCGATCAGTTCAACTGACGGGGCAATTAAATGGATATCACGATCCGGCATATTTTCTCCAAAATCAATGGCTCCCTGAGGAAGCACTAATTTATTCAAATAGCCTACACGGCGCGTATAAGCATCCGCCTGCGTAAAATTAACAAGCTGAATTCCCTGCTCGTGCAGCAACTTGCGTATTAACTGGGAGGAAGCCGAATCCCCCATAAAAAAAACTGCATCAACTTTTCCGTTTAGCAAATCCTGAGCCGCTTCTTCATCGTCCATTTCCAATACTTTGGTAGATCCTCCCGGCACTATCTCGTTCATGGTCAGCAAAGCTTTGGCCAAATAATTTGTACCGCTTCCTTCCGGACCTATGGCCAATTTTTTACCCTTAAATTGCGAAAGAAGTTCTACGGGCTTGGTTCCTCGATAAAAAACAAAAAGCGGCTCATAGGCTATACTGCCGAGTGAAACAAGTTTATCAATCTTTTGTCCCTTGCTCAATCCCGCCTGTACAAAGCCCACATCAACACGATAGGAAGGGTTGGATAGTCTTTCCAAATTTTCCAGCGACCCTTCAGACTTGATAATTTTAAGCTTGACGCCATTGCGGGCCAAGACCTTGGCGTATTTATCGGCAATTTTATAAAACATACTGCCATCATCACCGCTAGTCATGATGATAGTTTTAGGCGGAGCTGAACGAACAAATAAGAAAACGATCAATACAGTGACCAAGGCAATCAAAATCAGGGCGCTGATTGTTGCTGATTTACCCAGACCCATTGTTTCCATGACACTTGTCTGGATTTTAACAAAGCGTGATTGGAAAAAATTTTTGTTTGGGGCGGCAATTCCGTCTTTTTTGTCTGATTCCATATTCTATACTCCTTAGTTTTATCGGCAACGTTCAGATTGGCGGGAAGTATAAGAATAACGGTCTTGTATGTCAACGAAATAATATTTATAAAACGTAACATGTCAATTTTTGCGAGTGTCATTACGAATAAAATATTGCAATGGTTTTCACTATCCCACAGCGCTTTGCGCTTGGGATAGTTCGACTAACTCTTCAAACTTCGCTATGCTCGTTTTCAGAGAGTCTCACTAAATCCTTGACAATCCCGTGTAAAATAAATTAATGACTAAAGGTCAATTTAAAAGGAGATTCTATGTTAGAAATAATTCAACGAGCCATAGCAAACGGACAAAAGACGCTGTCGGAATACGAATCAAGTTTAGTGATCAAATCAGCTGACGTTGAGGTCGCGCCCGCAGCTCTGGCCAGGACAAGAAATGAAGCCGGACAGATGGCCGAAAAAATTGGCTATCCTGTCGTCATGAAGGGATGTTCCGCCGATCTATCCCATAAAACAGAAGCCGGCATGGTAAAACTTAACGTCGGCAATTCGGATGAAGCGGCGCGTGTTTTTGACGAACTGATGGGTAAGATTAAAAGTCTTGACGGCGTGCTTATTCAGAAGATGGTAACAGGATCGCGCGAGTTTGTGATCGGCCTATCACGTGATCCGCAGTTCGGACCTTGCGTCATGTTCGGTCTGGGCGGCATATTCACGGAAGCGCTTCAAGACGTGACCTTCAGGGTCGCTCCTCTTGCAAAAGAAGACGCCCTGGAAATGATAGATGAAATCAAAACAAAAAAAATACTCGGTGAATTCAGGGGAAGCCCGGCAGTGGACAGGGAAGCGCTGGCCAAAGCTCTTGTCGGAGTGGGAGAGCTGGGGATGAAGTACGATTCTATCGCCGAGATAGATATAAATCCTCTGATCATATCCGGAGACAAGCCTGTTGCCGTTGACGCGCTTGTCGTTTTAAAATAAAGCACATAATGCCATGATAGCCCTACCATTTCGATTTGAAGATGCAGCCTGTTCGGCGTCACTTCCCGGTAAGGTAAAAAGTTTTTTTATTGCGAACCCTTTGATTGTGCATCCGGTCAAAGGATAACAGCAGATTTGTATTATACTTGGAAGGATTCTTATTAAAATGCTTGATTGTTTCTTCAACCCGAAAAGCCTTGCCGTTATTGGAGCATCCAGTAACGAAAACAAGGGCGGGTATCACATCATTAAAAATATCATGGCTGGATTTCGTGGGGAAATTTATCCTGTTAATAAAAATTACACTGAAATATTAGGCCTGCCCTGTTATCCCGATGTGGCTTCGATTCCCGGCAATATTGACCTTGCCATATATTTCATACCGGCAAAAGAACTGCCGGAAACGGTGAACGAATGCGCTAAAAAAGGAGTGAAAGGAATCATCATCGAATCAGCAGGATTCAACGAAGCCGGTCCAGAAGGTGAAAGGCTTCAGAAGCTGGCCCTCGAAAACGCAGCAAAAGCCGGCATAAGATTATGGGGACCAAACTGCATGGGTTTTATCGATGCTCACCGGACGCATGTTTTTTCGTTCATCTATTCATTAATCTGGCCGGACATACTCAAGGCAGGGAATGTGGGTCTCATTGTTCAAAGCGGCATGCTTTCCGCTGGATTCCTGATGGTCGCCCTGCAGGAAGGAGTCATGGGCATCAGCAAGGCATGTTCAATCGGAAACAAGTGCGATATCGACGAGAGCGACATCCTTGAATACATGATCAACGACAGCGAAACGGAAGTCATCGCCTGCTATCTCGAATCACTAATGGACGGAAGAAGATTTATTAACCTGGTGCGTAAAACAAAAAAACCGGTAATCGTTCTTATGGGAGGCAGAAGCCAGGAAGGAGCGAAAGCGGCACAGAGCCACACAGCGAGCCTTTCAGGAAACTACCGGGTTACAAGCGACGCTTTTAGACAGGCCGGCATCATTGAAGTGTTCGATCCGGCCGAGCTCACCGACATGGCGCGCGCTTTCTCCAAGAAGATGCTCTGTCATCCTCAAAAAGGCACAGCCATACTCACCTTTTCCGGAGGTGCTGGAACCATTACAACCGACCTTATGGAAGACTGCGAACTTCCCCTCGCCTCGCTTTCCGATAAAACACTTGCATCCATCGCGGAGCTTTTTCCTTCATGGAATAAACCCGACCATCCTCTTGATCTTTGGATCGCGATTGAACGCCACAGTCACGAGAAAGTATTCAAACGTTCTTTTGACGCGGTGATGAACGACCCCGCTGTTGATTCGATTTTATTTCACAGCTACGCTACGCCGCTCATAGAACCGGATTTCTTTGAAGAGCTTGCCGCCCTTGTCAAAAAACACGAAAAGCCGATAGTTTTCTGGGTAGTCGGAAGAAAGGAATTCTGTGATGATTTAAGATTTCTTGCCGAAACCGCGGGAATCCCGGCGTACCGAGAACTCGGCAGGTGTGTAACCGTCCTTAAGGGAATAAAACGTCACTTTACAAAAAAACCTATAAATAAATCTGATAATTAAGCCTGGTATTAAGTTTTAAAGGCTGAAGTAATATTTTTTTCTTGACATTCTATCTACTAGTTGGTAGATAGACATTGCATGAGAAGACTAACGGATAGTACAAGAACCAAAATTATCGACGCAGGAGAAAAGCTCCTGCTAAAAAATGGTTTCAACGGCTTCAGCTATGCCGATATAGCCTTGGCTCTCGGGATAAAAAAATCTTCAATCCATTACCATTTCCCCAGCAAGGCCGATCTCGGGCTTGCCGTTATTCAACGGGCCAGGCAACGTTTTAGCGGATGGTGCGAGCGTCGGGAGACAGCAACGATGGCCGACTGGGGTAAACTGGATCGCTTTTTCGAAATCTACCGGCATTATCTTACCAAGAGCGAATCTGTCTGCCTGAGCGGCGCAATGCAAACGGATTTCACCACTCTGCCCAAGCCAATGCAGGAAGAAACAAAAGGGCTGGTGTCCGATCTCCTGAACTGGATGGATAATTTTCTGGATAAAGGCAGAAAACGGAGCACATTTTCGTTCCCGGGAACATCCCGCGATCAGGCTGTCGTGGTGCTTGCCGTCATGCAGGGCGGACTGCAGATGAACCGGGTGTTGGACTCTCCGATATTTGATATGGCGGCAGCACAGATACGCTGTTTGTTAAAATCATAAACTCAGGGGAGGAGACACTGATTTCTTTTTCTTAGCAAGTCCGATCTCGGGTGCACCGTCAGGCAAAGTTTTAGTGGCTGTGGCAACCGCAGGGAAACTATATCGGTATCATCTATGTATTTACAGACTAAAGGAGTAAAAATATGGATATCAAAAATGTTATGATTATCGGTTCAGGTCTCATGGGATCAGGCATTGCGCAAGTTTGCGCCCAGGCCGGATATAACGTCATCATGAACGATGTAAAGATGGAATTTATCGAAAAGGGATTCAATTCCATCGGCAAGATACTTGAGGGAAAAGTAAAGAAGGAAAAAATTACCGCCGCCGACAAGGATGCCATTTTATCCAGAATCAGTAAAGATCCTTCTTTTGAAAACGCAACAAAAGCCGACTTGATTATTGAGGCGGCTTATGAAAATTTTGAGGTGAAAAAATCCATTTTTCAGAAGCTGGATTCTCTTTGCCATGAGGATGTAATCTTTGCCACAAATACATCTTCCATCCCTATTACTACTCTGGCGGCAACAGTGAAACGTCCGGAAAAGTTTATCGGCATGCACTTCTTCAGTCCGGTTCCGGTAATGCGTCTGGTTGAAATCATTCCGGGATTTAAAACAGCTGAAGAAACAACAAAAATAATTGAAACGGTTGCAGCCAAACTGCAGAAAGAAACCGTTCGGGTGAAAGATGTTCCCGGATTTCTTGTTAACCGGGTTAATGCAGCATTCAGAGCAGAGATTTACAATTGCCTGCTGGAGGGTGTCGCAACTATTGAAGATATAGATAAAGCCATAAAGCTGGGGCTTAATCATCCTATGGGACCATTCGAATTAGGTGATTTTGTAGGGCTCGATATAGGCCTCAATGTTTTTAGAACTCTTTATGAGGGATATAAAGATCCAAAATTCCGCCCCGCTTTAATTTTGGAGAAACTTGTGCAGAGCGGGGACTTGGGTAGAAAAACCGGAAAAGGATGGTATGATTATACCTCAGGAGAAATGAAGCCGAGAAAAGACGTAAATTTCTAAAATAAAAAGGGAGATGAAACCATGGAAAATGTAGTCATTTTAAGTTGTGTGCGTACTCCCATCGGCGCTTACGGCGGTTCTTTAAAAGACATCCCCGTTTATAAACTCGGCGCTATAGTTCTGCAGGAATTAGTTAAACGGGCAAAAATAGATCCGGCGCAGGTTGAAGATGTGATTATGGGAACGTCTTATCAAAACGGGGAATGCTCCAACGGCGCGCGCATGGCAGTTCTCGAAGCCGGTTGGCCGGACTCTGTTCCCGGTGTAGTTCTTGACAGGCGTTGCTGTTCCGGTCTGGAAACTATTTTTTTCGGCGCTATGAAAATACAAACGGGGAATGCCGATATTATTATCGCCGGAGGCATGGAATCGATGAGCCAGACCGAACTATATATTCCCGGTGATATCAAGTGGGGACTGGGAGGCAAGAATCATGAAAAATACGGATTCATGCCCAGAGGGCACGGCGCCCTGGCCATGTGGGGAATTCCATTTTACGATCGTCTCCAGCGCGCCCGGGTCATGTCGCAGCCCATTGCCCGATACGGCGAGCTAAGTTCGATGATGACCTGGGCCGAGGCCGCGGCCAAAAAAGAAAAAATAACCCGGGAAGAAGCCGATCAATGGGCATTGAGGAGCCATCAGAGAGCAATTGCGGCACAGGATGCCGGAAAATTCGCTGAAGAAATCGTTCCCGTCCCAGTCGGCAAAGATAAGAACGGACAGACGACTTTTTTCAGTATTGATGAGGGCCCGCGAAGAGAAACTACTCTGGAAAAACTGGCCAAGTTAAAACCTGTTTATTCCGGTGGCGTCTGCACGGCCGGCAACTCTTCCTCTGAAAATGACGGCGCGGCGGTTATCATGCTCGCATCCGAAAAGAAAGCAAAAGAGCTGGGAATAAAGCCTCTTGCTTATTTCCGTTCCTGTGCGATTGCGGCAACTGATCCAACCTTGACCTACCCGGCTGTTCCCGCGTCTGTCCAGAAAGCTCTGCAAAAAATTAATCTCTCAATAGAACAGATAGACCTTATCGAAGTTCAGGAGGCATTTGCTGTTCAGGCGCTGGCTGATGCGAGACTTTCCGGCATCAAAGATAATGTAATGGATGAAAAAGTAAATGTTAATGGTTCCGGAATTTCATTGGGGCATCCCATCGGTGCTACTGGTGTAATGCGCTTAACAACACTTATCAACGAAATGACTCGAAGAAATTGCCGTTATGGCTTGGAAACCATATGCGGCGGCGGCGGTCAGGGCATCTGCATGATCGTGGAAAAAAAATAGTTTGAGGAAAAAATTGGGAGGACTGTAAATATGGATTTCGCATTAACAGAAGAACAAAATATTCTGCAAGATACGGCAAAGAATTTTGCTGAAAATGAAATTAGACCTTACATAGAAGAAGACGAAAAAAACCACCATTGGCGCAAGGAAATATTTGATAAAATGGCAGAGTTGGGTTTCTTCGGTTTCTGCATCGATGAGAAATACGGCGGAAACGGCATGGGCTTTATGGAAGGCACTCTGGTCATCGAGCAAATCGCCAAAGTCCATACTTCCTGGCGCATGGCTTTCAACATGCAATGCTGGGGTCCTTCCCTGACCATTCAAAAATTCGGAACAGAAGAACAAAAACAGCACTACATTCCGAAATTCGTCAGCGGCGAATATATCGGTAGTTTCGCTATGACGGAAGCTGATGTCGGTTCCGATGTCGCCGGTATGAAATGTCTGGCGGAAGACAGGGGGGATCATTATCTCCTCAATGGAAATAAGATGTGGATTACGAACGGAACTGTTTCCAATCATGGTTTATTATATGTAAAGACGAATAAGGAAGCCGGAGCCAACGGCATAACCTGCTTCATCATGGATTACAGCCTCCCCGGAATCACCCGTAAAAAAATTCATGAAAAAGTGGGACTGCTGGCTTCCGATACGGCGGAAATTACTTTTGAAGATGTGAAGGTGCCCAAAAAACTTGTTCTGGGAACCGTCAACAAAGGATTCCAGATGTGCATGACCCAGTTGAATTCCACGCGTCTCGGTTGTTCGGCAGGCGCTTTGGGACTTTCCGGAGCTATTCTGGAAGCTTCTATTAAATACGCAAATGAAAGATCTCAGTTTGGACAAAAGATCGGCAAATTCCAGTTGATTCAACAGCAGATCGCGGAAATGAAAATGGGTCATGAAGCAATGGCCGCTCTTGTCTACAAAGCCGCCTGGTTGAAGGATAAAGGCCTTCCCAACGTGATGGAAACATCAATGTCCAAACTTTACGGAGCCAAAGAAGTGGTGCATGCCGCTAATGAATGCATGAAGCTGTTCGGTTCATTCGGCTATTCCGATGAATATCCCTGCGGCCGCTTCCTGCGGGACTCAAAACAATTCGAAACGCTGGAAGGAACTTCCAATATGCATACAATGATCGTGGCTAATGCGGCGCTCGGTTTCGCTGCCAACAGAGTATAGAATTATTTTAAACAAAGCGCAAATTTGCACCGGTAAAATGAAATGAACATCCATGAATATCAGGCCAAAGAAATTCTGAAAGCATACGGTATTCCGGTGCCGGGCGGACGAATGGTGAAAACAGTCCGGCAAACACAAAAGGCTGTAGAGGAACTCGGCCGTCTTTGTGTGTTGAAGGCGCAGATTTACGCCGGCGGGCGCGGAAAAGCCGGAGGGGTAAAAAAAGTACAGGACTCACTGCATGCCTGCGAAGCAGCAGGATATCTCCTTAAGAAAAAGCTGGTGACTGTTCAGACCGGAAGCAAAGGTCTGGCCGTCAAATGTCTTCTTGTTGAGGAAACAGTTGAAATCGAAAAAGAGTTTTATCTTTCCATGACCCTGGACAGACAAACATCGCGCTATTGCCTTATCGCTTCCGACCAAGGGGGTATGGACATCGAAGAAGTAGCACGCATGTCACCAGAAAATATTCATACTCTTTATATCGACCCTTTCATCGGAGTGCGATCCTATCACGCCCGCGGAATTGCTATTCTCCTGGGACTAAAAGGCAAAATTACCGAAGATTGTGTCAAATTAATTCAAAACCTGTATAAAATCGTTTTAGAAAAAGATTGCTCATTAATTGAGATTAATCCTCTTGCTGTCAGCAAGGCCGGTAAATTGATCGCGATGGACTGCAAAATTAATTTTGACGATAACGCTCTCTTCCGGCATCCGGAATATGAAAAAATGATCGATGTTTCCCAACTGGATCCTCTGG
Source organism: uncultured delta proteobacterium (assembly GCA_963710575.1). GTDB lineage: Bacteria > Desulfobacterota > Syntrophia > Syntrophales > Smithellaceae > Smithella. The sequence goes on along the minus strand of CAVQAL010000014.1, from coordinate 54,081 downwards.
AGATTCAGGCTAAAAAACTTGACCTCGCCTATATTAAATTAAATGGAAACATAGGATGTATGGTGAATGGCGCCGGTCTGGCCATGGCTACGCTGGATGTTTTGAAAGAATATGGAGGCGAGCCTGCCAATTTTCTTGATGTCGGCGGCGGAGCAAGCCGTGAAAAAGTGGCCGAAGCTTTCAAAATTATTTTAAAAGACAAAAATGTAAAAGGAATTCTTGTCAACATTTTCGGCGGTATTATGCGCTGTGATATAATCGCCCAAGGCATTATTGACGCCACAACGGGTATCGCTTGTAATCTTCCTATCGTGGTGAGGATGGATGGCAGCCGCCTTACTGAAGGGAAAAACCTTCTTTCTCAATCGGGACTTAAAATCGAAACGGTTGATAATCTCGGAGATGGCGCAGCCAAAATTGTGCAGAGGGTGATTAAAAAACGTAAAGTCATCGCCAGTTGAGAAATAACTAAAAGCCAACGGATAAAGACATGCCCATTTTGATCAACAGTGCCTCCAAAATAATCGTTCAAGGCATCACCGGTAAAAGCGGACTTCTTCACGCTTTGCAGTGCCGTGATTACGGAAGCAATATTGTCGGTGGAGTCACTCCGGGAAAAGGCGGCACTACAATCGAGGAATTTCCTGTATTCGACAGCCTTAATGAAGCCATCCACGCAACGGGCGCCACCGTTTCGATGATTCTAGTTCCCGCCCCCTGGGCGGCAGAGGCGATTTTGGAAGCGGCAGATGGTGGTATTGAACTGGCCGTTTGTATAACCGAGGGCATTCCTATCCGCGATATGGTTGTTGTAAAAAGATATCTTCAGGACAGCAAAATGAAGCTTGTTGGTCCGAATTGTCCGGGAGTCATTACTCCCGGTGCATGCAAAGTGGGAATCATGCCCGGCGCCATTCATAAAAAAGGAAATATCGGCGTTGTCTCTCGCAGCGGCACACTCACCTATGAGGCTGTCAAACAATTAACAGACGCCCAACTCGGCCAGTCTACTTGCGTGGGCATCGGCGGCGATCCGATCATCGGCTTGGGCTTCATTGATGTATTGAAACTTTTCAATGAGGACCCGGAAACACAAGCAGTTTTTATGATCGGCGAAATCGGCGGCAACGCGGAAGAAACAGCGGGTGAATGGATTAAAGAAAATATGAGAAAACCTGTTGCCGCCTTTATTGCCGGACTTACGGCGCCTCCCGGCAAACGCATGGGGCACGCCGGCGCCATTATTACCGGCGGCAAAGGACGCGCCGCGGACAAAATTGCTACTCTCATCGAATGCGGTATCACCGTAGCAAAAAGTCCCTCTAAGGTAGCCGAGGCAATGAAACAAGCCTTAAAGATGAAAAGCTGATCAAATCATAATTTGCGGAGTTAAAAAATGAAACAATATTTTGAAAAAATGGATCCTTTGGGAAGGGCTCTTCCGCCGGAACAAATAGATAACATGAAGGACAACATCGAACAGGCGGAAGAAATAATGAAGCAACTCGATGCCGAATCAGAGAGGATTAAAAAAGTCGGGGTGCCGTTGGATAAAATGCATGAGCGCGATGAAATGAGCGTCTGGGAGCGCATTGATTATTTAGCCGACCCGGAAACATTTTGTCCATTGCACACTATCTTCGATCCGGTGAGCGAGGAATCAGGCAGTACCGGTGTTGTTGACGGTCTGGCACGTATCAACGGGAAATGGTGCATTCTGATCGGCTTTAACAATAAATGGATGGCCGGCGCCTGGATTGCCGGGCAGGCGGAAAATAATCTACGGGTGACGGATATCGCCAAAATTCTGCACGTTCCACTCGTCTGGCTTGTAAACTGCTCCGGCGTCAAACTTCCCGAACAGGAAAATATTTATGCGAATCGCCGCGGTTCGGGAGCATGTTTTTTCCGTAATGCCGAACTGGAACAGATGGGCATACCCGTTATTGCCGGTATCTACGGAACCAATCCTGCCGGCGGTGGCTATCAGTCCGTCAGTCCGACTATTCTACTTGCCCACAAAAAAGCCAATATGGCTGTGGGCGGCGGCGGTATCATGAGCGGTATATTCCAGAGAGGTCATTTCGATGAAGAACGAGCTGAAAATGTCATTAACGCTGCCAGACATTTCAAATCGGTTCCCCCGGGAAGCGTGAAAATTCATTATGATGTGACCGGTTTTTTCACCGCTATCTTTGATGAAGAGAAGCAAGTTCTCGACGCTATCAAAGATTATATGGCGGATATGCCGGCGTATCATCCCCGGTTTTTCCGAGTATCCGAACCCGCGGAACCTAAATATTCGCCGACGGAAATTATTTCCATTATACCGATGAACAAAGAAGGCGTGTATGATTTCGAACAGGTTCTGGCCAGGCTGGTGGATAATTCCGAGCATATGGAATTTCGTCCGGGATTCGGCCCGGAAGTTTACACAGGTTTAGTAAAAATCAACGGCTACCTTACCGGCGCCATCGGCAATCGTCAGGGCGTTCTACCTGATTACCCCGAATACACAAATGAATATAGCGGCGTAGGCGGTAAGCTTTATCGTCAAGGCTTAATCAAAATGAGCGAATTTGTAACGCTTTGCTCCCGCGACAAGATTCCGGTAATCTGGTTTCAGGACACTACAGGAATTGACGTAGGAGATATCGCAGAAAAAGCGGAGCTACTGGGATTAGGTCAATCATTGATTTATTCAATTGAGAATACGAGCATCCCGATGATGCTCGTTGTTTTACGCAAAGGCACTGTTGCCGGGCATTATGTCATGGGAGGTCCTCAAGCCAATAATAATAACGCTTTCTCGCTGGGCACGGCGGCGACCGAAATCAATGTCATGCAAGGCGAAACAGCGGCCGCCGCAACTTATGCCCGAAGACTGGTCAAAGAAAAAGATTCGGGAAATCCCTTAAAGCCCGTTATCGACAAGATGAATGAGATGGTTGAACATTATGACAAAACGTCGGGGGCTTTGTTTTGCGCCAGGAAAGGTTTTGTGGATGAAATTGTGCGTTTTCATGATATTCGGAAATATATGGTGGCCTTTGCCAATTGCATTTATCAAAATCCGCAGGCGATCTGTCCCAAACATCACATGATATTGCCGCGCATCATTCGCTCCGAAATCGTAAAGGGTCTTGACCGTCCATAAACAATGGAACTGTTGTTCACTGATATTTGCGGAAAGACTATCAAAAAGCAAGGAGTTTAAAAAATGGAATTTAAATACGACATAAGAGATTTAAAATTCATTCTAAAAGAATGGTTGCCCACGGAAGAAGTGCTTGCCTGCGACAGATTCAAGGAAAATTTCAGCCTCGATGATGTGGAAATGCTGCTGAATGAAGGATACAAAGTCGCGCGTGAAATCGTAAATCCCATCAACGCCCCTGGAGACAAGATTGGCGTTAAGTTCGAAGGCGGCAAAGTGACACCCGTTCCCGGTTTTAAAGAAGCCTACCGGTTTTTACAGCAAAACGGCTGGGGTTCAAGCAGTGAATGTATCAAGGTGGAAACAGGAATGCCTCTGATTCTGTACAAGGCCATTGCTGAAATGAATACCGCCGCCTGCCCTGCCCTTACCTCCTGCGTGAAATTAACCAGCGGCGCGGCCAATCTTATCCTGCGTTTTGGCACACAGAAAGAAAATGATATGTTTATCCCCAAAATGCTCAACGGTGACTGGCAGGGAACCATGTGCCTCACCGAACCGAACTTCGGCTCGGACACCGGTGATATTATCACCCGCTCCTACCCCACGGATGATCCCCGCATCTGGAAAATCAAAGGAACCAAAATGTTCATCACTGCCGGAGATCAGGGAACATGTGAAAATACAATCCATCTGGTGCTGGCGCGTCCCGAAAAAGGAGCGCCGGGTTCGCCGGGCATAGGACTTTATATCGTTCCCAAAATCTGGGTCAATGATGATGGTTCGCTGGATAAACCTAATGACGTCATCACCGTCAGCGTCGAGCACAAGATGGGACTGCACGCGCAGGCGACAGCACTGCTCAATTTCGGCGATGATGATAACTGCCGCGGCATTTTGCTTGGCCCTGCTCCCGATGCCAAAGGATTTTCTCAGGGCTTGTCGATGATGTTCCATATGATGAATGAATCGAGAATCGGCACCGGCCATAACTCGAATACTCAGGCGGCGGCGGCATATTATTTTGCCTCGCAGTACGCCACGGAACGAATCCAGGGACGTCCTTTCGGTATTAAGAACGCCGAGCGTGTTCCGATTATCAAGCATGAAGATATTCGCCGCATGCTTCTCGATATGAAAGCCACCGTCGAGGGCATCCGGGCGATGATTTTCAAAGGTTTCTATTATCTCGATATTCAGGGCAATTCCAGTGACAAGGAAAAAACGAAAAAATTCGGCGAATTTGCCGAAATACTGACGCCGCTGGTCAAAGGCTACGGCAGTGAGGCGAGCCTCGGTATTATCGCTCAGGCCATTCAGGTCCTGGGAGGCGTCGGCTATTCGACGGAATATCCGGTGGAACAGTATCTGCGTGATTCGAAGATTTTGACCATTTGGGAAGGCACATCTTTTATTCATGCCAACGATCTCATCGGACGTAAAATGCGCATGAAGGAAGGATCCTCTTTTGCCCGCTGGCTAGCTTCAATAAAAGAATTTATCGATGCCAATATGAACGCTACGGGGTTGGAGAAGGAAATGCAAAATCTGTCTAAAGGCTATCAAGCTCTGACCGACGTTAAATCCATCTATGATTCCTGGTGGAATAATTTAGATGCCAAACGGCAGCTGATACCGCTTAATGCTTTGCGGGCATTATTGGTCTGTTCTCAGGTCTTCGTGGCCCAATGCCTTGCGGAGCAGGCGTTGATTGCTTCTCAAAAAATAACATCGGTAAAAAAAGGCACAAGCGAAGCGATATTTTACGAGGGCAAAATCGCGTCCGCCAGATATTACTTGAACAACATACTTCCCCAGGCATTTCTCACGACAGAGCTGATTAAGAGCGAAGAAGATATTGTTCTGACTTGTCCGGAAGAATCATTGGTGGTTAATTAAATCCAGAAGGAGACTTTCCATGAGCTATACTACCATTATTGTCGAAAAAAACGCCGAGGAGAAACTAGGCATCATTACGCTGAACCGTCCTGAAGTGCGCAACGCGATCAATCAAACCGTCAGAGCGGAACTGGCCCGGGCTATCGCCGATATGGAAACGGATGTGAATGTGCGTGTCATCATTCTCACCGGAGGTCCAAAGGTTTTCGCTGCCGGCGCCGATATTGCGGCTATGGTACAAAACACCGCTATGGAAATGTTTTCCAATTCGGAGTTATGGGACATCACATTAAAAATGGAAGAATCGAGAAAACCTTTTATCGCCGCGATTGCCGGTTTCTGCCTGGGCGGCGGTTGTGAATTAGCAATGGGCTGCGATATCCGCGTAGCCGCGCAAAGCGCGCAATTCGGTCAGCCGGAAATCAATATCGGCATCATTCCCGGCGCCGGCGGAACAGTGCGGCTTACCAAACTGGTCGGTCCGGGAAAAGCGAAAGAACTTGTCCTTACCGGAAAAATTATTTCTGCCGGGGAAGCGCTTTCCATTAATCTTGTAAACAAAGTGGTCCCTGATGATAAATTAATGGAAGAGGCTTTCGCCATGGCCAGGATGATCACCCGTCACAGCCCAGTTGCCGTTGGTCTGGCAAAATTCTCCGTACAAAATTCGCAGGATCTTAATAACTACACCGGTAAAATCATTGAACGGGCATCCTTTTCTCTGGCCTTTGCTAGCGAAGATCAAACAGAAGGCATGAAAGCATTTCTGGAGAAGAGAAAACCAAGCTATAAAGGGAAATGATCGATTTCATTCTTGACAAAGAATTTTTTTACTCCATAGTCTGGTACAATAATTCTAGGAGGAACATATGTTCATCTGGCTATTTCACCGCATTAGCGGCGCGACTCTGATCATTTTGATCGGCATTAAAATTTTAACCGGCTATTTTCTTTTACCCAAAGATAACAGGCCGGACTGGGCTTTGAGCCTTCACAGACATCCGGTTATTGATATTCTTATCCTGGTTCTTTTTACTTTTCACAGCATCTACGGTATTCGCACCATCATTATTGATTTTGGCTACCGCAAAGAAAAGCAGTTGTTCTGGATATCAAACATTGCCGCGGCGGCTGTTTCGGCTATCTTAATTTACTTCTTTGTCCGGGTTTCGTAATTATGATTACTCACGATATTCTCATAGTCGGCGGCGGATTAACCGGACTGCGGGCGGCCGTCGGTCTTTGCGATAAATACAATGTGGGGTTGATTTCCAAGGTCTATCCCGTGCGCTCTCATTCTATCGCCGCACAGGGCGGCATCAACGCTGCGCTGGCAAATAATCCCGAAGGGCGTGATGACACCTGGGAAAAACACACTTTTGACACCGTGAAAGGCAGTGATTACCTCGGTGATCAAAATGCCATCGAAATCATGTGCAGGGAAGCCCCGGGAATTGTTTATGAGATGGAACACTGGGGCTGTCCCTTCAGCAGATTTTCCGACGGCACTATCGCCCAGCGTCCCTTTGGCGGCGGCGGCTATCCGCGCACCTGCTATTCCGCCGATGTTACCGGCCATTCTCTTTTGAACACTCTTTATGAAAGGGCCGTATATAAAAATGTTAAAATCTATCCCGAATGGTTTGTTACCGGCCTTTGCGTGGAAGACGGCCAGTGCCACGGCGTCATCGTTCTTGACATACACAGCGGTGAATTAATTCCCGTTCGCGCCAAAGTAACGGTATTCGGCACGGGTGGCTACGGAAGAGTTTACCGAAATTCCACCAACGCTCTGATTAACACAGGCAGCGGCATTGGCATGGCTTACAAGGCCGGAGTGGGCCTGAAAGACATGGAGTTCGTCCAGTTTCACCCGACAACACTTATCGGCACAAATATTCTGATGACCGAAGGCTGCCGTGGAGAAGGCGGCTATCTTTTCAACAATAAGGGCGAGCGTTTCATGAAGAGTTATGTTCCCACGGCCATGGAACTTGCTCCCAGAGATATCGTTTCCCGCTGCATCCAGACGGAAATGAACGAAGGCCGCGGTTTTGACCATCCGCTGGGAAAATATATTCAGCTTGACCTGCGGCATCTGGGTGAAAAGAAAATTCTGGAGCGGCTTCCCGGTATCCGTAGTATCTGTATTGATTTTATCGGCATTGATCCGGTGAAAGAACCGATTCCCATCATGCCTTCCCAGCATTATTCGATGGGCGGAATCGATGTCAATGAAAAAGGCGCATCCGAAACAAAGGGCTTTTACGCCGCAGGCGAATGCGCCTGTGTGAGTGTCCACGGCGCCAACCGACTGGGTGGAAATTCTCTGCTCGATACCATCGTTTTTGGAAAACTCGCCGCACAAGCCATTGACAAAGAATTATCCGGGCATGATTTAAAGCCGGAAGAAAAATATCTGCTGAAATTAAAAGAAGACGTGGAAAAGAAGATTAACCGCCTGACAAAGCCGGGCGGTGAAAGACCTTATAAACTGGCGGCTGATTTAGGCGCCGTGATGAGTGAAAAAGTAGGTATTTTCCGCACTAAAGATGAATTAGCTCAAGCGTTGGATGAAGTCATCAAAATAAAGGAAAGGTATAAAAACGTTCACGTTTCTTCCACGGATAAGCATATGAATTATGAATTGCACAATGCGCTGGAACTGGACGATATGCTGGAAGTGGCGCACACTATCGTTCTGGGAGCACTCCTGCGTGAGGAGAGCCGAGGCGCTCATTTCCGGCGTGATTTCGACGCCAGAAACGATACGAATTGGCTTAAGCATACCATCGCCAGGATGGGCAACGATTTAGAGCCGGTCATCTCCTATAAAGATGTAGTAATTACACGTTATCAACCGATGGAGAGAAAATATTGATTAAGAGCGATACCTATACATTTAAGATTTTACGTTATGACATCAAAGAGCCGGATAAAGAACCGCACTTTGTATCCTACAAGATTAAAGCTATCTCCGGCCTGACAGTATTGGCGATGCTTATACGCATTCGTGATGAAATTGACGGCACTCTGTCCTTCAGGTCTTCCTGCCGTTCAGCCATCTGCGGTTCGTGCGCAATGGTCATCAATGGGAAAATAGACCTGGCCTGCCGGACACAGGTCGCCACTTTCGGAACGGACACGATCATCCTGGAGCCTCTGCCCAATTTCGAGATTATCAAAGACCTCGTCGTCGAGATGACTCCTTTCTGGCAGATGTATGAAAAGATACAGCCTTATCTTATACGAAAGAGCCCCGCTCCCGAAAAAGAAATTTATCAAAGCGAAAAAGACCGGAAGAAAATTGACCAGTTTGTCAATTGCATCCTTTGCGCCTGCTGTTACGGCGCCTGTCCTGTTCTAAATAGAGACCCGCAATACGCCGGACCCGCTGCACTGGCCAAATTACAGCGCTTCTCATCCGATTCCCGTGATGAAAGGCCGGCCCAAGCGCTGGAGATTTTCAACAATGAAAAGGGCGTCTGGGGTTGCGATACTGTATTTCGCTGCATTGACGCCTGTCCGAAAGATGTGCGTCCTACCGACGGCATTGTCGGCTTGCGCAAAACAATCCTGAAAAACAAAGTTAAAATAATGTCGGGGAGTGGGAAATAATGAAGCTTAAATATTCCCTGATTTCTCGCAGACAATTTCTCAATACACTTTTCGGCGGCTCTCTTATTGCTTTCTTCTCCGGTACTATTTTTTCCCTGGCGAAATTCGCCTTTCCTACTCTCGGCAAGGAACCGGATTTTGTTGTTCTCGACAAAAAAGATTTTACCGGCATTCCCAAGAATTCAGCCAAAGCATTCGCCTGGGGAGGAATATTGGGGCTTTACTTCAAAAAAGAAGACGGAAGTGTTGCCGCTTTGAAAGGCGTCTGCACGCATATGGAATGCAATGTGGCTTACCGGCCGGCGGAGAAAAAATTTTACTGCGCCTGCCATAAGGGCTGGTATGACGAGACAGGCAAGAATATTGCCGGGCCGCCGCCCAAACCGCTGGAGTTTTTTGAAGTCATGGAAAAAGGCGAAAAACTGATCATCGCCAGAAAGGGAGCTAAAGTTGATTTGGCCAAAGTTTAAAGATTGGATTGATGAGCGTTATGATATTGCCGAGCTGAAGAGGCTTGCCAAAAGTAAACTTGTTCCTCAACACCGGTACGATTTCCTGTATTACACGGGCGGCATTACTCTTTTCCTTTTTATCCTGCAATTTATAACCGGAATGCTGCTGGCTTTTTATTATACTCCCCATATCGACTTTGCTTACGAAAGCATTATTGATATTGTCACGAAAATAAATATGGGCTGGTTTTTTCGTTCGCTGCATCACTGGGGCGCACAACTTTGCATCGTTTTTGTTTTTATTCACCTCTTCGGCACACTGCTGGTTAAATCATACCGCAAACCGCGGGAGTTTATCTGGGTTACCGGATTTATTCTTCTGGTCATTTCCATTTTCTTCGGCCTGAGCGGCTATTTGATGCTCTGGGACGAACGGGCTTTCGCCGCGGTACGAGTAGCCACCGGAGGCGCCGGCGCCTTGCCTTTTGTCGGGAGTTTTATCAAAATTTTCTTAAGAGGGGGCGTTGACGTAACAGGCGATACCCTCACCCGCTTCTATGCTTTTCATGTATCCATTCTGCCGGTGTTATCGCTGCTGCTCATTGGCATCCATCTGCTTTTTGTGCAGTATCACGGCATGAGCACACCCATTTCTCTGGAAAAGAAAGAACACAAAGAAGAGCCTTTCTTCCCCAATGTTTTTTACAAAGATATGATGATCTGGCTTGTCGTGCTGGGCGTTGTGGTAACACTGGCCATTTTACTGCCGCCGGAAATCGGCAAAAAAGCAAACGCACTGGCTCCGCCGCCGGAAGGCATTAAACCTGAGTGGTATTTTCTCTTTATGCTGGAGACGCTGAAGCTCTTTCCCGGAACCATTATGGGCTTCAATGGAGAAACCATAGCCATTGTATGCGTTGCCATCGGAATATTTTTTTTCTTTCTCATTCCCTTTCTGGATCGCAAATCAAACAGAAACGAGAGAAGCCCCATCTTCACAGTAATTGCTGTTGTTTATATTCTTTATTTTATAACAATGACACTTGTCGGTTTTTTAAATTAGGTGTGCTTATGAAATATTTTATCAGGATACTATTTACCGCATTAACAATCTTCTTGTTCAGCTTTTTGGCTTTTGCGGAAGAAAAAATTCCCGTTTTCCCTGGCAAACCTGTTGAGGCTTACACAATCTACACTAGTCTTGCCATTTTTTGGTTTGCCATCATCGGACTTATCGTGGTTATCAAAATGAAGCTCAATGAAATTGAACGGATTCAAAAACTGGGTATTGACAAGGAAGATCCTCATACTCATCTGCTGGAATAATATCAAATTGAAAAGATAGTGAAAATTTATTTCGCACAGAGCGACCCTCAATCAATACTGCTCCCTTGCCCGCCGCTTCTGATAATAATTCTGCGCCTTTGTCAGTGCGCGGATTGCCTGTTCCGGTGATGAGTAGGCCATGATTCCCTTTGCGTCAAGGTGTTTGACGATATTACCTTCGTCAGGATCGTCAAAACCGACAACATCGATGACCGGCAGGATAGGTTTATTAAACTCTCTGATTTGCTCTACAATAAGATCCAGAAGCTCCATCTCTCCGGCAATCATTTTCCGGGCAGGCTGCTCCATGACATCATTAGGCAGTACATCGGACTCCAACCAGCGCCTGGCGCGGCTGGTCATGTAGCCCAGTCCGAGAAGAACGATAGCATCCATATCCGCGTGCGCAAGCAGTGCTGCGGTGGAATCGGTGATCATCGAAACTTTTCCCGGCGCAACCAGGTCGACGGGGTTGCGTTTGCTCCAGAAGGGCGGCAGATATGCGTCGAGCATGCCGACCACACGGTCATTAAGCGGTGGAACTTCCAAGCCCGCGGCTTCGCACAGATCGGCGGATAAAACGCCCAACCCTCCCCCTTGCGTGACAATGCCGATTCGCTTTCCCTTGATCTCCGGCTGGGAAAGCAACAACCCGGCAATATCCACCATCTCATCGATGGTATCCGCCATGATGATATTGGCTTGACTGCATACTGATCGAAACACCGCAAAACTTCCGGTCATTGCGCCCGTGTGCGATTTGGCTGCGTCCGCGCCGATAGTTCCGGTTCCCCCTTTGAGAAGGATTACCGGCTTTGAGACTGATATCCGCCTGATCGTGTCGATAAACCGTCTGCCATGACGCACGCCTTCCACATAAAGGCAGATGACCCGTGTCTTAGGGTCCGTTTCCAGATATTCCAGATAATCTTCAATCGTTAGGTCCGCCTCATTGCCGGAGCTGATCAGGCGGCTGATGCCGATCTCCCGCCTGATGAACCGGTCGGAGAGGCAGGTTCCCAGATTGCCGCTCTGCGATAAAACGGCAATGGCACCCCGCGTGAATTGCGAGGCAGTCATGATCGCCTGCATGCGTGATGGGTAGGCGCTGTAAATTCCCATGGTGTTTGGCCCCACAATTCGGATTCCGCCTTCGCGCGCAACGGAAAGAACCTGCTGCTCCAAAGCTTTGCCCTCTGCGCCCGTCTCGCCGAACCCGGCTGTGATGATTACAGCGGCATGTATGTCTGCATCAATACATTCACAAAGCGTATCCGGAACTCTTTCTTTCGGAACGACTATGATGGCCAAATCAATCGGCCGGGGGACTTCGGCCAGACTTTTATGCATGGGCCGGCCAAACCATGTTCCGCCCTGATGGTTTATCGGATATATGTTTCCGGTGTAGCCACCCCTTATGAGGTGGTGAAGAATGTTGAATCCCCATTTGGCGGGATTTGATGACGCACCGATAAACGCGATCGCCCGCGGTTCAAACAGGGATGTATAGTATGATTGATGATTCATGTAATAATATCTTTACCTAATATATGACTATTAACTTCGTATTTATGATTTCAGCCGCAATTTTTCCAGCATCCTGCCTGCGTGCGGAGCAATGGAGTGAAAACCTTTCAACTGTTCGCAGGCATAATCCGCGCATACCGCGCAGTTGCTCACTTTTTTTTCCATGCCGCATGCCCTTATTCCGCAGACGCGGCAGTGGTTTATAAGCCGTCCGTTTATCGATAGACAACCATCGCAATTGGCGTCTCCCGGCTTCATATCTATCCCGTACTGCTTTGACCAGAGCCTGGCAACATCTTCTCTGGCTTTGTCGTCATCGGTCTGTGTCGCCAGATAGACTGGACATTTTGAACAAATAATTCCGCAATACGCTACCATCGTTTCCATCATGCCCTCCTTATTAACAGGTCGCTGTATTTAATTTTCCGGCCATTGACATTCTCGCCCTTAAATTATTATTGCGAGTCCCGATACGCCGAGACGTGGCAATCTAATCGTTTTAAAGATTTCTTGCTAAGCATCGAGACGACAGACAGGTAATTATATTTTCCTCTTATCAATAACCCGGCTGGCCTTGCCTTCTGAGCGCTGAATGCTTTTGGGTTCCACAAGTTTGACCTTAGCCGTAATTCCCAGATATTCTTTCATATCCTTGATCAATCTATTTTCCAGTTTCTGCAGCACCTTCACTTCGTCAGCGTTGACAAACTGGCTCTCTGTAACTTCAACCTGCACTTCCAAAGTATCAAGAGTGCCCACACGGTCAACCATAAGCTGATAATGGGGTTCCAGACCTTCGATATCAATCAGCACAGCCTCGATCTGTGAGGGAAAGACATTGACGCCCCGGATGATAAGCATATCATCGCTCCGCCCCATGACGCGATCCATGCGGTAAGACGTCCGGCCGCAACGGCAGGGCGCCGTATACAGACGGGAAATATCACGGGTCCGGTAACGTATCAGGGGAAAAGCTTCTTTGGTCAAAGTTGTAAACACTAGTTCGCCCTGTTCGCCGGGAGGGAGAACTTCGCCCGTTTCCGGATTGATGGTCTCCACCAGAAAATGATCTTCAAAAATATGCATGCCTTCCCGCACATCGCTGCATTCCATGGAAACACCCGGCCCCATGATCTCGGAAAGACCGTAAATATTGAGAGCTTTAATGTCCAAGGCTTCTTCAATTTGCCCGCGCATTTGTTCGCTCCATGGTTCAGCGCCGAAAATGCCCGCGCGCAGTTTTAGGGAACGCATATCGATACCCATAGCCTGCCCCTGCTCCGCCAGATTCAGCGCATATGAAGGAGTGCAGCAAATTGCTGTTGGACCGAAATCCTGGAGAATCATCAGTTGCCGCTTGGTATTGCCGCCGGACATGGGAATTACGCTAGCCCCGAGCTTTTCCGCTCCATAATGAAGGCCCAGGCCGCCGGTGAAAAGACCATAGCCATAGGCATTATGGATAACGTCACCCTTGGTAAGATCGGCGGCTACAAGACAACGGGCTATCAGTTCTGCCCAGGTTTCGATGTCGCGCTTCGTATAGCCGACAACGGTGGAACGGCCTGTTGTTCCCGATGACGCATGCAGGCGGACGACACTACTCATCGGTGTGGCAAACATTCCAAAAGGATAATTATCCCTCAAATCCTGCTTGGTGGTAAACGGAAAGCGCTTCAGATCAGCAAGAGTTTTGAGATCATCAGGAGTTACTCCCGCTTTGTCGAAGGACTTTTTATAAAAACTGACGCTGTGATAAACTCTATTAACAACTTGCTGTAATCTCTTTAATTGCAACGCTTCCAGAGCTTCTCTGGGTAGAGTTTCAAATTCTTCATTGTAGATCATCGTTTTATTACTCCTGCAAAAACATTTATTATTATATAACACACTTTAAAATGGTAGAGCAAGGAATAAACGATAATATTAAATGATATTGAGGAGTTAAGGAAAAGGTAGGGTATGGCAATCCCTCATCATCTGTTGTTATATGTCGGCCGCAACTTTTGTCAATAAGGGCATGTCACTGATGTTTTCTCCATAATGAGCATATTTTATAACTTTATCCGCCGTTATAGCAAACGCGGCCGGAAGTTGTGTCTCCTTCCCTTCAAATTTACCATGAATAAAGCCGCGGCAGGTGGCTTTGATTGCCGCAATCAGACCTGCGGGATGAAGGTACTTGATAACTCCACCTGCTTCCACACCATAGAGTTGGAAAATTTTTGCTTGAGGATCGCAAATGATGATGAAGGGGAAATCGTCTTTCTTGATTAACGAAGCAATCGTTTCCGGCGCACTTTGCAGAATTACAAATACGCGCACTCCCTTTTTCGCGGCTAAATTAATTTCCTGTTTTATCTTTGCCATTTCCATCTGGCAGACCGGGCATCCGTAATAGCGCAGAAAAATCAAAACAGCAGGATTATTACCGACAGCATCATAAAAATTAACCTCATCGGCCCATGGTGTTTTAAATTTAAAGTCGGGAGCTTTATTACCTAACGCCAGTATTGAATTCATATCAACAGTCGTCTCCAAGTAATGTTATCGACCAACGATTTTCTTCTTAGATTGTCTTCAGTATCAATTTATCCAGATCAAAGCGCGGTCTTGCTTTTGGTGTTTGATCAGGATATCCCACCGGCAAAAGCACTACAGGGTAAAGACTATCGTCTTGTTGCAGATATTCTTTTAATTTATCCCGGTCAAATCTTCCCAGCCAGCAACTGCCCATGCCCAGATCAACGGCTTTAAGAACGATGTGCTCAACAGCAATTGCCACATTCATGGAAAGATAAGCTTTAGCCGCCTCGGTATTCATAACAGTGGCGTATGGCTCGGAACTGTCAAAATTAACCTCCACACCATCGAAGGCACCCGCTTCCAGCAATTCTCCCACACGTTTTTCTCTTGAAGAAATTGCTGTCAGATCGGCGCAACAGACAAAAACAACTGAAGCTTTGACAATGAACTTATAGGGTGTGCACTGACCAAGGGCCTCTTTGGCGGCCTGCGACTGCGCAACAATAAAACGTGTCGGCTGAATATTTGATCCCGAAGGGGCGAGCCTTGCGGCATCCAGGAGCAGACGCACGGTATCTGCTGAAATATCTTCCTGCCGGAATTTACGAATACTCCTGCGTGAAGCTATAACATCTGATAATTCCATTTCACACCTCTAATGAGACTTAGTGAGTCCCTAATTTCAGTAGCGTAGCGCACTGAAATTTGATGGACGAACTATCCCAAGCGCGTAGCGCTTTTGGGACGCGATTACGATTTCAATATTTCAGCCAGCATCTTACTATCCCGCTGTAAAATTGGCAGGGACATAGGAAAAGGAAACCACAATTTTAAAAAATGTCAACTGATTATTCTTCCTCACAAGTTTGATCGACTTTTTTGGACTCGTCCGTTCATCCTCCGGGAATAAAAAATATTCTATTTTGCTTATAATACTCGGCATGTTCCCCTATAACAATCGGTCTGAGTTTTACCACGCATTTGCAAAGTATTCGGTGATAATTGAGACCAGGCAATAGCGCCCTTAGAGCTGATCACATGGAAAAGCCCGTTGTTCATCATCGCCATGATATTAAAAAAATCGGCCTGATAAGGCGCTCGATAAGATTTAATATTTGTGTCCTTGCCAGTGAGCAGAGCAACGCGCGTCAAGCCCATTTCGGCGAGACTGGCACTCGAAGGAACAGGATGATCGAACCATGACGCAAAAACCGGCTGAAAATCAGCCGCTCTTGACTCCACCCATTTTTCGCCGTCCCGGAACGATTCAACATAGGCGGCCATTGTCATCATGAGCGTATTCCACGATGCATCATTTTCATAGATCATACTGATGGCGGTAAGCATCGCCGCTGCATCGAATAAGAAACTTTGATTTTGTTTCGCTCCATGATAGAAAGAGTGTCCCAGAGCTCTGCCATCCCAAAACAGATCAATCAATATCCGGATAATTTGCGCGGCTTTTTCTTCCAGTTCAAGACGATCCAGATTTCGGCCGGCCTGAATCATGGTAATGGCCAACAACGCGTTTATTCCGCAAAGAATCTTGTTGTCCCGCACCGGCTGTGCCCTTTTATTACGCAGAAACAGGAGTTTATCCTCAATATCCTCAAAAGAAACATCGTTTTTTCTAATCAGGTGAATAAGGCCTTCAAAGTTGCCCTGCTCATCAATATAGTACGATTCACAAAAACGTTTAAACTCATCCGGTCCAAGGGAAGCTTTAAGTTCAGCATAGCTCCAGATATAGGTCGCCCCTTCGACATGTTCCGTATCCGCGTCATGCGCTGAAATGAATAATCCATTATCTGCAAAACAATCATCGAGGCAACGGATAATACTTTCCGCCATTTTTTTATATTCGTTATTCCCGATAACCTTATAAGCCAGAGAATAGCACCAAAGCGCCATTGCCTGATCATAGAGCATTTTTTCAAAATGCGGAATTGTCCATTTACGGTCCACACAATAGCGAAAAATGCCGCCCTGCAGATGATCGTTGAGGCCACTCAAACGCATGGCATCAAGTGTTTTGCGGCAAATGGTTTGAACATCATGGTTATTTTCCACGCAAAGAAAATACAAAAGATATAACAGCGTGGAGTGCGGAGGGAATTTTTGTCCCGTACCGAAACCACCATAATCAGGATCGTAATAGGATAATAGATTCTTTACTAAAGACACTTCCTCCGCAATAGGCGGTTGCACTTCCCGAGCGATAAATGGTTCAATAGCATCAGCGTTATTTTTATAATATTCATGAACCTTTTTTGCTATGCTTAAAAATGATTGCTGCTGTCCACTTGAACGCGCAGGCGCATAGGTAAGCGCGTAAATAGGACGAAGACCGGCGGTTAAAAATACATTAAGAGGCCAGCCGCCATTTCCGCTTAGCGAAGTGAGATATTGCATCATAAATTGATCTATGTCCGGCCTTTGTTCCCGATCCACCTTAATACAGACAAAATTGCTGTTAAGAAAGTTGGCGGTGTCCATATCCGAAAAAGCCTCGGCAGCCATCACGTGACACCAATGGCAGGTTGCGTAGCCGACGGAAACAAAAAGCGGTTTTTTCCCGTTAACCGCGTGCTGAATAATTTCGGCACTCCATTCCTGCCACCAGACAGGATTTGATGTATGCTGGAGAAGATAAGGAGATAATGATTTATCAAGATTATTTCGTTTCAGGTCAGACATGTCTGTTCCTCTTATATCTTGCGCCGTCTCTTGATGTTCCATTGTGGACACAGTTCCGACGAACCCGGATGATACTCCCGGCAAACCGATGGCCTTGTTTCATATATGGAACAAAGCCACTCACTTCCTTTAGAGCACAGGAAATGACATTCTTGCGGGTACTCGCCGGTTTTCGTGGAAACCAATCTATCACCCGCCCAGGTGAGATGGCCGTTGTTGATGATATTTAGGATGTCCTGCCTGTTTTCGGCGCGCCAGCGGTCATAATCTTCTTGCTGCGCATAAGCTTTCAAATCGACAAAACAACACTTGCCGCATCGCAGGCAGGATCGCGGCTTTTTCATAACTTATTCTTCTTGGATATTCGAATTAATTTTACTGTGTGGAAACATGTTTAATCTCTGAACCAGACTATTATAGCTGTTAGCCTTGATCGTATTGTGATGTGCCATTGAAAGCTCAAATTGTCATTGCGGCCGCAGATGACTCTGTGTGACCTTCAGGTCATTTAGGTTATCAGGTGGCCAAGTTATTAGGCTACGTGTTTTTAGCCGGACTCCAGAAATAAAAAACAATTAAACAGAACTTTCCGGATTATTTGTTCCCTCCGTATACTGTCAGGTTTTGAATTAGCTGTTTGTTGGCCATGCTTATTATATCCATGGCGGAAAGGATACCGCTTTTAACAAAATATTCACCAAGGGGGCGCTGCAGTTGCCGCTGTTTCCCAACTAGGGCCATCTGCTCGAAATTTGAAATATAGCCGATGCGCAGCGCGCATTCCCCGAATTTTTCATTAAGAGTCCGGCCTGTGAGTATCCGTATAATATCATGGGATGAAATCAGCCCCCAGGCAATGGCTATCTGCCCGATTTGAGGCCTTTGCCGCCGCTGCCAGCAAATAGCCTCGATAAGCGTTCTCCATGAAATAAGACCGGAGTAATACAAAAACTGGCCGATCATAAGACGCCCCTTGGGGACACTGCCGGTATAGAAATGATCGGAATGTCTTTTTGCGTTTTTTATTGGCGCATCTTTGGTTTTATTGGTTTTTTTTTGTCCGCCCTTAGGTGGCCGTGTGTTTTTGGATGATGAGGTGAATGACGATTTTTCCGGAGATTTATACGCTGGCGCTTGTCGCGTTTTGAAACAGTTGAAGGACGGAGTGTTTACAGTGCTTCCATTGTTTGTCTCAACAAACAAAAGAAGTTTTTCATAGGCCTGCTGGACATCTATGAATTCCGTATTTAAATCCCTGGCGAAAGAACCCAGCGCTTTTGCCCGATCCGGATGTGTCTCCAGCGCTCTTTTCCGGTAAGCCGTTTTAATGCCAACGGGATGAAGATATTCCAGAAATTCAATGGATAGATTTACATCAGGCCCAAAAATTGTTTCGCAGGCCTCAAATAGCTCCGATGAAGTGGTTTGCGTTGCTGGCGTCAACCTTGTTCCCTTGAAAAATAAGTTGTTATGAAAATAGCAATATGCCGGAGAATTATCAAGGGGAAAAAACCTGCTCGGCGCATTGATCAATGATATCAAATCTATTAAAGCGATAATTGATGAGATATTTTCCTGCCAACTCTCTTCTCACATTGTTGAGATTGCCGAGTTTTACAAAATTTATCCGAACTAAAAATTATAGAGGGGAAGAAGCAGCTTTTGGAGCATGCAGAGGAAGTATTTAGCAAGGATCGAAAATCTGATCAAGGGTCAAACGCCAACGATCTTCACATTCCCCGGAAAGAAATCAGTTCCCATTAAGCCATTTTGCCGCATCGCGAACCGAGTCCTGGTCAAACTTGAAGCGGAAGCGGACAAACGGTCCCTGAGCTGTGTAGTTCGCCTGGGAGAAATCCTTATCATTAAAACCAGTCAAATTGTAGCCCAGGCTTATCCAGGCATTCTGCACCACATTATAACCGATGGAGATCCCTTCACAGTAATCGATCTGGCCCGAATTCCAGGAGTGGAGAATGCTGCTTTGCAAACCGATGTCCCAATCCTTGGTGATGTCATAGCGTCCTTCTATCCCCAGCAAGATCCGTATAGCCGCTGTAGTCGCTCCCGTCTATTGTTTCCAGCACATACTTGGCGCCATAATGCAGCGACAGCTGCATGTCTTTGCGGGGACGATAGTTGGTGATAAAGTTGTTGACGAGCCGCCAGGAATCAAGCTGGCGCTGGTGCCGCCGCTTTCATTGTCAATAAGTAAATCAAGGCGATCCAGCGCAATCCACTGGGTCAGCGGCGGACGGTACACGAGTCCATAACGCAGGTCGACCTTTGTCGTGTTGAGACCGGCGGGAGCGGAGGTCTGGTATATCTGGGCACGGCCTGACCAGGCCCAACTGCTGTCGATCTCTTTGACCAGACCGCTCATCAGACCCCATTTGTTTTCACTGTCCGCCAAACGGAATTCCAGACGGTTTTCCCAGGTCATCTGTTTGACCTGATAGGTTGCCCCGCCGGAAACAGAGGTAAAATCATCAGTGAGTGCCCGACGCCGGCGGGACATTCGTGTTGATTTGGTAGTTCTTGGCATCGGCCACAGTCTGACTGCGCTCCAGACCGGCATCCACCTTCCAGGCATCGTTGATCTTCCAGGTCTGTTTGAGTCCGACATCGGCAAAGACACGATCGTCATTCTCGTTGAACTGCCGCTCAACAGTGCTGGTCATGGCAGCTCCATCCCAAAGGGCGGAACGCATGCCCAGGCGGGTGTCCTGTGTGGTGGCGCCTGTGCCCCAGGTGAATTCCTGAGCGGCCAGCAGAGTCAGATTTTTGGTTGCCTTGTACTCGGCGCCCAAAGCTACGCGGGTCGGGAAGTCGCTGTTGTCGTTGTTTCCTATTGATTGGGCATAATCCAGCGTCAGATGACAGACGATCATTCAGAGTCGGTATTCTCCCCCCCAGCGTCAACTGGTTGGATTCATGGCTGCTGCCATCATCCAGATGGTCATCCGCATGCAGAATTCCGGCATACGCGCTATAGCCTTTGCTGGTATAATTCATTTTAGCCTCGGCGACATCCCGCGTTGCATCGGTCAGCAGATTGTCCTGACGATAAATATCTCCATTGGTACTGAGACTATCACCGAAGCGATAGGCGCCTTCAACCCCGTACTTACGGGTGCCCGCCTCGCTGCCCGGCTGTTGTCCCAGTCCGAAACCCGGCGCTTGTTCACGGAAATAGGTCTTTATATCAAATATTTTGGTAGTGCGTGACACTTCCGCCAGATAGGCATTGCCGCTGCGGCTTGCAGATTCCGTCATCAAAATCGCTGGTGGCGAATTCAGCGCGGAGTTTTGTCGTTTGATCCAGTTTGAATGATGTATCCACTCCATACAGATTGCTGCTTTGGTCGCCCTGCCCTTCATGGATATAACTTGCGCCGGCCTTCAATTTATTATCAAGCAGTTTAACGCCGGCACGGCCGCCGTAGGTATAATCCTGGCCGCCTCCGGCACAATTTCATATTCCGCAACAATTATGATCGGGTTTAACTTCTGGTCGCGGTAGTAAATCGGTTCCTTAAAGATTACTGTACCGGCATCGTAATCAATGGAATAATCCGTAAAGCTGTTCATGGCTGAGGATGAGATCACTATCTCGCTGTGAAAACGATCCCGCACTTCGATGGTAATCTTTTCCGTGTTGGGCACGATGTTCTTGTGAGACAGATGGTAGATCCCCGAAGTGCCGTCGCCGGGAATCTCATCCCGCGCATAGACCTGATCGGTCTGGCTGGCAAAGGCATTGACCTCGAAGTTTTTGGTCTGCAGTTCGGTTTTGACACCGGTCATGCGGCGGCTGTAGCGGGAAAGTTCCGTCACGGTCATACCGGTGTCATAGTCGCCAAACAGGGCATAAAACTGTTCCCGCTCAATCTTGATATACAAATTTTTGGCGCTGGCCGCGTCATACTGCTGTTGGGACGTATCGCCGTAAAGCGTGTAGTAGGTCTCGGGATTGATCGTCTGGAACAGTCCGTTACGTGTTGGTTCCCTTTGTCTTGGCAGAATCGTAGGCCATGGTCAAAAGCCATTTGCCTTTTATCTGCCCCTTGGCAAACAAAGGCCAGCACGACTATCCTTGTAAAGATTTTCATCCACCCCGGCGTTCTGCATATTTTCCATGTTGCCCGATAAAGTGTTATAGCCGACAGTTCCTTCGGCCAGGCCGACCAGAATCCAGTCGCGCATTTTGGGCTGCACATAGGTTTCCGCCTCGACTGTGGCATTGTTGTAACCGAGCACAACACGATAGAGACCGCTTTGGTTGACCGGCTGAAACAGGACATCTCCTTCCCTGCTCATCTGAACGCGCGGATGACTGCCGGCGGCCGGCGGCGCTGCAAAAATATCCGGCTGCTTCAACGGACTTAGCGTGCCTTCACGAATTTCCAGTTCCGTTCCGGCGGGAATGCGGGTGCCGTCGGCATCATAGAGTTCCAGCCGGATTTTACAGGCGTTTTGCCATCGGCGACATTGCCCTCGGCCGATTTCAACCGGATGGAAACAATCTCTCCGCTGCGCTTTACTGATATTTTCTGCTTGAAACGGGCGTTGCCGAAGGGGTCGATGCCCTGGAACTCGACGACGTGATCTCCACGTCGCACCGAAATCAACTCCGATATAACTGTAAATAGTCTTGCCCGCTTTTTCATCCTTCATGGTGAAACCGATACTCTTTTCCGAAACCTCTTTTTTGTCAACCAACAGGCGCGGGGTCAATTGGGAGTCAAGACAAACACGAATACTGTTTATGTTATTGACGAGAATCTCGTTATCACCCGGGGAAAGTATCCCATTGGGATCCTTGATGGTGATTCCTGACGGCTCCGGCGCTGACGCAGTCGGAACTTTCGGCTCCGCCTTCACAGCGGATGAAGCTTCAGCCGTAATTGTTTTAGCACCGGTGGAAGGTGAAGTTGTCTGGGTTCGCTTCTCCCCGCTTAGCTCCTTGATAACACGCAGATGCGAGTGATCGCCGATGCGGCTGGACGTGATATGCACTTCCACACGCCGGTTGAGCGCCCTCCCCGCTTCCGTATTGTTATCGGCTACCGGTCCGGCACTCCCTTTGCCGTCTAAAAACAATTTCTCCGGAGGAATCCGAAGCTTGTCCATCAGGTAGTGGCCGACACTCTTAGCCCGCGCTAAAGATAACGCTTGATTGTCTGCGTACTGGCTACGGTGGATTGGTGCGATACGAACGTTATCCGTGTGTCCGGTGACCTGGATTTTTTCAATGCGCTGACCGGACAGCGAGCGGGCCAGTTCATCCAATTTTTTACAGTCTTCAGCGTTGAGCTCGGCGCCCCGTACCGGAAAGTGCGGCCGCAGGACGATGTCCGGCATTTGGAATATCTCTTGATTCCTATCCAACTGCAGAATGGTCTCGGCCGGCGGCGTCATAACCGTCGCTTTTGCATCGCTATCAGAGGCCAGATAGGCCTGTGTTACGAGTGTGCCGGATTTGCTGCCGCTGGAGAGAATCCCCCGGAAAGTGATCTCGTGACGCCAGCCTGCCGGCAGATCATTGAGCCTGAAGGCCAGCCTGGTCTTGTCGATTTTCTCCGGGTCTCCGATTTTAACGCCGTCCATCTTGCTGCTGCCCGACTCATAGAGCACTCCCTCGGGCAAAATTATATTCAATCTCGCAACCTGGACAGGCAGGGTGCTCCCTCGCATGGCAACGCGGTAGGTTATGTTCTGCTCTTTTGTTGTGTTGGCAAGTTCGAGAACAATTTCACCTTGTAGCGGCCCGGGAACGGCCGGCAGATTTACAACAACTGATTTTTCGGTTACCGGTTTTTTACGGACATGGAAATCCGTACGCCAGAGTGTACCGCCCTTGGTTTCTACAAACTGTGAAAAAGACCTGCCGGCAAAACGGCTGTTTTCGGTGCAGGCAAAGGCTTCGTAACCTTCCGGCAGCGAATCAATGTCCAGCTGCACTACATGCAGGCCGGCGTGTACACCCTCGAAATGAAACATCCCCCGCTTGTCGCTGATGACAAAAGATCCATCCTCCAGATAGACGCGCACATCCGCGACACCTTCCGGTCCTTCTCCGGTTTTATCATTGCACGCGCCGGTCGAGATGCGACCCATCAGAGTCGAGCGGGTCCGCATAAAATCGTCCCTGATCATAACAATGACACGGGCATTGTTTGATCTTGTTCCGGCAGCGGACGTGGCAATGGCGCTGTTGATCGCCTCCCCGAGGCGGGCTCCGGCCGTTACCTCAACCACATAATTGATCGTGGCCGTAGCGCCTCCGGCCATAGTGCCGATATTGAAAGTCAGGGTTCGACCGTCGGCAGAAATAGTCGGATCGCCGGCGGGAACGCCATTGATCTTGACCGAGCCTTTGCGGAGCCGGAAACCAACAGGCAGAGTATCGGACACACTGACGCCACTGGCTGCAATGGAGGTACTATTATTGGTGACAATAAGCTGGTAGAGAATGAAATCACCTTGCCCCGCGGAATCCTTGTTGGCGCTCTTCTGGAGCCAGAGAGCCGCGGCAGCTGTTGGATCGACAGGAATATCGAGAATGAGAATACTAGTAGGATCATTCACGGCCAAGGTGAATTTTTTGCCATAGGAACCATCGTCTATCGTGAACCTTGATGGAAATCTGGAGGACAAATCGGATTTGGAAACGCCGATGGATAAGTATAACCTGCCGGCGGGGTTACGTCGAAACAATAATCTCCGGGCGGAACCAATGGAAACGCGAATTTGCCATCGGCACCAGTGGGAGCGGCCGGATTATGCTGACCGGACGGCAAAGATGGGCCAACTCGTCAGATCGCAGGTATTGCTCACTTTATTCCAATTTCGCAAAGTCACAACAGTGTTCTGAACCCCATTTCCCGTACTGGAATCGAACACAACTCCCTGCGGATCTATCAAAGCCGTGGCGATGGAACTCTGCGAGGGCTGATCAAGCGGGTCCGTGTATGTGGCCTGAATACGGGAATTAGCGACAACGGTTAGAGTGCCATTGTTTGCAGCCGACGCGTTTTGAGAACTGGGCAAAGAGCCACAGAAAATTCCGGTATTTGGACCAGTTTCCGTCAGGGTTACTGCTTCTGTGTCTCCTCCCGTCACGAGATCATTCAAAACGACTGTAACTGTTTCAGCAACATTCGGATTAATGTTCTGATCAAAATCAGTCACCTGAATATAGATTGTGTCGCCGCTCATATAACCTATGACTTGTTGGCCGCCACAGGCGTTCAAAAACTTGATATCAGATGGCGTCCGGATCACAGTAGTCACTGCTGATGTTATCGGAGTTACATTCGGTGAAGAAAGTTGTGCGCTGTTGACGATATTGACCCCCTGGACAAGATTATTAACAGTAACCTGGTACAGAACAAGAACACTCTTGCCGGAGGAATCGTCCCACCAGCCGAGTTTGTCGCGCCCGTCCCGACATTGACCGTCAGCGTAGGCGATGTCCAGTTGCCTGCGTCAGTATCACTGGCGGAAGTCAGATAAGACGCTGTACCGACGTCATTGACATAAGTAATGTCTTTTGTCCCGCCCAAATAAGCTCCCGTCTTCAGTGAGACAAAGGTTGTCGGCAGAACATCGGTGACAACAGAAGAAGAAACGCCTATCGCTCCGGTATTGGCGGCAACCAAAATATACTCCAGCGTATCGCCCGGTTTTGCCATGACACCGGCCGGATAGTAATTAGTCGAATTGTAAGAGTAGATAGTTCCTGTGCCGGCGGCGGATGTCGTCACATTGCGGACATACTTGGCAAAGCTTGCCTGACCGACGTTAACTCCAGCGGTGACGGTCACCGCCGCTGTTGCCGGAATGATATCCGGTGAAGAGAGTTGTGCACTATTGACGATCTTGTCTCCCGGGGCAGGGTTATTAACAGCAATCTGATACAGAACAAGAACTGTTTTACCAGAAGGAATCGTCCCGCCAGCGGCAGGTGGAATTTGCGGGGTCGCTCCACCAACATTGACCGTAAGTGTAGACGCGACATACTGGGCGGCATCATCACCGGCGGCGGCACTAAATAATGAAAACGTTGCAGGGTCCGTGCTGTCGGGCACATACTGAACTTCTTTGCCGCTGCCATAAGCATTAGCCTTTAGAGTAACGAAGGTTGCCGGCAGAACATCGGTAACAACAGAAGACGAAACGTTTCCCGTTCCGGTGTTTTTGGCAACCAGAATGTACTCGATAATTTCTCCCGGTTTTGCAGTGACACCAGCCGGATAGTAATTAGTCGAATTGTAAGAGTAGATAGTTCCTGTGCCGGCGGCGGGTGTCGTCACATTGCGTACGTATTTGGCAAAACTCACCTGACCTTTCGTAAAGGTGTTGGTGACCACGCTGGAAGTAGCCGTAACTGCAGGAGTCGTGGCGGATTTGGCGGTAATGGTATCGGTAACCACCAAATTGACGCCGACTGTGGTGATATTCCCGGAGGTGACGACGGTCTGGATAATCTTTTGTTCCTCCACCAGCACACCTGCTGCAGGCGCGCTGCTCAATGCCGAAATTAAGGTGATAGTGGATATCCCGCTGGCATTGTCGCTGATGGCGGCAACTGTTCTGACTTCACCGTTAATGACAACCAGGTCGCCGGCCTCGATGCCATTAACGCTGCCGTCAGAAATACCATCGGAAGGCACATTGATTACATTTGTAGTGCTACCGGTAACCGTAACCGAAGCACCGAGAATAATACTGAAAGGGGCAATAACGACGGCTCCGGCTTCTATGCCGTTTATGTCACTTGTCACCGCTGCAGTAAGATTGTAGGTATCGGGACCATTGGCCCCCGCGGTAATGACGAAAGTATCGGTAAGAGTTGTTTCGGGGCCTGCGTACTGGGTAGAATAGGGCCCTTGCGCAACAATCGTGGGTGCCGCAGTAATCAGGTTAACCTTGACTGTCACCGTGGCGGTGGCAATAAAAGAATTGCCGCCATAAATATAGGACAGCTGTGCCGCGTTGGTAATCCGGGTGTTGGCTGCCAGATTGGCCCAGGCCGACGCCGCAGACAGTGTGAAGATAACTGCAAGCAGCGCCGGCACGACTACGGCCAATTTAAAATTACGCAAACAGGAACAAAGCAGATTCAGGCCGGAATTAAACGAAGTTATGCCTGCTCCGCTCCCGGTAAAGGGCGAGCGGATGGGTTTTTCGGTCTTTCGACCGGAAAACCATTGCTTCATTTTATTATACATCCAGCCCAAAATCATCATTTAAGCCTTTATCCTGACCCATTACGGGTTAACAGTAGTCTGGTAAGTAACAATAGCAATTTTGCCGGCTGCAATCGTCCCGCCAACGGTAGGTAGACTTGGCGGGGGATTACCACCAACATTGACCGTGAGTGTATTCGTAGCATACTGGGCCGGATCATCATTGGTCGAGGCGGCAGTAAATATTAAAGATGTGCCGGGGACAGTGCTGTCGGGCCAATACATGATATCCTTGCCGGCGCCGCCATAAGCACTCAATTTGAAAGTAACGTAGGTGGCCGGCACAACATCGGTAATAACAGCGGACAAAACACTTCCTGTTCCAATATTGGAAGCAACCAGGATATACTCCAACACTTCGCCCGGTTTTGCGTCAACAGCGGGCGCTCCGGAGGAGTTGTCTTTCCAGTAGTAGGTGTTGCTGTTGAAAGAGTAAGATGTCGCCCCGACGGTATGATTATCCGTGGTGACGTTGCGAACATACTTTTTAAGAGTCGCCAAACCGCTGGTGAAGGTGTTGGTAACAGCACTGGAAGTAACTGCGGGATTAGGAGATGTAGTTGAGGTAGCGGTAATGGTGTCAGTAACCACCAAACTGGTGCCCACTGTGGTGATAGTTCCGGAAGTGACTGTGGTCTGGATAATCTTTTGTTCCTCAATCAGCACACCTGCTGCGGGTGCTCCGCCGGCCAAAGCCGAAGCCAGGGTAATCGTGGAGATACCATTGGGGTCGGGGTTGTCGAAGATAGCGGAAACAGTCTTGACTTCACCGTTGATAACAACCGTGTCGCCGACCTCGATGCCGTTCACGCTGGAGTTTGCGTTACCATCGGCAGGGACCTGAAGGATCGTTGCAGAGCTACCGGCAACCGTAACCGAGGCACCGAGAATAATACTGGTAGGAGCAACAACGGCAGATCCGGCGCCGGTGCCGTTGACATCGGTTACAACCGCTGTAGTAAGGTTGTAGGTGTCAGGACCGTTGGCGCCCGCGGTGATGACAAAAGTGTCGGTAAGGGTCGTTGAGGGGCCGGTGTACTGGGTAGTATAGGGACCTTGCGCAACGATCGTGGGCGCGGCAGGAACCAGACTGACGGTAACGGTAACACTGGCAGTGGCAGTTCTGGCGGTAGAGCCGTCATTGTAGTTAAGGGTTGCCGCGTTGGTGATCTGGGTATTGGCCGCCAGATTAGCCCACGCGCTCCCTGGTAACGCCGCAACTGCGAGCGTCAACAAAAACAGGGTTAAATAGACTTTTAATAAATGTTTCATTTTGTTTTCCTCCTTTGGAATTTGTTAAATTGTTTCATTTTACTTATCTTCCTTATATACTTTTATAATTTTATGTTTTTTCCATTTGCCTTCCCTCCTCATTAACTCTTGTCCTTTGTTTCATTTTTTTATCCTCTTCAATAATTTTATAATTACATATCAATTTCATCCGGCTTTTAATCAGCAATTAGCCGGAATTGCGGGGTGGCCGGAAATCCGACCACCCTTTGTAATACTATGGTCAGTCTATCTTTGTCTGGTAGATGACGTAATCGATTTCAGCACTGTTGACCGTACCGCCAGCCGAGGTTGTGCTGCCGAGCCCCAGGTAGAAAGTCATGGTGCTTCCTGCCGTTTGGCCGGCCGACTTGCCATAACCGACGTTGGCGAGTCCGCCGCTGTTATCCATCTTGATGGAGCCGGTCGTGCCAGTCCTTGACGAATAAACCTGTGCAAATGTACCGGTTGCACCGCCGGTGTTGTTGGCTCCATAGGCGCCCGACGAGCTTATCAAGGTGGAGTAGGTCGGGATCGGGTCTGTGGCGATGACCGCGGCGGCGTTGCCGGTGCCGGTGTCAGTGATTTTTATTGCATACTCTAGGATATCACCGGGTTTGCCGGTAACGCCCGTCTGATAGTAGGTGACCGTATTGTTGATGGGCGGGTTGACGAGAGTCAAACCACCGCCAACTACAGCAGCCGTCACGTTACGTACATATTTCTGTACGGCCAGTTTGCCGGCTAGAGCGTTGGTCGTAACGGTTCCGGTACCGCTTAGCCCACCCATGGTCGCAGTTACCGTAGTTACCCAGGAAGCGGCTGCCGTCGGGTCGGTGACGGCGCCCTCAGTGACCGTTACGGTCACTGACTTGGCCTCAAGAATCTCCCAGCCATATTGGGGGGTAAAGGTGAGAGAGCCGCCCGAGGTGTTTTGCAGCGTGACGCTACCGGGGGCTGCCGTTGTACCTACGCCAACAGCAGGGTCTGTAACAGCGGTGACCGTGAAGGGGCCGTAATAGGTCGTGCCGGTGTATATATAGACGGTGTCGCCGCTCTTCAGGGCATTGATGACTCCATCTCCTGTCGCACCGCCGCTCACAGCGGCATCCGTCGGCACTCCGCCGTCATTGGGGACGGCAAAGGTGATGGAAGCTAAGTTAGCCACGGTCTGCGAATTGTTGATTTTGGCGTCGCTCGGGTCGACTACAGTGGAACCCAGAAAGATGCTTCCAGGCACCGTGGGTGCCGTGCCTGCGGCAATGTTGGTGAAAGTGCCGTCCGCCGTGCCAAAGGTAACGGCGCCTGGGCCGTTGGAATTGGTCCTGATCATAACAGTATAGGACTGAGTTGCGCCGGTGCCGTCGGTGCTCCCCGGACTCGGGGTGATCGAGAGAACCGTTGGCGCTACAGCCACGGTCGTAACCGTGAGGTCGATTGTACTGGTTACCGCAGTCTGAGCGTTGCCATTGTTGTCTTTATAGTTTACCGTCACCGTGTTTCTGATGATGGTGTTACCGGCGCTCCCCTGAAGTGCCGCTTCCGCGCAAAACGGTGCCATCGTTACCCAGAGCACCGCCAGGGTAACGACGGCTAATACACCCCTGATGAATGCCGAGGATTTGCTTTGTGCCAACTTCTTCATACTCTTTTCTCCTTGTTTATTTTTAATGTCTTTTGCAACTTCATCTGAATCATATTTACTTTTTTATTGTTTTGCATGGATTCTTATCCCGCCTTACTGCCCCTGTATATTACCGTTTAATCCTTACTTGAAAACCAACTTTTCCCTTAGCGCCGGCGGCTATCTTGGGAATAACCCAGCGTATATGGGTGTAATCCTCCGGCGAAGCGGTGCGTTTTTCCATCGAACCATTCCGGTTCTTTATTTCATAGGTGAGAAGAGACGGCTTTTTAAATGTTTTGCCGTCGATGGAGAAAATGATCTCCGCGCCTTCGCCATAGGCACTGCCCAGAATATAGGCCGTCCCCGCGGGAATCGGGTCGTCCAGAACCGCACTGGTTGCCGCATCGTCACCAGAATTTATGTAATTCAGAGTGTAGAAAATCACGTCACCGGGATTAATCGTTGTTGCGGCGACCTTTTTTGTCACTTTGTTGACAGTTACCTCTTTTTCAGCGGTTATGCTGATGGAAACCAGCGATTTCGCAAACACCTCAGCCGACAGCAGCAGCAAAACCGATGCTACCAATAATGGAATGTATTTTTTCATAAAACCTCCTTGTTATTAGTTTTTTCTATAAAAATTATTTTATTTCAGCGTTAATAGACTCCTTGACGCTCCCTTTATCATTCATGCAAAATTCGCATCACCGCCTCTTCATTGAAATTCATGCTCCTACTTGACCGTCACCTGAAAGGTTATGGTGGCAGACTTGCCAGCTGGCAGTATCCCGGTAGCCGCCACTCCTGCACCACGGCTGACGTTGTCGTCAACCAATAATCCTGCGATCAGAGGCAAGGTGATTCCGTCGCCTGCCACGGTTATTGAGTTCAGACGGGTGGAGTTAGTCACATATGCAGTATATGTCGGCACGAAATCAGTCGCGACTACGCTGGTAGCTGTTCCGGCGCCGGTGTTGGTAACCACAACCGTATAGGTGACAACCCCGCCGGGGGCGACGGAACTTGGGCTGGCCGACTTGACGACGGTCAGTACCGGCGGAATCACCACCGGCATCGTGGCGTAAGCAGTATCGGTAACGATTCCTTCCGCACCTTCCGCAGCTATAATTTTAATCGACCATACACCGACGGGTACACCCGTTGCGGGAACGGTATACGCGTACTCGTAGGTCTTGATGGCGCCGGAACTGGCCTTGAGGTATGTGGGGTCAAGTGCCGTAGCGGCGACCCGGACCGTCCCACCCGAATCGATTATGGTTATGGTGGCGCCACTGATGTCGGCGTAGCCGAACGGGTCGCTGACTTGCCGTCCGGATGTAAACTGTGGCACCGGGCGCAACCGAGGAAACGATACTGCCGCCGTTGTAAGCAGCGCTATACAGACCGATACTGTCAACATTTATAACGGGAACGGGACTGCATTGGATTCGGGATACATTGGCATAGGCAGCGCTATTGTAATTGGGGTAAACGTCTACCAAATAACCTGCTGCACTGGTATTTTTCACTGTCAGGCGCAAGGTACTCCCGACCGGAATGGTTACCGGAGATGTCGAGAGAGGAACGGCATACGGTCCATAAAGTACCGGCATAGCAGCATTCGTCATGGCGAAACCGGGAACGTTATAGGTACCGAGAGTCACGGTGCTGGCGCCATTGACGTAGTCAATGGTCAATGTCAGGGTACGGTTGCCGGTCGTCGAAGGACGTCTCATCTGTAGGTAGACGGCAAAGGAACTGCTGAGCGTTATCGCTTTTGCCGTTGCTGTCGTCAGCGCCCATGTTGCACTGGAACCGCTTGTTAAGTCTACAAAAGTGGTTGTGCTGGCTGTTGGCATCGTTCGTGACAGGGCGTTTGTCCCATTCAAATAGATCTGTTTCGTTCCGGATGACGTAATTATTCCGGAGACCGTGACCACAGGTGCGACCGATGTCGCGCCCGTGCCGTTGGGGTTGGTTATTGTTGCGGTATTGTTGATGGTTGTCCCCGGAGTGGCCGAAGAGGAAATTGTTGCGGTGTAAACAATCGTTACGGAACCGTTGGCGGGAATACTAATGCCAGTGATGTTGAGCGCGGACGTGGTAGAGCTGTTAGTAGCGCCCGCCGGATAGCTGACTACGGTTAAGCCCGTCAGGTTGGTATCGATGGTATCAGTAACCGAAACGCCGCTGGCCGCAGCACCACTGCTTTCCTTCAGAGTGATGGTATATTGCAGGACATCACCGGCCGCGTAAGCGCCGGCTCTGGTGGTGTCGACAACCGTTTTGGTGGAGGTCGAAAGGTTGGATGTAACAGGAATGCTCACCGTGGCGCTGTTATTGGCTGAATTGTAATCTGTGACCGATCCAGGAATGACGAGGCTTGCGGTATTGCTGAGCGTACTGGGTGCCGACGCGCCCACGGTACCGTTGATGGTATAAGTCACCGCTCCGCCATATGGAAGGTTGGCCGTGGTGTTCAGGTTGTTACCGGAGCCGGAGGCCGCCCCGCAGCTTGTCCCCGTTGGCGAGCCGGAAACGACGGCGCAGGTCCAAGTGACCCCTGTTATGGTTGCCAGCACATTGTCGACAATCCCCACGCCGGTAGCGGTCACGTTGTTGGGGCCATAGTTACGGGCGGTAACGGTATAGCGGATACCATCCCCTACGGCTGTGACCATGGTCGAATTTGTAGTCGTGTCAAGGACGGATTTGGTTATGCCGAGATCGATTGCGGTGCTCGTATTCTGGCTGGTTACCAGCAAGTTACGGATTTCATGATAGTTTGTGGATCCGCCGGTACTTGCGGCATAGCCGACATAAAATAACTGCGACGACGAGATCGCGGGAAGCGCCTGATTGGTGATCATCTGGGTAAGCGGCTGGTTGTAACCAAATTGAATCCAGACATTGGCGACCGGATTCGGCGCAGGGTGATCTGTATGACCACCTTCCGGTAGTTCGTGCTGGTCTGATCCGGTCGGGTTGCGCCGTTGTACCAGAGTGAGCCGTTGTTGGCGGACGTTGCTATCCATGGATAGGAGGAGGTGTTGATCGTCTGCACCGATTGCGCCCCCTCCGAAACCGACGACGGAGCCACGGACTGTTACTGTATTGGGATAAAGGCGGCCGCGGCCCAGATACCGCCCTTCGGTAGGATTGCAAAAGTTGCCGTACTCATCGACGCCGATCCCCATATAACCACCGCTGATCCCCGGCACAGTCGGGGCGTGGTACCACGACTGCGTGGTCAACTTCTGCGCGTAGCCGAGAGAACCGCCGAAGGCGCCGATGTTGAAGGTACTTACCCCTGCATCGAACAGGAAGACACTGTAGCCGTCCGCTCCGGTCCCTCCCCAGGTGGCATAGTCGTACTGGATGAGAAGCCCCTGGCTCAGGTCGAAGGAGGTTGTATTGTAGGCGAAACCGGTCTGGTTATCGGAATTGTTGGTTAGGCGCAGCCATCCCGAACCGACAGGGTCAATGGTGCCATTGCCGGTCAACAAGGATGAAGTGGGTGTGCCGCCCAATACCCAGCCGGGGCATTGGTATCGGTCATCGGGGCATTGATAATGATGGCGCCGTACGACGCACCGGCACATGCAAGCCAAAGGCCGCGGCCATCAGCAAAAACAGAATGCGCGTAGCCATGATACGCCAATTGTTCAGGCTTGAATTCGCTTGGTCAACCAGTTTTTTCCCACAACAAGTAATCAATACAACACCGATAAAAACGCTTTTCTTTTTCCTACAGAAAGAGAGAGGTTATCTTCCCTGAGCATGTTCTGAATGCAAAACGGCTCCTTGTTCCGTATGCACTTCGGTAACCCGTCTTTCCGTGTATCCGTTTAAAGAATACTTTCGGACACGTGGTTTTGCGTCGCCGGATTACTCCGGGTTTGCCTTTATCGGTGTCAGCCTCTTAAATTTACAAAAACACTAAACAAACGGGTTATTTAAAGCAATTTATATACCAATAAAACACAAATATATTCCTTCAGCTAAAGCTAATGGAAATTAACGTGTAAAATCAAAGATAAATATTTATTAAAGCAATAAATTTGATAAATGATAATCTCGCTTAAACGGTTATTTTCACCATAATACTGTTTGATTTCATCAAATTTTGCATTTTATCCCGGTGTCAGCTTCTTAATTTTTCATAACCTCAATCGACTAACTCATCCTTTGTATACTTCTTTTTTTTAAAAAAAAGCCCTCCTTTAACTAAAAAAGGGGGGCTTTTATCCCAACAGGAAAAAAATTTTGAATTTATAAAAATACTCTTTTAAAATTAAATTTAACTTGATGATAATTCCCTTTAAAAACAATATTTACTTTAAATTTTATTGGTTTGTAATTTTATCTTTTACAAGAAAATCTGTCAAGAATAATTTTTTCTTGTAAAAAATCCCTTTAGATAAAATTAATGAACATTTACTATATCTTGCGTTTCAATGAGTGGCGAAAGAACCATAATAGCATTATAACTAAAAAAGTGAAAAACGATATCCATAAGTATAACCGAAAAAATAAGGGTTGATATTCGAACTGAATTTGCTGCCTGCCGGAATCAACTTCAAATTCCTGAAATAAATAATTTAACCGAATAACATTTGACGGTTTCCCATTCACGGTAATACGCCAGCCAGGATATGAAGATTCAAAAAGAACAACAACACCGGGTTGTGCAGTTGTAACCTCAATACGGATACGGTTCATTCATCATTGACATTTAAATTCCTGATTAATCAATATATGCCAGTATGTTATTGACATACATTTATATATGTTGTTAAATCCTTTACGACATAAGCGAGTTTTTAATAAAAAAATATTTTTTACGTTCCAAGGGGTGTCTTTAACACATGCCAATAAATAGGAATTATGTACCACGTTATCTATTTGTAACTATTCTCTGTATAGCCATTTTATTACTATTATTAATTGAAATCATATTAAATTTAACTCCGCCAATAGCTCGCGATGCTCTGATCCATCATTTAGCGATTCCCAAGCTCTGGTTAAAAAATGGCGGATTCTATGAAATTAAATGGGCGGATTTTTCATACTATCCAATGAACATCGATTTGCTTTATATCATCCCTCTTTATTTTAATAAGGACTTCCTTGCCAATTTCATCCATATGAGCTTTGGCATCGGAACAGCATTACTAATCTATACTTATTTGAATAATAAGATAAGCCGCATCGCAGGACTTTTGGGTACGCTTATTTTTCTCAGCATGCCTATTGTGGTTCGTTTGTCTACACAAGCCTATGTTGATCTTGGTTTGGCTTTTTTTACAACAGCCGGCATTCTCGCTTTTATTCGCTATCGAGAGGGTGAGTTTAAAGAATTCAAATGGCTATTTCTTTCAGCCGTTGCCATGGGTCTGGCATTGGGAACAAAATATAATGCTTTAATTGCCTGGGTTTTTCTTTCACTGGCTTTTGTATTTGTCTATTCCAAGGATACCGGGCGACAGTGGGAAGCTATCAAGTATGGTTTAGTTTTCTTTCTGATTTCTCTTTTTGTATTTTCTCCATGGCTTATTAAAAATATAATTCTGACAGGCAATCCCTTATATCCTCTATTTAAGGGAATCTTCGACATAAACAGCATTCCGACTCAGGATGGCACTTATTCTATGGTATCCGGGGATACATACAGAGGTATATTTCAAATGCGGGAAATGAAATTTGGAGAGAGCTTTTGGGAAACACTGCTCATTCCAATCCGGTTTTTTTTCCAAGGCCAGGATAATAGTGATCGCTATTTCGATGGCGTCTTGAATCCGATTTTAATCATCTTATCTCCGTTTTCGTTGATGAACAGATCATTCATCCGCGATAAACTTTTTTTTATATCTTTTTCCGTTTTCTTCATTCTCATGGCTTCTTTCCTTGATCAAATAAGAATACGTTATATTTTACCCATAGTCCCTATTCTATCCATCCTGACAGTTATGGGCTTAATAAACATCTTAAACTGGATAATGAATCTCCCAATCCGATTAAGGAATATTTTGGCGTTAGTATTGCTTCCTATTTTTATTATAATCATGAGCAAGAATATCTTTTATATAAAAAATTATTATCAAAACATCAGCCCTATGAGTTATATTTCAGGCAAAGAATCTAAAGACGAGTTTATTTCGCGGAACGATCATAGTTATCCTGTCATGAAATATATCAATGAGTTTACACCGGAAAATGCTAAGATTAGGCTGATTTTACTCGCTGCACGCGGGTATTATCTGGAGAGGAGATACGAGGATGATCCGACTATGGGAATGGATTTTATTCGCGGTCTTGCAGCGGCGTCCAACGACGATAAAATTTTTCAAAACTACATTCATTCCTTTGGTTATACTCACTTACTTATCCGAATTGATTTGTTTCATCAATTTCTACAAGATAATTATTCTTCCGATACGGGAAAATTGTTAATTCAGCGTATGGGAAAAACAATGGATTTTATATACAATAAAGATGGATATGCAGTATATAAAATAATCCCCGCATCGTAGCGCCCTTTTTATAACTTGTGTAATCAACATAAATCCCGGCATCGCCAACAATAATTGTTGTTCCTGCAATTGCTGTCTCTGAAATTATATTAGTGAGAAATGTCAATTCTTTTATCCCTATGTTTTTCTTCTTTATAATCCCTATATTCAGGGTTAATGCGTATCGGGCCCTGATAATGACGATTAGCTTCTTCAGTCAACCCCTTCTGTTTCAAAATTAATGCTATTTGATAATGAGCTTTTGCATTATCAGGTTGCAACCTAATAACCTCACGGAAATGATTAAGAGCATCATCTGTTTTCCCCTGCCGCAATAAGATCAAAGCAAGATTAGAATGGACAACCGCATCATGAGGTTGAATAAGCAATGCCTGATTATACTGAATAATTGCCTCATCGTAGTGACCTTGCGTGGCTAAAATATTTCCGAAGTTATTATGAAGGTCCAAATTATCCTTATTTAAATTAAGCTCAACTGCCTTTTGATATTCCTTCATTGCATCCCGTACATTGCCCGCCTTCAGGAAGAGAATACATAGATCATTATGGGCTTTAGCATGTTCAGGATGAACTTGAATGGCTAATCGTAAGGCATCAATTGCCTTGTTATTTTCGCCCAGCAGGTCATATGCTCCTGCTTCACGCACAAGCGCATTGTAATTATTGGGATTTAATAAAAGAGCCTTTTTACAATGGATCATTGCTTCACTGGCCTTGTTCTGCGTAAGCAATTCACCAGCCACAATGCTGTGCGCGACAGAATTATTCCGTGTAACATCAAGGGCATGACTAAACAGAGTTAATGTATTCTGCCAATATTGAACCTGCCGTTTTGCAATAATTGTCAGACCGATAATGATTGATAATGCAATTATTAAAATTATTTTTGAAGAAAAATATTTTTTCAGTATATCAAATATCCCCCATGTCAGCATGATAAATAACCCGATAAAGGGTACATAGGCATAACGATCAGCCATAGCCTGATCGCCAACTTGGACAATACCGATCACGGGAACCAGAGTGCCCAAATACCAGAGCCAGCCCATTAGTAAATAAGGTAATTTTCGAAAATAAGCGCTTACGGAAATAGTAACAACAATTAATAACACAGCGGACAAAACAACTTGCCATAGAGACATATTATGGTTCAACGGATACAATGCTGCCAAATCAAACGGCCAGAACATCTTTCTAATATATAATACATACGAGATGACAGCATTGCCCAAGCGGTACGATAAAGGAAAAGACGGCACGTTTAACCAGGCACCTGCATTTTTTTGAGCTAAAAAAACAATATAACTGAAAAAGGCAGATAAAATAAATAAAGGAACTTTCTCTAAAACCAAAAAGAGTATTCTTTTCTTTCTCAGCGCATCGCCCGTCGTTTCATTTGTTTGATCTTCGAGTTGCCGTTTTATTTTCATCCGACCCAGCGGCCAGTAATCCAGAAGCAATAAAGTAAATGGTAACGTTACCAGCATTGGCTTGGACATCAACCCTAAAGCAAAACCAATCACCACAGCTAAATATCTTTTCCAGTTTGGGAACCTAGCGTACCAGACATAAAACATTATGGTTACTATCCAGAAAAAAGTGCTTAAGACATTCTTTCGCTCCGAAATCCAGGCCACAGATTCCACATTGACCGGATGAATTGCAAACAGGGCCGCAATAAAAGCACTTCGCCACATTGCTCCCGTAAGTTTATTAAACAATAAAAAAAGTGAAATCATATTAAGAATGTGAATTATTACATTTGTCCAGTGATGTCCTCCAGCACGCAGCCCGAATAACTGCCAATCCAGCATGTGCGATAACATTGTCAAAGGATGCCAGTTCCCGAGATAATTTTTACTGAATGCGTCCTGAACACTATTAAAGGCGAACCCTGTCTGGACAATATTATTTGATGTAACATACCCGTGGTCGTCATAATTAACAAAATCGTAATTCTGTACAGGCCAATAAAGAACAAGGATTAATACAATCATGACCAGAACGTACAATATTGCCGCATCCCTTTTTGTCACAGGCAGTTTAGAAGTTATAGAAATACTCATATTATTTTTCTTCAATGGAAATTTATCGTCGTAGTAGTTTCCCTAGTGTAATTTATAATTCTCTTATTTATTTTTTCAGCTTAAAGTCGGATGCTCATACCCATCCTGATGATGGAAGTTTATTAACTCGCTTTTCTGTATCCTGTCTTGAAACTGTTAATCAGACGCATTACTCCGAAGATCAGAAAAACAGCACCGAGGAGGAAAATAAAAAAAACATAAACAAGAGATATGCTTCCGCTGTGCTTTGGTATGTTGCGATTAGGATTGGACAGGTCATATCTAATTCTCAGAGTATCATCTATCTTTAAAGCATCCCAGTTTTGTTGAAACATATTACTGGTCGAGGTGACTCTATTTCCATCAGGAAGTAAAAACCAGTAGTCAAGATAATATATGACATTACCGTCGGCAGCTCGGGAAAAATATTTTTTTGTCACGTGGCCAGTGGCATAGCCGGCATATTCATTCACTCTCATATATTCTGAATAGCCTTCCCAGCCTTCCCAAAGGAAAAATAATCCAATTATTCCCGTGATGAGTGCAACGATAATTCCTGATTTAGAAATTTTCAATCTTTTACCTTTCGACATCTTAAATGCTTTTCAGGCCGGCGCCAGCAATTATTTTTTCAGAATATTCTTAAAAATTTTGTTAATCATAACATATCCGCTCTTTATCTTCATCAGGAAGTTTAACACGCTTCCAACTAAATACTTACGGAATTGGAGATGGCAGGACATAAAAAAGGGCGCCCCAAGGCGCCCTTTTAAAAAAATTCTGTCTAATAAAGAATTTTATTGTGCTGCAGGTGTTACGACTAAAACACCGGCGGTAACAGCATAGGTTGCGTGATCAGTCGTCAAACCGGCCGCAGCGTTGGTTGAAGTTATTGTATAGTTATCCATATTAGCCCCGGCCGTAACGGCAGTGGTGACTCCTGTCGTGGGTGTGAAACCTGCTGCCACCAGGTCGGTTGTCAATTCAGACGTGACCGTCGGATGATCTACAAGATATGCATTGGCTGCAGTGTAGGCGTTTTTGGCATCAGCATTAATAGCGGCAACATAGCCTCTTTTTCTATACTGAACGAACTGTGGGATAGCAATGGCTGCCAATATACCGATAATCGCGATAACGATCATCAACTCAATCAACGTAAAACCTTTCTGTCCTTCTTTACTAAAAATCTTTAACATAATATGCCTCCTTTTTATAATGTAATAGCATTTTATTTTTGTGCTTTATTTGTTATTAAATTAAACCATTATAGTTGATTTGTCCATTATTTTATTTTGTTCCTTCTTCACCTCCTCTATACGACTTAATTACTTTTTTCGTTTTTATACCTTGCAACTGATATGCCAAATGCAATAAATATATCTCTCCAATTTAAAAATAACCGAATTTAACATGTAAAATCAATGATAAATATTTATTAAACGCCTGCGTAGAAATAAATATAGATAACCTCATCTACTCCCAAAATGGTTATTTTCATCAAAATACTGTGGATTTCACAGTCCCTAATTAATTATTCCCCATTATCATAAAATATGGTATTAATTACAAATTAGAAATCGGGGAAGTTGGAAATGTACGAAGTTACAATTATAAAGTCATTTTCCGCGGCGCATGTTCTGGCTGAAATCGGCGGTAAATGCGAAGATTTACACGGTCATAATTTTAAAGTGGAGGCGACTGTTGCCGCTTCAGAATTAGACTCGTCCGGTTTGTTAATTGACTTCCGCGTCTTTAAAAAATGGCTTGGCGAAATCCTTGAAGATATTGATCACAAACATCTCAACATCCTTCCTTCATTTGACGGTGTAAACCCATCAGCAGAAAATATCGCTAAATATATTTGCGAAAAAATGGAACTAAAAGTCAAACCGGCCAAGGCCAACGTCGTTCGAGTTAAAATCTGGGAATCGGAAAACGCAGCGGTTACTTATATACCAAAACAACCATCAAATCCTTCTTAAGAAAATTATTTATTTATGATTGACATTCAAAGCCAGAAAGATTTCCGCAATATTGACATTAAAAAAGTCGGTGTAAAAAATATTAAATATCCAATTATCGTGCTTGATCGCGCCCGGGGGACTCAACTTGTTAATGCGACAATAAATATGTACGTCAATCTGCCGCACCACTTCAAAGGCACGCACATGAGCCGTTTTGTGGAAGCGCTCAATGAATTCAAGGGACAAATCAGCATTAAAACTTTTCAATCAATTTTAGAAAAAACAAGGCAAAAACTGCATGCTCATTCCGCCCACATGGAAATTGAATTCGCTTATTTCCTGGAAAAAACGGCGCCTGTTTCCAAAGCCAAAAGCCTTATGGAGTATCGCTGCATATTCTCAGGAGAAATCAGCGCCGAGCAATCTGATTTCCAAGTGGGAGTCGTGGTTCCAGTCACGACTGTCTGCCCTTGTTCCCGTGAAATCAGTAAATTCGGAGCCCACAATCAGCGCAGTATAGTAACCACAAAAGTGCGCTTTAGAAAATTTTTCTGGATTGAGGATTTAATAAAAATAGTGGAAGATTCCGCCAGCAGTGAGGTATACTCTCTATTAAAGCGTGTGGATGAAAAATACGTCACAGAAAAGGCTTACGAAAATCCTAAGTTCGTTGAAGACGTTGTCCGCAGCATTGCGGTGAAACTAAATAAGGACGATAATTTCACTTGGTATTGCATTGAAGCGGAAAATTTCGAAAGCATCCATAACCACAGCGCTTACGCCTGTGTGGAAAAAGGATAAATTCATGCCGACAAAAAAAGTGGGGAAGTTTTTTAATTTGTATAATCATGGTTTTATCCGTACCGCCGTCTGTATCCCCGAACTCAAGGTTGCCGACACTTATTTCAACACACAAAAAACTATTGAACTAGCCCGGGAAGCGGCATCCCGTAAGGCAATTCTGGCTATCTTTCCGGAATTGGGACTATCTGCCTACTCCAATGAAGATTTATTTCATCAGGACGCGCTTTTACAAAGCGTCCGGAAATCCATTGCCCGGATTAAAAAAGCCTCCGAAAAGATCAATACCATTATTGTAACCGGCGCGCCGCTACGGGTTGATTGCCGGCTTTTCAACTGCGCTGTTGTCTTCTACCGCGGACAAATACTGGGTGTGGCCGTAAAATCATATCTGCCCAATTACCGCGAATTCTATGAGGCCAGACAATTTACGCCCGCCGCCGCCGCTCTTTCTTCCCGAATAGAATTAGCCGGGCAAAAAGATATACCTTTTGGCGCCGATATAATCTTTAAAATCGCCAATATTAAAAATTTTAATTTTTTCCTCGAACTTTGTGAAGATCTGTGGGTTCCCATCCCGCCATCGAGCTTTGCGGCCATGGCCGGAGCTACTGTTATCGGCAATTTATCCGCTTCCAACATAACGATCGGCAAATCCGAATACCGCCAGCAACTCGCCGCCAATCAATCGGCCCGTTGTGTCGCCGCTTATCTTTACGCCGCCGCCGGCACCGGCGAATCGACAACCGACCTTGCCTGGGACGGCCATGCCATGATTTACGAAAACGGCAATCTGCTTGCCGAATCCGCCCGCTTTTCGCAGCAGGCTCAAATAATTTACAGCGATATAGATCTTGACCGTCTGGCGCAGGACAGGATGCGTCTGAGTTCTTTCAGTCAAAATGCGGTTACTCATAAAGATAAAATTTTATCCTTTCGTGCGGTGGAGTTTAATGTAAATATTTTAAAAAGTCGTATTCTCTTAAACAGGGAGTATCCACGCTTTCCCTACATTCCCGCTGATCCTTCCAAGCGAGATCAGCGCTGTTACGAAGCCTATAATATTCAGGTTCAGGGTTTGTCGAAACGTTTAAAATCTTCGGGCATTGCCAATATTGCCATCGGCGTTTCCGGTGGTCTTGATTCCACCCATGCTCTTATTGTCGCCGCCAAGACGATGGATTCTTTAGGATTGTCTAGGTCGAATATTAAGGCATACACCATGCCGGGTTTTGCCACTTCTACAAAAACATACAACAATGCCCTAAAATTAATGAAAGCCCTGGGTGTAGAAGCGAATGAAATTGATATCAAGCCCGCTTGCTTACAAATGCTGAAAGACATTAAACACCCCTATGCCCGCGGCAAAAAAGTTTTCGACATAACCTTTGAAAATGTCCAAGCCGGTCAGCGCACAGCACACCTCTTCCGCTTGGCAAATATGCGCAATGCTCTGGTTGTAGGAACAGGAGACTTAAGTGAACTGGCTTTAGGTTGGAGCACTTACGGCATCGGCGACCATATGTCGCATTATAACGTTAATGCCAGCGTTCCCAAGACACTTATTCAGCATTTAATCCGCTGGGTCGCGCAAACCAAACAATTTTCAAAAGATGTTTCTAAAATTCTCATCGATGTCCTGGAAACAGAAATTTCACCCGAGCTGATCCCGGGGAAAATAGGCAACCAGCCCGGCCAGAAAACAGAAGATGTTATCGGTCCTTATGAACTACAAGATTTTAATAATTTTTATATAACCCGCTTCGGGTATTTGCCCACAAAGGTAGCTTTTCTGGCTTACCACGCCTGGAAGGATAAAACAAAAAGCCATTGGCCGGACATTTCCGAAGATAAGAGAAACTCGTATACTTTAAAAGAAATAAAAAAATGGCTTCACGTTTATCTATACAGATTTTTTAAAACTTCACAGTATAAACGTTCCTGCGTGCCCAACGGACCAAAAGTAGGTTCCGGCGGATCACTTTCGCCACGCGGCGACTATCGCGCGCCCAGCGACAGCGAAGCGGAAGTCTGGCTTAAAAATTGGGAAAATATTCCAGAGACTGAAGATCTGATATGAAAGAAAATTATAAAGACTTTGATGCCACAGAATTATTTTGCCCTCAATGCAAAAGAGCGGTTGCCGTAAGAAAAAGATTGTTGCTGATTCTGAAGGAAGGAGAAAAATATGATTATA
This sequence comes from uncultured delta proteobacterium, assembly GCA_963710575.1. GTDB lineage: Bacteria > Desulfobacterota > Syntrophia > Syntrophales > Smithellaceae > Smithella. Next base: position 11,165 of record CAVQAL010000014.1, on the reverse strand, counting down.
GCTGTGTTTATTGCGGAACTTCTGTCGGTGACAAACTGGCAAAAGATAAAGAAAATTCAAAATTGATCTTCCGCTAATTCCAATTCCAATGGAATTTTCTGCCATATTGGCGAAAATTCTCGGTAATGTAAATATTCATTTATTATGCGCTCCCCTAACGGGAATGCGCTTCCGATCAAAGCGCTATCTTTTTTAGTAACGCAGCACGGCGCATAAATAACCGAATACTCTGATGGGTACACGAGGTCTCCATGAATCACATGTGCTGGGGGCGTCGTTGCCTCGATATCATCTTTGATTTATAAATGGTATAATAATTATTTAGATTTATTTTTTTGCAGTGCCTTTTTCAATTTATCAGCCAGTAAACCGGACCCAACGGAAGTCGGCGAATCATCATATACCAGATAAACATCCCGGCCATGAGCATTATCACCCAGATATTCGGCCAATACTCCCCGACTATGAACATCTTCATGACAATAGATGCAAAGATTTTCCCAGTTGCTGCCATCGGCAGGATTATTATGGTGGTTGCCGTCTTTGTGGTGCACTGTTAAAAGTTGTCTTTGAGATTCGGCAAATTCCCGGCCACACCGGGCACATACAAGACTATTAATCGCCAGTGACTTTTCCCGATAGTCTTCACCTGCCGGAGGTTTTTGCGACTTTTTCATTTCCCGAACAGCTTCTTCGGCTGATTTTTCCGTTTCCGCGGTAAGCGAAACGGATTTTTTCTGAACCTTTACACTGCCCCATTTGCTGGAAAATGTTACCTTTGTCATTGCAATCCCTTCCGGTTTAAACTTTTTCTTTATTTAAAAGAACGTCAATAAAAACGCGCAGACCTTTTATAACCGCAGCAACATTCCTAATGGTCTGAAAAATTGGCAATTTCATGGCAATTGGAGCAAAACATTGGATATTATCAATAATATCGTTCATAATTAACTGGGACCGGTCTGCCGTATTGGAAAAATTTTGAATTCTTCTGTTTACAGCGGCAGAAGAATTATTAATATTTGTGGTAATCTCTTCCAGATTTTTCAATATGATCGGCAAACTTTGATTCAAAGTTTGCAAAGTTATCGTAATCTCCTTAGAGGTTCGCAATATTTTCAAAAGGATAAAAATATAAGAAATTACCAACAAAATAAGAACAATGCCCAAAATTAGTAACCCGATTTCTAGATACATGGATTCGCTCCTTAAATGATTAACATTATACCCGTGGTTTAATTTTACCAGCCAAGTTAATAATCATACTGGTTTTTTATTATTCTCTTCCCGATAAGCTTCTACCCCTGCATCAATCGCCTTCCTCAATCTATTTTTATTGCCAGAGACAGCCTCGGCACCCAGATTAGCAAATTCATTTACTTTACCTTCTATCTCTTCCACCTTTTCTTTTGCCGATATTTCCAAACCTTTCAAATGTTTAACAGCGGCTTCATAAGCCGTTTTACTTTTTTCCACGGCTTTTTCATATTCTTCTTTTGCCTTGCCTAAAAATTCATCTGCTTTGCAGGCAATTTCTTCTCGTGTCTCCTTACCACTTTTGGGTGCATACAAAATCCCCAAAACCACACCGATTAATCCGCCAATAAATAACCCTTTTAATAAATCATTATTTTTTTCAGACATAAAACACCTCCTAGATTATTATCAAATATATTTAAGTTTCTCTTCCGGAACAGAACTTCAAATTAAAATTCACTTAGCCGGAAGAAAACAGTAATTGAAATATCTTCTTAATTATACATCGACAAGTTGATAATATAACCAATAACATTGAACAGGTTAAGTTATTTTTTTGTAGTATAACACATTTTAAAAAATTAAGCCCTATTTGGCATAAAAAAATCGGACATTCTCTAAGAAAGGAATGTCCGATTAATTTGTCCTGCGAATTTATTTTAAGCAATTATTTTGCAGGTGCAGGTGCAGGCACTGCGGTAGCTGCAGGTACAGGCACTGCAGTGCCGGCAGGTGCCGGCTGAGCAACGGGTGCTTCAACTTTCGGAGCCTCTGCTGGTGCTGGCTCTTCAGCTTTTTTGCAGCCCACTACTGCAAGAGATAAAGAAGCGACGAATAGCATAGAAATAAAAATAGCAAATATCTTTTTCATTAACGGCTAACCTCCTTTCACAGATTTTCATAATACTTGGTTTTTATACCCCAAACCTTTGTATTGATCGCAAAGGATACGCTTTTTTTTTGCCTTGTCAAGAATAAATTTAACAATTTTGCCGCAACAAAATTGCATACCACATTAGAGCTTTGAAACCATTACTCACCGAGTGAACCCTAAATGACCATGCTTGGAAAACATTGTCATCTATTGTCAGTCATACTTTTATATGCTATTTATCTTCATTATAAACTTGGATTAAAACAATTTTTATTAAAAGTTTCAGGATTTACGCATAAATGGGAAAAAATGATAAAGCTCCAGAAAAACTTACAGAATTAACCCAACTTATTAAAAAGCTGCGCGCACCGGATGGTTGCCCTTGGGATCAACAACAAAAAAAGGGAGATATCGGCAAGTATATTCTGGAAGAAGCTTATGAAGTGGTCGACTCTCTTATCAAAGAAAATCCGCAAGCTTTGAAGGAAGAGTTGGGCGATTTGCTTTTTCAAATATTATTTCTGGCTGAAATGGGGGCGGAATCAGAACTGTTTTTTCTAAGTGATATTTTGGATGGAATTATAAAAAAAATGATCCGGCGGCATCCGCATGTATTTGGCGATAAAAAAGTAATTTCCGTTCAAGAAATCAAAGAAAACTGGCAACAAATCAAAAAGAGAGAACGCGGCGCTAAAAACGATGACAAAAATTTATTTAGCAATGTGCCGCTTTCACTCCCCGCCTTGAAGCGAGCACAAAAGATCACTTCCATAGCAGCCACCTACGGCTTCGGTTGGTCAAAAATTCAGGATGTGATTAAAAAACTGAGAGAAGAAATCAAAGAATTAAACGCTGCAATAAAAAACGGCCGCCATGATGAAATCGAAGAAGAAATAGGAGATATATTATTCACGATGGTAAATTTAAGCCGTTTCGTTCAAGTTGACGCCGAGACAGCATTATCCAAAGTAACTAATAAATTTTTGCGGCGTTTTTCTTATGTCACCGCTCAGCTCTCCGCTCGCGGAATATCGCTGGAGAAAGCAACCTTGCCCCAGATGGATGAACTCTGGAATGAAGCAAAATCACGGGTATGAACCCCGCAGCAAGCTGTGGGTTATTATACCACGTTTGTTCGAAACAATTCGACCGGCGGCAAGCGTCAGTCGCAGATGACCTCACATGACCGTTAGGTTATTAGGTTATACAGTTTGTTATCGTCCCACTTAGCTTCGCACGTGGGATAATTCGTCCAGCAAGTTTCAGCGCGCTTCGCTTCTGAAACTTGGGACTCATTACAACTTGCAGATATTACTGCGCTACGCTTGTAATATCTGAGTTTCATTAGAACTGGAGTTTCACAAATGAAGGATTTAAAATGAAATACTTTCTTTGCGTTTTAGGTATGGTTTTTATAATTGAAGGCCTCCCTTACTTTATTTTCCCGGAAAAATTAAAAATTTATCTGCTCAAGATGACAACAATATCGGATTCCACTCTGCGTTTTTTTGGAATATCCTCAATGATTGTTGGACTTATACTGCTGTATTTCGGAAGAAGTTAAGCTCATTTTTATTGACAGCATCTTCATAATCTGATTATTTGCTCAAACTTTTCATTTTGCATAAAGAGATCTATGGAATTAAAAGACTTTTCATATTTTTTACCTGATGAACTTATCGCCCAGCATCCTTGTCAAAAACGGGATCGCTCGCGCTTACTGTTTCTGGACAAAAATAAAGAAAAAATGGCGGATTCCTCTTTTTTTCAACTCCCTGATTTTCTGCAAAGTGGTGATGTTCTGGCTATTAACAATTCGAAAGTGATTCCCGCAAGACTCTTTGGCAAAAAACCGACCGGAGGCATTCTGGAAATGTTGCTGTTAACCAGGAAAGAAAGCGAAAATGAGTCTCAAACATGGGAAGCGCTAATAAGACCGGCCAAGAGACTGCGTGAAAATGATGTCATCGATCTTAGTAACAACTGCGAGGCCAAGGTTTTAGCGCGCATATCCGATAAGAAATGGCTGTTGAAATTTTTTGCACAAGATGGATTTGATGCTTATTTAAACCTTTATGGCCGCGCCCCCCTGCCCCCTTATATTAAGCGTAAAAAAAATACTGAACCGGATATCATTGACCGGGAACGCTACCAGACTATTTACGCGAAAAATCCCGGTTCTATTGCGGCGCCAACCGCCGGACTGCATTTTTCAACTGAAGTTCTGCAAACATTGCAGGCCAAAGGAATCCAGATAGCCCCGATAACGCTGCACGTTGGTTATGGAACTTTTCTGCCAATTGAAGTAAATGAAGTGGAAAAACATGTTATGGAATCCGAATGTTATGAGATAAGTGTGGAGTCCAGCCAAATAATTAACAATGCAAAGCGGGTAATCGCGGTGGGAACAACATCTACCCGCACTTTAGAGAGTGTTGCCGATAATAATGGATATGTCGAGGCGAAGTCCGGCACTACCACTTTTTTTATTTATCCCGGTTATAAATTTAAAAAGGTTAACGGACTTTTAACCAATTTTCATTTGCCGCAATCATCATTGTTTTTACTTGTTTGCGCTTTTGCCGGTACAGACTTGATCAAAAAAGCTTATTCGCATGCCGTGGAAAATCGTTATCATTTTTACAGTTACGGCGACTGCATGCTGATTCTTTAGTAAGTTAGAAATTATTTTTTGCGTTTTTTGGTAGAAAATAATTTCGTTAACGCGTTAGTAAGTTAGAATTTGCTTTCTTGAAGAAAGCAAATTCGTTAACGCACTTATCCCGTGTGGCGGGACTTATCCCGTTTATCGGGTGTAGGATACAAGAAGATGCCTTTTCAATTTGATTTAATAAAACAAGATAGTTTCACTGCTGCCCGCTTGGGGAAAATGATTACTCCCCACGGTATCGTGCATACACCCGCGTTTATGCCGGTGGGCACACAGGGAACAGTCAAATCCATGCTGCCCGAAGAGATCAAAAATTGCGGTGCTGAAATTATTTTAGGCAATACTTATCATCTTTATTTGCGCCCCGGCCATGAAACCATCAAAAAACTGGGAGGTCTTCACCGGTTCATGAATTGGCCGGATCCGATTCTAACCGACAGCGGCGGCTTTCAGGTTTACTCTTTAGGCGCGTTGCGCAAAATCACACCCGATGGCGTTATGTTTCGTTCCCATATTGACGGTTCCAAACATTTTTTGAGCCCACAGAAAGCGATTGAAATCCAGGAAGCGCTGGGATCGGACATTATGATGTGCCTCGACGAGTGCACGCCCTACCCTGCCACATTATCTCAAACAGCAGAATCACTGGCCTTGACGGTAAAGTGGGCGGAATTGTGCAGAAAAGCCAAGAGCAGTGCCGAACAGGCGCTCTTCGGCATTATTCAGGGTGGAACTTACCTGGACTTACGCAAACAGGCGGTAGAGCAAATGACCCCCTTCGATTTTGATGGCTATGCCTTAGGCGGAGTGAGCGTCGGTGAACCTGAAGAAATTATGTATAAGATAACAGATTCAATTACGCCGTTATTGCCTATAAATAAACCTCGCTATCTTATGGGCGTTGGCACACCGGAAGATATTGTTTTCGGAGTATCCTGCGGAATAGACATGTTTGACTGCGTCATCCCCACCCGATGCGCCCGTCACGGATTATTGTTTACAAATTCAGAAAAGATTGTTATAAAAAATTCCCGCTGGCGGGAAGATAGTAATCCGCTTGATGAAATATGTGATTGCTACACCTGTAAAAATTATTCCCGGGCATATTTACGTCATCTTTATATTGCCGGAGAGATACTGGCTATGGTATTAAATACAATTCATAATGTCCGCCATTATATGCGACTCATGGAGCAAATCAGGGCCGCATTAAAAGAAGACAGTTTTTTAGAATTTAAAAATGATTTTTTAAATAAATAAGATGAATTTATAAAAAAATCTGATAAAGAACAGATTTAATATCATTTCTAAATCAAAGATGATATTGAGGCTGCAATGAAACTCGAATTACAGTTACGCAGTAAACTGGAATTCGTTAGTTGAACTGTCCCGCTTCAGCGGGGCCAGGTTAAAGCGACGAGGCGTATAGAAAATAGTTAAGGAGGAAGTTAAATTGATAACATCAGCATATGCAATGGGCGTTGCCCCAGGTGGTGGATCGGCCGGTGGAGGCGATTGGGGTTTTATCATCACCATGGGAATAATTTTCGTTATTTTCTATTTTTTACTAATTCGCCCTCAGCAAAAAAAACAAAAGGAACTCAAGGCCATGTTAGATAACCTTGCCTACGGCGACACAGTAATGACAACCGGAGGGATTCACGGTAAAATAACAGGTTTGGCCGATGCAGTAATAACTTTAGAAATTGCCGACAAGGTAAGAATAAAAGTCGCGCGAAGCGCTATCGGCGCTGTTCTTCAGAAGTCGGGGTCACCGGTTGCGTCACCAGCGACAAAGTCATAGTACAGACAGAAAGGGGCATTTATGATTAAATCTTTAAAAATAAGTATAGCAATTACAGCTGTAGTATGTCTTGCTGCTCTGTATTTTCTATTACCGACATTAATTCCTCAGCTTCCAACTCCGTGGAATGCATATTTTCCCAAGGATAAAATTCATTTGGGTTTGGATTTGCAAGGCGGGATGCATCTTGTTTTAGAAGTTGATACGGAAAAGGCTCTGGAATCCATGATGGAAAGGAACGCCAATGATTTAAAGGAATCGTTGATGGAAAATAAGGTCCATTTCCGCAATGTAGAAAAGACAAAAGGCGCTACGATCTCATTGCAGCTCACTGAATCAGCCGGAAAAACCGCTTTGGATAAAATCCTCAATGACCAGTATCCTGATCTGGAAATAGACTCTTCCTCCCCGCATGAAGACGCACAAATCGTCCATATAAAAATCAAGGATAAAAGAGCTATAGAACTCAAAAAACTAACCGTCGAACATAGTCTGGAAACAATTAGAAACAGAGTTGACCAGTTCGGCATTGCCGAACCGGAAATTATCCCAGAAGGAGACAACCGCATTCTAATTCAATTGCCGGGTATTAAGGATCCGGAAAGAGCAAAAAACCTCATCGGGAAAACAGCCCTTTTGGAATTCAAAATTGTTGATGACGAACACTCGCTGGAAGATGCTCTTCGCGGCAATATTCCCGAGGAAGACATCATCGCTTACGGTTTGCGTACCGACAAATCAACCGGAGAAAAAGGTTCCACACCTTATTTGTTGAAAAACAAGTCGCTTTTAACCGGTGTTCTCTGGAAACCGCCAATGTACAAATTTCCAACCGTTTTGGCGAGCCAACCGTGTCTCTAAAATTTAATGCTCAAGGCGCTACCGATTTCGACCGGATTACCGGCGAAAATGTTCGCAAACGTTTAGCTATTGTCCTGGATGGTGTAGTCCATTCGGCGCCTGTCATTCAGGAAAGAATATCCGGTGGCCAGGCACAGATTACCGGTACATTTACCATGGACGAAGCACGCGATTTGGCAATTGTTTTACGCGCCGGCGCTCTGCCCGCGCCGGTCAATATTCTGGAAGAAAGAACCGTTGGTCCATCACTCGGCAGCGATTCAATCAGGCAGGGTATTATGGCCACATTCATCGGCTCACTATTGGTTATTTTCTTCATGATTCTCTATTACCGTCTTTCGGGAACTGTCGCGGACCTGGCCCTCATTATAAATATCGTTTTGGTTCTGGGCATTCTGGCGGCCTTCAAAGCCACTTTGACGTTGCCTGGAATTGCCGGTCTGTTCCTCACTGTCGGTATGGCTGTTGATGCCAACGTTCTTATTTTTGAACGAATCAGAGAAGAGTTGCGGACAGGAAAAACGATTCGGTTGTCATTGGATACCGGTTATAAAAAAGCTTTCATTACTATTATTGATACGCATGTAACCGGAATAGTTTCGGCAATTTTCCTAATTATATTCGGCACCGGTCCTATTAAAGGATTTGCGGTAACGCTGATCATCGGTCTTCTGGCCAGCCTCTTCACCGCTGTTTTCGTCACGAGGGTAATTTTTGATTATTTTACAGGGAACTTTAACATCAAGAATTGAGCATTTAAACAAATACATAAGCAGGCAGGAGAAATAGAATGGAGTTAATCAAACCAGGAATTCACTTAGATTTTGTCGGGAAAATGAAATATGCGATAATTTTCTCGGTAATCCTGACAACCATCAGTATTGCATCTGTTATTATACAAGGAGGCTTGAACCTCGGAATTGATTTTGCCGGTGGATCTATCATTCAAGTAAAATTTCAAAAAAGTATGACCGCCGACAAGATCAGGGGGGCGCTCAAATCAACCCGTCTGGAAAACAGCATCATCCAGCAGTTCGGCCCCAACGAGTTTCTTATTCGCACGGCGGAGTCTTTCCATGATCAAAAACTTTTCGAAGAAAACGTGAATAAACCATTGACCGCAGCTTTCAATAAAGATTACGAAATTAGACGTGGAAGTCGTCGGTTCCAAGGTAGGTATGGATTTCCAGAGAAAAGCCATTTTTGCCGTCATTCTTTCCTGGCTGGCCATGCTCATTTATATAGCCTGGCGCTTTGAATTCCGCTATGGACTGGGTGGTATAATTGCCCTTATTCATGACGTCATTATTATCATCGGCACAATTTCCATATTGAGAATGGAATTTACTATTTCCATTCCAGCGGCAATATTCTTTATTATTGGTTACTCCATAAATGATACGATCGTCGTGCTCCATAGAATAAGGGAAAATGTAAAGTTGAATCCGCGGCAAAAACTGTCCGAGACCATCAACATGAGTATTAATCAGACATTAAGCAGAACGATATTAACTTCGTTTACAGTGTTTCTAACTGTGATCGCATTGTATATATTCGGTGGGCCGGTACTCCACGATCTGGCTTTTTCACTGCTGGTCGGCGTCGTGTTCGGCACGTATTCTTCCGTGTTCATTTCCTGTCCGATAGTGCTGCTTTTTGAAAATCTGCAACTTTCGAAAATGAAAAGGAAGAAATAAATTGTCAGCCTTTGCTGGAGTGGGATTTGTTATTTTTATTTTGATATTGTTTGCGGGCATTTTCTTAAATTTTTTCGGCTTGCCCGGAACTGTTGTTATTTTTTTTGATGTCTTGCTTTACGCGATATTTACCGGTTTTCATCCCGTCGGATTTAAGATTATTCTGTTTCTGCTTATTTCCACCATAATTGCCGAAACAATTGATTTCTTAGTTATGGCTGGGGGGTATAAGCCGATGACGTCAAAAAAATCCTTTGGGGCTGCCGCAACAGGAGCTGTTATAGGAGCATTTTTGCTTACACCGTTTTTTGGGGGGACCAGGCACATGGGGAGGATTTTTTTTGGGAGGTCTAGCCGGAGTACTGACGATAGAATTTATCAACCAATCAAAATTAAAAACTCCTTTCCGAACACCTGGCTGGTGCTATTTTTGCTATGATCGGAGGAAAGATGGTTAAAGGATTAATTGCCCTTTTTATGATCGCCTTTTCTCTATCCAACATTTATTCTTAAAGGTTTTCAGTTCATATGGCTAAAGATGATAAATCAAAAATAAAAGAAGAAACAAAATCAAAAGTTAAAGAATACATTGAATCAATTATTATTGCTATTTTAATTGCACTTTTTATTCGGACATTTATAATCTGTGCATACAATATACCTTCCCGTTCCATGGTGCCAACACTGCTGGTTGGCGATCATATATTAGTCAGCAAGTTTATTTATGGTGTAAAAATCCCTCTTTTAAGAAATACTATTATTCCCATCAGAGAACCCAAAAGAGGAGAAATTGTAGTTTTTATTTTTCCTAATGACCGGTCTAAAGATTTTATCAAACGAGTTATCGGCGTGGGCGGTGATACAATCGAAATCAAAAATAAAAAAATATTTATCAACGGCAAAGAATATTTTGATTCTTACGGCATTTATAGCGATAATATAATTTATCCGGCAACAATGCAGCCCCGCGACAATTTTGGCCCCATTACCGTTCCCAAGGATTCTATTTTCGTTATGGGTGATAACCGCGATGAAAGCCTGGACAGCCGCTTCTGGGGATTTGTCAATCTGAAAGATGTTGAAGGAAAAGCTTTTATAATTTACTGGTCGTGGAACCACGAAGACCATAATCTCCGCTGGCAGAGACTGGGCAATTTATTGCACTAAGGCGAATCTAAATATTTTATACTGTCGGAACACTCAATTTGTTCTCGTTTTATACCGTTTCGCTTTCAAAGGATAACGAGGCGGCAAGGAGAAGGCGACGAGGCGTATTTTACACGCGTGACCTTCAGGTTATACGTTAAGGAAGCCAACGACGATGCCAACAAAGTTAGCCAAAGAAAGCGAAACGGTATAAATTAAAAAAATGCCGATACAACCATCGCCACAGACAAAACATTCAGTATAACAACCGTTGCCCAGGAAACAATGTTCATCAACCGGCCGTTGACGTAATTACCCATGATTCGTTTATCATTGATTAAAAAGAAGCATAAAAATTAAGATAAACGGCAGCAGGATTCCATTAATAACCTGAGAATAATACATTATCGCGATCAGGGTACATTGGGCAGAAGAATAAATCCCGCGCCCAGCAAAATCACAAAAGAATAAAGGCCGTAAAACTGCGGCGCTTCGGCGAATTTGCTATTCAAGCTTGATTCCCAGCCGAATGCCTCACAAATTGTATAAGCCGTCGAAAGCGGCAAAATAGATGCGGCAAAAAGTGACGCATTGAGTAAACCAAAGGCAAATAACCAGGAACAAAGCACACTCTGGCAAGAGGAACCAGAGCCAGAGCCGCATCCTTAGCCGTGTCAATTTTTAACCCGTGTTGAAACAATGTAACAGCGCAAAGCATTATAATAAAAAACGCCACTACATTAACGGTTATCGAACCAAAAATAACATCCATACGGGAATATTTATAACTTTCGGCTTTTAAACCTTTATCCACTATGGATGACTGCAAGTAAAATTGCATCCAGGGCGCAATGG
>CAVQAL010000013.1:0-156498 GCA_963710575.1 uncultured delta proteobacterium | reverse complement strand
GATTTTGCTTTTTGAATCTTCATGTCGGACAATGGAATAATTCTCTTTGGCATAAGGCATCTCCATTTTTGGGTGTACCCGCGATATTTTGGGTACTTATTGCCCCTGCGCAATAGTACCCAAAATAATCGGATTTTGATAAATCTTATAACACGTCTTTGGACTAAAAGCAACAAAAAACCCGCTATTTCTAACGGGTTTTTGCACTTCTTAGGATTCTATTGGATTATGTCTTGGAGGCGGCACCCGGACTTGAACCGGGGAATAACGGTTTTGCAGACCGCTGCCTTAGCCACTTGGCTATGCCGCCAAAAAATAAATGGAGCGGGCGAACGGATTTGAACCGTCGACGTCTACCTTGGCAAGGTAGCACTCTACCACTGAGTTACGCCCGCTCATTGAAAACGGCGCTGAATATAACAAATAGATATCTCTTGTCAATAGAAATAATGAAAATTAGCTTATAAATTAGTCAATCTCATTTCTGAATAATCGCGTTCTCTCCAGCTAGTCATTAAGATTATCTTTCTGCACCGTGGTTTGGTAAAATTTTATAAAATAATCAATGCCTGAATAAATCGTAAGAAATAAAGCAATATAGAGAATTACCGTTCCAACAAAATGGGCATCAATGCCGAAAATCGAATAGTGGATCATCAGCGCTGTTACTGCTATATTTTGCGCTAAAGTCTTTTGTTTACCTAGAGAGCTTGCCTGAATATAATTACCCTCGGAAGAGGCTATACTTCTTATTACGTCGACAATTAAATCCCGAATAATTGTTATGGCCACAATCCATGCCGGTATTCGACCGATAGGAATCATCAGGATCATCGCTGTGTTGACAATGAGTTTATCAGCGATAGGATCAAGAAATTTTCCCATGGTTGTAATTAAGTTGTACTTTCTGGCAAAGTAACCATCAAAGATATCGGTAATCGAAGCGATAACAAATAATATGGCTAAAATCAGGCTCCAGAATTCGCCGGGCTCTAAAAGTAACGTAAAAAGAAAGGGAACTATACTAATTCTCAATAATGTTATTGTATTGGGTAAATTGAATGTTTCATGTTTTGAAATCATTTTTTATGCCTTTAAGAATATTTTCCGGCTTAATCTATTTCTTGGGCACTTTTTTCCAATCCTCCAAGAAAGTCTCTATTCCCTTTTCCGTCAGAGGATGTCGAGCCAATTGAGCTATTACTTTAAAAGGAATTGTAGCGATATCTGCGCCCATTAAAGCCGCATCCAAAACATGCCGCGGATGGCGGATACTGGCTACAATGACTTCTGTTTCATAAGTATAATTTTCGTAGATAGTAAGAATTTGTTCCACTAATTCCATACCATCATGAGCGATATCATCCAAACGGCCGACGAACGGGCTGACATAACGTGCGCCTGCTTTCGCCGCCATCAGCGCCTGCAAGGGAGAAAATATTAAAGTCTGATTTACATCAATACCCGCCTCAGCAAACATTCTTGTTGCCTTTAATCCCTCAGTGGAAAGAGGCACTTTAATGACAACATTATCCCCCAAACGCGCCATTTTCCTGCCTTCGGCAAACATTGCTTTTGCCTCCATACTCATTACTTCCAAACTTACCGGGCCTTTTACATTTTTTAGTATATCTTTAATAACAACGTCAAAACCCTTTTTTTCTTTAGCAATAAGCGATGGATTGGTAGTAACGCCGTCCACCATTCCCAGTTTAAGTCCTTCCTTGATTTCTTCAATATTAGCAGTGTCAATAAAAAACTTCATACATTCTCCTATTGTGTTTACTTATTTTTTTCCTGATACATATTTTTCACTGCATTGTTTACTGCAAAAGTAATAGTCATTACCAGATATTTCTTTTTTAAACGCTTGACTCAGCGGAACATAAGTATGACAAACAGGATCTTCAACCAGGTCTTCACCCCCGACCGGCGATACTTTGAATTGATAATTTTCATTTCCTGCCGATTTTGTCTGTCCGATACTTTTAATTATCCTATACAGCAAATAAATCAATATTATAAATACAAAAAACCGAGACATAATATCCTGTGCTACGGATTATTTATTCTTTGATCATTTCGACCATTTTATTATCATTTAACCGGTCCTTCAGCCCGCGAATGGAAACACCAAAAACGGGATGAATAAAATAAGAAGCTATTTCACATAGCGGTTCCAATACAAAGCGCCGTTTCTGAATTTCCGGATGCGGCACTATCAAGTCAGCGTCTTGAATTATTTCCTGCCCATAAAAAAGAAAATCAAGATCAATAATTCTCGGACCACCTTTTATTTCCCATCTACGGCCCATATCTTTTTCGACATTTTGTAAACTCTGGAAAAGATTACGGGCAGAAAGAGCAGTCTTAATTTCCATAACCGCATTTATGAACAAATTTTGGTTCTCAACGCCTACCGGCTCAGTTTTATAAAAAGACGAGACTCTTGTTATCTCAATTCCTTTGGATTGGGAAAGATTTTCCACAGCATGTCGGCAGTTTTCCAAAACGTTGCCTAAATTAGAACCAATCCCGATATAACAGGTAATGCCATTCAAATTTTAATAAAACCTTTTTTAAGACTTAGCCCTTAATCCTAAAACATCCTGCATGTCATATAAGCCGTTTTGCTGATTGACAATCCACTGTGCCGCGCGAATTGCGCCTTTGGCAAAATTATCACGGTTGTGGGCACGATGAGTGAATTCCAGCCGTTCTCCGATTCCACCAAAAATAACCGTATGATCCCCTACAATATCACCGGCGCGGATTGTCTGTATCCCTATTTCTCTTTTAGTTCTCTCCCCTATCAAACCTTTACGCGAATAAACTACTGAATCCTCCATCTTGCGCCCTAATTTATCAGAAATAACTTTCGCCATTTGCATTGCCGTTCCGCTGGGAGCATCTTTTTTTAAATGATGGTGGGCTTCAATAATTTCGACATCATAATCATCTTTAAGAACTCCCGCACAATATTCCAGAACTTTTAACATAACATTTACGCCAACGCTCATGTTGGGAGTCAATACACAACGTGTATTTTTGGCCAGTTCTTTAATTTTTTCCATCTCACCGTCAGTAAATCCGGTGGAACCGATAACAATAGCGCGATTTCTTTCATTGGCTATTTTTAAATAATTGAGAGAAGTTTCATGATTGGTAAAGTCGATAACAACATCAGCCTGATCGATGCAAGCCGTTAATTTGTCGCAAACTAAAATACCCGTTTTACCCAATCCCAGTCCCTGACCTATATCCCGGCCGATAATGGGATGCCCCGCTATCTCTACTGCTGCTACAACATTGATACCTTCCGTAGTGGAAATGAGGCTGATAATTTTGCCGCCCATTCTTCCACCAGCTCCGGTAACGACGGCTTTAACCATAAAATCATCTCCTTAAAGTATTTATTGTGAAACTCCACTTCTAATGAGACTCAAAGATGACAAGCGTAGCGCAGTCATCTTTGTTAGTCGAATTATCCCACTTGCGAAGCGAAGTGGGATAATATTAATATTCTGTAGCCTGCGGCGAAACATTTCCAAAGCTTGCTTTGGTGGTCATATCCGTGATTTACGATCTGATAATTAAATCAAACCATAATTAATCATGGCGTTCTTTAGCTTTTCAAAATTAGCCTCAGCCATTTTACATAGCGGTAACCTGTATTCATACTCTATTTTACCCATTAGCGCCAGCGCCGCTTTAACCGGGATGGGATTAACTTCTATAAAAAGCGCGTCGATCAATTTGCTCATCTTATGATGGAGAGCTTGCGCTCTGGCCATATCACCTGCGGCAAACGCATCTACAAGTCCTGCCATATCCGCGGGCGCAACATTAGAAATAGTGGAAATAACACCCGCACCGCCAATAGCCATTAACGGCAAAGTGAAAATGTCGTCTCCAGATAAAACGGAAAAATTATTGTCACAGAGATTAATAACGTCACTCATTTGAGCTATAGATCCGGAAGCTTCTTTAATACCGACGATATTCTTTATTTTTGCCAGTTTAGCCACCATTTCCGGCATAAGATTAACGCCGGTACGAGTAGGAATATTATATGGTATTATCGGAATGGAAACGCTTTCAGCTATCGTTTTAAAATGCTGATAAAGTCCCTCTTGAGTAGGACGGTTATAATACGGGCAGACTATGAGCGCTCCATCAGCGCCGGCATCACAGGCATGTCTGGTTAAACGCAAAGCTTCCGCCGTATTGTTTGATCCCGTACCGGCAATGACCGGCACCCTTTTTTTTACAGCATCGATGGTAATTTCAATAACCCGATCGTGTTCTTCGTGGGTAAGAGTCGCCGACTCGCCGGTAGTGCCGCAGGGCACAATAGCATCCGTTCCATTGGCAATTTGAAATTCAATGAGTTCGCGCAAAGCCCTCTCATCAACTTGATTGTTTTTAAAAGGTGTAACAATAGCAACCATTGCTCCCTTAAACATAACAAAAACTCCTTAAATATATTTTATCATTTAAAATTTATTTCTGTTGCAGCTCCATCCAAACACACTCCGGAACTGTCACAAAGCATTAAGCGATAATTGTATATCTTTTGCTTCACAACTTTTTTATCAGTAAAACTATGGATATTGGGTTCTTTATTTTCGGTCATCCCTCTTACCATAATCTGACCGATACGTTCGAATGTTCTTGGACAATCCTTGCATTCATTTCCGGCACTGCCGACTTCGCTCCTCTCGATATTTATATAATTAATCTTTGCATCTGTATCGTAGAAATCCCATTTCAATATCACTGTTTCGCCTGACGAAATGGCTTTCATGTTTTGCACAATCTGCCGATGATCAGATACAGCCGATAGGGAAACCGGATTTCCTTTCAAACCGCAACCTGTAATAAGAATTAGCATCATCAGACAGGCAAATATGCTATATTTTACCGGAACTCTTTTCAAATTCCCTGATCCTTTCCAACACCGCTTTCGTTGCCGTTCCTCCTGTATGTTTACGTGAATTGACTGCGTTCTCCAGTTTTATTTTTTTTTGAATATCATCGGTAAATCCGTTATAAAAATTTTGATACTCCTTTAAAGTTAAAGTATCCAATTCTTTTTTATTTTTCAAGCAATATGCGACGATGTTTCCGACAATTTCGTGCGCCCTGCGGAAAGGGATGCCCTTTTCAACCAGATATTCAGCTATATCGGTCGCTGTGGAAAATCCTCCATTTGCCGCCGCATACATCTTTGCTGCATTAAATTTTGTATTTTTGATCATTTCCGTAAAGATTGCCAGACACTCCTTTACGGTATCTACAGCATCAAACAGCGGTTCCTTATCCTCCTGCAAGTCGCGGTTATAAGCCATTGGTAACCCTTTGAGAATTGTCATTATCGCAAAAAGATCACCATAAACACGGGCGGTTTTACCCCTGATAAGTTCTGCCACATCAGGATTTTTCTTCTGCGGCATGATGCTGCTGCCGGTTGTATATGCATCCGATATCTCAATAAAACAAAATTCATTTGAAGACCACAAAATTAAATCTTCACAAAAACGACTCAAATGCATCATCGTAAGCGATGCCGTAAAAATGAATTCCGCGATGAAGTCTCTGTCCGCAACCGTATCCATGCTGTTTTTACTGACTACCGGGAAATTTAATATTTTCGCCGTAAGCCGACGATCAATAGGCAAACTCGTGCCGGCTAAGGCTGCGGCACCTAAAGGCAAGACATTGAACCTCTTTTTACAGTCATTTAATCTTTGAATATCACGCGCAAACATTTCCCCGAAAGCAAGAAAATAATGGGAAAGCAATACCGGCTGAGCCTTTTGCATATGCGTGTAACCGGGCATGATCGTCTTTATTTCACTTTTTGCCAGTTTAATCAACTGTTCCTGCAAATCATTAACAAGGGCGAGGATATTTTTAATTTCCGTTCGCAGGAAAAGCCGGACGTCTAAAACTATTTGATCGTTGCGGCTCCTGGCGGAATGAAGTTTCCCTCCTGTCTCACCAATACGGTTGATTAGTTCTCTTTCTATAGCCATATGAATATCTTCATCAGCCGGACTAAATGTAATTTTACCTTTTTCTATATCCTTTAAAATATTTTTCAGAGCCGATACAATTCTTGCCGCTTCGTTTTTAGATATTATATTCTGTTTTGCCAGCATAGTGGCATGAGCAACAGAACCCTCGATATCGTAAGGATAGAGCCTCCGGTCATAATGAATGGAAGATGTAAATTTCTCCACATTTGGGGCTGTAGGTTTTTGAAAACGGCCGCTCCACGGTTTTTTTCCGATTGCCATGCATTTTCCCCGCATATTTATGGTTTATTTCTTAAAATATTCTGGATTATCAAGCGCAATCCATTCAACTTGATGAATCCTGTCGCATCTTTCTGATTGTAAACCTGATCTTTTTCAAAAGTAGCAAACGCCTCACTGTAAAGAGAATAAGGCGATTTGCGTCCTGCAACAATACAGTTTCCTTTATATAATTTCATCCGCGCGGTACCGGTAACCGTTTCCTGTGTTGCATCGATATATGTCTGGAGAGTTTTCATCTCCGGCGAATACCAGAAACCGTTATAAACAAGCTGGGAATATTTTGGTGTTAGTGAATCCTTCATCAACATTACTTCACGATCCATCGTGATTGATTCCACCGCGCGATGAGCCGCCCAGAGCACAGTGCCTCCGGGAGTTTCATACACACCACGTGATTTCATTCCGACGAAACGATTTTCCACCATATCCATACGACCGATGCCATTGGCCCCGGCAATCGTATTCATATAATCCATGAGTTTTGCCGGTGACATCTTTTTTCCATTCACGGCAACGGGATTTCCCTTTTTAAAATCAATTTCCACATATGCGGGCTTATCCGGCGCCGCCTCCGGAGATTTAGTCAGCACAAAAATATCTTCAGGCGCTTCCGCCCAGGGATCTTCGAGAATCCCTCCTTCATGCGAAATGTGCAAAAGATTGCGATCCGAACTATAGGGCTTCGATTTAGTCAAAGGAATCGGAATTTTATATTTTTCGGCATAATCAATCATTTCTTCCCGGGATTTAAATTTCCAATTATCGTCTCTCCATACTGCAATAATTTTAATTTCCGGATTTAGGGCAAGGTAAGTAAGTTCAAACCGGACCTGATCATTGCCCTTGCCTGTCGCACCGTGTGATACTGTATCCGCACCTTCCAGTTTCGCAATTTCTATTTGTCGCTTGGCTATCAACGGCCGCGCTAACGATGTGCCCAAGAGATATGTGCCTTCATAAATGGCGTTGGCACGCAGCGCCGGAAAAACAAAATCCCGCGCGAATTCTTCCCTCAAATCGTCAATATATATTTTACTGGCTCCGGTTTTAATTGCCTTTTCTTTTAAACCGGTTAATTCCTCTTTCTGGCCAACATCCGCAGCAAAGCAAATAACTTCGCATTTGTAGGTTTCGATCAGCCAGCGGACAATTACCGATGTATCCAGTCCGCCGGAATAGGCCAAAACAATTTTCCTTTTTTTTGCTGACAATTTTCATTCCTCCCAGCCCCGATAAACGGGATAAGTTTGTTAATGAATTTGCTTTCTGATCGAAGGCAAATTCAAACTTACTAATGCGTTAACGAAATTATTTCCCGCCACATAACACAGAAAATAATTTCTAACTTATTAAAGTAATATTTCCAAGATTGCCTTCTGCACATGCAGGCGGTTTTCCGCCTGGTCAATAACGACAGACTGTGGTCCGTCAATAACATCGGAAGAAATTTCTTCTCCACGGTGCGCAGGCAAACAATGCATTACGATTGCATCTTTTTTTGCTTCTTTTAAAAGTTTTTTATTGATCTGATAATTTTTAAATATTTTTTTTCTCTCTTTCTGCTCCGATTCCTGTCCCATGCTCGTCCAGACATCCGTGTATAAAACATCAGCATTTTTTGCAGCTTCTAATGGATCACGATAAAGAGTAATTCCCTCTTGTGCTTCCTTCTTGCCTCTCGCCATTATTTTTCTGTCCGGATCGTAGCCTTCCGGGCAAGCCAATGATAATTGTATAGGTAATTTAGCGGCAGCTTCAATCCATGTATTGGCAACGTTGTTGCCGTCGCCGATATAAGTTATCTTCAACTTATCGTAAGATCCTTTCTTTTCCTTTATCGTAAACAAATCGCTCAGAATTTGACAGGGGTGTAAAAGATCAGTCAAACCATTAATCACCGGAATTGAAGCACAGCGGGCAAATTCTTCCACACTGTCCTGGGCAAAAGTCCTGATCATAATACCGTTCAAATAACGTGACATCATGCGGGCGGTATCGGAAATAATTTCGCCGCGGCCGATTTGCGTATCGCGAGAATTTAAAAATAAAGCAATCCCGCCCAGCTGATACATTCCTACTTCAAAAGAAATCCTTGTCCGGGTGGATGATTTATCAAAAATCATTCCCAAGGTTCTTCCTTTGAGGGATGCATGTTCTTTTCCTTCTTTTAAGAATTTTTTAAGTCTGGCGGCTTTTTTCCAGATTATGTCAAAATCGGCCGTTTCGAGTTCGTAAATGCTTAGCAAATCTTTATTCATTTACCCTCCATAACCTCATCAAGTACTTTGACTGCTTGATCGATGTCCTGAGTAGTAATAATCAGCGGCGGCACAAAACGCAGAGTTTTGCTGCCGGCGGCAGCGATGAGTAATCCCCGCTGCAGGCATTCATTTACAATATCGCCGCTTTCAATATTGAGTTCGGCCGCAAGCATCAAGCCCTTTCCTCTGATATCTTTGATCATCTTATGTTTTTCTTGCAGCTTCTTTAATTGTAAAAGAAAATAATCGCCCATTTTTTGACAGTGCCCTAATATATCTTCCTGCAGCATCGTTTTTACAGTCGCGTTCGCCGCAGCCATAGCCAGAGGACTTCCGCCAAAAGTAGAAGCATGATTACCGGGAACAAAAGCTTTCGCAATTTTATCAGTCGCCAACATTGCGCCCACGGGAAAACCGTTACCCAAAGCTTTCGCTAAAGTCATTATATCCGGCTTGATCCCGGAATGTTCGTAAGCAAAAAGTTTTCCCGTACGCCCCATACCGGTTTGAACTTCATCAATGATTAACAAAATCCCGTAACGGTCGCAAATTTCCCGCACGCGGGCTAAATATTGAGCATCCGGAACATTGACTCCGCCTTCGCCCTGTATCGGCTCCAGCATTATACCACAAGTTTTAGATGATATCCTTGTTTCCAAAGTCTGTAAATCATCGAAAGGCACGTAAGTAAAACCATCCAGTAGCGGCGTAAATCCAAATTGAAATTTTTCCTGTCCGGTGGCCGTAATTGTGGCCATAGTCCGGCCATGAAAAGAATCTTTCATGGTGATTAATTCAAATTTATCCGGCCCCATATTTTCATGGGCATATTTTCGCGCCAGCTTTATTGCCGCTTCATTTGCTTCCGCCCCGCTGTTGCAGAAAAAAACTTTATCCGCAAAAGAATTATCAATCAGCAGTTTTGCCAATTGAGCCTGCGGCTCTGTATAATATAAATTGGAAACATGCGTTAAGCTTTCCAATTGTTCCTTTACCGCGGCAATTACCCGAGGATGAGAGTGCCCCAGATTACAAACGGCAATCCCTGCTACAAAATCAAGATATTCTTTGCCATTGACGTCCCATACCTTTACGCCTGAACCTTTCATGAGAACTATCGGAAAGCGTTTGTAAGTATTCATTATGTTTTCATCGGCCATGGCCATTATTTCTTTTTCTTTCATCTCTTTACATATTTTCCTTAATTATTTGACTACAAAACTATTTCGGTGCCTATTCCTTTATCGGTAAATACTTCCAGCAAGATAGCATGCTTCAGACGCCCGTCAATTATGTGGGTTTTTTTTACTCCTCCTTTAAGCGCCTTCAAACAACATTTAATTTTAGGAAACATGCCTCCTTCAACAGTACCATCGTCAATTAATTTTAAAGCTTTTTTATTGTTCATTGTATTGATGAGCTGTTTATTTTTATCCAGCACGCCCGGCACATCAGTTAATAGTAAAAGCTTTTCCGCTTGCAGGGCTGCCGCGACTTCTCCGGCCACTATGTCAGCATTGATATTATAGGTCTCGCCGGCATCACCGATTCCCGTGGGAGCTATTACCGGAATAAATGAGTTCTGGCTAAGCGATACTATTAATTCTGAATTGATAGTTTTCACTTTTCCTACCAGGCCTATATCGATAATTTCCGGAGGCGTATTCTTTACCTTTTCTTCACTTAAATAATACTTCTCCGCCTTGATTAAGTTGCCGTCCTTACCGCTCAATCCCACGGCATTTCCGCCATGCCGGTTAATCAAGCCAACAATTTCTTTGTTTACCGTTCCAACCAGAACCATTTCCACTATATTCATGGTTTCTTCATCAGTAACCCGCATTCCCTGAATGAACTTTGATTCTTTACCGAGTTTTTTGAGCAATGTCCCTATTTGTGGACCGCCGCCATGAACAATAACCGGATTGATACCGATATATTTCATCATAACTACGTCTTGAGCAAATTTATCTTTTAACTCGTCATCAACCATGGCATGACCGCCGTATTTGATGACAATTGTCTTATTATAAAATCGTTTGATGTAAGGCAGGGCTTCTATAAGAATCTCAGCCCTTTCCATCGAATTTTGAATATTTTCCATTTTCAACTCCATTTATTAATGAGACTTAATTTTTACAATCCCGTAGTCTTGCGGGAGAAGTAAAAATTATTAGTCGAATTAATCCTGATAACAGTAAAGCGTATCGGGATTAAATTTCAAATTGGGCTTGTGTCTTGCCCAAGATAAACGCCTTTTACAAAATATATCTGCTTAAATCCTCGTCTTCTATTATTTCATTGAGTTTTTCTTCTACATCTTTGGCATCTATTATTATTTCTTTCTTTTGCATGTCAGGCGCTTCAAAAGAAATTTCATCCAATAAAGTTTCCATAATTGTATAGAGCCTTCTGGCGCCGATATTTTCCGTTCTTTCGTTTACTACGGTTGCAACCTCCGCAATGGAAGCTATGGCTTCTTTTGTAAATGATAATTTCAAGCCTTCAGTCGCCATCATTTCCGTATACTGTTTAACCAAAGCATTATTGGGCTCTGTTAAAATACGGATAAAGTCTTCTTTACCCAGTGAATCGAGCTCGACACGGATGGGAAACCGTCCCTGCAATTCAGGGATCAAATCGGAAGGCTTGGAGGAACTAAACGCACCCGCGGCAATAAAAAGAATGTGGTCTGTTTTGACCATTCCATACCGGGTATTAACGTTTGATCCTTCTACGATTGGCAGCAAATCTCTTTGCACGCCTTCACGCGATACGTCCGGCCCATGGGATGAATCACTCCCGACAATCTTATCAATTTCATCAAGGAAAATTATGCCCGATTGTTCAACCCGATCCAGCGCTGTCTTCGTTACCTTATCTATATCGATTAACTTTTGCGCTTCTTCTTCCTCAAGTATTTCCAAGGCGTCAGGCACCTTTACCGTTTTCACTTTCTTTTTCTGCGGAAATACATTTCCTAACATATCCCTGACATTGAGCCCCATATCTTCCATTCCCGCGGCGGAAAATATTTCGATCATGGGACCACTTCTGGTTTCGGTAACTTCCAGGTCCACCAACCTGTTGTCGAGTTTATTTTCCTTAAGCAAGTGTCTTAATTTTTCCCGCGTGGCATCAGGTTTATGCCTCTGATCTTCAGTAGGTCGATCCTTTTCATCTGCATCACCCGAATTAGTCAGGATATCGCTGACCATTTTTTCTTTAGGCCGGGGCGGAAGCAACAGATCAAGCAACTTTTCCTCCGCAATTTCCGCCGCTTTCGTTCGAACATTTTCCTGTTCTTCCGATTTAACCATGTTCAGAGATAATTCCACCAGATCCCGGATCATGGATTCGACGTCGCGTCCTACATAGCCAACTTCCGTAAATTTGGATGCCTCTATTTTTAAAAAAGGAGAATTATCCAGTTTGGCTAAACGCCGGGCAATTTCTGTTTTACCTACACCGGTAGAACCGATCATAATAATATTTTTCGGCGATATTTCATCAGCCAAATCTTCCGGCACGTTTTGCCTGCGCCATCTATTGCGCAGCGCAATGGCTACAGCCCTTTTCGCATCAGCCTGACCGATTATGTGCCTGTCTAATTTTTCCACTATTTCGCGGGGTGTTAACCCATTGTTTATCATTATTATTCCTGCTCCTTACTCTTGCTCTTTTTCGTTTCTTTTGTTTTATTAAAAGCGACTTCAATTTCTTCCAGCGTTACATTATTATTTGTGTAAATACAAATTTCCGCCGCAATTTTCATAGCCTCTCTGGCTATTTCTGCCGATGACAGGTTGCTGTGCCGCACCAGCGCACGAGCCGCCGCTTGCGCAAAAGGCCCCCCGGATCCAATGGCCATAACATCATCATCCGCTTCGATTACATCTCCATTCCCGGAAATAATCAGCGATTTATCTTTGTTTACTGCAATCATCAGCGCTTCCAAATGTCTTAATACACGGTCTGTACGCCAATCTTTCGTTAATTCCACTGCGGCTCGCAACAAATTGCCTTTGTATTGCTCCAACTTTTGATCAAACCGGTCGAATAAAGTAAATGCGTCCGCTGTCGCACCGGCAAAACCTACAATGACTTCATCATTGTAAAGGCGGCGAACCTTGCGAGCGCCGTGTTTTAATATCGTCGTATCCAACGTAACCTGGCCGTCACCGGCTACTGTTACCTTGCCATTATGCTTGACTGCTAATATTGTGGTACTCCTTATTTTCATTTTTTCTCCTCAAATAAAACCCGGCATTCTCTCTAACTCTTTTTCCCGTTTCTCGCTTCGCTCTAAAGGGATAAATTTGACTAAGGCTTTTTCCGACGGCTTCGCCTCTAAAAAAGCCAAGTACTTTTAATTTTTCGGATCCCATTTCTCGCTTTGCTCGAAAGGGATAAATTCGACTAAGGCTTTTTCGACGGCTTCACCTTGAAAAAGCCAAGTCTCATTTACGCGGGTGCGCTTTATCATACACTTCCATCATTCGATTAATATTCACCGCTGTATATTTCTGCGTTGTCGATAGACTTTCATGTCCCAGTAATTCCTGAATCGAACGCAAATCAGCCCCGGCGTTTAAGAGATGGGTGGCAAAACTGTGTCTCAAGGCATGCGGACTGATCTTCCGCCCAATACCGCTTTTGTTGGTTATCTCATTAACTATCCGGGCGATACTTCTTGTCGTTATTCTTTCGCCCTGAGCATTTAAAAATAATGGTTTTTTTAAAATATCGCCATTTGCATCTTTTCTTATTTCTCCTATCTTTTCTAAATACTCCTGAACAGCTTTTAAGGCTGGCCCGCCAATAGGAACTATCCTTTCTTTTCTTCCTTTACCCCTCACCTTAATGAGTTTTTGATTAAAATCAAGATCAATTAAATCCAATCCGGCTAATTCACTCAGGCGCAATCCTGAAGAATAAAATATTTCCAACATAGCACGATTACGCAAACTAAAAACCGAATTCCCATCCGGTACCTTTAAAAGTTCAAATATCTCATCAACAGAAAGAAAAGTAGGCATGTATTTTTCTGTTTTCAATGTTTGGATCATCTCTGCCGGATTATTCTTAATTTTAGCGGTACGCAATACATATTTATAAAAAGCCCTCAGTGACGATACTTTGCGGTTAACAGTAACTTTTTTTACCTTTTGGCGGTATAACCAGCTCAAATACTCCCGAATAGTTTCCTGCCCCATGTTAATTATTTCATCGGGGTTTTTTACAAAATTGTTATTCTGCAGGAAGCGGGCGAATTCCTGAATATCGGCAATATAAGCTACTTTCGTATGCGCAGAAACATTTTTTTCCACTTCCAAATAAATTTGAAAAGCTTGAATTATGTTTCCCATAATATTTATACCATCTTGTTATCAGACATAACAATAGTCCCACTTAGCTTCGCGTCTGAAACTTGGGACTCAAATCCCGTTCCATCGTAAATGCCCTTTAGGGTACTTCGCTTCGGGGATACCACGGATATCTTCGATATCCTCCGCCTATGGCGGGATAATTCAACTAACAGATATTGCCGCGCTTAGCTCGCAACATCTGAGTTTCATTAATTAGACTAACGCTTCCAATAGTCAGCGAATCTCAAATCCCCATTCGCTTCGCTCAGGGGATAATTCGTCCAGCAAATTTCAGTACGCTTCGCTTGAGGTGTCACTTATCCCGCTACGCTACGCTCCGGGGATAATTCGACTACCGCTTCAAATTTCGTTGCACTCATTTTCAGCGAGTCTCATTACATCTTATACTTGCCGAAATCTTCCGCCGAAAGATTTTCCAGAAATTCTTTAATTTTATCTTCTTTTAATTTATCCAAATCGCTGAGTTTGATCCCAAAATCAACATTACGTGATTTTTCAATAACGTCTTCATCGACAAATATTGGCGCATGTGCACGCAGGGCGATAGCAATAGCATCACTGGGACGTGCGTCAATCATAAAATCCTGCCCTTCCCTGCTTAAATAAATATTAGCAAAAAAAGTATTGCTGCGAATATCTACAATTTCAATTCTATTTACCATCACATTTAGAGACTTCAAAAATTCGTTGAACAAATCATGGGTCATGGGCCGGGGAAAAACAATCTTTTCCAGTTCCGTAGCAATAGCGCTGGCTTCAAACAAACCTATCCAAATCGGAATTGCCTTACTCTCCTGCATATCCTTCAATATTACAATGGGTGTATTGGTAATGGGATCAATGGTCAATCCCGAAACCTTCATTTCAATTAACATTACCAACCTCCTTAATCATTTTTCCTCTTAACGAATGTAAATAAGCTTTTGATATTTTTACATCCACCAATTTGCCGATCAATCCCGATTCACCTTTAAAATTAACAATCCTCCAGGAACTGGTTCGTCCCATTAAATCATTTTCCGAATTCCTGCTTTTCCCTTCAACTAATAATTCCTGTTTGCTATTTTCCAAAGCTATGTTTTTTTCCAGTGTATACTGATCCTGCAGCACCTGAAGTTGTTCCAGCCGCCTCAACTTCTCACATTCATCAACTTTCCCCTCTAACTTTTGTGCCGCAGTCCCTCTCCTTTCAGAATACTTAAATGAAAATATAGAATCAAACCTGATTTTTTTCATCATGTCAATGGTTTCTTGGTAATCATTTTGTGTTTCACCCGGAAATCCAACGATAATGTCCGAAGTAATGCTTATCCGCGAATTCAATTTGCGTAAATGATCAACTTTTTTCATGTATTCTTCCGCTGTGTAGCCCCTGTTCATTAATGCCAATATACGGTTTGATCCTGATTGCACGGGAAGATGAATATGTTCGCATAATTTCTCTTCTTCGGCAAAGCAGTTGATCAATTCTTCAGATAGGTCGCGCGGATGTGACGTAGTAAATCTGATTCGCTGGATACCGGAAATTTTACCGATTTTCTTAATCAAAGCCGTGAAATTCAATCCATCAGTCAGGGTTCTACCATAGGAATTGACATTTTGTCCAAGAAGAGTCACTTCTTTGATGCCATAATCGGCAAGTTTTCTGATCTCCTCGATTATATCATCAGGCGGCCTGCTTATCTCCGGTCCGCGAAGATAAGGAACCACACAGTAGGCGCAGAAATTATTGCACCCCTGCATAATCGTGACAAAAGCGCTGACCGCGCCGCTTTGCGGCGGAACAAAAACACCGATGGAATTTAAAGACTTGTGAAAATCAATCTCGGTAATTTTTTCCCTTTTCTTTCTAGAAGAGTCAACCAGTTGAGGCAACCGATGAATGTTGTGCGTTCCAAAAACAAAGTCGAGATATCCAATTTTTTTATGAAATTTTGTTCCCAAATGCTGCGCCAGACAACCGCCCACACCAATAATCAATTCCGGATTTTGTTCTTTTAGTTTGCTGATCCTTCCCAGTTTACTGTAGACTTTGTGCGCTGCTTTCTCCCTAATTGCGCAAGTGTTGAGCAGAATTAAATCCGCCAGCTTGATATTGCCGGTCAGTTTATAACCGCTATCGGCTAATAAAGCCGCCATCTGTTCCGAATCATGAACATTCATTTGACAACCAAATGTTTGAATATACAAGTATTTATTTTTAATTTTTTCACTCATAATATTTATTTTAACAGTGACTGAATTTGTTGCCTGATAAGAAAGATTGATACTAACTTCATTATCTACCCATAAAAATATTGTTTCCCCTATTGCTTCCCTTTCAGAATATTGCTCAGATATCCAAATTCTTTGATGGAAAGTGTCTCGCTTCTCCGCTTGCCGTCAATGCCGGCCATTTTTAGCGCTTCATTTAAAAACGATCCTGAAACTCCTTCCAGCAATTTCGATTTTTTTAAATTGTTAATCAGCATTTTCCGGCGCTGGGCAAAGGCATCTCTGACCAATCTTATAAAAAAATCTTCATCAGCGAGTTCAACTAAAGGCTTTTCCCTGAAAAATCCTCTCATCAGTGACGATTCTACTTTGGGACGGGGATAAAAACAACCAGCTGAAACATCTAAAACTTTTTCTACTGTAGCAAACATTTGTAAAATCACGGAAGGCACGCCATAATCCTTTCCACCAGGGGATGCTACCAGCCGCTGAATTACTTCCTTTTGCAACATTAAGACAAAGGAATCTATACTCTTCCGGAAAGATAGTAAATGAAACAATACCGGGGAGGAAATATTATACGGAACATTTCCGATAACTTTAATTTTCTGCGGTCCATTCCTGTCAATTGCTCCGAAATCAAATTTTAAAATATCACCGGAGTATATTTGCACATTGTTATATTTCAATAACTTATCTTTCAATACTTCAACTAATTTATCATCTAGTTCAATTGCAATAAGTTTTATGGCATTTTGCGCTAACTCGGCCGTCAAAACACCAATTCCAGCACCAATTTCCACAACAATATCATTTTTTGTCAACGATGCCAGTGCGGTAATTCTTTCAATGACATTTCGATCCATCAGGAATGATTGTCCCATCCTTTTTCGTGGTTTAATGGTGTAGTGACGGATTATTTCCTTCGGTGAATTCATGGAGTCATTTCTCTGGTTAAGAAAAAATTAAGATTAAGACTACGCTATAGGCCAGCGGGACACGGCATTTAAATCCAGCGAATCCCTCCAGCCGTTTTTCAGCATAATTTCGCCGATTGCCGCAATCATCGCCGCATTATCCGTACATAATATAACAGGGGGAATAAATAATTCCATATTACGTGCTGCCGCCGCGGCTGCAAACCTCTCACGCAACCTGCCATTGGCCGCCACTCCGCCGCAGACGACTATTCGATTAATACCATTATCTTCTGCTGCTTTTATTGTTTTTTCTACCAGCACATCTACTATCGCTTCCTGATAGCTGGCAGCTACATCAGGCAGTTCGCTTTCTTTAAAATCGCAGCCGCGTTTTTTCAACATTACCAGTAGGGAAGTTTTCAAACCGCTGAAGCTGAAATCAGGCGAATCCTTCATCGCCCGGGGAAAAACTAATGCCTGCGGATTGCCATTTTTTGACATTTTATCAATCACCACACCACCCGGATAACCAAGATTCAGAAGTTTGGCCCCTTTATCAAATGCCTCTCCGGCGGCATCATCACGCGTCTGGCCAAGCAATTGAAAATTGTGATAATCTTTTACCAGGTAAATATTTGTATGACCACCGGAAACAACTAAAGCGATAAAAGGAAATGACGGCGCTTTTTCAGCAAGAAATACCGCGGCGATATGCCCTTCTATATGATTTACACCCACGAAAGGAATATCCAAAGCATAAGCAAGAGCTTTGGCCGTTGATAAACCGATTAAAAGAGATCCGATCAACCCGGGACCGCGAGTTACAGCAATACCTTCTATTTCCCGGAGTGTCACCTTGGCCTCACTTAATGCCTGCCTCAATACCGGATTGATCGCCTCAATATGTTTGCGCGAGGCAATTTCGGGCACAACTCCGCCGTATGGAGAATGAGCCGCTATTTGCGAAGCAATGACATTGGAACACATCTTCCCATTGCTGATCACCGCTGCCGCTGTTTCATCACATGATGATTCAATTCCAAGAACCAGCATTATAAATCCCTACTTGTATTTTTCTCTTTGCTAAAACTTATAAATCTCTATATAAAAGCAATGACGATTTGTAAACAAACTTTTATCAGCGTAATTTGACTGGAAAGCGCAATGGAATTCAAGACAGATTTTTTAATTTTAGGCAGCGGCATTGCGGGATTAAGTCTGGCAATTAAGGCTTCGATTCTCGGCAGTGTTGCCATTGTGACCAAAAAAGAAAAATCTGAATCAAATACCAACTATGCTCAAGGCGGAATCGCCGCTGTTACCGATCAAACCGACAGCTTTGAAGAACACATTCAGGATACCTTGATCTGCGGCGCCGGTCTTTGTAAGAAAGATGTGGTCGAATTTATTGTCAAAGAAGCCCCACCCAGAATTCAAGAACTGATAGAATGGGGCGTAAATTTTACCAAATCGGAAACACAACCCAATCTTTACGATCTTGGCCGTGAAGGAGGCCACAATCGCCGACGGGTTTTACACGCCAAAGACTTCACCGGCCAGGAAATTGAGCGGGCGCTAAATGAAAAAGTATCTCATCTGGAAAATGTTACAATTTATGAAAATCACATCGGCATTGATCTGATCATAGAAAGAGAAGCTTCCGATAAAGCCGGGTATTGCCGAGGAGCTTACGTTCTGGATATAAATAAAAGTGAAATTCATACTTACATCGCAAAATATACAATTTTATGCACAGGAGGCGCGGGAAAGGTTTATCTCATTACAACAAATCCTGATATTGCGACGGGAGACGGCCTGGCCATGGCGTATCGCGCAGGCGCACAAATTTCGAATATGGAATTCATCCAGTTTCATCCGACCTGTCTTTATCATCCTGCCGCCAAAGCTTTTCTGATCAGCGAAGCCGTGCGCGGTGAAGGAGGAATTCTCAAATTAAAAAACGGATCAACTTTCATGGAAAAATATCATCCCATGAAAAGCCTCGCGCCGCGTGATATTGTCGCCAAAGCAATCGATACGGAAATCAAACAATCAGGAGATGAATATGTTCTGCTGGATATAACGCACCGCGACCGAGATTTTCTGATCAATCGCTTTCCCAATATTTATAATAAATGCCTGGAATACGGCATCGACATTACTTCACAACCCATTCCTATCGCACCGGCGGCTCATTATATCTGCGGCGGTGTTTTGGTCGACCATTATGGCAAGACATCCATCGCCAATCTTTTTGCCTGCGGGGAAGTATCGTGCACCGGATTGCATGGAGCCAACCGCCTGGCCAGCAACTCTTTACTGGAAGCGGTTGTCTACTCACATCGCATCTATATGGAAATTTCCCGCAGCATTAATAAAATAAAACACAGTGATGCCTTTATTGCGCCATGGGATCCCAGCGGAACCACGGAAAGCGACGATAGTGTAGTCGTCACGCACAACTGGGATGAAATAAGAAGATGCATGTGGAATTATGTGGGGATTGTCCGATCGGACAAAAGATTGGAAAGAGCGGCCCGCAGAATCGATCTCATCCAGAAAGAAATTGATGAATATTACTGGAACTTCAAAGTGACAAAAGATCTTGTAGAGCTGCGCAATATTACAACCGTAGCCAGACTGATCGTTCGGAGCGCTACTCTGCAGGAAAGAAAGCCGTGGTTTACACTATAATATAGATTATCCCGATACATGAATGAATTCAAAAAAGACACGATCATTGTCAAAGAATAAATTTATTGCAATTATTAGATAGTTATTAGATTGGAATTATCTTTTTCATTTCCAAACACACGATTAAAAATAAAATCTAAATTCTGCAAGAAATTCTTTACATTAAAAATTGCCGCCAATTCTTTTTTCTTCAGATATTTAGTTACGGTGGAATCCTTTTCCAGCAATTCTCTGAATTCCAAACCTTCCTGCCAGGATTTCATCGCGTTATTCTGGACGATGGCATAAGCATCTTCTCTGGTTGTACCTTTTTCTATGAGCGCCAGCAACACCATTTGTGAAAAAATAACACCGTGGGTCATGTTGAGATTATAAATCATTTTTTCCGGATAGATCAAAAGTTTATCCATCATATTCGTAAACCTGTCCAACATAAAATCAAGAACAATTGTAGCATCCGGTCCGATGACTCTTTCCACGGAAGAATGGCTGATATCCCTTTCATGCCACAGGGCAATATCTTCAAGAGCAGCAACCGCATAGGAACGTACCAACCTGGCTAATCCGGAAAGATTTTCCGAAAGGATTGGATTGCGTTTATGCGGCATTGCTGAAGAACCTTTCTGTCCGGGAGAAAAATATTCTTCCGCTTCTCTTACTTCCGTTCTTTGCAGAAGCCTTATCTCCTGCGCGAATTTATCCAGTGAAGAGGCAATAATCGCGAGTGTTGTAAAAAATTCCGCGTGGCGGTCACGCTGAACGATCTGGGAAGACACAGGCGCAGGCTTTAAACCAAGCTTACCGCAAACATATTCCTCGACAAAAGGATCAACAAAGGAAAATGTGCCGACAGTGCCGGATATTTTACCGAAGCTTACAGATTCTTTGGCCCGAACTAGACGCTGGCGATTTCTCTGCATTTCCTGATACCACAAAGCCATCTTCAAACCGAAAGTAATCGGTTCAGCATGAATTCCATGTGACCGGCCAATCATTAAAGTATTTTTATTTTCGAAGGCTCTCCTCTTTAAAACTGTCAGTAACCGGTCAATATCTTCCAGTAATAATTTCCGCCGCTTCTTTTAATTGAACAGCAAGCGCTGTATCCAGTACGTCGGAAGAAGTCATACCCATGTGAATAAAACGTCCGTCTTCACCGACTTTTTCCGTCAGGGATGTCAAAAAAGCAATTACGTCATGTTTTGTAGTCTTTTCGATTTCATCAATCCGCTCGATTTTTATGGAAACATTTTTTTTAATGTTCTTCAGCGCACTTTTGGGTATTTTGCCTAGTTTGGCCATTGCCTCACAAGCTAATATTTCCACATCCAGCCATTTTTGATATCTGTTCTCCGGACTCCAAATCTTTGTCATTATCTCGCGGGAATATCTGGGTATCACGTTTTTCTCCTCTAATTATTTTATCTATACATGATAGGCTTTTTTACCGTCTCGCCATGTTCAGTATTATTACGATTTCTATCAATCAGTCAAGAATTAATACAGAATTACTTTTATTAGAGATTGACAAATTAGAATCGAAGGTCTAATAATTTTACAGAATTGAGGAAGTAAATTTTATGTCTGAATCACAACCCATAGAAAAATACAGTTTTTTAGAAGAAATATTCAATAGCATAACTCATGGTATTGGAGCCTTAATCAGCATTGCCGGATTGGTTCTTCTGATAGTTTTCTCCATAATGTATGGGAATTTAAATCACATTATAAGTTGTACAATTTTTGGATTTACACTTGTTTTGCTCTACACAGCTTCGACTCTTTATCATAGTTTTCAAAAACCAAATTTGAAACATGTATTCAAGATATTGGATCATTCCTGTATTTATGTTTTGATTGCCGGAACCTATACTCCATTTCTGCTTGTAACTATAAGAGGAGTCGTTGGCTGGAGCATGTTTGCTTTAGTTTGGTCCCTGACTGTAATCGGGATTTTATTCAAAATCTTTTTCGTTCATCGCTTTAAGATTATCTCGACTTTTGCCTATATTTTAATGGGCTGGTTGGTTATATTTGCCATTAAACCTCTTTTTCAAACATTGCCCGGGGGGGGTCTTGCCTGGCTTATCTGTGGCGGCTGGCCTATACACTGGGAACCATTTTTTATGCATGGGAGAAACTTCCATTTAATCACGCAATTTGGCATTTATTTGTTCTTACCGGCAGCGTTTGTCATTTCTGTGCCGTTATGTTTTACGTAATTCCGCTAAAAGTATAATCAATAACTTAATAACATCAATATCTTGACCGATTGATTTTATCTTCTCAAATCATTCTTGAATTATCACTTTTTAAATGTTAGAAACGCCGTGCTGTAAATGTACATAGGATCTAATAAAGGAGATAAATATGCGAAAGACTTTTCAATATATATTTTGTTTGGTTATTCTTCTGCTGGCGACCGGTTCACTCTGGGCGAAGGATAAATACACCGTAACCGTTTTACCTTTTACACTAAATAGCTCGGAAAATATCGATTATATAAAACAAGGGATAGAAGAAATGCTCTCCTCGCGTATTTCCGTTCCTGATAAAATCAATGTAACCAATAAAAACGTTGTCCTGGACGAAATCAAAAAATCTAAAATAAAAAGTATAACTGCAAATGATGTTTATAATCTCGGCAAAAAATTAAATTCTGATTATGTCGTTTGGGGAAGCATTACTAAGATTGGTAATAGTATTAGTATTGACGGGAAACTGGTTGATATTGTCAACTCCAAATCTGACATCGGCATTTTTACTCAATCGCAAACTCTTGATGAAGTAATTCCTAAAATTAATGATTTTTCACAAAACATTGTCCAACATATTCTCGGTACAACACCGCAATCAACGGCACCGCTCGTTGCCGTACCCGCGCCGATCCCCGCTGCTACCCCCCAAGTACCTTCGGGGTTGTCCCGCGAATCTCAAATAATTGCGAAAATGAAAACCGGTGGTAAAAAAGGAACTTTAACATCTGTAATTAATTCTGAATTTATTAACGCTCCCGAACCTCTTATTAATCGCAAAGATTTTTGGATGAGCCAAACAATTCCCACGGAATTTAAAGGCATGGATATAGGGGATGTAAATGGTGATGGTTTAAACGAAGTGGTGGCAATCGACAAAAATAATGTTTACATATATCAAAAAAAAGGCAATGAACTAAAATTATTAGAAAAAATAGCCGGAAAATCTTACGATAACTATATCGCCGTAGATGTTGCCGATATTAACAAAGATGGTAAAAAGCAAATATTTGTCACTTCTCTCAATGATACATTGCTTGATTCCTTTGTATCTGGAATTTAAAGATGGCAAGTATGTTAAAATTGCATCTGATATCCGTTGGTTTTTACGTGTAATCGATACTCCATCCGGTATTCTTATTATTAGGACAGGATTATGGCCTTGATAAACCTTTTAACACGCCAATTTATGAAATGGTCTGGAGAGATGGCAAGTATGTTTCCGATCAAAAAATGAAAATACCTTTAGGCTTATCTATCTATGGTTTGACCATTGATAATTTAGGCATCGGCGGAGGAGAAAAAATATTTGCTTTGGATGATCTGGATTATTTATACATTCTTGACAAAACAAATACACCTTTGGGCCGGCTTTCTTCTTTTGGTTTTGCCAGTGACAAGCTTATCTGGAGAAGTGATGATGTATATGGCGGCAGCAATAACTACTTCGAAAACATTGACAAGAGAAACGCCAATGAAGATAAGGAAAAAAGCGCTTATGTCAATTTACGCATCCTTACTTATGATACAAATAAAGACGGTAAAAAAGAAATTATTATCGTTAAAAATTTATCTTCGGTAGGCCGCATTTTTAAACATCTACAAGTTTTTACTTCCAGTGAAATATATAATCTGGAATGGGATGGTATGGGAATGGCGGAAAATTGGCGGACAAAAAAAATCAACGGCTATGTAGCCGATTATTGTATTAAAGACATCGACAATGACGGCAAACCGGAAATTGTTCTGGCATTGGTTCAATCTGTCGGCGTTTCTCTGCGTGATAGGAGTGTGATCGTTGTTTATAAGCTGGATACTACTCAATAAGTCATTGACAAAATTTGCGCACTTAGATATAGCGTCGCACGAATAAAAAGCTCATTAAGAAATTTTATATTACCACAAAGGCGGTGTAGCTCAGATGGTTAGAGCATACGGCTCATATCCGTAGTGTCCGGGGTCCGATTCCCTGCACCGCCACCAATAATAAAAAGGATTTAGAATTTTTTCTAAGTCCTTTTTATTTTCAGGGCTAATTTTTGTTCCGTACACATCATCAAGAACACTCATAGCTTTCATTTTCTTCTGCTTGAGCGAGAATAGATATTTCTGTGTTGTAGCAATATTTGTATGCCCGAGAAGCTCACTGTCCGTCTTAATATCAGGCAAGTTGTTTTCACTCCCCATAGTGATTGTGGAAGCTTTCTTTCAATCCATAATAAACACAATTAACGTCCGACGAACATCGACACCCTACCTCATATTTATGCCTAAATCATCTTGACTTACAAAATCATTTTTCATATATTCCCCCACGTGAAAAAGAAAGTCCTTCTCAAGCTTATCCATTTTTCCATCATCCCAAAGGATGATCGGGATCAGGCACTGCGCATCCGCCGCTTTTTTATGGCGTCAGCCATGTATCTCTTCTGTCCTTTCCTCGCCTATGTCGCCTATCTGTCAAACATTATGGAATGGCAGGCGATTCACGGGTATATAATTGCCGCTCCTATTATCAATATTGTTTTATACATCGTTTTTCGCACCGGCCTCAATCTGAAAATGCCGGATCCCAGTCTAACGGCTGTCCAGATCTGTATCGGCATGCTTATGGTAATGTATGGAATGTATTTTGCTAATCTGGCCCGTGGTAGCCTTTTGTTGGTCTACGTCATTATTCTTCTGTTCGGTATCTTCCGCCTCAATACCCGCAGCTTTTTATATCTCAGCCTTTTCGCCTTCCTGACCTACGGTATTGATATAGCTCTGCTCTCTATCTACCGTCCTCAAGGCGTCAATTTTAATCTTGAATATCTTCAATGGAGCATCCTGGTCCTTGTCCTCGTGGCTTTTTCCATCATCGGCGGTTATATCAGTTCTCTCCGCAAAAATCTGAGAATAAGCAGAGAGATCATCAGGGAAATGGCAATCCGGGATGAACTGACCGACCTATACAATCGTCGCCATGTTCTGGAACTCCTTGAATACGAAAAGAATCGTTCATCACGCAGCGGCGGTACCTTCTGTCTTGCCATCATGGATATTGACCACTTCAAGAATGTAAACGACACCTATGGGCATCAGGCGGGGGATGCTGTATTGCAGGTAGTTGCCACCACGATTAAAAATACTATACGCAACACGGAATACTGTGCACGCTATGGCGGTGAGGAATTTCTGATCGTACTGACGCAAACGGGCATCAATGGAGCGCTTATCGGCGCAGAACGTGTGCGTACCAACATCGAAAAAATCCTGCTTCCAGACATTGATTCCGATTTTAAGATTACCGTTTCCATCGGCCTTTCGGAATATAAAATGCGGGAAGACATTAATGATGTTATGGCCCGTGCAGACAAAGCCCTTTACCGAGCCAAAGAAGGTGGACGAAACCGCATTGAATTTGCCTATTAGAGACATTACAGTTTTCATGGTAAACCTTGAAACACAGATCATATAGCTCAACAGCATCGCTTATATTTACCACGCACAGCTTTCTAATAGTAATCCTCAGTTCTCACCACTGCCCGCTACGGAGACTTTGTAGTGAAACAGGCTAAAATCACATATTGTTCAACCGGAATATCAACCACACCGTCAACTTCTGCGGCCCATATCTCTCTCCTATTGGCAATAAATAGATCTGCCTTGACTTGAATTTTTACATGTGTTGGGATAATATATGTAAAGCTAACAGATCAATTAAAGGAGGAGTATATGAACAAAGAGATCACAGAAAAGAAATTTAGTTTTACGACAATCACGCATCTTATTAAGTTTGTCATAATATTATTTTTATTATTCGGCAATCTCTTTGCAGCGGATGCGCAAAATACAGCCAATTCTAAAGATAAGAATACGGCAAAATATAAAGGAACTATTTCCGGAGAGTGGAGCGGTAAAGCAATTGTTCCGGTTGAAGGAACGTTCTTAGTAACCATCGCTGCCACTGGCACTGTATCAGGCACCTTCTCCGGATTCTTCGACTCAGGTACTATCACCGGAACCGTGAACTCTAGTGGAGAACTCCACGCCCACGTTTCCTCTGATATCGAATTCATTGGCCAGTTAAGCGTTGAAAATGGACGTTTATCCGGTAGCGGTACATGGGAACGTTTGGGTGGCGAAGCTGGTTCATGGAAAAGCAAATGAAAAAATATCGCTGTAGAGAATTACCATTGGTATGCTAAGATCCCGTTGCCATTTGTAAAAAATCGGCAGATGTGTGAAATCAAGTAATGCTTGATTTTTCACAACGTCAACGAACTTCAACGATCTTACTGTTCTCTCTGGCTTAGGGCGTGTGGTTCGTTCTGATGCCTAATATTAAAAGTTCCGGAACGGCGTCTCTTAACGCGTTATGGTCCCGTTTATGGTCCCTCCCCAATGGGTCGGATTATCAGAGCCGAAAGTGTACGTCCACGTCTCCGTATACGGGATCATGATTAAGCCCTCATGGGCCGTGCTCCCCGGCAGGGAAAAGACCGGTAAATATCTATCGAAGATTCTGCTGTCCGTTACCACGCCGTCTTTCACGTCTTTGACGGATGCCCCTGTCACGGAGGCCTTTGTCTTGGCCAGTTCCGCATCGTCTACTTTCTTCATCTCTGCAAAAGTCGGGGCAATGAGGAACACGCTAAACAGAAGGGCAGCACAGAGAACCGATGGACCGTTGAATCCTTTCATTTCGGATTCCTTACCATTGCGGCATCCAAGGTTCGTCTGCCGCGTTCATGAAAAAAAATCCTCCGAGCAACCATTCACTGCCCGGCAGTTCTTATTTGCCAATTTATTAAAAGTCTACTGCTCATTAAAAAAGAAGTCAAGTTTTAATCGGTGATATTTTTTGATAAAAAAGCTTTCAAGTCGTAATTTTCAATATAGCAATTTCTCAAAAACATTTATTTGTCGTTGAAAGAAACAATTCTGCTGATTCAGAAATCGGAATTTTATTTCTTACTTCCTGTAATCCTTATTTTTCAATTCTGTCGTTTTATGCTATATTACAACCAATCATTGTCAAATTACATGGAGGGAACGCAATGAAACGAATAATTTTTATACTGTGCATATTTTTTGCCTTGGCAATTGTAGCTCATCCAGCAGAGTTTTATACTTGTGTAGACAAGGATGGAAACAGTTTTATCACAGATAATCCTCCGGAAGATGCAAAATGCAAATCTATGGGAACGGAAGACAAAAGTACAAGCCAGCAGCAACAGAATGATGAGGTTCAACAAGAGAAACAGGATGATGTAAATAATAGTCAAAAAGGAGAGATTAAGAGATTAATAAAGAGGCCACGGTTGGATTATTGATGATACCCTGAACTAACTTGAGTTGACAGTAACTACTCTCTTTCTTTCTGTAATCCTTATTTTTTAAATGCTGAATTTTGTGCTAGATTCCAATCAGTAATTGTTAAACAATACTATAGCAGATAGAAGAATAATCGTAAAAGGAATGTGAAAAATGGATTCAACAGACGAAATAAGAGATAACTGTCTATTCTTGAAGTTGACGGGTCGTTTTGAAGTATCTCGTTCAAAAAAAATAGTTTATGCGGCACTTGAAAAGTTACTTATCCATAATTTGAATAAGGTTTTTATTGATGTCACGGAAGTAAAGGGACTTGATGAAGCAAAAGACTCTATTATGAAGATGTTTGTTTTATCTCCTTTGATAAGTCGGGCTCTTCCCAGAGGAACAAAGACATCTTTTTGGGGAACAGAAAAACAAGTCAGTAAATATAGTTTTTTTGAGGAGGTGGTGACCCGCTTGGGATATTCTGTCAAGGTCACTACAAAACCTGAAGAAGGTTTGGAATGGTTAGGTGTATCTTCAGAAGAAAAATCATAGAAGACATATCTATACAGCAATTCACAACTTCATGGTTTTTCAAAGTCGTTTGTTTGTCGCGACACGGTGAAAGCAACAATTTAATTCATTTCTTTTTCTATGAATATTCATAATTTATTTTATAATCTTCAAAATCTTTTTCAAAGGCAACATCATCATTCTGAGATAGCGGCAGCTTCATATCCGTAGTGTCTAGGGTCCGATCCCCTGCACCGCCACCAATGATTACACAAGAACTTAGAAATTTCTCTAAGTCCTTATTTCATTTTTAGAGCTAGTTTTCACTCCATATATATCATATATAATGTTCACCTCTTTCATTATTTCCCGCTTTTAATATTCCTCTGGATACAAGTATAACGGCAGGGAAACATGTTTATTTTTCACGGAAATTATGATTATATTATACATTGTAGAGTAGTGATATTTTATTTATTTACGAGGTGTCCGGTGTCTCTGGTTAAAATGTCTAAAAAAGAACTCCTTGATCTAGTGGCGAATCTGCAAGCCCCTCAGACCCGGAAACAACATCAGATAAAATCCACAGGTACATCGGAAGAAGATCTTTACAAAATCCTTGCCCAGAGTTCACAGGTGGGATTTTACATTATGCAAAATAAGCGATTTCAGTTCGTTAATTCTCACTTTCAGGAGTATGCCGGGTACAGTGAAGAAGAAATGCTCAATATGGAACCTGCCAGCATTATTCTTAAGGAAGACCGGCGCAAAACAACGAAAAATGCAATAATGATGCTTAAAGAACAGCGTTTCTCGCCCTATGAATTTCGCATCGTTACCAAAGACGGCCGGATCAAATGGATAATGGAGACGGTCATGTCCATTACCTACAAGGGGAAACGGGCTATTCTGGGTAATTCTATGGATGTGACTGAACGAAAGGAAGCCAGCCGCAGGCTTGAAGAACTTGAAGCGTTGGAATCATCCATTCTGGATGCTATACCGCAGGCAGTGGTTGGTCTGCATGAACGGCGCATAAATTTTGCCAATAACGCAGTTAAGATTATTTTCGGCTGGCACCGTGAGGAACTGATCGGCAAAAGCATCAAAATGATTTACCGCAATAAGAAAGAGGCTGATAAAATCGGCGATATCTTTTATTCCAGCCTTGAGCGCCAGCGGACGTATGAGACGGAGTTTCCCTGTATGCGCAAGGGCGGACAGGAAATTATCTGCAGGATGAAAGCCTCGCGCATAGGAGAAAAACTCCGGGAGAAGCGCATTGTGGTTACTTATGAAGATATAACGGCGGAAAAAAAAGCGCAGGAGGATCTGGAGCGTTCGCGCGAAGAATTGCGGAATCTATCCATTCACCTTCAGTCGGTGCGCGAAGAAGAAAGCACGCGCGTTGCGCGCAAAATTCATGATGAACTGGGACAATCGCTCACCGCGTTGCAAATGGACATGTCCTGGCTTATAAGCCGCCTGCCGGCCAATAATGAAAGTATCCGTAAAAAAACACGGAGTATGTCGAATCTTGTCGATTCGACAATTGAAAGTGTTCACAACATTACGACAGAACTGCGTCCCAGTCTCCTCGATGATTTGGGGCTACCGGCGGCCATTGAATGGCAGGCCGCGGACTTTCAGAAGCGCTCCGGCATACGCTGCCAAGCGCATATACATTGCCGCAGCAATGTGATCGACAAGGAACTGGCCACAACCATTTTCCGTATTTTTCAGGAAACACTTACCAATATCGTCCGGCATGCCAAAGCCACGTTCTGTAAGGTGAGTCTCACGAGAAATGAAAAAGAATTGTGTCTGGAAGTGACGGATAACGGCATCGGCATTACACAGTGGCAGGTTGACGATCCCCGGTCTTTCGGCATGATCGGCATGCGCGAGCGCGCCCATCTATGGGGCGGCACGGTTCATGTCCGAAACGCCAAACCTTCCGGAACAATTGTGAGAGTGCTGATCCCACTCAAGTAAAGGAGAAAAATAAGCATGATAAACATACTGGTTGCCGATGATCACGCCGTAGTGAGACAGGGCGTCAAGCAAATTTTAGCCGATGTGAGTGATATGGCCGTCAAGGACGAATCACAAAACGGTTCCGAAACCCTGGAAAAAGTTCTGCAAAATGATTATGACGTGGTTCTGTTGGATATTTCCATGCCTGGCCGCAGTGGCTTGGAGGTTCTCGAAGACATTAAAAACCAGCGTCCGAAACTCGCTGTATTAATTTTAAGTATGCACCCCGAAGAGCAATACGCAGTGCGTGCGCTACGCGCCGGCGCATCCGGTTATCTTACCAAGGCCAGCGCTCCGCACGAGCTCATCGGCGCCATTCGCAAGGTGGCCGGCGGTGGCAAATACGTCACTTCGTCTCTAGCGGAAAAACTTGCCGATGAGATGGAAATTGACACTGAGAAACTTCCTCATGAGCGGCTTTCCAACCGCGAGCACCAGGTTATGCTGATGCTAGCGGGAGGAAAATCCGTTTCCGATCTTGCCGATGAACTTTGTTTGAGTGTCAAAACCATCAGCACATATCGCACCCGCGTGATGTCCAAGATGGGCATGAAAAAAAATGCCGAACTGACACTTTACGCCGTTCATAACAAATTAATCAGTTAATTTTTTTATTCAGGGAAAACTCTCCCCTTCCCAGTCACTTTTGTAAGATAAAAACCGTCAGTCCCTTCGGCCTTGTTCTGACAAACAAACAAGGTTCCCTCTGATATTATCTTTTCAATGTCTGTGTTAATCCATTACCATGTTCAGATTCGGTATTAATTTAATGCGGCAAATAAAAGAACGTGGATAAATTAACGCAGGAGGGCAACATGAACGAGGCATTTTCAACATCAGAAAATTCAAAAACGACAACTAGTGATAATCCAGATGAGTCATCTTCCGCAACGGATAAACTCCTAAAAGACGAGTTGGCGGAAATTATCCATCAGGCGGTCAAGGAAAACCGCAGTTACCTTATGGAACATGAGACAAAGGAAATCCTTGAAGGTATCGGTATTGCAACCACAGGCTTTCTGGTGGCCCGATCGGAAGACGAAGCGCTTGCTATGAGCGGGAAAATCGGATTTCCTGTCGTGCTGAAAATAGTTTCACCCGATGTCGTTCACAAAACAGATGCGGGTGGTGTAAAACTTAATCTGAACAGTACCGAAGACGTACGTAAAGCATACCGTGAAATTCTCGAAACATTTAAATATCAGCACATCGAAGGTGTAACTATTCAGAAAATGGCCAAACCGGGTATCGAAGCCATCATTGGCGTGACGCGTGATCCGAGTTTCGGGCCTCTCATCATGTTCGGACTGGGTGGTGTTTTTGTTGAAGTATTACGCGATGTTTCTTTCCGGATTCTACCGATTACCGAAAAGGACGCCTCGGAAATGATAGCGGAAATCCGGGGCGCCGCTATTTTGGAAGGATATCGCGGTCAGGCTGTCGATCTGGAATCGCTGGGTCAACTGCTTTTAAAAATATCCCAATTGGTTGTGGAAAAGCATGAAATAAACGAACTTGATCTTAACCCGTTGTTTCTGTATCCGGATGGCTATATTACTGTTGATGCCCGGATGTTTGTCAGTGAACCGTCGCCGAAAGAGAATCTCACAGCGACTGGTCAGGAGAGCCTGCGTGATTTTTTCTATCCGGTAAGCATAGCCATAATCGGGGCATCCGACGTTAAAGGTAAATTAGGATACAATGTTTTCTGGAATCTGATCACTCATGATTTTCCCGGCAGACTCTACCCGATCAATCCCCGTAAAGAATCCATCAAAGGCGTCAAATGCTACAAATCGATTCTGGACGTGCAGGATCCGGTGGACATGGCCATCATTATTGTTCCGGCCAAAGCGGTCGAGGCGGCTATTGCCGATTGCTGCGCTAAAGGAATAAAGTACATGGTGGTGGAGGCCGCGGGATTTGCGGAAACCGGCGAGGAAGGAAAACAGGCTCAGGAAAGAATTGAAAAAATAATCCGTGAACACGGCTGCCGCGTTTTGGGTCCCAATTGTTCCGGCGTCATCAACACTCATCACAATATGGTGCAATCCATCGGGCTTCTTTCCGATTTGCGCAAAGGCAATGTCGGCATGGTCGCGCAAGCCGGAGTTTACGCTGCGGGAATCCTGACCGGATTGAGCAATGTTCTGGATTTCGGTATTGTGGCAACGATCGGCAACAAGATGGATATCAATGAAACGGATATTCTGGAATATTTAAGTGACGATGATCATATTTCCGTAATTGTCATGTATATGGAAGACATCCGCAGCGGCAAGCGCTTTGTAGATGTGGCCAGCCGTGCGGCGGTGCGTAAGCCGGTCATTGTTTTAAAATCGGGACGCACGGAAGCCGGAAAAAAGGCCGTGTCTTCTCATACCGCATCGCTCGCTGGCAATGATGAAGTCAACAGCGCGGCTTTTAAGCAAAGCGGCCTGATCCGGGCCAAAGACAACGAGCATTTATTCGCGCTGACTCGAGCCTTTTCCAAACAGCCCATCCCGAAAGGCAATGGCGTGCTGGTCATCACCTATACCGGCTCGATGGGCGTTGCCGCGACTGATATGCTGTATCTCTCCAACATGCGTTTAGCTACTCTGGAACCGTATTTTCAAAAACGGTTAAAAAATGCTTTGCCTGATTATGCCAGCATAGGCAATCCCATCGACTGTTCTTTTTCCATGACACCACAGCAGGCAAAAGATCTGATTGAAATCGGCGTGGAAAGCAATGATGTGCATAGTTTTATCGTGGTTATTCAGGGCGAGATGCTGAGTTCTTTTGTGGATGTCATGAAAAGTGTAGATTATAAAGAAAAGCCGGTTGTCTGCTGTGTGGCCTGCAAGGAGTTCATGATCGACGATGTGGTGAAGATGGAACAGGCCGACATTCCAGTTTATTCCACGGCGGAAATGGCGGCGGAAGTCTTAAGTCAGATGTATCATTACGGTGTAAGACGCCAGAGCGCCATTGCCGATTCCATCGC
This sequence comes from uncultured delta proteobacterium, assembly GCA_963710575.1. Lineage (GTDB taxonomy): Bacteria > Desulfobacterota > Syntrophia > Syntrophales > Smithellaceae > Smithella. The sequence continues at coordinate 123,598 of CAVQAL010000013.1, read as the reverse complement.
CCGCCACCTTACGAAGGATTCACTTTCAGTCGATAGCCTGCCTGTGCGCCTGCGCCTGATCAACCCCAAAGATATCGGTTTGTGGACTGATTTTGTCAACAATTGTTCGCAAAAATCGCTGTGGCTCAGGTTCTTGTCGCCATTTTCCGCCACGCCGGAGAGAGCTCAGCGTTTTTGCAATCTCAATCCGGAGGAGGAAGTCGCCGTCGTCGCGGAGATGAAGGACGGAGATAAGCATAAGTTCCTTGGTATTGCGCGTTTGATCAAAAACAAACGTTGCGAGGGCGAAGCGGAATACGCCATTATCATCTCGGATCTCTTTCAGAATAAATCTCTGGGTCATACCCTGTCCGAACAGTGCATCGAACTGGCCAGAAAAGAAGGCTACAAAACTATTCGTGCGGAAACGCTTCAGGAAAATTACGCCATGCTAAGAATTTTCCGGCACTGTGATTTTACATTGGATTCCAAAGACGAGAACATGGTTTCCATGTCTTTGAAACTCTTCTGATACGGCAGTCAAATTATTATTTATGTTGAAGTGATTAAAATGTCGCCCACTTTTAATGAATGCTATCTCACTCAGTATGAAAGCTGGCTTTCACTTAAAAATGGAAAAGAAGTATTTCTCCGGCCTATTTTGAAGACAGACGAACATCTTATCGTAGATTTATTCAACAAGCTTCGTCTTGATTCCATATATATGCGTTTTTTAACCTATCTTAATGCGCTTCCGGAAGATCTACTTTTTCAATTAACGCACCTCGATTATAAAAACCAATTTGCCCTTGTCTCTGTGATACAAGAAGATGAGAAAGATTCCATAATTGCGGTAGCTCGTTATGGTTATGATCCTAAAGAAAATGTTACGGACTTTGCTGTTTTAGTCCGTGACGACTGGCAGCACTATGGCCTTGGCAAATTATTGTTGTTAAAAATTCTTGCCATTGGCAAGGAGCATGGCATTTCCCGTTTCATGTCGATAATTGATCCAACAAACCATATCATGAAGCATATCCTCAGGGAAATCGGTTATACGGTGAAGTTTTCTCACAGGAATGGTTCCACTCAAGCCGAGATTTTCGTCTTAAGGACATGATCATTACGCATTGACGTCACCAGGAATAACCGACTGCAAGGTGGTATTATAAGCGAATTGGTATCAAGCAGTGCTTCAATACTAATCAAAATCACAGAAAAATTGTTCCATAAATGGCTAGAAGGATGTTTTTTGTTGAGCGGTAAATTTCAATAAGCGGCCTGGCCTTTTGCGAAAGGGGGTATGGTGGGTGCCAGGCCGCTTATTATTTCTAACCAATCTTCTTTCTATTGGCAACTAAATCATCTACTACGCCCGGATCAGCTAAAGTTGACGTATCGCCGAAGTCACCAAACGTTTTAGCGGCGACGTTTCTCAAAACGCGGCGCATAATCTTGCCTGATCTTGTTTTGGGAAGACCATCCGCCCATTGAATCTGGTCGGGCGACGCGATCGGACCGACGACCTTGCGGACATGCGCGATCAAGGCCTTTTTGAGTTCATCCGTCTTGGCCACATTATTGTTCAGTGTGACATAAGCGAAGATACCCTGACCTTTGATGTCATGGGGAAACCCGACAACCGCCGCTTCGGCGACATCAGGATGAGAAGTAAGAGCCGCTTCGACTTCTGCAGTGCCCAGCCTGTGACCGGAAACATTGATAACGTCATCGACTCGGCCGGTGATTTTGTAATCACCATCTGCATCGCGTTCGGCTCCGTCGCCCGAGAAGTACAAACCGGGGAACTGCGAGAAATAATTTTCGGCGAACCGACCATCTTTGTCATCCCACAACCCTCTGGTAATTCCGGGCCATGCATTTTTAATACAGAGCGCGCCTTTGCCGGGGCCTTTGATTTCTTTTCCTTCTTCATCCATCAACACCGGAACAACGCCGAAGAACGGAACCATGGCTTTGGCCGGTTTGATATCAATTGCGCCGGGCAGGGGCAGGATCATGTGTCCGCCTGTTTCTGTCTGCCACCAGGTATCGGAAATCGTACAGCGACCGCCGCCGATTTTATTGTAATACCACCACCACGCTTCGGGATTGAGCGGTTCACCGACCGAACCCAGAACGCGCAGAGAAGAAATATCATGCATATCGACCCATTTGTCGCCTTCTTTGGCAATCGAACGAATCGCGGTTGGTGCGGTATAGAAGTTATTAACACTGTATTTTTCGACGACAGCCCAAAACCGGCCAAAGTCAGGATAGTTGGGAACACCTTCGAAAAGAATGCTGGAATGACCGTTGCAAAGAGGTCCGTAAACGATGTAGCTGTGACCAGTGACCCAGCCGATATCGGCGGTGCACCAGTAAGTATCTTCTTCACGCACGTCAAAAGCCAACTGCTGGGTCATGGAGGCATACAGCAGATAACCAGCCTGAGTATGCACAACGCCCTTGGGTTGCCCGGTCGAACCGGAGGTATAAAGGATGAACAACGGATCTTCCGCATCCATTTCTTCCGGTTTACAATAACGGTCTGCTTTGACCATCAGCGCTTCGTACCAAACATCGCGGCCTTCTTTCATGGCAACTTCCGTTCCGGTGCGTTTCACAACAACCATGGTTTGCACGCCGGGGCACTGATCCACTGCTTTGTCGCATGTGGCTTTCTGGGGAACTGCTTTGGCGCCGCGGTAGGTGCCGTCGCAGGTAATGACAACTTTCGAACCACTGTTATTAATGCGGTCCCTTAAAGCTTCCGCCGAGAATCCGCCGAAAACAATAGCATGAACGGCGCCGATGCGGGCGCAGGCCAGCATGACGATGGACAGTTCCGCGATCATGGGCAGAAAGATGGTAACACGGTCTCCTTTTTTGACGCCCAGGTTTTTAAGAACATTGGCGAACTTGTTGACTTCGCGATACATGTCGTAATAGGTGTAGACCTTCCAGTCATTGGGGTCATTGCCCTCAAAAATAATCGCCGCCTTGTTTTTCTTGGTTTCCAGATGTCGATCCAGACAATTGTAACTAACATTGAGCTTACCGCCTTCAAACCATTTAATATGAAGATCTTTGGTGTCAAATGACCAGTCCGATACTTTCTTTTTGTCAAACGGTTTAAACCAGGTCAGTCTTTCTGTCGCCATTTTTGCCCAAAAAGCATTGGGGTCTGTAATCGACTCTTTATAAAGTTTGTCGTACTCCGCCCTGCTCTTGATGTAAGATTTCTCTCTTACCCTGTCAGGAACGGGAAAAACATTGTCATAAAAATCTTGTTCGTTTGCTTCAGCCATGATTAATCTCCTTAAAAAATTTTTATTTATATCTTTTATTTCCGCCAATAAGGCATGAAATCCCTTGTAGTAAAAATTATTCCGGCCATGCATCTCTTTACTTTTTTTCTAAAGAGAGATATATGATCTTTAACCTCTTTTCAGGAGGGGTACGCCCCACCGTTTTGGCCTCAGTCATGTTGCCCGTGTATCTGAAGTAACGGCCACGACGTTGGGGCATATTACATGGCTGATGCAATAATGTACCCCTTTGAAAAGCGATTATTAAATACTACAGGATAGTGGTTTGCGGTATCAGCGTCAGTCCGAATTAGAAGTGAGAAAATTTCCTACATGGTGTAGGCCTTTCACTGACAAGCATAAAACCTTATTTATGATTAAACGTAATGCGTTAAATATTTTTCATTATTGACAAAATGAATAAAAGCACAAAAAAATCTGATAAAATATTCAAGCCTTCATTCTTTTTCAGAAGCCCTCATTTCCAGTCTATTATGGCCAGTTCGCGCCTGCGAACTCCCCGTAAAAATTACATGCTGGACAATTCTCAAGAGATAATTGTAACCACTTCTACCGGATCAAAGCTGCTTTCTTTTTATTCACATCATGAAAAAAGCAAAGGCTTGATTATTCTATCTGCATGGCTGGGAAGGTTCTTCTTCTTCCGCTTATATTTTATCCGCCGGAGATTATTTTTATAATCTCGGTTTCTCCATTTGCCGTTTGAATTTGCGGGATCACGGAGATTCACACCATCTCAATGAAGGGCTTTTTCATGGCGCTCTGCTGGAAGAAACATTCGAAGCAGTAAATTATTTATCACAGCACTCGGAAAACCTGCCCGTATATCTGATAGGTTTTTCTCTGGGCGGAAATTTTTCTTTGCGTATCGCCATGAAACACTACCAGACACCGATAGCAAACTTAAAACATGTTTTTGCCATCAGTCCACCGCTTGATCCTTACAAAACTACTTTGGCCATCGATAACGGTTATTTTTTCTATCGTAAATATTTTCTGAAAAAATGGAAACGGTCTTTGATCAAAAAGCAGCGGCTTTTCCCTGGGAAATATGATTTCAATAAAATGCTGAAAGCCAAAACATGTATGGGGCTGACGGAAGACGTTATGCCTTACTTCCCCGGCCTGAGCTCTTACCGAGACTATTTTAATTTATATACGCTGAAAAATGACTCTTTTAAAATTTGAATATACCTGTAAGAATATTTATCGCGGAAGATGATCCCGTAATTCCGCATGAAGATTATTGCCGGATACAGGAAAATGCATTTTTAACAAATATCAAGACAAAGATTTGGCGGTCATTGTGGTTTCATCGATTTATTTCCCGTTAAGATGCTGGTATAATCAGAAAATTGCCGAAATTATAAATTAGATTTATGGGCATTTAGTTTCATGGATTTAACACTGTTTCAGCAAAAATATATTTTCCCACGTTTCGTAAGCGATAAATTAGCCTCAGTGGCTATTGATTATAAAGAAATAAATCTTAAGATTGACAAATCCAAACAAGAACGCTCTCGCCATCTTAAAGCCGCGAGTGGTTCTGTTACTAAATTTTAAATTAACATTCATGGACAAATCCGAATATGTTTTTCAACTCATTAAACGATCGGATAGGTTTCCCAAGGCGGAGATATCAGTTGCCCCGGCGGAATGCTGCAACCGGGACAGGATAAATTTTTAAACGTCCATTTATTGAAAACCGGAATGATTTCCACCGTAAATGCGCGGCAGGAAATCAAATTCCTATTCAGTTCGGGGACAAAGAAACAGCATCATCATTCATCTTTTTTTAACCAACCGCGCTAAGAGAAGCATGGGAAGAAATTGGATTAAATCCCTTCAACATTAAATTTCTTGGCGCCCTGCCCTCTTACTCTCTGACTCTACTCGCCCGGACTATTTTCCCTGTAGTATGTCTGACTCGTAAACCTTTTAAGTATCGATTAAGCTCGGAAGTAGAAAAGATTCTGGAAATTCCCCTTAGCTTTTTCTTTAATAGCGCCAATTATGCCATGCTGGATATTAAAACATCTCTGGGAAAAGATACCGAACCTCTGCAATATCAAATGCCGTGTCTGATTATTCCCGATGGTCAGGGAAGCGAAGATATTCTATGGGGCGCCACATTTAATATTATTAATAATTTCCTTCGGATCATTTCCGATAATAGCCTGCCCTCTCCTTCTTCTTCCCGAATATTAAATAAAGTTCTGACCATTAATTATATCTCCGCCGGAAAAACATGATTTTATTGCCAACCCAATGATTTAAAATATGAAAATAAAATCAAACTGCCTTTGAAATTCACAGAAATTCGGGGTATTAAACCCTCGCTGCGCGGGATTGTTCAACTTGACCAATTCCGCAATGCTTCACTTTTGGAACCTGAGTCAACAATAAATGTTGACTTCAATTGACAGGGAGTACCGATCTAACCTAGAATACATTATTACTTAGCTTCACATGTGGGAATAAATGGAGGTCTCTTATGGAACCAGAACTTTTTCTAGAACACCTTGATAGCTTCAAAAAATCATATCCGGAAAAATTCGTTTCGGAAGATGAAATTTTCAGTCATATTCGCCGCGGCGATCATATTTTTGTCGCCTCCGGCTGCGGTGAGCCTCAATACCTTGTTCAGGCAATGATACGTTATGTGGAATCCAATCCCAAAGCTTTTTTTGATGCAGAAATTATCCATATTTACTCACTGGGACTTGCTCCTTATACCGGCGCCAAATATAAAGCGAACTTTCGCCATAATTCCTTTTTCATCGGCAATAGCACACGGGCTTCCATTAATACCGGCATGGCCGACTATACCCCCATTTCCCTTTCACAAGTTCCTTCCCTGTTAGCCAGCGGCGTTATTCGCATTGATGTAGCGCTGATACAAACATCTCTGCCGGATGATCATGATTATCTGAGTCTCGGAGTAAGTGTAGACGTGGTAAAAGCCGCGACGGAAAAGGCGACAATTGTTATAGCTCAAGTAAATCCAAACATGCCCCGGATTCATGGCGATGGATTCATTCACATTAAGGATGTCGATTTTATTATTCCTTACGATGAACCGCTTTTAGAAGTAACAGGAGTCCCAACAAACGAAGTTATTGAAACCATCGGTAAAAACGCGGCGCGCTTAGTGCAGGACGGCGACACCATTCAAGTTGGCTGGGGCGGCTTGCCCAATGCGATCATGGCCGGTTTATACAACAAAAAAAATCTGGGAGTCCATACGGAACTTTTAAGCGACGGTTTGGTGGAATTAATTAAAGCCGGCGTTATCGATAACTCCAGAAAAACTATTGACCATGGGAAAACCGTTGCCGCTTTCAGCATGGGGAAAAAATCCACTTATGATTTTCTCAATAACAATCCTTCCATATCATTCCGGACACTGGACTACACGAATAATCCGCTAATTATTGCCCGGATAGAAAATATGGTTGCCATTAACAGCGCGTTGGAAATCGACCTAACCGGGCAAGCGACATCGGAATCAATCGGCGGCGTTTTTTACAGCGGTATCGGCGGGCATCAGGATTTTATGAGAGGCGCGTTATTTTCCAAAAATGGTAAAACCATACTGGCGATGAAATCTACTTCTCTTAACGATACCGTTTCCCGCATTGTTCCTGCGTTGAAGGAACAGGCGGGAGTAACTCTTAATCGCAGCGATGTACGTTATATAGTGACAGAATACGGCATTGCCTACCTGCATGGAAAAAACATCAGAGAACGAGCCATGGAATTAATTTCCATAGCTCATCCCAAATTCCGTCCATGGCTGATTGAAGAAGCAAAAAAACGCGGCTTGATTTTCAAAGACCAGGCCTTTATCCCAGGAACCCGCGGCGAATATCCTAAAGATTTAGAAACATATTTAACTACTAAAACCGGCGCACAGATTTTTACCAGACCGGTGAAAATCAGCGACGAGCCGCTTTTAAAAGATTTCTTCTATTCTCTTTCCGACAGGAGCATCCACAGACGATTCATCTCCTATCGCAAAGACATGCCGCACGAAAGACTACAAGATTTTGTAATCATTGATTATACGAAAGAACTTGTGCTGGTTGTTCTAATAGGAGATCCGGATAAGCAGTTCATTGCCGCCGTTGGTCAATATGGAATTGATGAGGCCACACATTCCGCCGAAGTAGCATTTGCCGTTCGTGACGACCAGCAAAATACCGGCATAGGTTTCGCATTGCTGCAATATCTGACTTATCTTGCAAAAAGACAGGGGTTGCTGGGATTTACCGCAGATGTTCTCGTGGACAACAAGCCGATGCTTCATGTATTCGAAAAAGGCGGATTTGATATGAAGAGAACATCCGATAGCGGTGTTTACGAGTTAACATTGAAATTTAAAACATAATTTATACAAGGAGTTTTGCCATTGATTAATCCCCATGTATTTCGAGAGTATGACGTAAGAGGAGTTGTGGACAAAGATTTTAATGAAGAATTTGTTTTCAACCTTGGCCGGGTTATCGGAACCTATGCCGTCCGGCATAAAATAAAAAACATGACCATCGGGCGTGATTGCCGTTTAAGCTCCGATGCTTATCACAATTTTTTGATCAAAGGTCTTAATTCCTCCGGTATCAATACAATTGATATCGGTCTTTGCGCTACGCCCATGCTTTACTTCTCTATCCGCCATCTCCACGCTGGAGGAGGAGTTATGATAACCGGCAGTCATAATCCACCCGAATTCAATGGTTTCAAGATTTGTATCGGCCAAGACACCATTTACGGCGAACAAATTCAGGAACTAAGAAAAATTATGGAAAGCGGTGAATATTCCACAGGCAGTTCATCATCGGAATCTCAAGATATAACTTCAGCTTATGAAAATTATCTTTTTTCTCATACTAAAATCACCGGAAAGATTAAAGTCGCAGTTGACGGCGGCAATGGCGTCGGGGGATATTTTGCTCTTCCGCTTTTAAAACGTCTCGGCTGCGAAGTTATTCCCATCTATTGCGCACCGGACGGACATTTTCCCAATCATTTTCCCGATCCCACGGTAAAAGAAAATTTAGCGGAATTAATTAACTTAGTCGCCAGTCAAAAAGCGGACTTGGGAATGGCATTTGACGGCGACGCCGATCGTCTCGGGGTGATCAGCGATAACGGGGAAATAATCTGGGGAGATAAACTGCTGCTTCTTTTTGCCCGTCAAATTCTTAAGGCAAGACCCGATTCCACAATCATTGGCGAAGTGAAGTGCTCACAAGTTTTATTTGATGATATTAAGAAACATAACGGCAGAGCGATCATGTGGAAGGCAGGACATTCTCTGATCAAGGCAAAAATGAAAGAGGAGAAGGCTGTGTTAGGCGGGGAAATGAGCGGTCATTTCTTTTTTGCCGACCGCTATTTCGGCTATGATGACGCTATATACGCGGCGCTAAGATTATTGGAAATCGTTTCCCAAACAGGGAAGAAAATAAGCGAACTGTTTTCCGATGTGCCGAAAACTTATGCCACACCGGAAATCAGAGTTGATTGCACCGATGACAAAAAAGTGGAAATTGTAAAAAGAATCAAAAAATATTTCCAAAACACACCCGGTATTGTTGAAATTGATGGAATACGTATTCCTTTTGCGAACGGATGGGCGCTGGTACGTTCTTCCAATACCCAGCCGGTAATCGTTTTACGTTTCGAAGCTTCATCGGAAGAAAGCTTGCAAAAAATACGCAACGAAGTGGAACCCCTGCTTACTATTTGATAAATTGAGTTTGCTGATGGGATGGATCTGACGTTGAGTAATACGCATTATAGATTCTATTCAAGTTATTTCTCATTGATTTTTTCCAACCTTCTAATTCTCTAGTGATCGGGGGGATAACCTTGAGGATTGTTCGATTGCCAGCGCCATGCGTCGGCGCACATATCGGCAAGAGTGCGTCTGGCCCTCCATCCCAGAAGCTTGTGCGCAAGGGATGTGTCCGCATAGGAGACGGCGATATCTCCGGGACGGCGGTTCGTTATACGATAGGGTATCTTTTTTCCCGATGTCTTTTCTAAGGCGAAAAGCATCTCCATAACTGTGTAGCCCTGGCCAGTGCCGAGGTTAATGATCTGCGGAGTTTGAAAGGTATCAGTCTCTATATTTTTCAGTGCTGCCACATGCCCTTCAGCTAAATCCATAACATGGATGTAGTCGCGCACACCGGTGCCATCGGATGTCGGATAATCGTTACCGAAAATATTTATTAGCTCACGACAGCCTACGGCAACCTGACTGATGCAGGGCATGAGATTGTTGGGAATCCCTGGAGGGTCCTCGCCAATCAGACCGCTTTCATGAGCGCCGACAGGATTGAAGTATCGCAGCAGAGCTATTCGCCAGAGCGGATCGGCAATATGGATGTCCTGAAGAATCTGTTCGATCATGAGTTTGGTGTGGCCGTAAGGATTGGTGGGAGCCGGAGGACAATCCTCCCGTATAGGAATAATGGACGAATCTCCGTAAACGCAGGCGGAGGAACTAAAGATGATTCTCTTCACACCGCGCTGGGCCATCACAAAACAAAGGGAGATCGTGCTCTCAATATTGTTCTCATAATATCGCAAGGGCTCGGCGATTGATTCCCCCACGGCTTTGAGACCCGCGAAATGGATAACCGCCGCGAACTGGTGTTTCTGAAAAACGGCATCGATGGCGGTGCGATCCCGCAGATCAATTTTATAGAATGGCGGCCTTTTCCCTGTGATTTCCACAATACGCTCCAGAACGGAGACGTTGCTGTTGGAGAGGTTATCTACAATAACCGGATCGTAACCTGCGACAATAAGAGCGACAACCGTATGACTTCCGATATAACCGGTTCCACCGGTGACAAGGATTACGGGCTTTAAAGCTTTTATAAAACTAGTCATATGGATAAATTATGAATTTTAAAAAAGTTTAAATTGGTCGGGGCGGCAGGATTTGAACCTGTAAATCACCCCCTTAAACTATCAAATTAATTATTGTTTATATTTTTTACTGCTAGTTTACTCACCGTCTAATTACTTAGCTTTTACCCGAAAGTCAAGAAAGATTGATACATGATAACTTTAGATGGCGATCTAGGCAGGCTTTTCGGCTCCCCGCCGAAGCCGGAAAAGCCTGCCTAGATATGGATAAAATAATTTAAAAATAATTCTTGCAATTACAAATATATGCTGTATTATAATTTATATACTTACAAAATAATTTTTAATTGGAAAGAGATTATTATGTCAAATGTAAAAAAAAATATAAATGCCAAAAATGAAGAAAGCAAGAGAATTCCTCTTGAGGAAGAAGTTATTAAAAATTTTGTTAATCAATGTGAGGCGATTTATGAAGACAATAAAATTCCGGTAACGATACGATTAGAAACATCCTCTTTAGCTTTGCTGGACCATCTTGTTAAGAGGTGGAAAAGCAATCGATCATATATTGCCGCTAAGCTATTGGAAGAAATGATATGGTTAGTTTTCAGAAGAGTTTATGAAGATAAAACAAGTGAAGAGTTGCAACAACTTCACAGAAAAATAATCGACGAATTTTACGAAAAGCAAAAAAAAACGAAAAATGCGAAAATGAAAAAAGTAGATAAGTAAAGGCGAAAAGCCAAACACAGGACTTTGGCGGTACGAGTGCTTGGCTTTTCTGACCATAGGGAATCATGCGATACCTCTAGGCTATTTTAATCTAACAGCCTACCTTTAATGTGTCAAGAATCCCATAAAACATTTTTTATTATTTATAGGCATTGCCGGGGTGATTTCCTAGTCAAAGTATCGGCAATAAGCTCTGAACAAAAAGAAGATAGTTGAATAAGTGCTTAATATTAAATTAGTTTTTTTAAGCACACTTCACTATCCATCGAATGAAGTGTGCTTAAAATTCAGTAGATATATAGTGATGTTAAAAGTTAATAATTATGAGAGGTTACAACGGTGTTCCAATAAAATTAACACAAGAGTTTGGCGATTGGTTGGCATCAATGCCTTGGGATATTTGGTTCACAGGAACTTTCGGAAATGGGTATTATGTAAAAGACCCATACAGAGCCAGGGTTAGAATTGAAAAATGGCTTTATGGTCAATTCTGTAACATCTTCAGACCTATTTCCCATATGGTTGCTATTGAAAAATTCCATCAGAGCGATTTTGTTCATGGGCATATGCTTATCCGTTGTCTTAGTCATGTTCCCTATGTTCAGATTGGTGACTCTTGGCGGAAGCATAACTACGGCGGAATGTGCAAGGTCATAGGTTATCACATCGGGTTAGGAGCTAATTATTACATTACTAAGTATACTACAAAAGATATGATGGACTGGAATATTCAAATTAATCCGAAGCATAAAAATCAAGAATCGGAATTAAAATAAGTAAAATAATCAGCGAAGGATTTTCTGATTTGAAAATTAATATTACACATGATAACAATACCTCCAAAATCAGAGGGGGTGATTATATGAAGGGAACTTATCGTTACGATAAGAAGGCTCATCTTTATTATGTGTCGATCTATTGGCAAGGAAAATCTTATCGGATATTTCGCTATAACGGAGAACCTATCTGGCATGAAAGGACTGCCGACAAATTATTAAACAAAGTCAGAGCAGAGATTGATGATGGCACATTTGAAATCAGGGCTTATCTGCCGGAATCACCTCTTACATTAAAAGCATTTTCCGAAACATGGCTTTCAGCTTCAACTGCTTGCAACAATACGAAACGAGTTCATAGATCAGCAATTAAAAAAGCTATTGAAGCATGGGGCGATATAGACATCCGGACTATAACATTTAGTAAATTATCGATTCTCCATAATGAAATGACTGGTTCTGTAAAGTGGTGCAATTCTGTTTTAATCGCATTAAAAGCGATGATGAACTTTGCTAGAAAAGATGGAGTTATAAAGCAACTTCCACCCTTCCCTTCCCTTCCCTTCCCTTGAACAATCACAACAGAGAGAAGTTGAATATCTGACCTTTGAAGAACAACAAAAAGTCATTGACTCGATACCGGAAGAACACCGATCTATATTTCTTTTTGGCATGGAATGCGGTTTAAGGATAGGCGAAGTCAGGGCTTTGAAAAAAGACTGCATTGAAGATGATCATTTAATTATTAAAAGGTCATTCAGCCAATGGGAACTTAGGGGAAACAACGAAAACTTACCGTATCAGAAGGCTTCCATTAACAGCTAGGGCGAAAGAAATACTAAAAGCAACAAGACCATCCTTCTCTGAATATATTTTTACCTATGATGGAAACCATCCCTATTATGAACGGAAAATGAGAAAGATTTGGAAATCGGCTTGTGAAACAGTGGGAATTAAAATTAATCAGAAGAATGCTATCCGGCATAGTCTAGGTTGTCAGCTTTTGGATAATGGAGTTGACCTGGAAATGGTTAGGGATATTTACGGTCATACATCTACGGATATGACAAGAAAGTATGTAAAAAGGACTTCCAATCGGATGTTAGAAGCCCTCGAGAACAGGGGACAGGTAATAGAGTTTACTAGCCCTAAACAGAACTTAACCTAACAGTAAGTGTTGCGGCTATTTCTTTCTTCCTGTAATCCTCAAATCATTAAACTTGGCAAAGATGCTATCTTTCAATCAGTAATAAACACAATCCGCACCCCACATTTTGTGGTCAAGATATCATTGACATACAAATTTGGCAGCCCTATACTCCTTTTTAGATAAAGCACATTCTTATCAAACACTATAACGAAGATAAGGCCGTCAGTCTTTGAGAAAAAGGAGATAATTAATGAAGGCGACTTGGGATGTACCAGAGAAAATGTTGGATAACGGAACCCTGTTTAGCAATGATTTTTACCAACGCTTTACCCTTCGCAAGGCACCGCAGCCTCTCCGGCTGAATGAAAGCGTAACCAAGGATTATCTCTTTCCCACCTTTTATGGAAATGTGAGCTGCGCCGTGGCCGTATTCATGTGCTCCTATGAAAAAGCTGCTGCTCTCATTGCAGAACAGTTGAGTCCAATGATAGTGCCGGTTAGGATGACTAAGGGACGCGCACTGGTTGCTTTTTCCTGCTACGAGTATAAAAATGTCATGGGCGTACGGCCGTACAACGAGATTGCCATTGCCGTACCAGTGATGGTTGCCCCCTGTTGTAATGTGCCTGTCTTGCCAATGATCACTGATTCATTCAGCCGTTTCGGTTACTATATCGCGGGAATGCCTGTCACATCAAAAGAGAATACCATAAGGGGCCGTAGGATCTGGGGCCTGCCCAAGGTAACCCAGGACATCGATATCTATCGTGAAGACAACAATTGCATCGTCAAAGCCATGGACAACAACGGGGACATATATCTGTCTCTTAGTATCCCCATGGATGGCACTCCCACCAAATTCGATGTCTCATCATTCCTGTATTCACAGCGAGGTGGAAAATTGTTGCAGAGCCGTACGGATTTCCGGGCCACATTCAATGTGAAAAAGAACATGCAGCTCCTGTTCAAGAAGGGTGTGAAACCTGAAAGCTCCTGCATTGAACTGGGCGATACCTCTTTCGCTCCCTTACTGAAAAGGCTCGAGGTAGAAGAAAACCTCTTCCAGACACGTTATGGCGAGCACATGTCCGCATGTTTCGACCTGCCTAATGCCCGGGCACCTGAATGGGTACAGAATATTCCCGTAAGCATCTACAATCTGGATGATGAGGCCAGCATGAAATTACCGACTAATGACTTGAAGATTGCCTTTTTCGGAACAGGGGCCATAGGAGCATCAGTTGGAGGCTGGGTGGCACCCTTCCACAAGGAAACCTATTTTTTCGACCAGGGTAAAATTCTCGATGCGCTAAAGACCAGCGGCATAACTCACTATCAGGGAGATCGCAAAGATGAGACCATGACAACCGTTCCCGTAAAGGTCATGGAAGATCTTTCCGAGCTGAAGTCCATGGACGTAATTGTCATTGCCGTAAAGAACTACAGCCTCGAAGCCATTGCCAAATTGATCAAGGCCAATGCCAGAGAAGATGTAATAATCGTCTCCATGGCCAATGGCCTAGATAATCAGCAGATCCTGCCCAGATACTTTTCCAAGGTGATTTACTGCATCGTCAGCTACAATGCCTGGATGGATCATCCGGTTACCGTGGGATATCAGAAGAAAGGGCCTCTTGTTCTCGGTACACCGAATAACAATCTGCGGACGGAGATGAACGCTATTGCCGATATCTTCAACCAGGGTGTCGAGACTGTCATCACAGAACATCTTCAGGATGCGGTGCATTCCAAGATTGTAGTGAACCTCACCAATTCACTTACGACCCTGGTGGGGCACGGATTCAGAGAGATATCCGACCTTGACACTTTCCAGCGACTTCTTACAAATACGCTGTATGAAGGTGTCCGGATTGTGAAGGCCGCCGGCTTCAAAGAATGCAAGCTGGGCGGGATGCCGTCGTGGTCTCTTTTAACAGCAAGTGCGCTGCTTCCCCGGTCTCTTACCCGTCCCCTATTCAAGAAGAATGTGGCCAAAATGGTTATGTCCAGTATGAGTCAGGACATTATCCAGCGCGGCGGCACGAGCTCAGAGCTTGATTCACTGACAGGGTACATCCTCAAACTTGCCAGGCAGAACAAGGTTGATGCTCCCTACAACGAGACCATCTACGAACTCGGAAAAGAACGGTTCAACAAGCCCGGCTTTAACCCCATGGACGTCAAAGAGGTATGGGCGGAAGTGCAAAAAAAGCTCTGACAAGCCGAGAAGGTATTTGTAACTGGGGAACCATCAATACTTATCAATAGTGCGCTGTCAAATAAGGGGGGCATCATGCGGAAATGCATTATTGGGATATTGGTAGTGCTGGCGGCTGCAGGCGGCATATTCTGGGCGACGGCTGACAAGGACATGCGCCGGTTGATCCTCAACATACCGACCAACAAGAGTGTCCTTTTCTGGTCAATCCCGCAGCGCGATGCTGCTTTTCGCGCGATGGACCGGATTCCTCTCCTTGCCAAATCCCGGATCATTTCTACTGGCAAAAACGTCTACCCATTACCGAAGGGAGCACCACTTGATGTTGGTATTGATGTCGATGCCTATATGAAGGACCAGCGCACCGCCGGATTGGTTATCATTCAAGACGGCAAAATCCGCCTCGAAAAATATGGACTCGACTTCAGTGGCGATGGACGCTGGACCAGCTTCTCGGTTGCGAAATCATTCACCTCGACATTGGTCGGCGCGGCAATCAAGGACGGCTATATCAAGAGCATCGACGATAAAGTGTCGGACTATATTCCCGACCTCAAAGGGTCGGTCTATGATGATGTCACGATAAAGCAGCTGCTGACAATGACATCGGGTGTGAAGTGGAATGAGGATTATGCTGACCCCAAATCGGACGTCGCTTTGTTCAACGCGCACAAGGCCGAGCCGGGAGTCGATGTGACTGTCAGCTATATGCGCAAATTGAAGCGCGAAGTGCCTCCAGGCACGAAATGGGTTTACAAGACCGGCGAGACCAATCTGATCGGGGTGCTGGTTAGTTCGGCGACCAAAAAGAACTTGTCCGACTATCTATCAGAGAAGGTCTGGCGACCTTTTGGCATGGAGCGGGATGCAAGTTGGCTATTGGGATCCACCGGCCATGAAATCAGTGGATGCTGCCTTCAGGCATCAACCCGCGACTTTGCCCGCTTTGGTCTGTTCATACTGGGCGGAGGCATGGCAGAAGGCAAGTCGGTGTTGCCGGACGGCTGGATCGCTGCGGCAACTACGAAGCATGCCGATACCAGTCAGGCCGAATTTGGCTATGGCTATCAATGGTGGACCATGAATGATGGAAGCTATGCAGCGAGGGGGATTTTCGGTCAGGGCATCTTCATCGACCCCAAGCGGAAACTGATCATTGCGTCAAATAGCAACTGGCCGCATGCCACTGATGGTCAGGGTGGCGATCAGGGTGAGAAGCGCCTTATGTTCTACAAGCAAGTTCAGCTGGCGATTGATAACGAGGCAAAGGCTATAAAATAGGTGTAGCGAGTTGCGGACGGACGACGACTTATCGCACTCCTGACGTCTGTCACTCTATTTTTTCCTGTAATGTTGTTTTTCTTATTTTCCCGATTCATCCAACATTTCAATTAGTAATATCAAAAAATGGCTGAACTCTGACTTAACATATGGAACAGGTATCATGCGGCAAGTAACATCCATCAATACGAATACCAAAGGAGGTTATTACTATGTCTCAACTTCTGGATATCCTTGGCAGTAAGTATCCCATTATTCAAGGGCCCATTGGTGAATTGAATGATCCGAAAATGGTGGCCACCGTGTCCGAGGCCGGCGCATTCGGAATGTTGGCCCTGGGTTTTGTCACTGACTTAACTAAAGTCAAGCAGTTGGTTGCCGAGGTCAAGGCACTGACAGACAAACCTTTTGGTGCCAATCTAATGATTGCCATGAACCCCATCAACGAAGTTATCCTTGAGGTTCTGGCCAAAGAGGGCATCAAAACCGTGACTACCTCGGCCGGTTCGCCGAAAAAAATCTATCACAAGATCAAAGAGCTGGGTCTGAAGGTACTCCATGTTACCTTGGCAGCACCATTGGCCGTCAAGGCAGTGGAAGCAGGTGCGGACGGAGTGATCGTATCCGGAATAGAATCAGGCGGTCTGCGTACTACCGGACCTGAATCCACGAACATGATCTTGATCCCTCTTGTTTGCGACATGATCAATGCGCCGGTTGTGGCCGCCGGCGGGATTGCCGACCGCCACGGATACCAGGCGGCCTTAGCTCTCGGTGCTCAGGGCGTGCAGATTGGGACCGCTCTTTTGGCTTCCGAAGAAAGTCCAGCTTCACGGACTTGGAAAGAAGCCATTATTGCTTGTGGCGATGCCAGCACGACGCTACTGCCCATGGGCGGCCTGGCCATGCGGACAATCATCAACCCCAAGATAGGACAACTCATTGCCTCAGGTGCTGACCTCAACAAGGAATATAACATGATGAACGCCGGCCAGGCATGGCGAAAAGGGGACTTCGATTTGTTTCCAGCCGGTGCAGGCCAAGTAAGCGCCCTGATCAAGAGAGTCAAGCCCGTCAAAGACATCATCGAAGAAATGGTTTCCTGATGCCGGCTAAAGTCTAGTTCCCGATCAGGACCTGTCCTGTATCGATCGACGCTCTACAATGTTTTAATGCTTCAGGGTAATTTTATTATTAAATCAATGAATGAAAAAGAGAGGTGAAATACAGAAAGAATTTTATGAAAAAAACAGAGTTGTTGGAGATAATCAAAAAATTACTAAAGACGGAAGCAGATCTAGACTTTTTAATGAATCTGCCAGAAAATGATTTTGAAACGCTGGTAGTGTGCATAAGAGGACGGTTTTATCAATTGGGGAAACAACCATCATAAATCTTTCGTATAAGGAGTTTGGTATGAATAAATCAGATTTAATTTTTTAATTAGCAGAAAAACACAATCTTACCGAGAAGAACGCAACAAAAATAGTTGATCTTGTCTTTGATGGTTTTACAAATACCCTCAAAAATGGCGGCAGGATTGAAATCCGTGGATTCGGTAGCTTCTGTGTTCGGGAATATGGTGCTTATACCGGAAGAAATCCTAAAAATGGGGAACATGTAGAGGTAAAACCGAAAAGATTACCGTTTTTCAAGGTGGGAAGGGAATTGAAGAAGATGGTGGATGGTAAATAAAGATGGTCTGAATCGATATTGATAACTTCCTGTAAGATTGTTTTTAGCTTCATCTCCAAGGATTCAACATTTCAATTAGTAATCTTCAAAATTAAATAACAAAAAAAGGCAGGGCCCATTATGGCTCTGCCTTCCTGTTCCGTGGTAAGAACCACGGATTTAAGAAACCCGCTGTATAGCGGTGTTTATTTCTGAATCTTTCTCCTTACCCCTGCCAATCCAATCAACCCAAGCCCCAAAAGCATCATGGTTGCGGGTTCGGGGACAAATTCCATAAACTCTTGTTGATTAGGAGTGCCAGTAGTAGACGTTAGGATTAAAACGTTAGAGTAGTTGCCGGATGAGTAATTATTCTGCGCTAAAATTAGCCATTGATGTGCCGGACTATTGAGTAAATTAGCGTTATCCCCATAACCGTTACCATTTGTTCCTGGATTCGCAATATACCATATCGCCGCCTGAATGTCTTGATTCTGAATCAACTGAGAAGCATTACCCCAGTTGGCCATGTTGTATAATATAAGATAAGCCATTTCCTCGTACTGTACTAGACCAGAGTTTCCTAGGTATGTGTTGGCGAGACTCGTAGTGTTGCCAAGAACGGTGTCGTTGACAGTCCAATGAGTGTTCAGATAGGAATCGTGCATGGGATCAACACAGAAGATATAGTTCATGGCTGTCGGACTATTGCCACCAAGATAAGGGTCTATGTAGGCCGAGCCGGTAAGGTCTATTTGGCCATTTACGCCATTAAGATACAATGTGTCCGCCTTGACTGCCGGAGCAACCATCGTGAAAAAGACCACCATTAAAGAAAGAATCATTGTCAATTTTTTCATTTATTTTTTACCTTCCTGAAAATTATTTTCTTTTGTATATGAAAATTAGCAATTAGCGTACCATACTGTATAGCATTTCGAGTTTTAATCCCGTAAGTTACATAACATAATGTTTTTACATCATAAATATTTATATTTTTAAAAACTTAATGATGAGTATAGATAAGATATTATTAATACATGAAGAAAATTGTAAAACATTTCGACGCGTTTAAGTGTTTATTGGGGTATATCTAGGTATATTTTGGCAGAAAACTATTATTTTTCAATATATTACCATTAATTTCATTTTTGTAAATAATTCCGACACATTAAAATATTATAATCAGATACTTCAATTTTTTTTCAATTTATAAATTATCGAAAAGTATAGAAGGGTGGATCAAATCTTTGTTTGGTTCATTAGCGCTGTCAAATACAACAATTTAAATGGTAATCCTCAATTATGACAACTGCTTTCCACTGAAACTTAGTGTAAGAAATAATTTTAACTTTCGGAAAATATTTTATTTCTTCCTTCCTGTAATCCTCAAATTGTCAGTTTCAATTAATATTCAACCTTTCAATCGGTAATAAACACAAAAATGGCTGAATCCTAACTTAACATGTGGTACAAGTACGTGGGGCAGAAGTTTATCGCCTGGTATTACCGCAATGGTCCTATTGCCGCAAACTTCATTAAAGGATAAACCCCTGGCAAAAGCAGCAGTTAGAGTGGCTCTTTATCTTTTGATTGGTTTTTCTTTTCTGCTGATTTCCGGCTATCTGCCCTTCGTGATAGTTGGACTTCTTTTGTCCACGCTTATTTTCTTACGATTTAGACGGAAGAAGTTAAGCGCCACGTAGCAAGAATGGAGAAATAATAATGTCTCAACACAAGACAATTCTTAATTTATGGTTATTTATTTTTTCTTTGACATTATTGTTATCACTAACAGGTTGTGCAACTATGGCCGTCTATCAGTTCATTCTTCATCCCCAATCGGAGTTCGTTGATGAATTTATGCCGACAAATAATGAATTGGCAGGAACTTTCTCTGGGCTTGAAACAATTAATAGTCATAGTTATGCCAGTATAATGGTCTTACCTCATTCCAATGATTGTAAAGAAAGACCTGTCATTGAATTACTGTTGCCCATGAAAAAGAATTCTGATGCCAAATCAACGCTTCGTTTTGGCAAATCGACAAAGGAGCTGTTACCTGGCGGAGATAAATATGTTGGTCAACCTGTGAGAATTGCCTTTTATTCTTCATCAAATGATAATGAAATGAACATTGATAAATCTATGACTTTAATGCTGTCCGGGCATAATTGGCGTGGATATCCTTCCGTTGTAATTGTCGGATATAAGAAAGATAGTCGTTATATAGATAGACTTGCATACAGAATCGCTCCTGACGTTAATGACTTTTTAGTGCGACCATTTGATTGTAATGAGCTTTGTGATTCAACTTGGACATGTAAAAACAAGGGAGATAATGCCGCTGGAATAGTTCTTATGCCTCTTGCTCTTGCGTTTGACTGTATAACTGCCCCTGTTCAGATATTCATCACGGTAGTTAATCTTTGCATTCCTGGTGGTCCTTAATTTCTCCGCACAAATGTTCTTCCCCTTGTATACGCCACGCTATTACCTTGATTCAAACTGATAGGTTAAGTTAATATCTTTCAACCAGTAATCCTCAATTCAAACGACTGCACAATACTATGGATTTGTAGATACCGTTCTTGTCAAGCAAAAGTTGGCTTATAATTTGGATCGTACTTTTTGCCGGATTTCAAGACTCCAAATATAACGTGAACCAATTTCCGCATTATTGCACAGACAATAACTTTGCCATTTTTACCTTTTTCTTTCAGTCGATTATAAAAAGCAATCATAACAGGATTGCACTGAATCGATATCAGCGCCGGCATATACAAAGCTTTTCTGAGTCTTGCATTTCCGATTTTGCACAGTCTGGGTTTGCCTTTAATAGATGATCCCGAGATCGTTTCCTTTGGCGCGAGTCCGATGAAGGCGACCATTTCCCGAACATGGGTAAATTTATCAAGGTTATCTAACTCTGCCAGAAGGTGAGGAACTGTCACCTTACCAAGTCCTGGGATAGAATCCAGTAAATCCTTCCGTTGTTTAAGATGCGGATTCCGTTTTATGAGATCAGCAATTTGTTTTCTTATTTTTTCAATTTCCTGATCTAAATAAATGATATGTTCTTTGATCAAAACGATGACAGATTCATGCGCCGTACCAATTCGATTCTTCTCCTGGCTACGCATATCGATTAGACTGTCAACTCTTCTTACCAGAGCTCTGGTTTCATAGCTAAACAGAAGCGTGCAATGACTCCCGCGTCAAGTTTATCCGTCTTGGTACGAACAAGTTCACTCTGAGCAAATCCTTTGATGCGGGCCGGATTGACAATGCTGACCGTGTGACCAGCTTTATGAAGAAAAACAGCCAAATCTTCACCGTAATTTCCAGTTGCTTTCAGACAGGCATGAACCTTTTGAATTCCCTGCTTCTCCAGCCAGACTTTTAAGGTCTCGAAACCTTCTGTTGAATTCCTACAGGTTTTATTTTTTATCTTCCCATCTGCAAGTAGTGCTACATCGAATTTCTGTTTGGCGATATCTATCCCCAGAACCGTTACTGACCTATTAATTTGCCTCCTATAATAATTATAAATATTTACACCGGTAAAAAGCTCTGTCCGAATCAACCTTGCAAGTGCAAACTCATTCCCATGTGAGAAGGTTTATGATACCGTACGAGTTATTGAACAAAGCAATGAGAAGAGGATCTAATCTACAAAACATGCTCTTTGGCATCAGGTGAAATACAGATTCACTCTTCCAGTTTACCTTAGCATTTTATGATGCTATTTTATAGCAAATGACAAAGTATAAGAACACAAGGTTAAAGAAATAATTCTGACGGATCAAAGGATTTTTATTTCTTCCTTCCTGTAAGTGTCAAAATCAAGTTTCAGAAGCATATTGAAGATTTCAAATAGAAATGAGCAATATTGGTAAGACAGTATAGCCAATTTGATGCGACAAATTCCCTCTTGACAGCTTATTATTGAGGGAGTATCAAAAACTCAGTTATCTTCCTGTTAACTCATCAACCTAACCATCAACCTTATGGAGTCCACTGTGCTAGGAATTTGTCAGAAGTTGCCAATATTCAGCCTCTAAAGGGAATGGGGCGCTGTCATTTGAAAAGAAATCTTTAAACCCGGCAGAAAAGGAGAAATAATATGAAAAAAAAAGCAGTGACGAAAACGTCCAGCGGTAAATATCAAAAACTCTTTGAGCCCCTTATGGTGGGCAAGCTGACTATTAAAAACCGTATCTCCATGGCACCTCTGGGAATGATTGCAATGGCCGATCCCTGCGGTGGCTTTACCGAAAACGCCCAGGAATATTATGTTGAGCGAGCTAAAGGCGGTACCGGTTTGATTATCACCGGCATAACAAACGTCAATTATAACGAGATGCCGGCTCTGATCATGCCTTGCGCAGCATCCAACCCTCTGATGTTTATGAAATCATGCGCTCCGATGAACGAAAGAATTCATGCATATGATTCCAGAATTTTTTTGCAGCTTACTGGAGGCTTCGGCAGAGTTGCGATTCCTCATCTGATGAAAAACGCCATCGCCCCTTCTGATCAGGAAAACAGATGGGACCCCTCCAAACACCACAAGGCTATGACCATTGAAGAAATCAAAGAATTGATTACTTCTTTTGTGACCTGCGCTGTTGTTGCCAAAGAATCTAAATTTGATGGTGTCGAGGTCCATGCTGTTCACGAGGGTTATCTGCTGGACCAGTTCGCTATTGCTCTATACAATAAGAGGACAGACGAATACGGAGGCGATTTGCGGGGCCGCCTTAAAGTGAGCATAGACATTGTCAAAGGAATTAAGGCTGCCTGCGGACAGGACTTTCCTGTATCTTTGCGTTACAGCTTGAAAAGCTTTGTCAAAGGCATCCGCCAGGGTGCATTGCCTGGTGAAAATTTTGTGGAACTGGGTAAGGATATTGCCGAGGGCGTTGAAGCCGCCAAAATTTTAGTGGATGCTGGTTATAATATATTAAATGTGGATGCCGGTACCTACGATGCATGGTACTGGAATCACCCACCCATGTATTTTGAAAAAGGCATGTACCGCGAGTTCGGTAAAATCTTAAAGCAAAATGTCAATGTCCCAATCATCCTTGCCGGCAGAATGGACAACCCGGAAATGGCTTGCGAGTCTCTAGGTATTTGCTGCGATATCATTGGCTATGGAAGGCCTTTGTTGGCTGATCCTTATCTGCCGGAAAAAATCAGGACCGAAAAGCTGGAGGATATCAGGCCTTGCCTTTCCTGTCATCAAGGCTGCCTGGGCAGGATCGCCCAGGGGTTGCCGCTTTCTTGCGCGGTCAATCCGGCTTGCGGCAGGGAGAAGTCTTTCGCGATCACGGAAGCCATCAACAAGAAAAATGTATGGATTATCGGCGGCGGTCTTGCCGGAATGGAGACAGCACGAGTCTGTGCCATTCGTAGGCACAAGGTCACTCTTATGGAAAAGAGCGACAAACTTGGCGGTAACATTATCCCCGGTTCTGTGCCGGATTTCAAGAAGGACGACCGCGCTCTTCTGAAATGGTATATTTTACAACTTAAAAAACTGCCCGTAAACATCAAACTCAAATGCACAGTTGATCGTGCAATGATCGAAAAATCCAAGGCGGATGTTATTGTTTTTGCCACGGGCTCCACGCCGGTAAAGTTGGACTTTGGTGACAAAAAGCACGTTTGCACGGCGATTGAACTTCTCAATGGCAAAAAGAAAGCCGGTAATAATGTTGTGGTGGTGGGTGGCGGCTTGATCGGTTGCGAAACAGCCTTGTGGCTACGTCAGCAAGGCAAGAATGTGACTATTGTAGAAGCGCTGCCGGAGATACTTGGCGGGGGAGCAGACATGTGCTTTGCAAATTACGATATGCTCAAAGACTTGTTGGTCTTTAACAAAATCAACATATTCCGCAGCTCCACCGTAAAAGCGGTAAATGATGCTTCCGTCACGGTAAAAACTCCTAATGGCGAAAAAGAAATTGAGGCGGATACGGTCATGGTTGCAGTGGGTTATCATTCCCAAAAAGATCTTTATGACACCATGAAAGATTCCAAGAAGATAGTTTACAACATAGGCGATTCCCGTAAAGTGCATAATATTATGGATGCGATATGGGGTGCTAATCAACTTGCTAGAGAATTGTAACTGGATATGGATCGCATTAAGGGCATAAGAATTTAATTTTTTAGTCACGTCATTGCAACTACTCCCTTATCATAACAATTGTAAGGGAGTAGTTTTGTATGGTGACTTAGTAATGATCTCCCTCTGAACGCTTCATTACATTCCGGCTAACAGGTTATTTATTATTTAATCATTTCCCCTTGTATATTAATCATGGTCATCCACCTTTCAACCCGTAATCCTCAATTCTCATAATTGCCCACTACTGAAACTTAGTAGAAACAAACAATCACTTACTTCCTGTAAGCGAGTATCAGCTAAATTTGATGGTTATCCAACCTTTCAAATCATAATCAATGAAACATCATTTTGACTTATTCATGAGTTAGGTGAAAAACGACTAATGCGATTTGAGGGCATAACGCGTGTACAGAAGCGCGGCCTCGACCCGATTCCGTATTCCGGCCTTCACGAAAATGTTGCGCAGATGGGTCTTGATGGTCTTGGGGCTTAAGAAAAGCTTATCGGCGATCTCTTCATTGGTCATGCTTTGGCTGATCAGTGCCAGAACCTCCATTTCCCGCGAAGAAAGCGAGTCCAGCTTTGCCGAATTCAGGTCGGCGAGAGATCCAAGAAGACCTCTTTTCTGCTTGAATTCTTTGATGCATTCATTGAGAACTCGTGTAGTCGTCTCAGCGTCGAGCCAGAACTCTCCCCGAACTACCACACGAATACATTTAATAAGTTGTTCCTCACCCAGTTTGATTCGGAAAAACCCCTGTGCACCCCCCAGCATCAACGCCATAACGTTTTCCTCGTTGTAACGTTCGCCGACGATGATGGTTTTCATGGCAGACATTTTATTACTATAGTCAAGGGCTCTTTCCAAATCCACGGCTGCTACCTCTCGCACAATAACCTGTTCAAAGAGGAAAATATCCGGCTTCTGCTTGATCATTTGGTTCATGAAGGCAAGGACCTGTTCCGCCTCGCTTTTGATATCTTTGACGATGATGGTGCTGAGGAGGCTTATATCTTTCTCCCTGCGCAGGCGGTTTATAAGTTGCTGCAAATACTTTTCGTCACGAATTGCTATGGCCAGTTTGATCATCTTCTACCTCTTGGTAATATTAACATTGATGGTCCGCTATCGATGAAACCGGTTTTGGAGAAAACGCCATTGCTTAAAATAGATCGTTTTGTATACGCATAAAGGAGTAGTCACAGAATGTCAACTATTAATTGCTTGACGAACATTGTCACTACACTTCACCTTTTGTGGCCAATATTTAATTGACTTACAAAACAGTTCTTCTTATAGTTTAACTACCCAGAAGCAATATCTTATCAAACAGTAGCAAATCCAGAGGGAGGTACCGATGAAACTTGAGGTTGTTTCCGAAAAAGCTAAGAAAAAAACCCACCAAGCCCCCATTCTATTTGCGCATGGAGCCTGGCACGGCGCTTGGTGTTATCAGAAATACTTCATGCCGTACTTCGCGCAACAGGGCTTTGACACCTATGCCCTGAGCTACCGGGACCACGCTGGAAGCGAGAAGACGGGGATGCGCACCAACCGCATCAAGGATTACGTGGCCGACCTCGGTCAGATTATCGACAAGTTGCCCGGTAAGCCTATCCTAGTAGCCCATTCCATGGGCGGCCACGTCGCTCAAAAATACCTGGAAGAGCAACAGCTTCCCGCTACGGTGCTTTTGGCTCCCGTCCCCACGGTGGGCGTCTGGTGGATAATGCAATACATGTTGACGCGTCATCCGCTGGCTTTCCTCAAGGCCAACCTAACCCTGAGTCTCTACCCTGTGGTGAATACTCCAGCTCTTTCCAAGGAGCTCTTCTTCTCGCCCAATATACCGGAGGAGGAATTTCAGGAGTATTTCTCCAAGATACAGGACGAATCCTACTTCGCCTTTTGGGATATGCTCTTGCTGAACCTGCCACATCCCAAGCGCGTGAAGGGCACTCCTATCCTCGTGCTGGGCGCCGAGCACGACGGCATTTTCCCCCGGGTGCAGGAGGAGCGTACCGCCCGCGCCTACAATAGCACGGCTGAGTTCTTCCCCGGCATGGCCCACGACATGATGGTGGAAAAGGACTGGAAGAAGGTAGCCAATCGCATAATCGCTTGGCTGAAAGAGAAGGGGCTCTAACCCTTGAGCGCACCGGCAACCAGATTCTAAATGCACAAAAAATAAGCTGGCATGTTTTGCATCTTTCATCTAGTATTTAACAAATTGCTTTGACAAAACGACCCGCACCTTTGTAGATGTAACAAACAGTTCTGCCGATTCGGAAATCAAAAAAATATTTCTTACTTCCTGTAAGTGAGCGTTGATTATTTTCCACGGATATACTTTCTTTCAATTCGTAATAAACACTATTCACAACCGGGTAACATTTTATTTGAGGCAATTAGAGGCGGTTATTCCGCTGGACACAGTATAAATGCATGATATAGTATTACTCAATAAATAACTTAATATGGCCATGATTAAGAATCATCAAGTGATCATGAAAGTAATTGTTTCATTTTTCAAACTCACAGATCATTTAAATAGACGGGAAAAAAACTCAATGAATGATCAATCCAAAACAAAGCATGAGCTGATTCAGGAACTGGTTTCCCTAAGAAAGCGAATAGCGGAACTAAGTCAATATAAATCAGAGCACAAGCAGGTCGGGGAATCGTTACGTAACTCGGAAGATATGTATAAAAGTTTGATAGAACATATACCCGATATCATTTTCATCATTATTGACCTGGAAGGCACGATCACCTTTGTAAGCAAAAAAGCAAAGGAAATACTCGGCTATGACAACGAAGAAACGATCAACAGGAACATCTTAAATTTTATCTCTGAAGAAGCTCATGAAAGCACTATGGAAAAATTACAGAAAGGTATGGAGGGGGAAAAGATCAAACATGTTCAATTGCCAGTGACAGCGAAATCAGGAAAAAAGTTGTTTTTTGATTTTTCCTTTTCAAGAATTTATAAAGATGGAGTAGTTGTCGGTGCTCAGGGTACAGCGGTTGACGTCACCGAGCGCAAGCTGGCGGAAGAGGCTTTGCGTGAGGCGGAAGAGTCTTTAAGTGTAAGAGAAAAGAAATATCGTCTTTTGGCGGACAATATGAAGGACTTCGTCTGGACAACTGACATGAATTTGCGAAGTACCTATTTGAGCCCTTCAATCGAAAAAGTATTCGGTTACAGTATCGATGAATTAATGGAACTGCCGATAGACAAGCACATGACAGTTGAGTCCTACAACATCGCTATGGCAATATTCGCTGAAGAGATGGAAAAAGAGAGAGTAGGTACTTTTCCCCCCGACCGCAGCAGGATAATCGAAATCGAATACTTCAAAAAAGATGGGACGACCATCTTAACCGAAGTTAAGCTTGCATTTATTCGCGATGAAAGAGGCGCTACTGTCGGCATTATTGGTTGCGGTCGCGACATCACCGAGCGCAAGCAGTCGGAAAAAGCGCTGCAGGAGAGCGAGGCACGTTTTAGGGAGGTGTTGGAGAATTCGCTGGATGTGTCTTATAATCGCAATTTGAAAACCGATAGCTATGATTATTTGAGCCCCAGCTTTACCAAAAATTACGGCTATACCTTGGATGAGATGATGAACTTGCCCCTGGAAACCCTTATGAATCTAGTTCATCCAGACGATCTTGCTGAAATTGGAAGCGTGATTGCCGAGTCCAATTCCGGCACTTTCGGCGCGGCGTATCATATGAAATATCGTTTCAGACACAAAGATGGTCCGTATCGGTGGTGTCATGATCAATTCACCGTCATGCGAGATGCGGACGGAATACCATTGGCTATTATTGGGAGCGTGAGGGACATCACCGAACAAAAGCAGGCGGAGTATGTCCTTCGTGAAAGCGAACATAGATACCAGGAACTGAGTGTAATAGACGATCTCACGCAGCTTTACAATTCCAGGCATTTTTACGCTCAACTTGAAAGAGAAATAGGGCGGTCGAACCGCTATAAACAGCCTTTGACTCTTCTGCTGCTGGATCTAGACAAATTCAAGGAGTTCAACGACACATATGGCCATGTTGAGGGGAACCATGTGTTATCGCGACTCGGTCGAGTAGTGAAACGATGCCTACGCAATCCAGATTCTGCATATCGTTATGGTGGCGAGGAATTTACGATCATGCTGCCGATGACCACAAGTGAAGAAGGAATGATAACGGCGCAAAGAATCCAATTGGAATTAAGGAAAGAGAAGTTTTCCCCAGTGTTAGATCAAGAGGTCTACATGACGGTGAGCATCGGTCTGGCGCAGTACAAGCCGAAGGAAGAGATGAAAGCGTTTGTTCATAGGGTAGACCAGCTCATGTACCAGGCGAAGAAAAACGGTAGAAACAGG
The DNA here is from genome assembly GCA_963710575.1 of uncultured delta proteobacterium. GTDB lineage: Bacteria > Desulfobacterota > Syntrophia > Syntrophales > Smithellaceae > Smithella. The sequence goes on along the minus strand of CAVQAL010000013.1, from coordinate 95,043 downwards.
ATTTGTCCTGAGCTATGAAGGTGAATCTTCCAATTGGTGGTAATCTTTAATTTTTCCTACTTCCTTAATCTATTGATAAGTAGGTGTAACAAATTGTCAAGTCACATCTTGATTGGATACTATCTCTCAAGAATAGGTCAGGATAGTTTACTGCTAGTTTACTCACCCAAAATGAAATAAATAACAAATTGATATTAAAGAGATTATTTGGTCGGGGCGGCAGGATTTGAACCTGCGACATCCTGCTCCCAAAGCAGGCGCGCTACCAAGCTGCGCTACGCCCCGACTATTAATTTTTCAATTTTTCCCCAAGGGATTTTTTAAGCCGAGCAAATGCCTGTCCCCGATGACTTATTTTGTTTTTTATTTCCGCAGGCAATTCGGCGGCAGTCATTTTCAGCTCCGGCACTAGAAAAATTGGATCGTAACCAAAACCGTTATTTCCGCGCCCCTCGTCAATAATTTGTCCGTTCCATTTACCTTCAAAATAATCGTAACTGCCATCTATTCTGTACAACACCAATACACAACTGAAAAAAGCCGCTCTTTTTTCCTGGGGAATATTTTTTAATTTGTTTAAAAGTTTGGCATTGTTTTCGGCGTCAGTGGCCTTTTCTCCGGCATAACGTGCAGAATAAATGCCCGGTTCGCCCCTCAACACTGCAACCTGCAACCCGGAATCATCCGCCAAAACAGTTTCGCCGGTAAATTCAGAAATTATCTTTGCTTTCTTCAGAGCATTTTCCAAAAAACTTTTTCCATCTTCGACAATTTCCAGCACATGAGAATAATTACTTAAAGAAACTAATTCAATTCCCATTCCTTCGAGCATTTCATTAATTTCTTTCACCTTTCCTTCGTTACTGGAAGCGAAAACAATCTTCATGCTCTCAGGTCACCCACAATTTCTTTTTGCCGGTCAATAATCTTTTGAATGCCGCTTACAGCCAGTTCCGTCATCATGTCCAATTGTTTTTTATTAAAAGGAAGTTGCTCCGCCGTGCCCTGCACTTCGATAAAAAGACCGGAACCGGTCATGACAAAATTCATATCCACTTCCGCCCGGGAATCTTCCTCGTATTCCAAATCGAGAAGGATTTGATTATCAACTATCCCCACACTGATCGCGGATAAATAATCGCTGACGGGAATTTCTTTTACAACGCCTTCCTGTCTCAATCTTTTAAATAAATCTACAAGCGCGACAAAAGCTCCCGTAATAGACGCCGTTCTTGTCCCGCCATCGGCCTGGATGACATCGCAATCCAGATAAATGGTTCTTTCGCCAAAAGCGGTTAAGTCCGTCACCGCCCGCAGCGATCTACCGATCATTCTCTGAATTTCGTGCGTACGCCCTCCTAAACGTCCCCGTACGGATTCCCGCGTTGTCCGCGTTTGCGTGGACATGGGCAACATCGAATATTCAGCCGTCAACCAGCCTTTTCCTGTATTTTTCAAGAAAGGCGCCGGTTTATTATCCAAAGATGCCGCGCAAATTACTTTGGTATTGCCAAACTCCACCAAAACGGACCCGGCAGTGTTCTTCAAGTAATTATTGGTAATATTGATCGGCCTTAGTTCGCCAAATTTTCTGCCTGATTTTCTTTCGATTTTCAATCACCTGTAAAATGATTTAATACTCTTTGCCAGCACCTGGGCAATTTCTGTTTGTGTATTTGTTGAAAGTAATTTCTTTTTGTCTTCCGGATTAGTGGCAAAGCCCATTTCCACAATCACAGCCGGCACAAACAAACCTTCAATTAACGGCAAATCAGCCTTCCGCAACCCCCTGCCCTTTCGCGGGAATAAGGTATTTAAGTTTTCCTGAATAATCCGAGCCAGCCTGACAGAGTCATTAAGATATTTATTTTTTTCCTGTTGCCCATCGCGTTTAGTCTTCTTTTGTGCTTTTATTAAATCCTTATTAAATTCCTGATAATAAAGTTCGAAGCCGGCAGCGCTTTTACCAAATCCGGCATTAGTATGGAGACTTAAAACAAAATCCGGTTTGATCTTTGCAATATTTTTTCTCCGGTCATCCAAACTAACCTCTTTATCCGAATCACGGGTTAAAATAACTTCCAGATTATTTCCTTTGGCGAGTTCTTTCTGTAGGGCCAAAGCAACTGCCAGTGTAACATCTTTTTCGGCAATTTTCTCCGTCAGCACAATACCTTTATCCTGACCTCCATGCGCCGGATCAATGATGATTATATGCTTTTTAGGGGCTGCAGACAGCTCGATAACTCCGCAGATGAAAAAAGCCAGCACTAAGATGCTCAGCAGGGGCAATATCTTTTTTATATCTAACATAATAACTTCACCTGTTCTAAATTTGTGCTTGCTTATAGCAGAGTCTATTTGTTTGTCAACAATCAAATATAATGAGTCTCAAGTTACAGAAGTGAATAACCTAAATACCTTAACGGGCACCATGGGGTCACGATAGGCGCACTGAAACTTGCTGGACGTAATGAAACTCAAACTTTAAAAGCGAATAACCTAAATACCCTAAAGGGCACCATGGGGTCACTATAGGTGTATTAAAGTTTGTGAGTCGAATTATCCAATAGCCAAAGGCTATTGGAAATGATCCCGGAAGCGAAGCGATCGTGAATATCGCTGAGAGCAAGTGAAATGAAGATCGAAGCGCAAGAGGAACAAGCCAGTCAACGTAGTTTGCAGGGATGTGGGATTATATGGCTTATTGGGGGGTTCATATCCGTGATCAAGTTTCAGAAATGGCGTAACCTTTCAATGGATTTAACAAATTTCAACTGTCTAATTGCCGACAAGACTTGATTGAGTTGCTGTAAATTGTTTATATCGATCACAAAATTACAGGTGGCAACCATATCAATCGTTTCTATCTGCGCATAACTGATATTGATGTCAAAAGATGAGATTACGGAACTTACTTCCGTTAAAATACCTTTAAGATCGTCGCAGACAACTTTAATATGGACGGGATATGTATACTCTTCCCTAGCATTCCATCCCACACCGACCATCCTCTCCGCATCCATTTTTCTCATGTAGGGGCAATTTTTTGTATGCACTATAATACCGCGTCCACGTGAAATATAGCCTGATATTTCATCTCCGGGAATGGGATTGCAGCATTTAGCAAAATTTACCATTATATCGTTTATATCATCAACGCCTGTAAGTGATACACCCATTGATGTCGAAGCCGTCTTTTTCTTTTTTATCTTATCCGTGACCGGCTCCGAAACATCGGCCAATTCACCGGCCAGAAAGCAATTAACTACCCGTTTTGCTGAAATTCGGCCAAGACCTACATAAGAAATTAAATCATCGAGGTGATTTACAGAGCATTCGGTAAATACTTTTTTAATTTCTTCCGATTTAACATAGTTGCTGAATTTTAAATTGTGTCTTTTAAATTCTTTTTCCAGCAAATCGCGCCCCAAAGCGAGGCTGTTTTTCTTTTCTTCCAGATTAATCCAGTTTCGTATTTTGGAAATTGCTCTCGTTGTTACTACATTTTTCAGCCAGTCTTTGCTGGGATGGTGACCGGCCTGCGTTATGACTTCAACTGTTTCACCATTTTGCAGTTTATATCTCAGAGGAACGATACTTTTATTTACCTTAGCTCCAATGCACTGATTGCCGACATCGGTATGAATGCTGTACGCGAAATCAATGGGCGTCGCTCCCTTGGGAAAAGATTTAACATCGCCATTGGGTGTAAAAACATAAACCTCCTCCGGGAATAACGCCAATTTCAGATTGGACATAAATTCCTTTGGATCCTTTATCTCGTGCTGTATCTCCATCACTTCTCTGAGCTTCTTAATTTGATTTTCTTCGCTGTTCTTAAAGGCAGGGCCTTCCTTATAACGCCAGTGAGCAGCAATGCCTTTTTCCGCCCATTCGTGCATTGTTTTAGTCCTGATCTGGATTTCCACTCTTTCCCCGTATGGCCCGATAACCGTGGTGTGCAACGATTGATAATGATTGGCCTTGGGCATGGCAATATAATCTTTGAACCTTCCAGGAACAGGCTTCCACAAGGCATGCACCATACTCAGGGCTTCGTAACATGTTTTTTCCTGATTGGAATCAAGTATTATGCGAAAGGCAATGAGGTCATAAACTTCGTCAAAATTTAGATGCTGTTCGTGCATCTTTTTATAAATACTGTAAAGATGTTTTGCCCTTCCTTCAACTTTGCATTTAATGGAAGATTTCTCCAATTCAGAGAAAATAATACTCTTAACTTCATCTGTATAACGTTTGCGGGCTTCATTTGATTTGGCAATTTTAGTTGATAATTCATTATACGCCTCGGGAGCAATATACTGAAAAGACAAATCCTCCAATTCCATCCTCATGGAGTTAATTCCGAGACGATTGGCCAATGGCGCATATATATCCATAGTCTCTTTGGCAATATAAATTCTTTTATCCTTTGGATGATACTGCAAAGTCCTCATGTTGTGGATACGGTCAGCCAGTCGCACCAGTAAAATCCGAATATCGGCAGACATGGCCAGAATCATTTTGCGAAAGTTTTCGGATTGCCTTTCTTCCTGTGAACCAAAAGAAATACGGCTGAGTTTTGTCAATCCCCCCACCAGAAAAGCCACATCTTTACCAAATTCCTTCTCAATCTGCTCTGCTGTAGTTAAAGTATCTTCAATTGTATCATGCAATAAACCGCTGATGATCGTTGCCGCATCCATTTTCATGTCGGTCAGGATTCCCGCAACCTCCATCGGATGAGTAAGATATGGTTCGCCTGATAACCTTACTTGTCCCTGATGAACTGAAGCCGAATAAATATAGGCCTTCTCGATCATTTCCAGGTCTTCCGGCGGCAGATAAGCTTGGGCTTTATCGATAATATCATTGATACGTAGCATGGGGTTTCCAGTCTGCTTAACTTACTGCTGTTTTAATTCTTGTTCTATCATTTCCTTGACCTGCTTTACTATTTCTTCTAGTGAATATAACTTATTTTCTCCGGTCTTTCTGATTTTTAGTTCAACCTTTCCCTGAGCAAGATTTTTCTTTCCCACGACGATTCTCAGTGGAATCCCTATTAAGTCGGCATCTTTAAATTTCACGCCGGCTCTTTCATCACGATCATCAAAAATAACTTCAATGTCCTCGGCAAGCATCGAATTATAAAGATACTCCGCGGCATCCATGACATCTTTCTCGTTTACATTAACCGGTGTTATAATGACATGATATGGCGCCAAAGGCATCGGCCAGACAATGCCGTTTTCATCGTGATTTTGTTCAATTCCTGCGGCAACCGTTCTCCCGATTCCAATTCCATAACAGCCCATTATCATGATTTTTTCCTGACCGTCTTTGTCAAGATATACTGCTTTCATCGCTTTGCTATACTTTGTTCCCAGCTTAAAGACATGGCCCACTTCAATACCACGCACGAATCGAATATTACCTTCGCAACGAGGACAATTATCCGTAGGTTCGACAATGCGCAAATCAGCAAAGGCGTCAACATTAAAATCCCTGCCAATATTAACATTCTTTAAATGGTAATTTTCTTTATTAGCGCCGGTAACAAAATTGAACATATCTATTACGGAATAATCGATAATTACGCGTAGTCCAATATTCATGGGACCGGCAAAGCCCCGTGGCGCACCGGTCGCCTTTAAAATCATTTCATCAGAGGCAAGTTCCAATTCCGTTGCGCCTAAATAATTTTTTACTTTTATTTCGTTGACTTCCTGATCGCCGCGAATTAGCACAGCGCAAGGCTGGCCATCGGCATTGAAGATTAAAGTTTTTACGATATCCTGCGGCTTCACGTTAAGAAAAGCGCTGACTTCTTCAATGGTGCGCACATCCGGAGTATGAACCTCCTCCAGGGGCAGTAAGTCATCTTCGTATATTATTTTTTTCTCCGGACATGCCACTTCAGCCTTTTCCAGATTGGCGGCATATGAACATTTTTCGCAAAATACCATGGCGTCTTCACCGGACTCGGCCATGACCATAAATTCATGTGAATATTTTCCACCGATACTGCCGGAATCAGCTTCCACCGGACGGAATTTTAAGCCGCAGCGGCGGAAAATATTATTATAAGCGGTAAACATTTTTTCATAACTTTTTTCCGCGCCCTCTTCATCAACATCAAAACTATAGGCGTCTTTCATTCCGAATTCGCGGCAGCGCATCACGCCGAAGCGCGGACGCACTTCATCGCGGAATTTCGTCTGAATCTGATAAAGGTTGCGAGGCAGTTGACGATATGTTTTTACATCATTGCGGATTAAACTGGTGATGACTTCTTCATGAGTCGGCCCCAGACAGTATTCGTGATCATGGCGATCGCGAAATCTTAAAAGCTCCTTTCCGTAATGCACCCAGCGTCCCGATTCATGCCATAACTCTGCAGGCTGCACCATGGGCAGATGAACTTCCTGCGCGCCGGCTTTATTCATTTCCTCCCGGATAATTTGTTCCATCTTGCGAATAACCCGATAGCCCAACGGCAGGTATGAATATATGCCGCTGGTCAATTTTCTGATCATCCCCGCTCTAATCATCAGTTGATGGCTTATAACCTCGGCATCGGAAGGAACTTCCCTGCCGGTAGGCAAAAACATTTCCGAATAACGCATTAGACTTTCTTCCTTTCTTCTATCATCAAATTAATCTCTTCGAGTAAAACTTTCACGAAGTCTTTTTCTTTTACTTTTTTATAAGCTTTTCCTTTTTTAAAAAGAATTCCCTGCCTCTTGCCTCCGGCAATACCTATATCCGCATCGGCAGCTTCACCAGGCCCATTGACTACACAGCCCATTAGTGCCACTTTTAAATAATCTTTTCTGCCGCCGAGCGCTTTTTCAATCTTATTCGTTAAATTTAGAAGATCAATTTCACAACGCCCGCAAGTCGGACAGGAAACAATATCCGGTCCGACCTTTCTAATATTCAAAGCGCGCAAAATGCCATAAGCCAAGGGAATCTCCAAGACAGGATCACCGGTAACGGAAACTCTTATTGTGTCGCCAATGCCTTCATAAAGAAGGGTCCCGATTCCCAGCGCTGATTTTATCGCTGCATTAACCAATGATCCCGCTTCCGTCACTCCCAGATGCAACGGATAATCGGTTTTTGCCGCAATCGCACGATACGCTTCAATCATGGTGGGTACATCTGACGATTTCAACGACAGCTTAATCTTGCTAAAACCCTGATCCTCAAAAAGCTCAATATTCTGTAAGGCGCTTTCCGCAAGAGCATCAGCTGTCGCGCCGCCATGTTTTAACAACAGTTCTTTTTGCAGAGAACCGGAATTAACTCCGATACGAATCACTATTCCCCTCTCTTTGGCCAACTTGACAATTGCGCGGATTTTATCCGGGGATATATTGCCGGGATTAATCCTTATACCAGCCACCCCGTATTTCATTGCATCTATAGCCAACCGGTAATTAAAATGAATATCGGCAATCAGAGGAAGATGAATTCTTTTTTTTATAGCCGGAATCGCTTCTACAGCATCTTTATCGGGCAGGGCAATGCGGACAACTTCACAACCGGCCTCCTGAAGCGTGTTGATTTGAGCAACAGTGGTTTCCACATCACGCGTATCCGTATTCGTCATCGATTGTACAACAATGGGTGCACCCCCGCCTATTGGCACACTATCAAGATTTATCCTTTTTGTTTTTCTTCTTTTAATCAACGATAAAGGTTCCACAGGCGCTATCTTTCCAATGAATTTATTTAAAACCCCAAAGTAAGCTTTGGGAACCCATTCCGCAGCAGATTGCTGTATATTTTATCCCTGCTTCGCGGGATGAATTCAACTTACAAATATTACGGCACTACATTTGTAATATTTGTGTTTCATTCATTCGACTGGCAAGCTTCAGGGCATTTTGTTTCTGAAGCCAGAGTCTCGGTAATTTATAACATTTGAATTAATCTTCAGCAACGACTAATTTATCATGGAAATGGACAATGCAAACTTTTTACAAAAAAAGTTGTTTTTTAGCGTAGAAATCACGGGTATGAATCATCGAGAAAACCCTAGACCACAATCCCGCTCCAGGGAGCGGGATATCATACCCTCCGCTTGCAACGGGATTGTTCGACTTATAAATTTCAATGCACTTCGTTTTTGAAATTTGAGTCTCACAATGTGAAGTGAAGATAAAATTTATTTTCCCAACCAACAATGCAAACATAATTGATCTGCCGAAAGTCCTATCGCCGCAATCATATCTTCGATAGCCAGATATTTCAGCGAAGTAACGTTTAAGTCACGGCGAATCCAATCAATCATTTGGTCATATTTAGTCGATGGGGGATCCAGATACTCAACCGGATTCTCAATTTCTTTTCCTTCCAACGCGCGAATCGCTTTTCGACCCGCCAACTCCCCGGTTGTTCTTGTGGAAGACGCATAGATACAGGGAAACATTAAGGGTGGACAAGCAGAACGAATATGAATTTCTTTAGCGCCATTGTCCCACAATTTCTTTACAGTTAAATTTTTCAACTGCGTACCGCGAACAATAGAATCGTCGCAAACAATTATGCGATTGCCTTTAATCACTTCACGCACTGCACACAGCTTCATTGTAGCAACAAGGTCTCTTATTTCCTGCATAGGCAGCGTATAGCTGCGGCCGTAACCGGAAGTATATTTCACCAGCACTCGACGATAGGAAATGCCTGATCCCATCGCATAGCCGATGGCATAACCGACACCGGAATCAGGAATACCCGAAACAAGATCAGCCTGAACATTATCGCGTTTCGCCAAGTAGATACCGCATCTTTCTCTTGCACTTTCCACTCTGATACCTTCGTAAGCAGATGATGGATAGCCGGTATATATCCATAAAAAGGAACAAATTTTCTTTTCCCTGCCTTCGGGCTTCATTAATTTTATGCCTCCCGGCGTCAGCAACACTATTTCGCCAGGACCTAGGGATTTGATCAATTCATAGCCGAGATTTTCAAAAGAGCTCGATTCTGTAGCCACAACATAAGATTTATACTTTTGACTTTTATTTATACCTATGGACAAAGGAAAGCGGCCATATTTGTCCCTGGCTGCGTATATTCCATCCGTGGTCAACACCAGCGCGCAAATAGAACCCTCAATTGCGCCACGCATGGAAGCAATGCCTTCTACAATATTATCTCCGCGATTAATCAGGCAAGCGACAATTTCCGCGTTATTTACACCTCCGCCGGCCATTTCTCCAAAGGAAGCTCCCTCATTAAGAAGTTCGTTTACCAACTTATTTTTATTACTTATAAGACCTGATGCCGCGACAGCATAAACACCAAATTTTGAATGAAAAATTAATGGCTGAGGCGTTTCATCATCAATCGCTCCAATACCAAAATAGCCTTCCATTTTTTTATAGTCACCGATAAATCGAGATTTGAATTGAGCCTGAGATATACTATGGACCGTGTTGTAAAATCCATTTGCTCCCAGCACTGCCATACCTCCGTTTTCCGTTCCTAAATGTGAATGGTAGTCAGTTCCGTAAAAAAGCGTCTGGACACAATTTTCCGAAGATACAACTCCAAAAATGCCGCCCATTTATTTTGTCTCCTATTATTTCAACCCCGATAAACTGGATATTTTCTAACTTACTAATTTAGAAATAGCATCCTTAATCCGTTTCATACCTTCTTAAATATCTTCTAAAAAAGTAGCGTAAGATAAACGTATACGGCTATTACTGCCAAATGCTGCTCCAGGAACAGCGGCCACGTTAGCTTCATCAAGCAGGTAATCAATTAATTCCGGAGAATTGGTTATTTTTTCTTTTGTGATAATGTCCATAAATATCGGATACATCAGGGAAGACATAAAATGCGCCTTCAGGGGAGGAGCATTTTACACCAGAAATTTTGTTAAGAGCATCAACAATAAAATCTCTTCGCTTTTGAAACTAGCTCAGCATTTTGTAAACAACACCCTGGTCCCCGTAAAGCGCTTCCACTGCCGCTTGCTGCGAAATAGAAGTGGGGTTGAAAGTGTTTTGGTTTTGAATCTTATTTATCGCCGCCACTATCTCTTGTGGTCCGGCAGCATAACCAATCACATCCTTTCCCTGCGCCCTCAAGGCGTTGGCGTTGGCTTTAGCATTAATAGCCAAAGTTTCCGAAGGATTAATTTTCGCCACTCTGGACGATAATCGCACAAACTATCCCCTGCCGGTATTATTATTTACACTGAATTTTTCTATGAGTCTTTGATTTACATTATCCGGCACTAAACCTTTTACCGTTCCTCCCAAACTAACCACTTCTTTGATCAACTTGGAACTCGTATAAAACCATTTAAACCCGCTCATAAGAAAAACCGTTTCTATTTTTTTTGTTTGACGGCGATTCATCAATGCCATCTGAAATTCATATTCAAAATCGGAAAGGGCGCGCATTCCACGCAATATTATGCTGGCGCCGGATATTTTCAAATAATCAACAAGCAATCCGGAATGGCAATCCACTTTGACTCCTTTAGTATCACTAAATATTTCCTGAATCATTTCCATTCTTTCTTCTATTGAAAAAAGATAAACCTTATTAGGATTGTAAGCAATGAGAACGACGATTTCATCAAACATTCTCAGGCCCCTTTTGATAAGATCCACATGACCATTGGTAATCGGGTCAAATGAACCCGGATAAATTGCCACTTTGTTCGTGAAAGGTTCTTGTATCATTTCTACTCCATCTTTAAAAAAGTTAATTCAGTATCTCCATATATTCTCTGATCTGTTTGATAAATATTATCATCTGCAAACTCAGTGAATTTTTCTTTTATCGAATGTTGAATTACAATGATACCATCTTTCTTGAGAACATTATATTTGCTCAAGAGTTTCAGTGTTGTCCTAACGAATTCCCGATTGTAGGGCGGATCGGCAAATATAATATCAAATTCATGTTTTTTTTTAAAAAGATCACGCAGGCCGGACTCGATATCCCCGGCAATTGTTCGACAGTTTTTATCTAAACAGCATGTTTGAATATTTTTTTTAATAACTTCAACAAGGTGTTTATTTTTTTCTACAAAAAAAACTCCTTGAGCTCCGCGACTGACAGCTTCCAACCCGACACTGCCCGATCCGGCGAAAAGATCGAGGAATGTTTTATCCTGCATAGAACCCAATAAATTAAAAAGAGCTTCACGTAAAAAATCAGAAGTCGGCCTTTCCTTCGATCCGGAAGGAAAATGTAATATCCTTCCTTTGGCCTCACCTCCGATAATTCTCATAACTTTTCACAATCACGGGTATAAACCCAAAAGCAATCTGTTAATTATCCCTCTTATGCGGGATCAATTCAACTTACAAATATTGTCCCACTTAGCTTCGCACGTGGGATAATTCAACTTACAGATATTACCGTGTTTCGCTTGTAATATCTGAGTTTCATTAAAGCTTGAGTCTCATTATTACTTCGAAATATTATTTTTCTTTTCTTTAGCTTTTTGGAAAAACTTTATTATCCACCAAATAGGTCCGGAAATAGTGTAACCTAAAATAATCACAAAAAACATTATCTCCGGCCAATGAAAAATTATAATTAGTAAAACTGTTGACCAAAAAAAGATAGTGAATGGTTTCCGTGAAAGGAGTTTCATGTCTTTAAAACTGTAATACTTGACGCTACTGACCATAAGCAATGACAAAACAACTACAAAAATCATTATAAAAATATTTTGAAACTTTCCTTCCGCTCCTGTCCAATCAAAGAAAATTACTGTAGTCGCTACAACCAAAGCGGCTGCTGGAATGGGTAGTCCATTAAATACGTTGCTTTCAATCAGGCCTATTTGGATGTTGTACCTGGCTAATCGAAGTGCACCGCAGAGAACGAACAAAAAAGCAACAATCCAACCCAATTTACCGTAAATAGACAAAGACCAGCTGTAAGCCAGAAGCGCCGGGGCAACACCAAAAGCTATTACATCGGCCAGTGAATCATATTCAGCGCCGAATTTGCTCGTTGTATTTGTAAGACGGGCAACGCGACCATCCAATCCATCAAAAATCCAGGCAACAAAAATAGCTACTGCCGCGGGAACAAAATATTCTTTAAATGAAGCGATAATAGAATAGAATCCACAAAATAAGCTGGCGGAGGTAAACAAATTCGGCAACAAATATATACCTTTTTTTATCCGAATCTTTTGGGGCGATATCTCTTCATTCATGACAAATACCCTAAAACTGTTTGACCTGCCTTAACCTTGTCTCGAAGCTTAACTGAAATTCGAGAATCTTCCGGTAAATAAACGTCCACTCGCGAACCAAAACGAATTAAGCCGAAACGTTCTCCTTTATTAATGGTCGCTCCGACGTTGACCCAGCAAATAATCCGGCGGGCGATAAGACCGGCTATCTGCACCATCCAAACAGGGCGTCCGTCTTCGGTACGAATCATAACCTCATTGCGTTCATTATCAAGCGAAGCCTTATCTAAATTGGCAGAAAGAAATTTACCCTCATGGTAATTAATCTTTTCTATTTTCCCCGAATACGGGGCACGATTGACGTGGACATTAAAAACATTCATAAAAATACTTATTTTTTTAAATCTTCCCGAAATGGTTCCATTTACTGCGACATCTTCAATTTTGATTACTTTACCATCAGCAGGAGAAATTAAAACTTTTTCCTCACCCTGAAAAAACCTTTCCGGATTACGAAAAAACCAAACAATAAATAATGTGATAAAAACAAATAATATTGCCAGCCAGCTAATGCCTAAAAAGGCGACAAAAACAGTGACGACAAGAGAAAATACTATAAAAGGATAACCTTCGTGAGCAATGATGCTATCATGTTTCATAAAGCATTAATCTTTTCTTATACCGAATTGCATTTAACATGATACCGAGGCAGCAAATACCGGATTCCGCTTGAAACGGCTCAGCATTAAATGGCTTTTTTGATATATCAATTGAATGTTCTTGTCAATAAATCTTTAATTTTTATACAAAAACAAATCAGAACAGCTATTTGTTGATCCTTGCATACACTGCCCATATCCTATATAGTAATGTTGATTTTCAATAAATGCGCTCTCTTTAATTGAGAATTGATATAAAGAATAATAAATACTATATAATAACTTATTCTAGGCTGTCGTTTATGCACAAAATCAAATGGAACATACTTTGGGGTATGTTCATTACCTTTACTTTTCTCATCCTGCTGTTTATTCGCCTCGAATTTTTCCAGAAAAATATTGAGCCGGTTGCGTCTGTTCCAATCATAAAATCACAGCAGTCTCAAGACTCATGGATGAATATCTATCAAAATGGCAATAAGATTGGTCTTGTTCACCGGATTTTTACCAATTCGGGAAATAGATTCCACTTTAATGAGACTGTTTTTATGAAGATTAACACCATGGGAGTAACGCAGGCGCTCAATATTTTGACTGAAGGCGATTTGAATCCCGACATGACTTTTTCCTCATTTAATTTTGATTTGAATTCCAACTTGTTTCGTTTTAATGCCCATGGCCGCGTGGTTAAAAATAGACTGATCCTGTTCACCGGTTTACCTGGCGCGCAAGAAAAAAGTGAAATCCCGCTCAAAGATATTCCTCATATCAGCGGCAATATTTATGATACCGCTTTTAGCGCTAATTTGGAAAAAGATGTAACCCGCAGCTTCAGCATTTTTGATCCTTCCACGCTTTCCATCCGCTCAATTAAAGTTACCAGAGGCGCCGATGAAATTATTCCCATCATGGGAAAACGAATCTTAACAAAAAAATATTGTGCCGATTTCATGGGAGCCAAAAACTGCGCATGGCTAAATCTTGAGGGGGATACTTTAAAGGAGGCAGGCATTCTGGGCATCTCTATGGAAAAGGTCAGCCCGCAAAAAGCTCGCGAAGGAATAGCTGATCAAGGGAGTATTGATTTAACGCAAATTGCATCCATTCCTTCCAATGTTGAAATTACTGAACCGGAAAAGCTCAGCGGGATTAAAATTAAAATCGGCGGTACCAGCGGCTCTTTATTACTGGACAGTGACAGACAAAACTTTCACCATAATATTTTAACTATCGCCAGAGAAAACTTGTCATCGTCTTCAACTTCAAATAATAGTCTTCCTAATAAAATTGCTGTCTTTTTGAAACCAGCGCCATTTATACAATCCGATGCTCCGCAAATAAAAGCGCAAGTAGAGAAAATCATCAAGCCGGCTGACACCGATGAACAGAAAGCGATAAAAATTGTCAACTGGGTTTACCGTAATATTGAGAAAAAACCGGTCTTGTCGGTTCCCAACGCGCTGGAAGTTTTAAAAAACAAAGTCGGCGATTGCAACGAACACTCCGTTCTGACAGTTGCCCTATTGCGCGCTGCCGGTATTCCTGCGCAAATGGAAGCGGGATTGGTTTATCTGCACGGCCGGTTTTATTGGCATGCATGGGACGTTCTCTACCTGGGAAAATGGATCACTGCCGATGCTGTTTTCAATCAAATTCCAGCCGATGTGACTCACATCAGATTTGTCCGCGGTGACAGTGGTGAACAAATGAACTTAATGGGCGTGATGGGCAAAATCAGACTGGAGGTATTAGAGCAAACAAAATGATCAAGCTACAGGAACTAACCAAAGATTACGGCACCACCATAGCGGTAAACAAACTCAGTCTAACTGTTGCCGCCGGAGAAATTTATGGTTTTATCGGCCCCAACGGCGCCGGCAAAACTACAACGATTCGCCTGATGGGCGGCATTCTTGCACCCACCTCCGGTAATATCATCATCGGCGGATTGGACATGGCCCAAAAACCCGTCGAGGGGAAAAAGATGATCGGTTTTGTTCCCGACAGGCCGTTTCTTTACGAAAAGCTCACCGGGATGGAGTTCCTGTGTTTTTCGGCTGATTTGTATGACGTTAAGCGCGACACATTTATTCAAAAAGCCCAAAATCTCTTGCAGCAATTTGCTCTTTGGGATTGGGCTGATGAACTGATTGAAGCTTATTCACACGGTATGAAGCAAAGGCTCATCATTGCTTCCGCCCTGTTACATAATCCCAGAATATTGATCATTGATGAACCAATGGTCGGCCTTGATCCGGCAGCAGTACACATGGTTAAGGATATCCTGAAAGAACTGGCCGCCAATCAAACGACTATTTTTATTTCCACGCACACTTTAAGCATCGCTGAGGATTTATGCCATCGAATCGGTTTAATTCACAAGGGCACACTATTGGCGCAGGGCACCCTTGATGAATTGAAGCATATCGCAAAGCTCGGGGAAGCCAAACTCGAAGAAGTCTTTTTAACTATAATAAAAGAAAATACTTTTATATGAATACTATTATTTCTCTGCTAAGACCGCGCATACTTTCCGCCATCAACAGTTTGCGGCCGAACAATGAAAAAAGCAACTGGTCGCGCATTTTAATGTACGGCACACTTGGTATTTTTTTTTGGGCAGGGACTTTTATTATCTTTTATCGCGTTTTGTTTTATTTTCAAAGTGTACAGGATTTCGGCAATATATTAGCAATGAAACTCATTTCTATGCTCATTATGACTTTTTTCACGCTTTTGCTTTTCAGCAATATCATTAATTGTCTTTCCCATTTGTATTTAAGTCAGGATCTACCGCTTCTGCATTCGCTGCCGGTTTCATCCAAAGATATTTTCTTTTCACGGTGGCTTATCAGTACATTTGACAGTTCCTGGATGATTGTCGCTTTCAGTTTTCCGGTTTTTTTATCTTATGGATTGATTTACAAAACAGGCATCATTTTTTATGTAATCTTTTTAGTCGCAATAATTTTCATGTGTCTTATCGCCTCGGCGCTCAGCGGTATCTTAGTATTATTTGGCGCAAAAATACTGCCTGCCGGACGAATCAGGACGATTCTTATTATTCTGGGCGTTATCATGGTGCTGATGCTTATTCTTCTTTTGCGTTTAACCAGACCGGAACAACTGGTTAATCCGGATAGCTTTGCGTCCGTTGTTCTTTATTTAAATTCCATGCAAACTCCCAACTCACCGCTTTTACCCACTACATGGATCACCGATGCCATCATCGCGGCCCTTAATGTTGAAGTAAAAAGCTGCCTGCTCAATATCGCGCTCGCCGTAACCTGTGCCTTCATGCTTATTTTCATCACCAACATTATCGCCCAGTCCGCATATTTTATGGGTTTCTCTAAATCGCAAACAACGCCAAAGCGTCTTTTCGCGCCGGTAAAATACAAAGATTATAATTGGGAAAATCTATTCAGTTTTCTTCCGCGCGACTCCAAAGCTTTTGCGGTTAAGGAAATTCGGACTTTTTTCAGAGATTCGGCACAATGGCCGCAATTATTTTTGATGGCCGCCTTGATTGCAGTTTATCTCTACAATTTTTCTGTATTACCTCTGGACAATTTGCCGATTAAAACCATTTATCTGCAAAATTTATTTTCTTTCTTAAATATAGGACTGGCGGCTTTTGTGCTTACGGCTGTTGCCGCCCGTTTCGTTTTTCCGGCAGTGAGTATGGAAGGGGAAGCTTTTTGGATTGTTCAAGCGGCGCCGGTATCTGCAAAAAACTTCCTCTGGATCAAATTTTTTTTGTATTATATCCCTCTGATAATTTTAGCGGAAATTCTAATTGTTGTTTCCAATTTCCTGTTACGAGTTTCTCCTTTCATGATGTATCTATCGGCCATAACAATATTTTGTCTGGTTCCTGCCGTTGTGGGCGTGGCCATCGGTCTGGGTGCTGTCTATGCCGATTTTAAATCGGAAAATCCAGCACAGGTTGTAACCAGCTTTGGCGGGTTGCTTTTCATGGTTCTTTGTTTTTGTTTAATTGCCTTTGTCATAATTCTGGAAGCCGGGCCTTTATATTACATATTTCTGGCTAATTTGCGCGGCCGGAATATCACTCTACTGCAAATAATCTGGTCGACTGTCTCCTTTGGCTTTGCTTTTTTTCTTTGTCTCTTGGCCATATTTTACCCTATGTATCTTGGTGAAAAAAAACTCCGGATCAGATAAATTCTTCCCCTTGTAACCTTCAAATAATCCTGTCCCGCCAAGCGGTGATTGGAACACCTAAAGATTAAAATTGTCTTGATTTTACTTGCTAAATAAGCTAAACAAATACGTATTAAATTTAAATTTCTTGTTATTAACGCCAGTGATATAAAATATGGAATATTTTTTTGTTAAGTAGTAAGTAAGATTATCTAGATTATCTGGAGTAATATGGAAAAGATCTGTATAGTAAAACGTCGGCGAGAATACACTCAAACGGAAGTTAAGCTTATTCTGCCGGATAATCTGAATGATACTTTTACACCAGAAATTGCAGCAAGTAACATTGCCATCGATACCCGCCCCGAACTTTCCGATAAAAAAACGGAGCTTAAGCTTGTACCGCATGATAATCTTAGTGGTAATCTTCCACCAGAAGTGGCAGCAAGTAATATCGCCATCGATACCCGTTCTGAATTTCCCGATAAAAAAACGGAAGTTAAGCTTATACTGCCGGATAATTTGAGTGATAATCTTCCATCCGAAGTTGCCATAAGCAGCACCGCCATAAATAATCACCCTGAATTTTCCAATAAAAAAATAGTAGAGGAATTCACGGAAAAGTCTTCTTCTGTTATTTCCATCACGATGACTAAGGAGCAATCAGCACTGCTGCTGCAATCAGAATATATAAAAGAATTGTTGAGCGGAGCAAAAAGTGATCCCTCATTGGATATAAAAATTAATCCTGACGGCCGAATTTCTCTTAATTATCATTTTAATGATTCGTTGCTTTTAAGAATGCTATCTCCTAATCAAGTTTGTCAAATGCTGCAAATCAGCCGGAGTTTTTTGCAGAAAATTATCCATGAGAAAAAGCTGAACAGTTACAAACTGGGCAGAATGAGACGCTTCTTGCTGGAAGATATTCTGGAATATTTGAGCAGTGATGCGGAAGTCGCTCAACTTAATAATAAACAATGAAATTATTTTATTACTTAATATTGAAGGATAAATTTTTTTATAATAGGTTGTAAGGGGAGGAAAGATGTACACCGACTATTGGAATTTAACCAAACCACCTTTCGATAATGTTCCTGATTCTTCAATGTATGTAGACTGCCATGAATCCATGGAAAATGTTATTTCTGAAACAATCTTTGCCATTAAAGAGGGTAATGAGTGTTTTGCCGTCATTTTCGGTGATGTAGGCTTAGGCAAAACTCTTTCCCTGCGCGTAATCATTGATTCATTAGAGCCGGAAAAATACAAAGTCGCTTTAATTACCAATCCTGCCCTTTCTTTCATACAACTGTTAAGAGAAATTATCGGCCAGATAACCGGAAAACAATGTGAAGAGAAAAAGAAGGTCGATTTGCTCGAAATATTTAATCGTCTTTTGTTTGAAACAAACGATCAGGGTCAAAAAATTGTAATCGTTATTGATGAATCTAATGTTTTAACTTCCGCTAATCTGGATGATTTGCGCCTTTTAACCAATATGCAAGATGACGAGCATAATCTTTTCACCCTGATTCTTGCCGGCCAGATTGAACTGGCGGAGAAATTAGAACATCCTAAAATGGCCAATTTATTTCAAAGGATTGGCACTTATGGCCATATAGAAAAACTGCCTTCAGAGGAAGCTCTTAAAATTTATGTCGAAACACGACTTAAGTTTGCCGGCAGTCAAAGAAAAATATTCACAGATGACGCTATTCCTATAATTTGGGAATTTTCCGAATATGGCACACCTCGCCTGATTAACAAAATATGTAAACTTTGTTTGAAAGCAGGCGAAACCAACGAATTTCAAATGATATCAGGTGAAGTTGTCTCGCAGATTGCCGATCGCTTCCGTAAAATAAGTAAACCTACTTTGCCAAAAAGTAAAATCCATAGCCGTCCGGAGATGGAACCACCAGAAGAAAAAATCTCCGAAACTGATACTGAATTGCCGAAGAAAAAAATCGGGACTTCAGTTCCAAAAAAAGTAGCGCCTAAAGTAGAAATACCACCTATAGATCTTCCCCCTCAACGGGAACCTAGACCTGTTGAGCCAAGAGCGGTAGTCCCGGAACAGCTTCCCGCAGTTCCTATTTCGCCTCCAAGGGAAGAAGCCAGACCTGTTCAACCAAGGGTGGTAGTCCCGGAACAGCCTCTTGCAGCTCCTCTTCCGCCTCAATGGGAAGAAACCAGACCTGTTCAACCAAGAATGGCAGTGCCGGAACAACCTCTTGCAGCTCCTGTTCCGCCTCAATGGGAGGAAGCTAGACCCGTTCAACCAAGAGTGGCAGTGCCGGAACAGCCTCCTGCAGCTCCTATTCCGCCTCAAATGGAAGAAGCCAGACCTGTTCAACCAAGGGCGGCAGTGCCGGAACAACCTCTTGCAGCTCCTGTTCCGCCTCAATGGGAGGAAGCTAGACCCGTTCAACCAAGAGTGGCAGTGCCGGAACAGCCTCCCGCAGCTCCTATTCCGCCTCAAATGGAAGAAGCTGTCCATGTTGAAACAAAAGCGGTACCTCTGGCAAAACCTGCTGTAAATTATGTTCCTATTCCGGGCGTACCTCTGGCAAAAACTTCAGCAACTAATATTCCGCCTGGACGGGAAGCAGCTAGACCTGTTGAAGTAAAACAAAAAGAACCGGAAGAACAGCCCGCACAAGCTGAGAAAGAAGTTTACGAAGAAGTATTAATTGGCCAACAAAAGGTAGAGCTTGCCATTCCTGCTCATGTTATAAAACAAGCGCAATTGGCAGGCGCTGAAAGTAAAAACAAATTGGCGGGATATTGGTCAGCACAAATCATTAAAGAAAATCCGCATATAATGAGGTCATCTCTTTCTGATCCGGTTGCTATCTGGTTTGAAGTTAAAAATGTTATTCTAAAGAAATTCAACAGCAACTAGAATACAGACGATACAATGACTTCTCTATAAAACTATGAATAAAGAATTTTTAGAAAAACAAACACCTCAAAAGCCTTATAACGCTTATTCGGATAATAACAAACTTACCATCGCCAATCGAAAAAAAAATATTAGAAACGATACCTATTCTGCCGAGGATTACGTCAATTTTGGTTTTATTCATCTGGAAAATAAAGATTATGATGAGGCCTTAGAATGTTTTCAAAAAATAACAGAACTGGAACCAGACAATCCCAAAACTTTTATAAACATGGGAAATATCTATGAGCAAATGGATATGTTTGATTCTGCAAAAAAATGCTACGAAAACGCTTTAAAAATAAAAGATGACAACATTGAAGCCATTATTAAAATCGGGTATATATTAGAATTGCAGATTGATTATCACCATGCCGTCGATCAATACAAAAAAGCTATTAGAATCGACCCGCGAGCAGTTGAGCCCCGTTTTTGCTTAGCGACCTTGTATGATAAACACGATATGTATGATGAAGCAGCAGAAGAATATAAAAATATTCTTGAGATTAATCCGAAACATGTGAAGGCTCTTCACAATTTGGGCAGAATTCATTTTCAAGACGGAGATTATGCTAAAGCTTTAAAAAGTTTCCAAAATGTTTTAAAACTGGACCCGGAAAACACTGATGCATGGAACGATTTAGGTTCTGTTTATGAAATAACTAACAACCTTATACAAGCAATATCTACTTATCGCAAAGCTCTTAAAGTTAACCCTCTTCACGAAGAAACCAACTTTAATTTGGCTAATGCCTATTTTTCACTATTCTTATCAAATCCTAATGTTGTAAATATTGAAGATATAATCAAACGTCTTTATTTCGTCCTTTCGCGCAACCCGCACAATAAAAAAGTTCAGGAACTTTTGAACAAAATACAAGGATCTTAATCCCGCACAATAATTAATTCTCAAATAAAGCTTTCTTCACACGGGCATCTGCCGAACGTAAATAGACAGGAACAACGGCTTCAGCATTGAGCAATTCGTTTCTACTATATTTCTCACGTCCTAAAATACCCACGGATGAAGCCCGGATATACGGCTGTGCGGCTGAAGCGATATTAATTTTTTTAGTTTTAGTGTTACTTATAATGCCGGCATATTTGATCGCTCCATCTCCTACAAATATTATCTCTTGTTCCGGATTATGGATAATGTCCCGCGGATCAACTGTTTTATCTGTGCCGATCTGATCCAGAAAGCCACCTTTGTTATACCTGTAAAATGCAAAATAAACCTGTCCACGACCTGCATCCATTACGGAACAAATTATTTTTGAATTTTTGCCTGCGTTCAGAGCAAGAGCAGCAAGGGAAGAAATCCCGACAGCCGGCTTTCCTGTCGCCAGCATCAGTCCTTTGAGCGTACTGACTCCAATACGCAGCCCCGTAAACGACCCGGGACCAATAGTGCAGGCAAACAAATCAATTTCGGATATTTTTATTCTTGTTTGAAGGCAGGCTTGATCAATTGCAGGCAAAAGAACTTCCGAATGATTTAAATCAACATTAATAATGGCATCATAAAGAATAACATCATCCTGCAATATCGCAACGGCAACTGTTTTAGAAGAAGTGTCAAAAGCTAGAGTCAACATGGCTCACTTAAATATTTTCATAACGTCATTGACTACTTTAAAGTTCAAACGCTCAATGTCAATAAAAATCACAAAAAGCATCAACATCAATAAAATAACAAACCCGATTTGTTGTGATATTTCTTTTATTTTGATGCTTATTTCCCTTCTGGTCACAATTTCGATCAGGTAAAAGAAAATATGGCCGCCATCAAGAACAGGTATGGGAAAAAGATTAATTACTCCCAAGTTAACAGAAAGCACGGCCATAAAGAGAATAAATGGAATGATGCCTTCTTTTACCTGAGCACCGGCAACTTGAGCGATAAAAATGGGGCCTCCTAATGTTCGTGGCGAAATAACACCCTCAAAGATTTTAACCACAGAAATAACCGTCAGTTTGCTGATATACCAAGTCCTGTCCGCTGAGACAATGACTGCGTCCCAGGGATTTCTTTTTACTATTGTCGTCTTTCCGGAAGGCGAAACTCCAATAAGGTATGCGGATTCTTCTTCACCAAAAATATTCTTTGATTTAGATAATCTTGGTTTAATTAAAAAATATTTATTTTCCGCACCCCTCTGGACAACAATTTTCATTTCTTTGCCTTTACTTTCAGATATTATTGGCCTTATATCTTCCCAAAAGACAACTTTACGACCGCCGATGGTAATAATTTTATCACCATCCATCATACCTGCTTCAAAGGCGGCAGATTCCTTTTGCACTTCACCAACATCAGCGGTTAAATTTGGCAAACCATACATGGAAACAATAATAAATATCACTAGAGCCAATAAGAAGTTAAAAAAAGGACCTGCCAAAATAATCAGCATCCGTTTCCATGTTGCCTGCTTGAAAAATGATCTTTTTTCGTCTCCCGGTGACAATTTTTCAGTGCCAGACTCACCCAAAAGTTTGACAAAGCCGCCTAAAGGAATAAAAGAAAGCACATATTCAGTCTCTCCGATTTTCTTGCCGATTATCTTCGGACCAAAGCCGAGAGAAAATTTAAGAACGCCGACACCGGCAATTCGCGCGGCCAGAAAGTGACCCGATTCATGGACAAAAATAAGTACACTCAGTAATATTATAAAAGAAATTATGGTAATCAATTTATTATCCTTTCTATTATTTTTTTTGTTTCTCTTCTCGCCCAAAAATCGGCTTGTAGAATATCATCTAATGAGGGATTATTAATCGTATCATGGAGAATAAGAATTTTTTCCATAATCTTAGGCAAATCAATAAACCGAATCTTTTTCTCCATGAATGCAGCTACGGCAACTTCATCGGCGGCATTTAAAACAACAGGAGCGGTGCCGCCGCAAAGGCCTGCCTCATAAGCAAGACCCAGACAGGGAAATTTCTTTATATCCGGCTTAAGAAATTCCAAATTCCCTGTTTTTACAAGATTTAGAGATGGAAGATCATTAGCTATCCTTTCCGGATATGTTAAAGCATAAGTAATAGGTATTTTCATGTTCGGAATACCCATTTGCGCCAAAAAAGATCCGTCAATAAATTCAACCATGGAATGCACTATGCTTTGCGGATGAATTAAAACATCAATATCGCTGACATCCACATCAAACAACCATTTAGCCTCTATCACTTCCAACCCTTTATTCATCATGGAAGCCGAATCAACTGTTATTTTCTTCCCCATCTTCCAGTTGGGATGACGCAACGTTTGACTGAGGCTGACTTTCCCCAATTGATCCTTGGTAAAATTTAAAAACGGACCTCCGGAAGCCGTCAAAATTATCCGCCGTAAATTTTCGCGATCACGTCCTTCTAAACATTGAAATATAGCGCTGTGCTCGCTGTCAACAGGGATAATCTTCACTCCCTTTTTACTCGCCCTTTTGGTTACGATTTCTCCAGCCATAACCATCGTTTCCTTGTTGGCTAAGGCGATATCCTTGCCCGCTTCAATTGCCGCGAGCGTCGGAATTAACCCGGCGGAACCGGATATGGCGGAAATGACAATGTCTGCGGATGGAAATGAAGCAATTTCTTTTAAGCCTTCTTCACCATAAAATACTTTAACCTTGTTTCTAACCGCTAAGGACTCGCGCAGTTTAAAAGCATTCTCTTTACTGTTTACATAAACCAGTTCCGGCTGAAATCTTTCTATTTGTTTTTTGAGCAACCTTACATTTTTCCCGGCGGCAAGCGCCACTACCCGAAAGCGCTCCGGATTTTTTTCAATAACATCCAGCGAGCTTATTCCAATTGAACCTGTCGAACCTAAAATTGTAATTTTTTTCATTTATCAATCAAAAATATCCGGTAATAATAAACATACGGAGCGATAAAAATCAGGCAATCCAAACGATCAAGGATACCCCCGTGACCGGGCAGAAGTGAACTCGCATCCTTTAGCCCGTAATTTCTCTTGATTGCAGATTCGCAAATGTCTCCCAGCTGGCCGATAATACTGCCCGTAAAAGCAAGAATTGTTATTTGCATCAACGATGTTTCCGGTAAGAAATAATAACTGAAGATCAGACAAGCCATCGTGCTCCCCAAAACCAAACCTGCCAAACCTTCCAAAGTCTTGCCTGGGCTGACTAAAGGAACTAATTTATGTCTGCCGAAATATCTACCCACATATAAAGCGGCTATATCGCCCACGAAGGCAAGGATCAAAACAAACAATATCCATAAAACTCCTTTTTCCATCATTCGCAATGAAATGAAATATGACATTAAAAAAGGTATATACATGATACCAAAGATGACTTTAGCGACGGATAGGACATCAAAATTTGATTCTTTAATCGCCAGGACAAATAAAATAAAAACAATCAATACAGAGAAAGCCAGCACGGCAAGTAAATGTTGACTATTCCCCAATAAGACAAACAAAGGAATTATTATCGCTAAAATCAGACCTTCAATTTTTTCTTTTACAAAACCATTTCCGAAAACTATGTGATTGTATTCCCAGACTCCGCCCAGAATAAATAAAATGACAATGGCACAGAAAACTGCTTCTGAACAGTATAAAATAGCCATGACTAATAAAGGCGCCAGAATAAGGCCTGTCAACCATCTTTTTAAATATGAATTTCCTGTCTTTGACATTAATTCAAACCTTAACTTTTTAGATTTATGGTTCAGTTTGAAGAATCTTTTTCTTGCAACTGTTCACTGGTTAGACCAAAACGTCTTTCACGTTTCTGATAACTGGCAATGGCCTTAAAAAGCTCATCTTTTGTAAAGTCAGGCCAAAGGACATTGGTAAAATAGAGTTCCGTGTAAGCCATCTGCCAGAGTAAAAAATTACTGATCCGATACTCGCCGCTGGTTCGTATTAATAAATCGGGATCAGGCATTCCTGAAGTATCTAAATAATTGTTAAAAGTTTCCTTATTAACTTCATGGATACCGATTTTACCATTTTTATTATCTCGAATAATTTTCTTTACAGCACGGATAATCTCATCTTTGCCACCGTAACTCAAAGCCAGATTTAAAACCATCTCGTCATTTTTTACTGTGCTCTCTTTCGCCTGCAAAAGTTTTTCTTTCACCGAAGGATATAAACGATCTATTTCGCCGATTGTTGTGAGCCTGATTCCCTGTTTATGCAAATGTTCTATTTCTTTGGTCAAATATTCTTCCAGTAAAAACATTAAAGCTTCAACTTCCTTTGCCGGACGTTCCCAATTTTCTATGGAAAAGGCAAATAAAGTAAGATATTTTACGCCGATTTCGCGGCATGTTTTTACAGTTGCCCTGACTGCTTGAGCGCCTTTTTTATGCCCCCGAATTCTACCTATGGAATGTTGTTGCGCCCAACGGCCATTCCCATCCATAATTATGGCTATGTGTTTGGGTAATTTATTGAAGTCAATTTTTATCACTAATTTAGCTCCAATTTGATTTTTCATTCTAATAGACAGAGCATTTTTTTTCAACAGGCAATCTGGATTCCGGTAAATATGAATAATATCTGCAAAATTTTTTCCTCGAGCAAAACAATGTGTTCAAGCAAAATCATACCGAGTTGCATTCAAAAGATAACGAGGCGGCAAGAAGGAGGCTCCGCAGGCGTATTAGTAATACGTTGAGGAAGCCGACGACGATGCCAACAAAGTTAGCTGAAGAAGGCGACTTGGTATCAGCAGAAAAACAAATGGGGAGTTCTTGACTCCCCATTTGTATATTTATGTAAAGTCCGGTTTAGATCTCCATTATTTCTTTTTCTTTGGCGATCAGTATTTTTTCTGTTTTTTCGATATACTGGTCAGTTAATTTTTGAACTTCTTCTTGCGCGGTAAAAAGTTCATCTTCAGAGATTTGATTATTTTTTTTCATATTTTTCAATTCTTCATTCGTATCTCTGCGCGCATTACGTAATTTTATTTTTCCTTCTTCCGCCATTTTTTTCACAACCTTTGCTATTTCCTTGCGTCTCTCTTCCGTTAATTGCGGAATAGAAAGACGTACTACCTTGCCATCGTTTGACGGCGTCAAACCTAAATCAGATTTTTGAATAGCCTTCTCAATCGCACCAATTACTGAAACATCCCAGGGAACAATAAGAATTAGGCGGCTTTCCGGAACAGAAATGTTAGCCACCTGAGCAATGGGGGTAGGAACACCATAATAATCAACCTTTATTCCATCCAGTAATGCAACGGATGCTCTGCCTGTTCTTACCCTGCTGAAAGACTTACCCAAAGTTATAATCGCC
The DNA here is from genome assembly GCA_963710575.1 of uncultured delta proteobacterium. GTDB lineage: Bacteria > Desulfobacterota > Syntrophia > Syntrophales > Smithellaceae > Smithella. The sequence continues at coordinate 68,794 of CAVQAL010000013.1, read as the reverse complement.
TTTTCCATCTCGTCTTTAAACTTCTGAAAAACAGTTTCTTTCGACATATTATTCTCCTACGTAAGTACCAATTTTTTGACCACAAATTGCTCTACGAATATTTCCTTTCTTTTGCAAATTAAAAACAATAATCGGCAACAAGTTATCACGGCAAAGTGATATTGCGGTTGCATCCATTACCTTAAGATTTTTTGTTAATACATCGATATAGCTTATATTTTTGAACATAACCGCTGATCTATTCTTTACCGGATCGCTGTCATATACTCCGTCAACCTTAGTGGCTTTCATAATAACATCCGCCTTAATTTCCATAGCCCGTAAAGATGCCGCAGTATCTGTTGTAAAATACGGATTGCCGGTTCCCCCGGCAAATATCACTATTCTTCCTTTTTCTAAATGTCGAAGCGCCCTTCGTTGAATAAACGGCTCGGCAATTTCATGCATTTCAATCGAAGTCTGCACACGTGTTGGTATGCCACATCCCTCCAAGGCACTTTGCAGAGCAAGGCTATTGATGACTGTAGCCAGCATACCCATGTAATCCGCTGAAGTTCGATCGATACCTTTGGCACCCGCTTCCAGCCCGCGAAATATATTACCGCCGCCAACGACAATTCCTATTTGAATATTCAGATCGGAGACGGATTTTATTTCTTCCGCGATGAAATTAGCCACATCCGGATCAATTCCGAAAGGTTGCTTACCCAAAAGAGATTCTCCGCTGAGTTTCAACAATATTCGTTTATAAATGACTTTTTCTTTTTTCCTGTCCATTTATTTATTAAGTTCCTCTCCCAGTTGAAACCTCGCAAATCTTCGAATAACAACATTCTCACCTGTTTTGGCAATAGTGTTGCTCAAAAGTGTCCCTACAGTAATATCCGTATTTTTTATAAATTTCTGTTCCATCAAACAGACGTCTTCATAATATTTTTTTAGTTTTCCTTCAATTATTTTGTCCCAGATTTTTTCCGGTTTGTTTTCTTCACGTAACTGGCTGCGGTATATTTCTTTTTCTCTATCTAGAACTTCCGAAGGAATTTCATCAGGCCGAACATACAGCGGATTTGATGCCGCAATATGCATGGCAACATCTTTGGCCATTGTTTGAAAATCTTCTGTTTTTGCAACAAAATCAGTTTCGCAATTTATCTCCACCATAACTCCAATTCTGCCGCCCATATGGATATATGAAGCTACCGTACCATCTTTAGCGGCTTTAGAAGATCTTTTCGTTGCCGCGGATAATCCCTTTTTTCTTAAAAAATCAATAGCTTTTTCAAAATCACCATCGGTTGCTATTAATGCTTCTTTGCAATCCATCATGCCTGTACCGGTCTTTACTCTTAATTCTTTAACCATTGCTGAAGATATTTCCAATTTTATATTCCTCCCTTACTGCTTTAATGAATCTCCCTGCGGCAAGCCGCAGGATATTTAATATCATACCCGGAGCACCCTTTCATTTTACGTCAGCCACAAGAGGCGGGATTTTAAGAAAGCGAACGGGTATAAATCTAAAATAGCTTAATTATTATTCGTCGGCATATTCTTCCGACTTCTCAATTTTATCTTCCCTTTCCACACTTTCGGGAACATCTGTTTCCCCTGATTTGGGTTCGGCGGCCAATTCCGTCTCTTTATTTGATTCCGCAGTTAATTTTTCTTCAAAGCGTTTTTTCCCTTCCAAAACTGCATCGGCAAATTTAGAGGTAAACAATTTAATTGCTCTGATAGCGTCATCATTTCCCGGTATAACATAATCGATATCGTCAGGATCGCAATTCGTATCAACGATGGCCACCAAGGGAATTCTTAATTTTTTCGCTTCATTAACGGTTATGTGTTCCCGGCTGGGATCGACAATAAAAACAACTGCCGGTTGAGATTTCATATTTCTAATTCCGCCTAAAACATTTTCCAGCTTTTCCTTTTCCTTTTGCAATTTTGTTATTTCTTTTTTGGGAAATGCTTTGATGGAATCATCGTTAAACATGGCAGTTAAAGAATTTAGACGGTCGATACTCTTTTTAATGGTAATGAAATTGGTCAACATACCGCCGAGCCAGCGCTGATTGACATACGGCATGCCGCAACGCATAGCTTCTTCCTTAATAGCTTCCTGTGACTGCTTCTTTGTTCCGACAAAAAGGATTTCTTTGCCCTGGCTGACAGTATCAATAACAAAGTTATACGCTGCCTGAAACAAGCCGACGGTCTGTTGAAGATCAATAATGTAAATATTATTTCTCGCCCCAAAAATGTACGGCTTCATCTTGGGATTCCATTTGTTTGTCTGATGTCCGAAATGGACACCCGCTTCCAGTAAAAGTTTCATTGAAATTGCTGACATATTTTTCTCCTTTTTTGTTTTTTCCTCCATCCCCTTCAACTTACACGGCAAACTTAATTAAAAGCAACATACCGGTAATCCAGGAATGTGTGAAATTTGAATTTGGCGGCAATTAACACAAATAATCGGAATAATCAAGTTTAAATAACTGTTTTCAGACAATAATATTAATATCTTTTATCGGGGATTAAGTTGAGTAATCAGCATTTATTTTCACATAATCATAGGAAAGATCCGACGTATAAACATAATATGATTTATCTCCTCCCCCCAACTCTACATGCACATCAATCCGGTCTTTTTGAAAGATTTCTTTCAATTTATTTAAATTAATATTGACTGGCGAATTTTGGTGAAATACTAATACATTTCCTATGGATAGGATTATTTTTTCTTTTTCCATGGGTATTCCGGCAGAACCAAGAGCCGCAATTATCCTTCCCCAATTAGGGTCTTCTCCAAAAAATGCCGTTTTGACCAAATTGGAGTTGGCAATAGCATAAGCGGCACACCTTGCATCTGACTTTGATTTCGCGCCTTCCACCATGATGGAAATAAATTTTGTCGCCCCTTCGCCATCTTTAACAACGGCCTGGCAAAGCTCCATTAAAACATCCGTCAGCATGTCACGAAAACGCTGCAGGCGGGCTTGCGCCTTTTCCAATGGATTATTGCCGGCTAGACCATTGGCTAAAATAATTGCCATATCATTGGTGCTCATACAACCATCAACACTGATGGAATTGAAAGTGGAATTAATCACCTGATGAAACACTGTGCTCAGAGCTTTGGAATCAATTAAAGCGTCGGTCATTACATAAGTCAGCAATGTGGCCATATTGGGTTCAATCATGCCGGCGCCTTTAGCGATACCGCAAATGGTAATATCTTTTGCTCCGACCACGCCTTTGCGTATAGCAATCTTGGGATATTTATCCGTCGTCATCATTGCCGTTTCCGCATCTTTAATACCGGTCTCATTTAATCCTTTGACCAAATCGCCGATGCCGCTTTCTATTTTTTTTAAAGGAAGTCTCTTTCCAATAACTCCTGTCGAACTTACCAATACAAGTTCGTCTTTTATTTTCATTTCTTTAGACAGAGCCGCTGAAACAGCTAATGCGTCTCTGTAACCTTCTTTGCCGGTTGCCGCGTTGGCACATCCGCTGTTGGTAATGATCGCCTGGGCCATCCCTCTTTTAACACGCTCTTCATCAATCAATAACGGCGCAGCTTTGAAAGTGTTTTTCGTAAACACGGCTGCCACTTTTGCAGGTATGGTCGAATAAATTAAGCCAAGGTCTTTTTGATCAGATCCCTTAATTCCAACGGAAATTCCATTGGCTAAAAAACCGGGCACACTAATTTTTGTTGTGCTTTTAACCATAAAACCAACTCCTATTTATTAGCACCGCAACATTTTTTATATTTTTTACCGCTTCCACAGTAGCAAGGATCATTACGTCCAATCTTGCTACCCTCGTTTTTAACTGTTTTCGTTTCCGGCACATCTTCTCCACGGCTCATGATATAATCTTGTTTTTGTTTCTGCCGTATTTCTTCTACTTCTTCCTCTCTTTGTATTTTAACCAAACATAATTTTTCCAATACATCCATTTTAATACGGAAAATCATTTCCATGAACATTTCATAGCCTTCACGCTGATACTCCCTCACGGGATCCTTTTGGCCATAGCCGCGCAGACCAATCCCTTCCCTCAAATGATCCATAGCCAGCAAATGCTCTTTCCATTGAGTATCTATTGCCTGCAACATGAGAGCTTTGATTAAGTAATCCATGAGCTCTTTGCCAAATTCATTTTCTTTATCGTGAAGAAGTTTTTGAACATTTTGAATTATTAATTCACTGATAGACGATTGATTAGAAGTAATTTCATTCGAATTGGCTAAATTAAGTTTTATATTAAACTGCTTCAACAAGGCATCGTCAAGTCCTTTAAGGTTAAATTCTTCTTTATTGCCTTTTTCAGGAAGATATGTGGATAAAAGATCATCAACAGTTTCTTCAACCATTTCTTCAATATCCGCCCATAAGTTATCACCACGTAAAACTTTTTTACGTTGTTCATAGATTACTTTCCTTTGTCTATTCATGACGTCATCGTAATCTAACAGATGTTTACGAATATCAAAGTTTTGTCCTTCAACACGTTTTTGGGCGTTTTCTATAGCGCGGGAAATATATTTATGTTCGATAGGCTGATCTTCTTCGATACCGATCTTGTCCATAATTCCCGATATTCTCTCGGCACCGAATATACGCAGTAAGTCATCTTCCAATGAAAGATAAAAGCGCGAAGATCCATTATCGCCTTGCCGGCCGGATCGCCCTCGCAACTGATTGTCGATACGGCGGCTTTCATGACGTTCGGTGCCTAAAATATGCAGGCCTCCCAAATCGGCAACCCCTTCTCCCAACTTAATATCCGTACCACGGCCAGCCATGTTTGTGGATATTGTAACCATCCCCGGTTGACCTGCCTGAGCGACTATTTCCGCTTCCCGTTCATGATTTTTCGCGTTTAGAACATGATGTTTTACACCGGAACGAGTAAGATAGTTACTTAAGGATTCTGATTTCTCGATAGAAATAGTGCCTATCAAAACCGGCCGTTTTTCTTTATTTAAAGATTTAACTTCCTTGATTACGGCATTGATCTTTTCCTTCTCGGTTTTATAGATTAAATCGTTGTGATCTTCGCGAATCATCGGCATGTTGGTCGGGACGACAAGAACATCCAGATTGTAAATTTTCTTGAATTCGGCAGCTTCCGTATCGGCTGTCCCCGTCATGCCGGCCAGTTTCTTGTACATTCTAAAATAATTCTGAAATGTGATTGAAGCCAGCGTTTGATTTTCTCTTTCAATTTTTACTTTTTCCTTCGCTTCCAGTGCCTGATGCAGGCCGTCACTGTAACGCCGGCCGGGCATTACTCTTCCGGTGAATTCATCAACGATGATAACCTGTCCTTCTTTGACAAGGTAATCCACATCACGTTTAAACAGAGTGTGGGCACGAAGCGCTTGATTGACATGATGAACGATTTCTATATTGCGCGGTTCGTAAAGATTTTGCACATTTAAATATTTCTCAACATGCGCAACGCCTTCTTCCGTCAAAACGACCGTGCGAGTTTTTTCATCTATGGAATAATCGCTATCCCTCTTTAATCTTGGGATTATTTGATTTATCTTATAGTATTTATCCGTCGATTCTTCGGACGGACCGGAAATAATCAACGGCGTCCGGGCTTCATCAATCAAAATGCTGTCCACTTCATCGACTATGGCATAATTGAACTCACGCTGAACATAATCATCCAGAGTAAACTTCATATTGTCGCGAAGATAATCAAAACCAAATTCGTTATTTGTTCCGTAGGTGATATCGGCATGGTAAGCGTCTCTTCTTTCCGGATCATCCATACCATGAATAACAACACCCACGCTTAACCCCAAAAAGTTATAAATCGGCCCCATCCATTCAGAGTCTCTTTTGGCCAGATAATCATTTACAGTAACAACATGGCAGCCTTTTTCTTCTAAAGCATTAAGGTAAAGCGGCATGGTCGCGGCCAGTGTTTTTCCTTCACCTGTTTTCATTTCAGCAATCTTGCCTTCATGCAAAACAATTCCGCCGATTACCTGGACATCAAAGGGACGCATCAACAAAGTACGGCGTGATGCTTCCCGTGCCACGGCAAAAGCTTCGGTTAGAATATCATCTAGCATAAAGCCATTTTTTAATTTTTCCCTGAAATAAGGAGTTTTCGCCCTTAGTTCCTCATCCGTCAAGGACATCATCGCCGGTTCAAAATTATTGACTTCATTTAAAAGCACCGACAATCGCTTCAATTCGCGATCATTTTTCGTTCCCACAATTTTTTTTAATAGATTACTCAGCATTGATTAATTACCTTTAAAAAAAAACCGGTAAATTTACCGGTGGATTTAAATAGTTTTGCTTTATCGATCATCACGGATATTAAACCCTCCGCTTCGCGGGATTTTTCAACTTACCAATTCCAACCTGTTACCTCACGTGACCTTCAGGTCATTAGGTTATACGCTTAACTTTCGGAATTGGCGTTTCACAATAAAAGCTTACCCTCCTGATATGAAATTTCCCGGCAAGGAAAATAATTTTTTTAATCTTGCTCCTTTAACTTCGCCATTAAGACGGGTATGGTTTGCATCCGCGATTAACCGAATATCTTTTTCAAGTACTTTCTGGGATTGACCGGGACATTGTTGACAAAAACAGCATAGTGGAGATGCGTACCTGTGCTGCGGCCGGTGTCGCCAACATAGCCGATTATGTCACCTCTTTTAACTCTCATCCCTTGTTTTACAGCCATTCTGGACAAATGAGCATAACCGGTGGACAAGCCACGGCCATGATCTATTTTCACATAATTACCATCTTGAGGGAAATACGAACTCACAATTACAAGTCCATCTGCCGGCGCAACTACTTCTTTGCCGAATCGAGTAGATATATCCAACCCTTTATGAAATTCAACGCCTGTCCTGAAAGGCGATTCTCTTACTCCGAATTCCGATGTTACCCATCCTTTAACCGGCCATATGGAAGGTGTAGCGGCAAGAATAGACTTTTGTTCATGTAAAAAATTTAATAATTCGTTAAAGCTCTTTTCCCGGTCATTGGCATCTTCATTTAATTTTGCAATTTCTTCACGAATTCCCGTAATCATCTTTTGTTGATCTTGATCTAATAATTCTTTAACTCTTGTTTCCTTATCAGATCCGCCAATACCTAAGGGCAGTCTTCTATCCCGGCTGGTTTGATCCGCAGACAGAATTCTAATTTTCTTATCGAATTGCCGCAGCTCTTCCATACGGTCGGCAAATCCATCTATCTTCATGGCCAGATCACGGAATTGCTGAGATTGTTCTTTGGTTTGTTCTCTGAGCCTTGCCAATTCGGCCCGGTCTCTCTTAATACTCGCGTAATCATAAACAATATAAAGAGTTACGAAAATTACCAGAACAAAAGCAATAAAAAGATTGCGAACCAAAGTTCGGGGAACAGATATCTTTTTTACTCCACTTTTTCGGCTGGGAATAATCATTAATGTAAATAAATTATCCGACATTATTTCTTTCCCTTGAGATTTTTGACTGAGATTCGCAAGTATTTTAATTATAGGTCTTTAGTAGTAACTAACACAGAAAAAGAATCAAAGTCAAGAATAACTTGATTTTTAATTGTACCTCGCAATTGTTGGATTCAAGCCTTCCATTTACTTAAGTAGCTAGCAATATTAACTTATTAGCATGATCTCGGGCTTGGTTACAATGGACTTGTTGACTTGAGCTGTAAAAAACATTATTGTGTTTGAGAAAAAAATAAAAAAGAATTGAATAATTTTATGAAGATGAAGAAACCTTTCATAATTATCAGGGTATTTTCCATTCTGCTTGCGCTTTTATCAATGTCGTCATGTCTTTTTGTTCCTGCAGCTCATAAATTCGATACCTCAGCGTTTTTAAAGTCTCAGTCAAATAAAATTGATAGATCCACCCAGATTATTTTAGTCGTGGATAACAGTTCATTTTTCTTTACCAGAACAACACTTTATGCAATGGAAAAGCCTGGCGATAACTGGCAGACGGCTTTGGAACCCTTCAATGCCGTAATCGGTAGAAACGGTTTTGCCGCGGCAGGCGAAAAAAGAGAAGGCGACGGCAAAACACCTTCCGGCATATATCCTCTCAAAATGACCTTTGGCTATGATGAAACTATAAAAACTAAAATGCCCTATCGTCAGACGTTAGCAGACGATATCTGGGTTGATGATCCCAACGCTGATGATTACAATCGCTGGGTAAAAAAATCCGAAACACACGCGGCTTCATACGAGATAATGAAACGCGACGACAACCTTTACAAATACGGAATTGTCATCGAATATAATACCGAACCCGTAATAAAGGGAAACGGCAGCGCCATCTTTCTGCATATCTGGAAAGGAGAAGGCGTTCCTACAGATGGTTGTGTGGCGGTTTCCGAAGAAAATATAATCAAAATCCTCGACTGGCTTGACCCTGCGGCATCACCGCTCATTATTACAGGCATCGAAAATTAAATGGAGATTATTAGATGAAATCAAAATTTTTATTGACATTGCTGATTATTACCTCTTTGTATTTTCCGCAATTGGTTCACGCATGTACCTGCACGGATAAAGTGCCGGATAGTTTTATTGATATACAAAAAGTTATTCCCGATGTTGTTCTGGATATTCGTTATTACGGCCCGCATAATTTTGTGGGAGAAAAGGTTGACGGCTACATGGCTCCTAAATGTTTTCTCACCAAAGAAGCCGCGGAAGCTCTGGCTAAAGTACAGAAAGACCTGGAACTCTATTCGCTATCGCTGAAAATTTATGACTGTTACCGGCCTCAACGCGCGGTTAATCATTTTATCCGCTGGGCAACAGAAATTGAAAATACAAAAACAAAAAAAGAATTTTATCCGACCATTGATAAGCGAAATTTATTTAAAGACGGTTACATCGACAGCAAATCGGGCCACAGTCGTGGCAGCACCCTTGATCTGACCATTGTCCCCTCGCCTGCCCCCGCGCAGCCGGAATATACTCCGGGACAAAAATTGTTTGAATGTTATTTGCCCGCAGAAAAACGCTTTCGCGATAACAGTATCGATATGGGAACCGGCTTTGATTGTTTTGATGAACTGTCGCATACGGCAAATATAAACATCGGCCGTCAACAAAAAATCAACAGGCTTCTTCTCAAATCACTCATGGAGAAGCACGGATTTAGAAATTATGATATGGAATGGTGGCACTACACTCTGAACAATGAACCCTACCCCGAAACTTATTTTGATTTTGTGATTGAGTGAATATATGAAAATTAAATTACCGGCTTTCTTCAAATCTTACGGCTTCTCATTCATTTTGATTATATCCATCATTATCGGCTCCGTTCTTGGAATCATCTTCAAGAAAGATGCCGCCGTTCTCAAACCGCTCGGAGATATATTTCTCAATCTTCTTTTTACAATCGTCATCCCGCTGGTTTTTTTCTCCATTTCATCGGCGGTCGCCGGAATGTCCGACCTGAAGCGCCTGGGGAAAATATTGACAGCCATGATCGTCGTCTTTACCATCGCTGGTTTCATCGCCGCCTGCGTGATGATGATCGGCGTCAAAATATATCCTCCCGCGCTCGATATAAAAATAAACTTAGGTTCATACCTGAAGATTGAGCATTTCAATACAGTCGAACAAATTGCGAAGGCCCTAACCGTATCGGACTTCCGCGACATCATGAGCAAGAATAATATGCTGGCGCTGATTATTTTCGCCATTCTCACCGGCCTGGGCACATCCTCCGCGGGCAAAAAAGGAAAGGCTTTCGCTAATTTCCTGAGCGCGGGAACCGAAGTTATGATGAAGGTTATCGGTTATATCATGCTTTATGCGCCAATCGGTCTATGCGCGTATTTTGCGTACATCACAGGATCTTTCGGCACAGAATTGCTCGGTTCCTATGCCAGGGTTATCATCCTGTATTTCCCCCTTTCCATCCTGTACTTTTTTGTGGCCTTTACATTTTATGTATACATAGCGGCAAAGGGTCCGGGCGTGAAGGCATTCTGGAAAAACATCATTCCTCCATCTATAACCGCTCTGGCGACGGGAAGCAGCATGGTCACCATACCATCCAACCTTGATGCCGCTGATAAAATGGGCGTTCCCCGGGAAATCAGTGATATCGTTATTCCCGTAGGCGCGACCCTACACATGGAAGGATCTTGCCTCGCCGCCGTCTTAAAGATAGCTTTTCTTTTTGGTGTATTCCATATGGATTTTTCCGGTACCGGCACCATATTGACAGCAATCGGAATCGGCATGCTGACGGGGATGGTCGTAAGCGGCATCCCGGGCGGCGGCACGATAGGCGAGTTGCTGATTATCTCTCTTTACGGCTTTCCGCCTGAAGCATTTCCATTAATCACGGTAATCGGCACTCTGGTTGACGCTCCCGCGACGATGGTTAACGCCGTTGGTGATAATGTATCCAGCATCCTGGTTGCAAGAATTCTGGGCGGAAAAGATTGGATGAAAAAGGCTTAATCTTTGAGTTTATAAAATGGCTCCATCGTGCTCAGAACCTTTTTGCGACCATGCAACCTCTCGCTACACTGCCCAAGCAAAACTCGTCCCCCGATGGCGGACTCAAACACTTGCTTGGGCGGACGTTTCGCTGTGAGGACATGGTGTCCGTAAAAAGCTTCGCATTTCCTGAGCCATTTTATTTTGGCCGGTTCAATTTTGTAGATTGAACCAGATGTTTAAATATGCAGCAGGAAATAAATGGTTTAATCAGAATAATTAAACCTGCAGGAGATTAGATGATGGCTCGAATTCGCGTATCTAACGATAAGGAATTTTCATTACTTCTGACTACTTTAAGTTCAGATATTGGCTGGTCGCAATTTCACTATCAACTTCTACGCGATCTTCAAAATGCGAGGGATTCTCATCCAGAAGTATTTAATCAAACTCAGGCATTCTGGTATCTTACGTTTACAGCCCATGAAACTGCGACATTCTTTAGGTTAAACCGAATATTTGATCAAGAAAAAAAATCACTGAGTCTTGTAAACTGGCTTATGACTATCAAAACTCATTTACATCTCTTTGATGAAGTAAATTTTCGGCAAAGGCTTCAAGGAAATGAATTTGTTGACAGCCTAGCTAAATCACTTAGGAAACCGGATGAACATGAACTTAATCAAGACATCGAATTAGTTTGGACGAAGGATAAAGGCAATAAAAATGTTGATTCTGTAGTAAAGAAATATGTAGATATAAGAAATAAATCTTTAGCTCACATTGACCCATCTTTTTTATTACCATCTCGTGGGGTTCAATCACTGCCTGATTTGACATGGGATGACTTAAAACATCTGCTAGATTTGGCAAGCAGACTACTAAACAAATACAGCTCACTATTTTCGGCAAATTTATATTCAGGTACTATCATTGGACATGATGATTACAAATACATTATAGAAACAATCAATATGAGAATTATGTCTTATAAAGCGGTCATTGATGCTGAGACAAAAAAATACTTGAACAAATAGGTGTTGCATCTGCTTATATCTTCATTTTTATGAATATCTGCTACAAATGCAAAAAAGAAATCGCTGATGATTTTTTTGTCGGCCGGCAATCGCAATGCCCTTCCTGTATTGTTGACTTTCTTATTTTTCCAATTCATGCAACATTTCAATCGGGAATAAATACTATTTACGCCACAAGATTGCCTTGACATAGAAGATCTGACTTCCTATAGTTCAGCAGTATATAATTAATAATTTATCAAACAATCAATGAGATTTCACATATGAACTGGCTATCGAAATTTGTTGCTTTCCAGCGCCGACGGCGAAAGATCTTTAAACATTACAAGCGCACCATGGGCCATCGCCTCGACCTCACGAATCCTGTCTATTACTATGAAAAAATTCAGTATCGAAAGCTGTTTGGAAACCATGAATTCTATGCTCTCATGGCAGATAAATATAAAGTTCGTGAATTTGTGGCGGAACGAGTTGGTGACAAGTATCTGATTCCTCTGTTAGGTGTTTTTGATCGCCTTTCGCCTGAAGTGTTCGTAGATTTGCCGGACCATTTCATCATCAAATGCAATCATGGTTGCAAGTGGCACAGAATAGTTCGAGATAAGAGTCTCTTGAATGTCAATGAAACCATCCGCTATTTTAATGAGAAATGCCAATGTAAATTCAGTCGGGTTTCCAACGAAAGACACTACGATTTCATCGAACCAAAAATCATAATTGAACAGCTGCTGGATGATAATGGTGAGCAACCCTGGGATTACAATATCTTCAGTTATAATGGACGAAATGGCTTCGATTGCGCCATAAGCATTTCTTCTCCAGACCTTAGCTTTACCGCCCATTTTGACAGGCACTGGAATTTGTGGGAAACCAACTTTACAAATGAACAGATGAAAAAATATGCTAAACCCCAAAATTATGATGAAATGGTAGAGGTTGCCCGTCTTTTATCGACAGATTTTGATTTTGTGCGCGTAGATCTTTACAACATCAACGGAAGTATTTATTTTGGAGAACTTACTTGTACTCCGTCTGCTGGTCTGACACGTATAAATAATAAATTCAGAGAGAAGATGCGTAGTGAGATGTGGGAATTGGCTGTGGACGACAGGCGCTTGTACCAGAAAAAAGGATTTGTCGCAGACTAAAAAATGCAAGAAGTCGAATCCCTCCTTGTTTTATTAGCTAATCTTATACTACGTTTCAAATGGTAATCCTCAATTTTGGCAATTGCCTCTACTGAAACTAAAGAGGCGCAGTAATTAATCAAGGCAACATCTAAGATATAAGTTAATAAATATCCCAACTAAAAATATTTACATGAAAGCTTCTTGACATTTATCCTGGACAACTTATATCTTAATTCCCATGAAAGTTTGCCACAAATGTAAAAAAGAAATAGCAGATGATTTTTTTGTCGGACGGCAAACGCAATGTACTTCCTGCGGGGCTGATCTGCATTGCTGTCTGAACTGCTCTTTTTATGAGCTAGGGGCATATAACGACTGCCGCGAACCCCAGGCCGAAAGAGTTCTGGATAAAGCCCGCTCCAATTTCTGCGATTTTTTCAAATTCAAACAATCAGGAAAATCTGCAGGCGCTGCTGCTTCGGGAACCAAAGACAAGTTGGAAAATTTGTTTAAGAAAAACCCTTAACAAAAGTTAATAAATTGTTTACAATGCACGCGCTGAATGGATATCGGAAATTGATCGCGTTTAATTTGATAATCCATATTTTCTGTTGAAAGTAAATTTATTTAGGAATTGAATTAATGTTCAATAAAATAAAGCCTTCTTATGAAATATGGGGCATCTTTTCCATTATTTTAAGCTTTACTCTAATTCGTCTTTTCATCAACAGCCATATTGAACTTTCGCCTGACGAGGCATATTACTGGTATTGGAGTAAACACCTTGATCTAAGCTATGCCGATCATCCTCCGATGGTCGCTTACGTAATGGCATTATTTACTGCCATTGGCGGCAATACAGAATTTTTCGTTCGCCTCGGAGGCCTCATTCTGTCAATGGGAACACTCTTTATAATGTTCCACACTTCACGGACACTGTTTCCCGCAAACAAAATCACAGCATGGGAGCTGCTGTTCATATTCAATTTAACTCTTCTGTTTTCGGCGGGCTGTATTGTACAAACACCCGACGAACCAATGCTTTTTTTCTGGAGCGCCGCTGTTTTCCTGGGAAGCTGCATAATAACGCAAGGGTCACCAAGAAACTGGTATATCTGGGGCATAGTTTTAGGCTTAGGATTGCTCAGCAAATATACGATGATTTTAATTATCCCCTGCACGTTTTCATTTTTTATTGTCTCGCCGGAACATAGATTCTGGCTCAAAAAGAAAGAACCCTACATGGCGCTGCTTATTGCTTTTGTGATTTTTTCACCTGTGCTTTACTGGAATTGGCAGCATCAGTGGGTTTCATTTCTTTATCAGCTGCATCAGGGTTTTGAACCCAAACGACGAGATATTGTGCAGATGATTTTAAAATTACTGGAATACACCGGCGGACAAGCCGGTGTGATTACGCCTCTGCTGTTCATAGCTTTTGTTATTTACGCAATCAAGGGGACGATGGTATCTCTGCGCGAAAATAAAAAAGAATATCTTTATCTGGCTCTTCTTTCATTGCCGATTCTATTGTTTTTCGGCCTCTCAACAGCAGTTGGTAAGGTAGCGGAAGCCAATTGGCCAGCTCCCGCTTATATTGCGGGAGGCCTGCTGATGGTTCATGTATTCCATGAATATTTCATAATCAAAAAAGGCCACCGGATTTTTTTCGGCAGTGGTATTGTTTTGGCTCTTTTGATCAATATTATTGTTCATATTCATTTTCTAACACCCTTCCTCCCTATTTCTCCAAAACTTGATCCGTTGCAGCAGTTTCACGGCTGGAGGGCACTGGGCTCAAGAATAAATAAATATATTGAAGAAAACCCCTGCACGAACGGCTATTTTATTCTTGGCAACAAGGGGACAACCGTCGCGGAAGTGATATTCTACACGCAAAACCGCTTCATTGGCATTGATTTTGATCAACCGCAGCGTTATATATTTTTAGATGATGTTGAATATCTTCGCGGAAAAAATGCCATAATTGTAATGCATAATCAAGATGAAAATGCGTTCAATATTTACGATAAATATTTTCAATCTTTTGAAAAGATTGGCACGCAGGATTGTATTTATCGGAACGAAAAAATTGATTGGCTCAGCGTTCAGTTGATCTTGGGAAAAGACTACCGGGGAAACTGGGTTCCCTTTTGCCGAAGACAGGGATAATAATTACCGTCGCAGATATTTACAGATAGTCTATTTCATCAAATCGGAATACATAATAAAGGAACTGCCCCACAAGGTAAATTATGACTCCTGCCCACAAGACATCCGACAAAAAATGCCCGCCCTGAATCATTCTGCCGGTTCCCATAAACAAACCCCAGAAGATTCCTAAAACGAGAAAAAATAATGCTGCCGGCCGATGTGATTTTCTCAGAAAGAAAAAAGGAGCGAACAAAAAAAATCCTACGGCAGCATGTCCAGATGGAAAAGATTTCCCGTGTTCGGCGTCTCCTCTCTCCCATATCTGGTGAAAATCTTCATTACCCCCAAAATTAACAATATCCGCGGGACGGGGACGCCCCCAGTGATCTTTCAAAACAGTATTAACAATAAGTCCCGGACCTAAAATCAGAAAAACAAAAAGGAATAAACCTGTTTTTTTATAAGCCACCAATTCTTTGCGGAAGAAGCTCAGCAAAAAAACCAGCCCGCCGCCGACACCCATTATAATTGCCGGTATGTTTCCGTAACGGTACAGAAAATACCAGGGCATTTCCTGCCCCATAAACCAACCCCTTCCGGGGGAATAGAAAAACCTTTCCATTTTAAGATCGGCATTTATAGCGCTGATGAGTACTGATAATAAAATAGCGATACAAACTGGTATTGCAAAATTAAGGACAAGAACTTTTTTCATCGAATGTACCTGAAATATTTTTCTATTCTTTCGTTTTTATCAATTCTATTTTTTTCCGGTCAAAAAAGTATTTTACAGCCAGGGTGAATAATATGCCGACACCGGCTCCGGCGATTACATCGCTCAAATAATGCGAAGTTAAAATTATCCTGCTTATACCCACCGCCCCAGCAATAAGAAATGCCGGAATTCCCCAGCGCGGGAAAAGTATAGTCAGCGCGGTGGCAAGTGTAAATGCAGTTTGAGCATGTCCGGAAGGAAAAGATGTCAATTCATAACCAAAACCGAAGTAATTAAATCCGAAATAGCCATGATTAAATAAATCAGCAGGACGATGCCGTCCAGCAATCCATTTGATTAAGTGAAGTACAATTCCGCACAAACTCAACGAATAGAGAACAAAAAGAGAGCGCATTGCTTGTAGCTTGTTCTTATAAATGAATCCAAAAAACAAATACAACATGGCGCTCGCTATCAGATACCATTGGGTAATCCCCACAGCAGTTATAATTTGAAAAATGTCAATAACTGAATGGTTCAATGTGCGGCAATACCTGATCAGGGGAATATCCCAGAAATAATATGATAATACCGTCAGCAATAAACATGCAGTAAAAATATATATCGGGAACCATATTTTTTTCATGGTTTGACTCCCTGATAATTACGGCACCATATAAACTTGAATGAATCTACTTTGGAACCATTCAGGATCAAATCTCTTTCGCCCGCAACTTCCGTATGATTACAACGAGCATAGGCCGCTATATCCTTATTTTCAAAATGACTGTCAAGAAAAAGCAGGTCATAGCCAACGGGTAATTTCTTTTCCCATAAATCAAACTGGTCTTTTCGAATGTCGATAACATATACCTCCCGCTTGTAGGGTAAGCTGTAATAACCGATTCTGCTGCCCAACGTCCAATTTGTTACAGCCATTGCCTTCGGTTTTGCAGATATATCGTTTTTAATAATTTCATTCGCCTCTTTGGTAATTAACGGGTAACCGTAAATATCGCGAAAGGGTGACTGGTAATCAGGAAAAGCGAAGAATTTGCCGGCAAGTTCCACATAAATAAACAATGTCAGAACCAAGCTGAATCCGACCGAAAAATAAAGAAAGTTTCTTTTCCATTTTTCCTGTGCCCGCAAGAGAAAACAAGTTCCCACAGGAATAAAGAACAAATAAAAAATGCTTGGCCAGTGCGGAAGAGTACGCTCATAAAATGATGTGAGCAGAAAAAAGGCCATAATCGTTCCGCCGAATAGAACGGCCAGCCGCAGATAAACACTTTGTGAACGTAGAGCTTTAAAGAATCCATAAAAAGCAATGATAAATAAAAAAGGACAGTATGCGCCGAACTGCGCGGCCAGTGATTCCGCAAAATTTTTGAAACTTGAGGATAATGTACCGAAAACATGCCCGCCCTGATAACGGAAACTGATGAAGTCATGCATAATATTCCAATATATTACAGGAGTGATGAAAATGAAGGCAATGAGAACCGCTAAGAACATGAAGGGAGAAAAAAGTATATCGTATCTTTTTTTCATCAGAAAAAATATTACAAGCGGCGGCACAAGCAAAACCGAAGTGTATTTGGCCAGTCCCATTAAACCGAGCAAGACTCCCAAGAAAATAAAATCCAGCGGCTTTTTTTCGCGATCGATTTTTTCGGCAATAAAAATGAGAAGGAAAACAAATAACAACAAAAGAGAATCAGGCAAAAGCATCAGTCCTAAAGCATTGAGCATAAATGAACAATTCAAGGCGAGAACGGAGATAAGCGATAACCGTATTGATTGAGTGATTCTTAATATAAACAAATAGGCGCAGTAGGACGCGGCGGCAAAAATTAAAATCGCCGGAAGACGGGTTAAAAATTCATTCGTGCCTAAAAGATAAAAAAAAGGCGCGTGCGTCCAGCCCACCAGCGGCGGATGGTCAACGTAACTTAAGTCAAGATATTTCGCGTATAAAACATAATGAGCTTCGTCAACACCTAATCCGAATAACGGCGCGACAACAAGACGGATTAAAGTGAAGAAACCGATCAGGAAGAATATCTGTTTGTTAGCTTTCGGCATTAATATTCTCTAAGTCAGACTGAATAACTTTAAACACCTGCGAGGGTTTAATCACTTGCAGGCAAACATTGTCTTTGCATGCCGTTTTGCGGTGGTTGGCCGCACTTACACAGGGAGAACATGCCAATCCCGCGTAAATAGGTGTGGTCCTGCCCAATGATCCGTAAAGAACCGGCGTTTCCGGACCAAAAATAACAAATGTAGGCATATCCGTTATCGCCGCAAAATGCGGGGGTCCGGAATCATTAGTTACCATAAACTCGGAGATGCTATAAAGCATAGGAAGCTGGGTAAAGGTCACCTTTCCCGCGAAATTGACACATCTTTCATCCTGCACCGGCTCTTTGAGCCTTTGCGCTTCTTCCCTTTCGCGCGGATCGCCCGTAATTAAAACAATTGCCCGGGCGCATTTCTCCAGAATCATTTTTATCAACTCCGCGTAATTTTCCTGCGGCCAGCGGCGCTGAATAAGAAGTTCGCTGGCGTTGGGATTGATTAAAATAATCTTATGTTTTTTGGAATCATATTTTTCAAAACAGCTTTGAACTAAATCAATAATCGTTTTCTTTTCATCGGCGGAAAATTTAACTTTGGCTATTTTTATTTCTTCATCCGAGATTATCGTCTTGGAATAGGGAATTTCCTTTTTTGGTGACAACAAGGCATTTACCAGGGCAATAAAATTTTTCGCGATGTGAACATGAGGATTATAAGCGACTTTGTGCGATAAAAAATCGCCTCGATAAAGGCCTTCATTAAAATAGGCATGAAATCCGACTTTATATAAAGCGCCGCTGAAACCGGTCAGCAAAGCCGTAACCCGGGAAAAAAGCTCCAGATCAATCACGGCATCAATTTTTCTTTTTCTCGTCCAATAAAAGAATTTTATACCGTCCAGCGCCAATGACAGAAAGTTGTCCTCACGGATTGTATAAATATTTTCCTGGGGAACTGTGCCCAACAGATCCAGACTGGGTTTATTTTTTTTGAAAATAGCAAAGTGAAGGCTGGCGCCCGCTTCTTTTTGCAGTTTTCTCATCGCCGGATCGACTAAAATGGCGCTGCCCATTTCCGACAATTCTATAAAAAGCACGTTTTTAGGAGTTTTTCTATCACGCCTGTTTATTAACGCCGCAGCTTTTTGACATATCGAACCTAAAAAACAAAGAGGAACGCCGACGTAATAATCAATCCGGCGCATTGTATCAACTTTCATTGATAAGTATTATCCTTTTCATAATAAGCATTTTAAAAAATTGTTATAACAGCAATATAGGCAAAATGACGACGATTGTCAATAAAACATGAATAAAGCTTTATTAGCGTTTGAAGGATAATACTGGAAGGCTTTATCTAAAACTGTTATGTTTAACTTGAGAAAATTCATCAATAAATGGTATTTTAAAGAAAAAAGAAGACGGCTTTATGAATAAAATCATCTGCAGATATATACTTAAAGAAATTTTCTTCCTTTTTGTTCTCATTTTATTTATTTTGACCTTCGTCCTGCTCATGGGAAGAATTCTACAAATTATGGATTTGATGGTGAACAAAGGTGTGGATTTTTTCGCCATAATTAAACTTATTATTTTTCTTTTACCATCTCTTTTTTTATTCACTATCCCCATTGCTTTGTTGGTTTCTGTTCTAATTACCATGGGAAGATTATCTGCCGATAATGAAATGACCGCTCTAAAAACTTCGGGCGTCAGTTTATTACAAATATATTATCCTGTCGCCATAGCTTCTTTAGTTGCTTTTGTTTTTGCCATTGTCATCGGTTATTATCTGGTGCCGCACAGCTATTCAGCGTCGAAGCGCCTGATCTTTGATATCGCGCAACAACACGCCACCATTGGTATTAAAGAAAAAGTTTTTAACGCAGATTTCAAAGGCATTCTTTTGTATGCGGAAAAAGTGCCTTCAAACGGAAATTATATTGAAGGTGTGCTGATTTCAGATAATCGTATTTTAACTGAGCAAAATACCATCCTGGCAAAAAAAGCCTATCTCATAACCGATCCGGCTTCGATGACTGTAAAACTAAGACTGGAAAACGGAGCCATTCATTCCGTCAGCTCTGATTTAAAAAATTATCGAAAAATTGATTTTAAAAGTTACGACATTAATCTTGACTTATCGACAGAAATCAGTCCCGCGAATACAGATTCCAAGACTAAGGATGAAATGACCTTCTCAGAGCTGTTAGAAAACATGAAAAAGCCCGGCGTAAACGAAGTCGCTTTACGTGAATACGCAATAGAAGCGCATAAAAAATTTTCCATCCCCTTATCTTGTATAATTTTCGGCTTATTGGCTCTGCCTTTGGGAAGCAGAAGTCATCGGGCCGTAAAATCACGTGGATTAACCGTTGGTATTATTATAGCAACCGCTTATTATTTGGTGCGCATAGGGGGCGAAGCTCTCGTGGAAACGGGAGGCCTTTCCCCTCTGATAGGAGTATGGACGCCAAATTTTATATTCGCTCTGCTGGGTATTTTGTTATTTTATATTTCTTATCAAGAAATTTCCTTTTTTCATGTCGTGAAAATGAAGATATGGCACAAAATATAGAAACGTTAAGGAAATGGCATTGAAAATATTAGACAAATATATCATTAAAGAATTTCTGAAATTTGTCGGAATTACTTTTATTTCATTGATCATTATATTTCTGATTGTCGATTTTTTTGAAAAAATCAGAATGTTTCTCGGTAATCATGCAACCACGGCACAAATGGCTTCCTATTTTATATTCTCACTCCCGATGATTATTTCTTATATGTTGCCTCCGTCTATCCTTATTGCAACCCTGCTGACGTACAGTTCACTTTCAAAATACAGCGAAATTACGGCAATGAAAGCAAACGGCATAAGTTTATACAGAATTTCTATCCCCCCATTGATTTTTGCTGTTTTTATTTCCATTTTTTCATTCTTTTTCAACGAACTGATTACCCCCGCGTCAATTCAAAAGACGGAGGATATCATTACAATTGATATCCAGAAGCAGAAGACTTTTGGTTTCTTCAAACAAAATGAGATCTGGTATCGTAGTGATAAAGCCATCTACAATTTTAAGATGTTCGATATCAACAATGATATCTTGCGCGGAGTAACTGTCAATTATCTAAACCCTGATTTCACGCTTAAGATGCGTCTTGATGCAAAACAAGTTGAATGGAAGAATAATCAATGGGTATTTCATAATTTATTAACCACATATTTTGATGAGAATAATGCTCCCGTTCTGGAATGGTCTAAAGAAAAAATTATTAACCTGCCGGAGAGACCAAACGATTTTAAAATCATTCAGAAAGACGCTGAAAAAATGGGTTATTTTGAATTGAAAAAATATATCAAAAAAATACAAACGGAAGGATATGACGTTCAGCGTTATCTTGTAGATCTACAAGGGAAGATAGCTATTTCCCTTGTGACCATCATTCTGGTTGTTATCGGTGTTTCATTTTCACTGCGTTCGGAAAGGAGCGGTGGCACTATGCAAAGCCTGGGCATAGGCATATTTGTCGGATTCTCATACTTTGTTGTTCATGCGTTTTGTATGACTTTAGGCAGATCAGGAATATTTCCGGGTGCCCTTGCTGCCTGGTCGGCAAATATATTATTCAGCGCCGTTGCCGCAATACTGTTCTATAGAGTGCGAACCTAAATTTTATAATTAGTATTAATACCGGTAATACTCAGGCTTAAAGGGTCCCTCAACAGAAATATTCAGATATTGGGCTTGTTTCTTTGTCAGTTTAGTCAGCTTCGCATCCAGTCTTCCCAAATGCAGGCGGGCAACCTCTTCATCCAATTTCTTGGGCAAAGTGAAAACGCCGACTTTATATTTTTTTGAGGCTAATTCAATTTGCGCCAGACATTGATTGGTAAAACTGTTGCTCATGACAAAGCTGGGATGACCGGTGGCGCAACCCAAATTAACGAGGCGGCCTTCCGCTAAAATTATTATGGAGCGTCCTGATTTAAGCTTCCATTTATCAACCTGCGGCTTGATATTTTCTTTTTTGCAAATCTTGTTTGTTTCCAAATAGTGCATATCAATTTCACTGTCAAAATGGCCGATATTACAGACGATAGCTTCATCTTTCATCATTTCCATATGCCTGCCCGTAATGACATCACAACAGCCGGTAGCGGTAACAAAAATATCGCCGATAGACGCCACTTCGTCCAGCGTTTTAACTTCATATCCTTCCATTGCCGCCTGCAGGGCGCAAATGGGATCAATTTCCGTAATAATGACACGAGCACCGAAGCCCCTCATGGATTGAGCGCTGCCTTTACCGACATCTCCATAGCCGCAAACAACCACAACCTTGCCGGCCACCATAACATCGGTCGCTCTTTTAATACCGTCCACAAGAGATTCACGGCAGCCGTAAAGATTATCGAATTTTGATTTGGTAACTGAATCATTGACATTTATTGCCGGAAATAAAAGCTCGCCTGCCGCCTGCATCTGATAAAGGCGATGCACACCGGTCGTTGTTTCTTCGGAAACTCCCCTGATTTTAGCGGCAATTTTTTGCCATCGCTGCGGATTTCTTTTCCATGATTTCTCTAACCGTGAAAGGATAATTTTAAATTCTTTATTGTCAGTTTTTTCTTTAAGCAGTTTGGGATTTTTTTCAATTTTTACTCCGTGATGAATAAATAATGTCGCGTCTCCGCCATCATCCACGATTAAATCAGGCCCGGAACCATCCGGCCATGTCAGGGCCTGGTCAGTGCACCACCAGTATTCTTCGAGAGTCTCTCCCTTCCATGCAAAAACCGCCGCTGAACCTTTTTTTGCTATCGCCGCCGCCGCATGGTCCTGCGTGGAAAATATATTGCAGGATGCCCAACGGAGATCAGCCCCTAATTCCCGGAGTGTTTCGATAAGCATTGCTGTCTGAATCGTCATATGCAGACTGCCCATTATCCTCAAGCCTGCAAGTGGCTTCTTCTGTCCATATTTTTTACGTAAAGCCATCAGACCGGGCATTTCGTTTTCCGCCAGTTGTATTTCCTTCCGCCCCCAAGAGGCCAGCGAAATATCCGATACTTTATATTTTAAAGCTCTATTCATTTCCAGAAAAGCCATTTTCCCTCCAGGTTCGGTTGCCAATTTCTTAAGATCAATTCTTTATTATTTAATTGCCAGCGCCTTTTTAAGTTCTTTAATCTTATCTGTTTTTTCCCAAGGGTAACTTATATCCAAAAAGAATGTCTTGGGTAATTTTCTGAATCGTTCACCATTGAGCAAATCAAATTTATTAATCATGCCTGCGGGAGTTAAATCAAATATTTTGTTTATAACCGACGCGATTTTTTCATCAGAAACTTTTCCCGTACCGAATGTATTAATGTAAACGGAAATCGGCTGGGCAATACCAATAGCATAAGCAAGCTGTACGGAACATTTTGCCGCCAGTCCCGCGGCAACAATATTCTTGGCCACATATCTTGAACCGAAAGCCGCAGAGCAGTCAACTTTTTCCGGTGTTTTATTGACAATGGCGCCGCCGCCCAACTGTGCGCCCGGGTAACCGCCATAGAGTTGCACAACCAGCTTCCGCCCTGTAACGCCCGAATCCGCGGCTGAACACGAATTGATAGCCTGCCATTCACCCGTTGGGTTAAAAAGAAATTTTGTTTTACCGTCAGTCCAGTCGCCAAGACAATCCATGGCAATTTGACGTGCCTGTTTTTCGACTGAAGAACGGGATTTAGCAGAAACATTTCTGTAGTCAATTGCGTTGGACATGAGCACCGTTGCCACCCTTCTGGGCCGCCAATTGCTGTCATAGTCCACAGTTACCTGTCCTTTTCCATCCGGAGCGAAAACAGGATTGCCGCAATTTTCAAACGCGCGCATCAGTCTGTTTACTAAAACGTAAGGAAGGGGTAATAATTCCGGCGTTTCATCACAGGCAAAACCATAAATAATTCCCTGATCTCCAGCTCCGATTTCTTTGTGTTTTCCTAAATCAGCTCTGCTTCCGATATTGATATCAGGAGACTGCGGAATAATGGCATTGAGTATGCCCATTGAATTGCCGTTAAGGCCAAGAGCGTAATCGTTGTAACCAATATTCAGCACAGTCTGGCGCGCAACTTTTTCAATATCAATATAAACCCGTGTGGAAATTTCACCGCCAATCACGCAAAGACCTTTGCCCAGAAATATTTCAATGCCGCAATGCGGCATGCTATTTATATCCATTCCCCTTTTATTCTCTTTATTTAATATTTCCGCGATAATGTTTGCGGCAATGGAATCGGAAACTATATCAGGATGTCCAACCTTTACACTTTCGGAAGTAACTTGCATGCTTTAATCTCCTTATACTTATTTTATATAATCTTAGAACAAAATATGGATTGCGTTGTTAACACATCTGGTTGAATGAGTCTAACATTTTTATTGTGAAACTCCAATTTAATGAAACTCGCTAAAAACGAACGAAGTGAAGTTTGAAGCGTTAGTCGAATTATCCCACGTGCGAAGCTAAGTGGGACTCTATATCACATGCAACAGCTTGCTTTGGGGTTCATACCCGTGATTTTTGCTGTAAGATTGATTTAAAGAATGAAAAAAGAGGATAAATACTCTCGTATTTCCTCGGATAATAAATCATATAATATTTAACTATTTAGTGTATTTTTTTATCTTATTCTTACCATCGACAAATACACATTTCGGCGTCCACTTCTTTGCTTCTTTATCTTCGGCAAGCACATAACAGGCAATAATAATTAAATCTCCTTTGGCCACTTTACGGGCTGCGGCGCCGTTGAGGCAAATCGTTCCGGAATTACGTTTACCTTTAATGGCGTAAGTGGAAAATCTCTCTCCATTGTCAACATCGTATATCGAAACTTTTTCATAAGGCACTATCGATGCTTCTTCCATGAGTTTTTCATCAATGGAAATACTGCCTTCATAATGTAAATCGGCATCTGTTACCGTAGCGCGATGGATTTTTGATTTTAACATAAATCTTTGCATATTAATTAAATTCTCCTTTAAGGATAAATATTATACTTTCAATTTTTCGCCAAAAACGTGATTATCAATAAGCCGCGTTTTGCCGACTTTTACGGCTATTGCTATAACTGATTGACTTTTGATCTCATCAACATCGCTAAGGGTGCTGGTTTCACATATTTTCACATAATCAATATCGGTATAATCGGCCTTTTTGATTATTTTTTTCACCCCATTTATTATCACGGAGGCATTTCTTTCCCCATCGGAATAAAGTTTTTGCGCTAATTTGAGAGAGGCAAATAAAGTCAAGGCGGATGATTTTTCATCTTCATTGAGGTATTTATTACGGGAACTCATCGCCAGCCCCTCTGCCTCGCGCACGGTGGATAAACCTATTATTCGGAGATCGAGATTAAGATCGTCAACCATTCGTTTTATGGAAATATATTGTTGAAAGTCTTTCTTGCCGAAAATGGCGATGTGCGGTTTAACGATATTAAATAGCTTCAGGCAAATAGTTGTTACGCCGCGAAAATGACCAGGACGCGATATTCCACACAAATTCCGGGTTACTTTTTCCACGTCAACATAAGTCTGATAATCAGCAGGATATATTTCGTTATCCGGCGGATAAAAAATTACATCCACATTGACACTTTCAGCCATTTTCAAATCACGCTTTAAATCGCGGGGATATCTGGAGAAATCTTCCTTAGGACCAAACTGTGCAGGATTTACATAAATGCTGACGACGACGCAATCGGCCATCTTTTTTGCTTCTTTCATAAGCGCGAGATGACCTTCATGAAAATATCCCATCGTGGGAACAAATGCTATTCGTTTTCCCTGCAGCCGGAGGCTTTCGGAATAAGATTGCATTTTTTTTACCGCTTTTATAATTTTCATTTTCACATTAAAAAAGCCTTCCGTCATAAAACGAAAGGCTTTGTAATATTCTTTAAATTTTCCTTCCGTCCCAGTCCTTCCGGATCCAAGCGTAAAGAGAATATATCAAACTTATATTTTTATTGTCAAGTAAATAAATCTACCTAATTTAGGAGGTATAGAGTAATTAATTATGACTCGCTTTTATCTATTTAACAATCAATATCTGTCCGGGAACCAGTTTTTCATCAATGGATATTTTGTTTAATTCTAAAAGCTTAGCGACATTTATATTATTTTTTTTCGCAACGCTGTGTAAACTATCATTTTTCGTTACAATATATTTGTTCGCTCCCAATTTATCCACATCAGTTGCCGATAATACCGGCTTATCTATTTTGGCCTTTTTAACTACCTTTTTCACACTCTTATGGTTGTCACTTTCCTCTTCTGAATTAGCATTTATATTTTTTTGCGGAAGTTTCAATGTTTGGCCTACACAGATTTTATCCGTTTTTAAATTGTTCAATTCTTTTATTTGAGCGGATGAAATTTCAAAACTACGGGCAATCATCAATAGGGTCTCTCCTTTTTTGACCTTATATCGCCCTGAAGATGCAATTTTTATCTTGTCATTTTTTTGATTTGAACTGCTGCTCGCTGCAGCGGCAAAATGCTTTCCTCTTGTTATGGGAATTTTCAGCTTTCTGCCTTGGACCAACTTCTTTTTAGAACCTAATTTATTATACGATATTATAACTGAATCGGAAACATTATATTTATTGGCAATGGAAGCAATGGTTTCACCTTTTCTCACCCGGTGTTTTATAAATACCGTCCGGACAGAAATAATTCGCGGCTTCTCACTTTGGGGAATTTCATTGGCAACCAAATTGAACCTTTCTATAGATTCTTTAGGAAGCTTTAAATCGTATTCCTGATTGGGGGTCATTTTATATCTTAGTTCCGGATTAATTAAGTTTAATACTTCTTCAGATATTTCGATTTTTTCCGCAATATCTTTAAGTTTCATTATTTTATTGACTTTAACTGTCTCAATATTAATTTGTTTTTCTGTAGTGCTCAAATCAAATCCATATTTTTTAGGATCTTTGACTATATGCAAAGTGGCAAGAAACCGGGGAACATAACGAGCTGTCTCATGGGGCAATTCTCTGTAGAGATCCCAAAAACCGTCAAGGTAATTGATGTTCTGTCTGGATATAACCCTGAGCACCCTTCCTTCTCCACAATTATAAGCCGCCAAAACAGTAAGCCAGTCGCCAAACATGTTGTGCAATTCTTTCAAATAAGCAATTGCCGCCTGAGTGGATTTTTGCACATCCATGCGCTCATCAATCCATTCATCGCGGCTGAGACCAAATTTATAGCCGGTTGACGGAATAAATTGCCATAAACCGAGCGCGCGGGCGCGGGAATAAGCGTTAATTTTAAACCAACTTTCCACCAGCGGAAGCCAGAAGAACTCTTCCGGAATTCCTGCTTTCTTCAATGCTCTTACTATAGTGGGACGGTACATGCCGGAACGCTGATAGGCAGCAATAAAATAATCACGTTCAATACCTTGAAAAGAGCTGATTTCCTTTTCAACATCAGCATTCATAATCAATGGTATTTCACTATTCTTACCGTTAAGAACGGTCTTTTTTGAAGAATAAACAGCCAAAATGCGCTTGGAAATTAAAAGACGTAAATCATCTTTTTCCTGTCCAATCGTCACATCGCCATTAGCAGCAAGGAGCAACGCATAAGCTTCGTCCAGCGTATTTAATGTGTTTTCTACATCACCCTTCTCCCAGAGCTTGTCGGCAACCTCCAGCAAATCCAGTGCCTTTTCCATCATATCCTGCTTTTCTTCGCTGGCTTGATTTTTTCTCTCCAGACTACTATCTTCTGAATTAAAATTCAAAATTTTATTTTCTTTTTTAGGGGCATCCGCTTTATCATCTTCTTTTGTGATGGGATCTTCCTTTTTTATTGTTTGTTTTGTAATTTCAGCGCTGGCAACAGCCACAGGTTTTCGAACAGCTACATTTTGAGCGCTGGCAACAGTCACAGGTTTTAAAACTACTACATTTTCAGAGCAACCAAGTAAAGGGAGAACAAAAATTAAACAAAACACGATAGTACAAGCAATAAAATCGCTTTTAATTCTCATCACTGAAACAACTCCTTAGTTTTTTCAAAACATGCGCCTCTGAAATATCTTGTTTTATCGGCGCATATAAACATTTATTGAAATTTTTCTATAGCATAGTTTTTATTTTTTCCAAAATTAATTGATCACCAGTCTTTTGAGACAACCATACCACAAATTAATTTGTCCACTAACCGCCCGTGAAAACGGTAAATTAAGAACGATTTGTCGCATTCATGAGATACGCTTGGATGAACTCATCAAGATCTCCATCCAAAACTTTATTGGCATTGTTATTTTCCAGATTAGTCCTGTGATCTTTAACCATTTTATACGGATGCAGAATGTAAGACCGTATCTGGCTTCCCCAGGCAATATCCTTTTTCAATTTATTTTCTTCATTGATCTTTTCATTCTTTAATTGCAACTCCTTTTCATAGAGTCTTGACTTTAAAAACTTCATGGCCATTGCTTTATTTTGATGCTGGGAACGTTCGTTTTGACATTGCACGACTATACCTGAAGGCACATGGGTAATTCTTACAGCCGAATCGGTTTTATTAACATGCTGACCGCCCTTACCGCCGGCGCGAAAAGTATCGATGCGCAAATCGTCTTCGTTAATTTCAATTTTTATTTCATCATCAACTTCCGGATAAACAAAAACAGAGGCGAACGATGTGTGACGGCGCGCGTTGGCGTCAAAAGGAGAAATGCGAACTAACCTGTGTATGCCGATTTCCGCTTTAGCGTAACCATAGGCATATTCGCCCTCTACCGTAAAGGATACGCTCTTAATCCCGGCTTCATCTCCCGGAAGACTATCGATTATTTTTGTAACAAACCCTTTTTTTTCCGTCCAGCGTAAGTACATGCGCAACAACATTTCCGCCCAATCCTGCGCTTCCGTTCCACCCGCTCCGGCATGAATGGAAATAATGGCATTTAATGAATCTTGCTCGCTGTTAAGCATCATCTTCAGTTCTTCCTGACAAACGGCAGAACTCAATTGCTCCAATTCGTGAGCGAGATCTTGCATAACCTGCTCATCCTTTTCCTGCAGTGCGATACTTCCCAGATTTTCAATATCGTTTATTTCGTTATTAAATCTTTCCCACTTGTCCAAAGCCTCTGTAAGCTTAGTCTTTTTTTGCAGAACTTCGCGAGCTTTATCCTGATCATTCCAAAAGTCCTGCTTTAAAGATAATCCTTCTAAATCCTTTATTTTTAATCTCAACTCAGGGACGTCAAAGGCATTCCCCTATGTACTTTATTCTTTTTTTCAAGTCACTTACTGTTTCTTGTATGTTTTCCACCGGCATATCTTGTCCTCCCTTTTAAACCCATTAAGAAATAAAAGATGATTAACACAAAGCAAATTATCACTAAAAGATCGCCATATGTAGCATAAAAAGTCGGTATCTTGACGAATTTTATATAACCTTTCAAAGCATCTTCTTGAAAAATGTTTGTTTTTGCAATTATTCTGCCGCACGGATCAATAATCCCGGAAATACCGGTATTGGCAGCTCTTACCAGATAGAGCCGTGTTTCTACAGCTCTAAAAACCGCCATGGAAAAGTGCTGAAACGGTGCTGAGGTGATGCCAAACCAGGCATCGTTGGTAATATTCACCAACAAATCGGCAGATCTTTGTTTATACATTCTCGCGGCAAAAGGCAAGATGGCTTCGTAACAAATTAAAATCCCGATTTTCTTATCATCCAAGGACAAAGGATAATATCCGGCTCCGGTGCCAAAATCACCAATCCCGGCAGTAAGTTTTTTAATAAAAGGGAAAACATTTCTTAGCGGCACATATTCCCCATAAGGAACGAGATGAACTTTATCATACTTGCCTTTAATTTCGCCGGAAGGTGACAACAGATACGCGCTATTGAAATAATCATCACCGTCCTTTTTTTGCAAATAACTTACAGAGCCGAATATTAACCAGCTTTTCGCCGCCAGAGATAAATTTGTAATCTGATCATGCAAATTATTTACATTCTGGAAAATAAACGGAGCCGCAGTTTCCGGCCAGATAATTAAACTTCCGTTTGCCGGTGTATTTTTCACGGAAAGCCGTTCATAGATATTCAATGTTTCTCTCTGATAATTTTCGTTCCATTTTATGGACTGATCAATGTTGCCCTGTATTAAATCAACTTCCATTCCCTGCGCATTTTGCATCACTTTATTAACCTGATCCAATCTGCAGAATCCGTAAATATAAACGCCGGCTAAAATCAGAAAAACTGAAGCAGCTAAAATATACTCTCTCCTGGATCTTTTATTGATGACTTCAAATATGGTTGCATTAACTATGACAATTAAGAAGGACAAACCAAAGACACCGGCAATATCGGCAAATTGAATAAGGTAAATGTTCAGATACTGGGAATAGCCAAGATTTTCCCAGGGAAACCCTGTCAACAAACAGGATTTAAAATACTCCAGGCAAATCCACAAAACCGGCGCCGCTAAATAAAGGGCCATTCTACCCCGGAAATAGACAATGCCGCCGGCAAACAAAGCAATGTAAGTGCTTAAATAGCAAGCCAGAAGCAACATCAAAATAATACCCAAATACAAGGGCAAGTAACCATAATTAATAATTACAAATGCAATCCAGTAAATTATTCCGATATAGCTGACTATTCCGGTGATAAAACCTAAAAGTAATCCCTGAGTTATTGATGCAGCTTTACGCAAAGCGAAAAAAAGGGGAACTAAAGCAATCCAGGCAAGTAAGCCAAAGCCATACTTGGGAAAAGATAGAAACAATAGCAGGCCGCTTAAAACAGCTAGGAAGACGATATCCCTTGTTAATTCTCTGCCGGCATTTGATGGGAGTTCATTTTTGGTTCTGGATTTATTCTTCATTTAAACTGTTTTTTTTGAGTTTCCTGATTTTTACTTTTTTGATACTGCGTTCGTCGGCATTTTCTATGGTAATTTCCAGTCCTTCTATTTGAAATTTTTCTCCGGACAAGGGAATTCTCTTTGTCGAATTTAATATCAAACCGCTCAGTGTCTCATATCTGCCTTTTTTCAAGCTGATATTTAAATGTTCTTCAATATTTTCAATTTCCATCCGGCCATCGAATATTATTGAACCATCCGGTAATTGTAAAATTCCATCAGAGGCATTATCTTTTTCATGTTCATCGCGGAGTTCTCCGACAATTTCTTCGAGGAGATCTTCCAATGTTACCAAACCGGCTGTTCCACCGTACTCATCAATAACAATCGCTATGTGTTTTTTATTTTCTTTTAATTCATAAAATAATAAATGGGTGTTTTTTGTCTCGGGAATATAATACGGCGGGTTTAAACAAGCCAATAAATCCTCTTTGGTAATTTGCTTTGACCAGAATTTCAGCATGTCTTTGACATTCAAGATGCCGATGATGTTATCGATAGTCCCGCGATAAACGGGAATGCGCGTATGCCGCGATGCGATCACTTCATTGATAATTTCATCAATTGTCGCTTCCGTGCTTACAGCAACAATCTCCGTCCGTGGAATCATTATTTCGCGAACTAAAATATGAGTAAAGTCTAAAATATTTTCAATCATTTCCCGCGAGGAGGAATCCACAAGGCGGTTTTTCTGCGCTTTAATCAGTATAGAGTCAATCTTCTTTTTTATATATTTGTTGTTGCGCCAGAAAAAAAGCTGGGAAAATATTTTTGTGATATTCAAAAATTATACTCCCTTGGATTATAAGCCGCGTAGATACTCCGGTCTGATCTGGCTTGGATCTTTTGCTTCGATTACCGAACTAATCATTTTTAAAGTTTTCTCTTTTTCCCGGGGTAAATACGCTTTTACCGGTAAGTAGTTCGACGCATGATTAGAGGTGAAATAGCAATTTGTAAAATTGGAATTGGCAATCATCAAATAAAGCTCGCGGATAAAACCGAATTTATCCGGCAGGACAAAACGTCCGGCAAGATAATCCTCATACAACTCTGTTTCCGGCACGAACATCAAAGTAAGCGCTCCGACATAGTCCGGATCCATATCGGTTAAAATTTTGGCCGTATCAATTGCGTGCTCAATGCTTTTCTCAATACCCCCCAACCCCAAAAGAACTGTTACAGAGAGCATGATTCCAGCTTCTTTGACCCGGTGCGCTGCTTCTACCATTTGTTCGTAAGTCGCACCTTTATGAATTTTTTGCAGTAATTCCGCATTGCCGGTTTCCACACCTAAATAAATTATCTTTAAACCCAAATTCCTTAATTTCTTGAGTTCATCAACACTTTTTCTTAATATGCTTTTGGCATTGGCGTAAGTTCCAATTCGCTCTATATCCGGCAGGTTATCATTAATTAGTTTAAGTATTTCTTCAAGGCGCTGTTGCGGTATAATAAGGGCATCGCCATCGCATAAAAATACTTTTTCCACATGGTCATAATGACGGGCTTCGAGTAAATCTTTCTTGATTTGCTCCAAAGATTTTATTCTGAATTTCTTTTGCCGGTAGGTACCGCAAAATGTACATTTATTATGTGAGCAGCCGACAGTAACCTGTAAAAGCAGACTGTAGGCTTCACTTGGCGGTCTTATTATAAATCCTTCATAATCCATAATTTAGTTTTTATTTTCCTTATAATTTTTTAAAATTTTATATCAGAGTATACGAAAAAGCAAGTTATAAGCCAATAACGGGCTTGACTCCCCCAAGCAAACTCTGGAAACTTTTTTCCGTAACAAGTCTCATGGAGATATTCAACCCCGTCTATGTGGGATTGTTCGACTTACAAATTTTAACATGTGACCTTTAGGTTATGCATTTCACTTTTAAAATTTGAATCTCACAAACAAAAAGGGAGCCGCTATTGAGCCGACTCCCTTGGATTTTCTGGCGGGGCCGATGGGACTTGAACCCACGCCCTCCGGCGTGACAGGCCGGCGTTATAACCAACTTAACTACGACCCCAAAAAATCATTTTTATTTTATTTTCAATCCTTAATTCAGCATTAATGGTAGGCGGAACAGGGATCGAACCTGTGACATCCACGGTGTAAGCGTGGCGCTCTCCCGGCTGAGCTACCCGCCCATAATACATCAAAAACGCTTTGAGGCTTCTAGCAACATTGATATTCATTGTCAAGTTAAAAGCACTAAAAACCCCTTAATTCACTGATTGAGGGCTTACCGGCACATCCACTGTGACTGTTGCATCAATATTTTCTTCATCTTGAATAAAAGCAATTTTCAGGACTTCATCGATATGCTCGACAAAAATAATTTTCAGTGCATTCTGCACATTTTGCGGAACTTCCGCAAGATCTCTTTCATTATCTTTCGGAATAATCACTGTTTTAATATTACCCCGATGAGCGGCAAGAAGCTTTTCCTTGAGACCGCCTATTGGTAAAACTCTGCCTCTTAATGTAATTTCACCCGTCATAGCCAGATCGGCACGCACTTTTTTCCTCATCAGCGCTGAGGCAATGGATGTAGCCATAGCAATTCCCGCGGAAGGACCATCTTTGGGAATCGCTCCCTCTGGCACATGGACATGAATATCAATTTTCTTATAAAAATTCTTTGCGAGTCCGAATTGTTCGGCGCGAGCACGAATATAACTCAAAGCAGCTTGAACGGATTCCTGCATGACATCACCCAATTTCCCAGTCATTATCATCTTACCAGTGCCTTCCATAATGGAGGCTTCAATTGCCAAAAGTTCTCCTCCAACTTCTGTCCAAGCCAAGCCAACAGTCAGACCGATTTTATCTTTTCCTTCGATTTCGCCATGGTGGTATTTAGGCACGCCTAAATACTTGGATATAGATTTGGAACTAATCACCATTTTCTTCTTGTTGTCATTACTCACTATTTCTTTAGCTACTTTACGGCAAATAGAAGCAATTTCCCTGTCCAGGTTGCGCACCCCGGCTTCCCGCGTGTATTGACGAATAATTTTGAGCAATGCACCTTTAGTGAATTCAATATTCTCAAGCACCAGACCATTTGCTTCCACTTGCTTCGAGATCAAAAACTTTTTTGCTATTTGCAGCTTCTCCGGTTCCGTGTAGCCGGCAATTCTGATTACTTCCATTCTGTCTTGCAACGGAGCGGGTATTGTCTGCAAAACGTTTGCTGTCGTAATAAACATAATTTCCGATAAATCATAATCAACATCGAGATAATTATCATTAAAGGCAAAGTTTTGTTCCGGATCAAGAACTTCCAACAGCGCGGATGACGGATCACCCCTGAAGTCGGAACTAAACTTATCTACTTCATCCAGACAAAAAACGGGGTTGTTGGAACCGGCTTTTTTTAACAACTGGATAATCTTACCCGGCATCGCTCCGATATAGGTTCGGCGATGGCCACGAATCTCGGCTTCATCATGAACACCGCCCAGGGAAATACGCACAAATTTTCTATTCGTGGCTCTGGCCACTGATTTAGCGATCGATGTCTTTCCCACACCCGGCGGGCCAACCAGACACAAAATCGAACCTTTATTTTTCTTCACCAGCGATTGCACGGCAAGGTATTCTATAATGCGTTCTTTAACACTCTTTAATCCGTAATGATCTTCTTCCAGAATAGCGTCGGATTCTTTAAGTGTGAATTTATTTTCTGTTTTTTCCGACCAGGGCATGTCCAATATCCAGTCAATATAATTCCTGACTACTGTGGCTTCCGCAGACATGGGAGTCATCATTTGTAATTTTTTAATTTCCTGCCGAACTTTTTTCACCGCTTCTTCCGACATCTTTTTTTGCTTCAAACGTTTTTCCAGTTCATTTATCTCGTTGCGGAAATCATCTTTTTCTCCCATTTCCTTCTGAATCGCCCGCATTTGTTCGTTGAGATAATAATCCTTCTGCGTCTTCTCCATCTGCTTTTTAACGCGCCGCTTGATCTTTTCTTCGACCTGCAAGATTTCGATTTCCGAAAGCATCAGCGAATAAATTGTTTCCAGACGTTCGCCGATGTTAAATATCTCGATAATTTTTTGTTTATCTTCCAGTTTTACATTGAGATGGGTAATAACGACATCCGCAAGTTTAGAGGCGTCTTCAATGGCTGCAATTGTTCCTATCATTTCCACGTGAATTTTCTTGCTTAGTTTCAGATAGAACTCAAAAGATTCTTTAATGCTGCGCATCAGCGCTTGCTTCTTCACGTCATTTTGATCATCAATATCCTCGATCTCATTTACTTTAACCATGAAAAAATCATTATTGGGCAAGTATTCTTTTATGACTCCGCGAGATTTCCCTTCAACAAGCACCTTGACCGTCCCATCAGGCAAACGCAGAAGTTGAATGATAATACCAATCGTGCCGATATGGTAAATATCTTCCTGCTTCGGATCATCATCCTTGGCATTCTTCTGAGCAACCATAAAAATACTTTTTTCATATTTCATCGCCGATTCCAGCGCGGCAATAGATTTTTCGCGGCCGACAAACAAAGGCACGATCATATGCGGAAACATCACAACATCTCTCAACGGTAAGAGAGGAATTACAATTGATTTATCCTGATCATTGATTTTTTTCTCGTCAAACATATTTTCACCGTATACTTTTTAAGCAGATTCAGATTTAGTTTCGTAAATTAAAATTGGTTTTTCTTTTTTTAATACAACTTCTTCACTAATGACACACTCTTTAATATCCGTTTCTGACGGAACATCATACATGACTTCCAGCATTGTATTTTCCAATATGGAACGTAAGCCGCGCGCACCGGATTTCCTTTCCATTGATAACTTTGATACAGCCCTTAGTGCTCCATCCGTAAATTTTAAAACTACGTTTTCCAAAGCAAACAATTTTTTATATTGCTTTATAATAGCATCTTTCGGTTCCACTAGAATCTTGATTAATGCGGCTTCATCCAGTTCATCCAGCGTGGCAATCACCGGCAGACGCCCGATGAATTCGGGTATCAATCCGAATTTCAACAAATCTTCCGACCGGGCTTCTGCAAGCAATTCACCGATTCTCTTTTCCTTCTTACTTTTTATTTCGGCGCCGAAACCCATGGCATTAACTCCCAGTCGTTTGGAAATAATGTTTTCCAAATCATTAAAAGCGCCGCCACATATAAATAAAATATTTGTTGTATCTACTTGAATAAATTCCTGCTGCGGATGTTTACGGCCTCCTTTTGGCGGAATGTTGGCCATTGTTCCTTCCATAATCTTCAACAATGCCTGCTGAACCCCTTCGCCGGATACATCTCTGGTTATAGAAGGATTCCCTGACTTCTTCGCAATTTTATCTATCTCATCAATGTAAACAATGCCTTTTGATGCTCTGGTAACATCATAATCGGCATTTTGCAGCAAACTTAAAATAATATTTTCTACATCTTCACCGACATATCCTGCTTCTGTTAAAGTTGTAGCATCGGCAATTGTAAAAGGAACGTTCAGAAACTTGGCCAAAGTTTTCGCCAGTAATGTTTTTCCTGAACCTGTTGGACCAATCAAAAGCACATTGCTTTTTTGAATTTCGATTCCGTCGGAATCGACATAGGAAAACAATCTTTTATAATGATTATAAACGGCGACCGACAAAATTTTCTTTGTTTTTTCCTGACCAATTACGTATTGATCTAAAAATTTCTTAATTTCTTTCGGATGCGGCAAACCTTTTTGGGAATCTTTTTCTACAAGATTACCTTCTTCTTCTTCAACAATGTATCGGCAAAGTTCAATGCACTCATCGCAAATATAGGCCGTCGGACCGGCGACCAGTTTTCGCACTTCACTTTGCATTTTTCCACAAAAAGAACAAAAAAGCATGCCCTGCCCCGTCCGATTATTCTTGCTTTTTTTTATCACTTAATTCTCCTTTTTTATGTTAGCTGAAGAATCCGGCTTGCGAACTATAATTTCATCAATTAAACCATATTCCTTAGCCTGTTCACTGGTCATAAAATAATCGCGTTCTGTATCGTTGATAATCCTGGAAAGTGGCTGTCCTGTTAAATCGGCCAGGATTTTATTTAACTCATCTTTTAATCTTAATATTTCTTTTGCCTGAATGCCAATGTCCGTTGCCTGTCCCTGAAAACCTCCTAACGGTTGATGGATTAAAATTCTCGAGTGAGGCAGGGCAAATCGTTTTTTCTTTTCCCCCGCTGCTAAAAGCAAAGCAGCCATACTTGCTGATTGCCCCATGCAAACAGTCGAAATCG
Source organism: uncultured delta proteobacterium (assembly GCA_963710575.1). Taxonomy (GTDB): domain Bacteria; phylum Desulfobacterota; class Syntrophia; order Syntrophales; family Smithellaceae; genus Smithella. The sequence goes on along the minus strand of CAVQAL010000013.1, from coordinate 31,948 downwards.
GCGATTTAATATATTGCATTGTGTCATAAATAGCCATACCTGAACTTACAGAGCCGCCGGGAGAATTTAAATAAAAAAAGATTTCCTTATCAGGATTTTCGGCTTCCAAATACAACATTTGAGCAACAACTAAATTAGCTATATTATCATCGATAGCTGTCCCCAGAAAAATAATACGATCTTTCAATAATCGGGAGTAAATATCATATGCCCGTTCACCTCGGCCGTCTTGTTCAACCACCATGGGAATCAAATTCACTATTTAACCTCCACATCCATGCCATTTTTTTCAACTACCTTAATATTGGCATTCTGCTCGATAAAGTCAAATACCTTTTTTTGCATCAATTCCATTTTAAGACTATCTTTTCTTTCTTCACTGTCATACGTTTTTTTTAACGATTCGTAATCCCGCCCATGCTGGGCAGCTAAGTCCTTAATATATTTCTCTATATCATTTTTTTCGACTATAAATGATTCTTTTTCGGCTATCTTTTTCAAAAGCAAGAAAGATTTTACTATTTTCAACGCATCATTTTTAAATTTATCATGCATTTTAAAGCTGAATTCCGTCGCATTTTGTCTCATCCATACCGGCGGAAATCATCCTTTTTTGCGTATCAGCCATCATGTAATAAATCTGTCTTTCCAAAAGCGAAGATGGTACTTCAAAATCGTTTTCCTTGATTAATATTTCTGTAATGCTGTTTTGCAGATTAGTTTCCGCCAGTCGCTCGGATTTTTCTTCCAAAGTTTTCCGCACATCGGTTTTTAAATCTTCTATAGAATTGTATCTTTCAAAATTTTTGATAAAATTCTCATCTATTTCCGGCAATTTTTTCTCTTTTATATTTTTTATCGTAACATTGAAAATAATCTCTTTTCCGGCAAATTTCTTTTCGTGATAATCCTCAGGAAAAATAACTTTAATTTCCTTTGTTTCTCCATTTTTCATGCCGATTAATTGTTCCTCGAACCCGGGAACAAATCTCTGTGATCCGATTTCCAGATAATAGTCGTCCGCTTTCAACTCTTTGGATAATTCTCCATTAAGACTGCCGGAAAAATCAATCACCACAAAATCACCTTTTACAGCGTGGCGGTCATCTTTTATTTCCTCCATCGTCGCAAACATTTGTCTTATTTCGTCGAGTCTTTTTTCCATATCCTTTTCGGTGACTAGAATTTTTTCTTTTTCCAGTTCGATTCCTTTATAGCCTTTGGGTTCAAACTCCGGCTCCGTTTCAAAAGAAGCAGAAAAAGAAAAGTCTGTATTTTCCTTTAATCCTTCCTGATTTATTTCCGGCCGCGAAACCGCAACTATGCCCTTATCTTCTAAAGTCTGCCAATAATATTTGTTAACAATATTGGTTGCCGTTTCTCCTTCCGCCTGTTCTTTAAAATAAGTTTCCAGCACCTTGCGGGGAATTTTCCCCGGGCGGAAACCTTTAAGCTTGGCCTTTTTCCCGATATCACGGTATACAGTATCCAGTTCATTTTTAACTTCGTTCCAAGGTATTTCCAATGATAATTTTTTCTTTACGGAACTCAATTCTTCCATTTTCACTACAACTTGACTCACTATAATATCTCCTTCTTTATTGAAATATTTACAATTTTTTTTCAAGACTGGTGCGAGAGAGGGGACTTGAACCCCTATTCCGCATATGCGGGCTGGATCCTAAGTCCAGTGCGTCTGCCAATTCCGCCACTCTCGCCTGGGGATTTGCTTGAATTATATATTCATTACGCATATAAATGTCAACGCGGATTTTTTTGTAAATACAAACAAAACTAATTAAATTAAGCTTTTTGTGAGTTCATGTATTTGATTATCTGCTTTTATGCAAGAAAAATGTCTCCATGAAGCATCTGATCGGAATGGGCATTAAATAGTAAAACTTTATCTATATTTATACCCGCAAATTTACATTAGCAGATAGAGGCTTAATATGGACGCTCATAATGATAAATATTGAATGATTACCTTGCTCAATGAAGAAAAAAAGGAAGCCTTTCAGACTTTTGCCTGGTGTAGTGGCCGATCAATGGCGGGCTATTTTCACTATCCCCTGATTGAGACAATAGCAATAACCAGTTCGTATTAATATGCTTGAGTAGCTGGATAATTAGCCTCCAAAAATATTTTTAAAATTAAAGCAGTTCAAAGTAAAATGGACACATCAAGGGATAAAACAAGAGACGATTTGGGGATATAAGGAATTCCGAGATACGGAGAGAAGCAATGGAATCCAAAACCAGTAGCACCGGTTGTAATGGCATCATCACGTTAGCAGTCGGAGATGCTCTGAACCGTCTCTGTTCAAATCTATCTCTTGTTATCGTTACTTTTAGAGCTTCGGGAAAGAATAATAAAAAAGGCAGAGCCAATCCGGCCCTGCCTTTTGTTTTTGAAGGTTCGCGATCAATCAATCTAACCTTTAAACTTTCTCCTGATACCTGCCAACCCAACTAACCCAAGACCAAGAAGGAGAATCGTGGTTGGTTCGGGGGTAAGCACAAGCTGATTCTGGGCAAGGCTACCATTCGCATTATACAGATTTAAGACGTACACACCATAACCCCCGTTGCTAGCCTGAGTTTCTGATGTACCGAGCTGGATAAAAGCCTCGGCTAAAAATATATTATTCGAGTCGAAAAGGGGAAGATCATGATTTTGTCCCATCAAAATCCAAATGGCCTCCTGAAGTTCACCGGACGTAGTTTGGCGGTTACTACCCGTGTAATCAAACCCTTGCAATTGCCCTGTTGCGAACTCATAATATAGCCATGCTGCACCCAAAGTAAGCGGGTTATTACTACCATTAGTAATATTACCTCCTATGGCATAATTGGATATTGCGGCATATAAAGTACCCCCTCCCCAACTACTCGGTGTGAAGTCAACCTGTGTTTCTACGCAGAACGTCTCGAAGTTTGTCCCTCCATTGATATCTTTAGTCGTTGAAGCGTAATTAGAAAGGACAGATTGTAAGCCTCCAGTAACTGGTGTTAGGGTGAATTCACCACCTGGCAAATACGAATAAGGACTTACATCCAGGGTCACAGTATATGGATAAGCCCGTACACATGGGGCCACAATGACGAGTAATGCCATCACCAACAACATAGCACTAATTAATTTTTTCATATACTCTCCTAAAAAATATTTTCTTTAACTTGTAAAATAATACAGCAACTAGCGTACCATATTGTCTAACATTTCGAGTTCTAATCCCGTAAGTTGCATAAAATGATGTTTTTACATCATAAATATTTATATTTTTAAAAACTTGATGATAAGTGTAGATAAGATATTATTAGTACATGAAGAAAATTGTAAAACATTTCGACACGTTTAAGTGTTTATTGGGGTATATCTAGGTATATTTTGGCAGAAAACTATTATTTTTCAATATATTACCATTAATTTCACTTTTGTAAAGAATTCCGACACATTAAAATATTACTATTAGATACTTCAGTCAGGATAGATATATTAATATGATAATTATATTATAAATATTAATGAAAAAGAAATGTAATGCAATGTTTTACATCAGATAGTTTTGAAGGGCTTTATAACTCTTAAAATCAGCATCTACAAAGAAAGCCCCAACATTAATGCTGTCTTCGGTTTTAATAACTCTGTTCGACTCACAAGACAACCTTATAGGCTTGTTCTCAATAGGCAAATTGAAAATAATGTCAAATCTTGAATTTTGCGAATCAATAGTGATCTGTTGCTTAAAATCCTTTGGAATTAAAACCTTTACACCGCCAAGAGAAATATCTGTGATGGCTCCTATGCCCATTTGCCCAGGCTTCTGTTGATTAATCACAGCCGAAACAGAAAGAGTCTTTCTCGGATATTGGCGTTTTTCTTTTTCAACACCAGGAAATGCTCTCCGCTCTTTAAGGTAATTGTTCAGAGCCATTTCAATCGTTGATGATAAAGACCGCCGGTCTTCTTTTGCAATTTGAGCCAGGGACTCATGCAAATCACTGCTGGCACGAAAACATATGAGGCTATCTTTTTTCATGAGGATACCTTATATTCAACAAATATCTAATTCAACACTAAAAAGCATAAAATGTGCCTGATAAATCATTTCCGGCCTGTTATTGATGTTAAGCCTTTCAATCATTGTCTTTTTTTTATTCGAAAACTACAATAATAGGGATGAATGGTTTTCCTTATACAATGCCTGCGCTGAATTGTAAAGAATTACGACGGAGAATACAAGTCTACACCACACCTTATTGTTTTTTTTAATAGATTTTTATAGCTTGTTAATATAGATAACTCTGAACAATCAATAATGAGTGAGGCATGATATGAAAAACAGGAAGTCAAAATGGATTTGGGGCGGTATTTGCCTTTTTGTATTTATAACAACAATTTTTGTTTTTATATTTCGTGAGTCAATCCTGTTAAAGGCAGGCTGCTTTATGGCGCCTGCTGGCGATTATAAAGCGGATGTCGCCATTTTAGAAGGCACTGAATTTATTTCAACTGGTACAATAACGAGCGGAATAGATTTATTATCATCAGGTAAAGTCAAGCGCATCGTTATCGTCTTGCAGAATATTGCCCCGGCTGGATAGGCCATATGGCATCAATGGGAACTATCCGGATATCGTCAAACAAAAGCTCAAAAACTTCGGCCTGAAAGAAACGGAATTTAAAGTTATTGTAGTACACATAGGACATCCGGTAACATTAAAAGAGGCGGAACAAGTATTGAATGCTCTCTCAAATGAAAATATAAAAAGTGCCATACTCTTATCACCAGGTTTTCATACCCGGCGGAGTTATCTGGCGTATCAACATGTAGGCATACCCCTGCAAATTAAAATCTTCCCTTCCGCTTCTTTTACCGAATTACCAGCTTAACAACTGGTGGATTCAAGAATCTGGAGTTCGCGACTTCACCAGCGAATTGCTTAAATTGGGTTATTATTTAGCCGGAGGTTATATCCCTTTTAAATTTTCTTATTAAATGTTGCTTCTCCATACTTTTTTAAAAAAGTTTGGAGAAGCAAAAAGGGAATAACATTATTTGAGATTATTGAGCACTGCCCTGGCTTCATCAGCACCGGCGAAACCGGAATTTATCTTTAGAGCGGTACTTAGTTCTTTTTTAGCCAGATCACGGTTACCGTTTTTATAGTATGCCATGCCCAGATGATATCTGATTACAGGATTATTGGGAATTTTATCCGCCGCTTCTTTCAGATATGTAATGGCAGTTCCGGGAACATTTTTTTTATAATAAATCCATCCCAGCGTATCTGAAATATTAGCATCTTCCGGCATCTGTTCTTTGGCTTTTTGCGCTAAATTCAGAGCGACATCAATGTTGCCGCCGTGTTCTGCATAAAGGAAAGCAAGATTATTGGCCGCCGGAATAAAATTGGGATTTATCTTTAAAGCTTTTTCATAGTATTCTTGAGCTTTGCTGTAATTTTTTTCATTTTCATAGATCATCCCCAGCATCATTAATGCCGGAAGCGTATCCGGCGCTTTTTCGACAGAAGCCAGATATTGATTTTTTGCCTTATCGGTCAGATTCTGCCTCATATAAAAATCTGCCAATAAGATTTGCAGAGCGGGCAAGTTGGGATTGAGCTCAATTGCTTTCTTCATATAACTTTCAGCGGCAGCCACATCTTTTTTTGTCTCGTAGAGTGATCCCAGCATGCTATAGAAAACAGAATTTTTCGGCACAACTTTAATTTGTTGCTGTACTCTTTCAATAGCTTTGTCCGTATTTTTTTTGCTTAAATAGACAGAAGCAATCAGTTGAAGCGCATTCACATTATCCGGCTGCAAAAACAATGCCTTTTCCAACCGTTCAAGCGCTTCTTTTTCCTTCTTTTGATATAGAAGAACTTTACCTGATTGGATATAGCCTGCCGGATTATTTGGCGAATACTTGATTACAGCATCATATTCTCTGGCCGCACCGGGTATATCTCTTTTTGATAAATAGGCATCACCCAGAAGAATGCGTGCCTGGATATTGGAGGGATTGTCCTTTAGTATAATATTGAGCTGATCAATGGCTTCGGAAGAATTCCTTTCTCTAAAGTTAATGTCCGCCATAAGAAGTCTTGGCTGTTCCCATTTGGGATTAAGTTTTATGGCTTCGCCCAATTCAATTTTAGCCTGCTGAATGTTATGGTTACCTGAGTGAGCAAGAGCCGTTAAATAATGTGCCATAGCCGATTGCGGATTATCTTTAACATAACCCTGAAACAAATTTAGTGCCTGATCAAATTCATTCCGGCTCAACAAGATTCTTCCTTTCAAGAGCAGGCCTTCCTGACTTTTGGGATTGATCTTCAGAATTTTTTCCGTTTGTTTCAAACCTTCGTCATATTTCTTTTCGTTTATATAGAAATCGGCCAGCCTTGCTATAACACTGATATTTTCCGAATCCTGTTCTAACGCTTTTTTGAAGTATGATTCCGCTTTATCTTTTTTCCCTTCGAGCAAATAGAAGTTGCCAAGATGAATTTTAAAATTGGCATTTTGGGGTGCAATTTCGATTCCTTTCAGAAATTGTTTTTCCGCTTCATCTCGTTTATTGACGACTGTATAAAAATTACCCAGTTGCATAAAACTTGTTGCATCACCAGGGGCAATTTTTGTTGCTTCGATATACTCATGCTCAGCCAATTCTTTGTTTCCTGATCGTAAATAAAATTCAGCAAGGGCAAAACGTCCCCGCAATGACTTCTCATCAACCTTTACGGCAGCTTTGAGCATTTCTTCAGCACTGGATAAATCTTTTTTGATTATATAAAGATTAGCAAGATGAAGATATGCCTCCAGTTTGTTTTCCCCTTCAATCGCCTTTTTACTCTCTTTGATCGCCTCATCCAGATTTTTTTCCATGAGATAGACGTTGCTCAAAAGCATATGGGCCAAAGAATTTTTTGCATCTTTGGCTAAAATAAATTCGGCCTGTTCTCTGGCCTTTTTTGTATCTCGGGAAAGAAGGTATAACCCGCCTAACTGATTACGGGCCTCCAACAAATCCGGATTTATTTCTACTGCCTTGGTTAGAGCGGCATATCCTTCCCTCACCATCCCCATGTTTCAAATAGGCCATTCCCAGTTTGTAATAAGCTTTCGGATGTTTAGGTTCCAACTGGATTATATTTTTATATTCAATAACAGCTTCCTTAAGCTTATTTTCTGAAAAGTATGTTTCTCCTTTCTTCCAGTGCCGTTCAATCTTTGACTCTTTGGAACATCCGGAAATCAAGATAAGAAAAGCGATAACGGATAAGATGCAAATCGCGAAATCCATCCTTCTTTTTTCTAAATTCATGCCCATTATCTCCTTTGGGGGTTAGGATAAGTTAAAGTATAATATTTATTTCTCTATAGCCTTTCGTTATTTCCTTTTCAAGACATAAATGGTTTCCTTACGAAAAAGCTGGACATGCTTATTTATATTTGCTAATTATTCCAACTAAATTAGGTTTTACATGTATAAATAGAACTTTCCCCAAAAATGAGGTAACAAATTATGAAGAAAAGCCTGATTGCTTTTTTATCGGTAGTTTATGTATTTTGCTTTTTTATCTATGCACAGGATGTTGCAGCTGAGAGTCCTACGGAAAAAACACAAAGTAGTGCGACAACGGATACCTCGAAGAACATAACTGATGCTATAAAGGCTAAAGATAACAAAAAAGTTGCCGGTAATATTGTTGACGACAATGATAAATATATCATTGGTCCTGAAGATGTACTCGATATTTTTGTCTGGAAGGAAGAATCCCTTACCAAAACTGTTCCTGTGCGTATTGACGGCAAGATATCCCTTCCTCTTCTGGATGATATTCAGGCTGCTGGTCTGACCCCTCTGCAACTTAAAGAAGAATTAACCAAAAGACTGAGTGGATTCGTGGATAACCCTACAGTAACGGTAACAGTGAAAGAGGCAAATAGTTATAGAGTTTTTATCTCCGGTGAAGTTAAACAACCTGGAATTGTCCGCATCCGCAGTGAAGTTACCCTAGTTAACCTGATCATCATGGTTGGCGGTTTTACAGAATGGGCAAACAAAAGAAAAATTCTAATCATAACGAAGGAAAACGGCAAAGAAAAAAGGATTACTGCGAATTATAATAAAATCATTGATGGAGACATACCGGATATCGTAATCAAGCCCGGAGATACTGTAATTATTCCTTAACCAGATTTCTAGCTTGAAGTTTTATTGAAGATTGATGCGACCCCTGTGTTGTGAATTACTAACATAGGCATTCATGAAAGGCTTTATATTATGACTCTTCACCGCACTATAATGGCTATCATTATGTTTTTATGCATTCTGACAGCTCCTTATGTTTACGCAGCCGATATTCTCAACCAAATTCATCCCTATATCAGCGTGAAAGGCGAATACAGCGACAATCTTAATTTGACCAATGAAAATCAAAAAAAAGATTTTTACACGACTATTTCGCCCGGCGTTAAATTCTCCAACATGGACGCCCAATCCGGCGTCACGCTGGACGCCAATGTGGGTGCTGTCCTCTATAATGAATATACCAATCTCAATTATATCAGTGGCAATGTAAACCTTGATTCAAAATATCTGACCAGTTCACATTTTAATTTTTATTTAAAAGATTAATACATCCGCTCTGACAATCCAAGGGAAAGAGAATTCTTCACTACAACAGCAGACAACAAATTTGTTCTGGCTACCGAAACACAGAGGGGTGTTTACTGGCGCAATGTGGTCTCCCCAACCGTCGAATATCAATTCGGGCCGGAAAGTCGCGTCGGTGTAACCTACCGCAACAATGTTTATCAAACGGCAGCCGTAGGCAGCGAAAACAGTATGGAAAATTATGTCAGCCCGTTTATTACATACTGGCTGAACAGGCAAAACGGTATCTCGATGAGCTATGCCTACACAAACGGTCATTTTGAAACGTCCCCGGACTTCAACAGTTACAAAATTAACGCCGCATATATGCTTCGCTTCACCCCTAAAGCGACCGCTTCTTTAAACGGCAGTTACACCAAACAAGAATATTCAGGTCAATCTGTGCAGTATATGGATTATGCCATTTACGAATCATCGCTGGGCATATCCTACTTGTTCAGTTCCACGCTTTCCGCATCCGCTCAAGTCGGATATTATTGGCAGAATCCGGAAATCGGCCAGAATAACAATGGTGTCACATTCAAGGCGGATATTACACAACAGGATGCGCGTACTACATACACCCTCAGTGTTCAGGGCGGCTACACGCAGGATTTTTTCACCGCTCAAAATCTTGGCTTTCGAAAATATTACCGGGCAACCGGAAGCATCACGCATTTCCTTGAACGACAATTATCTATCGGCTGTTTGGGCAGCGTGGAGAGATCGGAATCAGAGCCGACATCAATTTCAGATCCTGGCCTGCGAGAAACCAAATTGGGGCGCGGGCGCTAATCTCTCTTATCTGCCCTTCAAATGGTTAAAATTTTCTCTGGAATATGCTTATAATCAAAATGATACCAATTATTTTTATGAGGCGACAAACGAATATAAAGAAAACAGAGGCATGTTGACTGTCACAGCAACTTACTGATGATAGTCACGGAAGCGTTTCAAGGAGCATACCATTTATGATTAACCCTGAAAAAAAATTTACCCTTGATGAATATATTGAAATTCTGCGACGCAGAATGTGGTATATTATTATTCCCTTTGTACTCATTGTGGCAGGAGCATCAATTTATACAATAATTGCTCCCAGGGAATATAAAGCCTCAACGCTCGTACTGGTAACTCCGCAAAGCGTTCCTGAAAATTTGGTACAAGCTACAGTCACATCTAAAATTGCGGAACGGTTACAATCGATATCACAGGAAGTAACGAGCCGTACCCGCCTGGAAACAATAATCACCGAATTCAGATTGTATGAAAAGAAGCATAAAAACCTTTCGAAAGAAGAAATGGTTGAATTAATGCGCAAGAATATAAAAGTAGAATTGCCGACCAAGAAAGATGAAAAAGGTGGTTTCTTTTCCATCAGTTTTATCAACGATAATCCCAATATTGCGGCGGCAGTCACTAATAGGTTGTCTTCTTTATTTATCGAAGAAAACCTTAAAATCAGAGAGCAACAGGCATCGGGCACAACTGAATTCCTGACTAACGAGTTGGCTGCGGCAAAAGCAAAGTTGGATCAGATGGAAACAAACGTTACCAACTATAAAAGACGTTTCATGGGTGGGCTTCCCGAACAGAGAGATACCAACCTGAAGATTCTTGAGCAAATGCAGATGCAGAATCAGCGGATAAGTGAAAGCCTCAGAGCGGCTCAGGACCGCAAGCTTTTTATCCAAAAACAACTATACTGATATGGAAATGCCCGCAAGCCTGCCGGCTGCAGCAGGGGATGGAAAAGATAATCAATATTTGAACAAACCATATTTAACCCAAAAAGAAGCAAGCTCTGCTCTGGCAGCCGATGCAGGCGGAACATATGAAACCAAAAAGGACAAACTAAAAAGAGAACTCGAAGATTTGCGGACAAAATATACAGATAATCATCCCGATGTCATCGCCATCAAGAAAAAATTGGCTGACCTGGAAAAAAATAAAGACACTTACGATAATGATGTAAAAAAAGATCCCCGCTATAAAGAACTAAAAAATCAATTGATGACAACATCAATAGAAATAAAACGTTTGCAAGATGAAAGTGCTTCTATTTCGGCTCAGGTCAATAAATACCTGGGGAGAATTGAACAAACTCCCGCACGCGAACAAGATATGGCTGGCCTGTTAAGAGAGTATGAGAGCACCAAAAAAGATTATGAAACTTTGTTGAACAAAAGCCAAGGAGCCCAGCAGGCGGAGAATCTTGAAAAACGACAAAAAGGAGAGCAGTTCAAGATAATTGACCCGGCAAAAATTCCCGAGAAACCCTTCTCGCCTGATGTTCCAAAAATTTTGCTCATCGGACTATTTGCCGGTCTGGCTGGAGGTTTCGCTATGGCTTTTATACGCGAACAACTGGACAGATCCTTTCACGATGCAGCTGATGTGGAACTTTCACTCGGAATCAAAGTTTTGGCAACGATACCTAAAATTGAAGAAAAAGCATCTTAATTATGTATAAGAAATTCTATGGTTTTAAAGAGAAACCATTTGAAATAGCGCCGGATCCCGCATTTGTATATTTGAGTGAAGTCCATCAGGAGGCCTTGGCCCACCTTCAATATGCAATTCAGGAAGGCAAGGGATTCAGCGTTATAACAGGTGAAGCCGGTACCGGAAAAACCACGCTCATACGCAAACTGCTCAGCAATATTGATGGCAACAGCTATACGAACCTGTTATATTTTTAACCCGATAATGGAGAGTACAGATTTTCTTAACTATATATGTAATGATTTAGGCATTGAATCCGACGGTCTCAAAACACGGGGCCAGAACCTTACTGCACTTCACCATTATCTGCTTCAATGTTTCACTAAAAATGAAAAGGTATTTTTGATTATTGATGAAGCTCAGAGTCTGGAAACGAATTTACTACATGAGGTCCGCCTGTTGACTAATCTGGAGACGGCTAAATATAAACTTTTGCATGTTATCCTTCTGGGACAGCCGGAATTAAACAAGACTCTTTCAGAGCCTCAGTTTCGTCCTCTCAAACAGCGCATAACCATCCGTTATCATCTTCGCCCCCTGTCGCTGAAAGAATCAAGAGAATACATCATTTACAGATTAAAACGAGCGGGGTCAAGAGACCTGGCCATATTTGACAACAGCGCAATAAAGGAAATTTTCCGTTACTCAAAAGGCATCCCGCGTCTAATAAATATTGTAGGCGACAACGCATTACTTACGGGATTTTCACGGGATAAAAAACGTATTGGGAAAAATATCATTCAGAGTGTTATCAGAGACCTTGAAATAAAAGAAAACTTTTCTTGGAGTCAGAAGGGTAAGCCATTGCTGCAGACTGTTATTATTTTGTTTCTTTTAGTCTACGTTTCTTGTGGCTTACTGTATTTGTTTTGGCCGGATTTATTTAATAAAATATTGGGGATACTACGCCATGGGTAAAATGTTTGATGCACTGCAAAAAGTGCAGCGGGAAAAATATGTGGACGCTGAAGATGAAGTTAAAAAATCTATTTCGGATGATATTGTTCTGAATGATAAAGTAGTATCTTTTTTTGCTCCTTCATCCATGGTAACAGAGCAATTCAGAAGGCTGAGGACTCTTATTATTAAGCCCGGAGTGGTAAACACGCCAAAAATCATTATGGTCGCCAGTGCGGTGTCGGGAGAAGGTAAAAGTCTCGTAGCCGTTAATTTAGCAAGTATTATCGCTGCCGAACTGAATAGCTACGCACTTCTGATCGATTGTGATCTTAGAAATCCTTCCCTCACTCGCTGGTTCGGTCTGCAGGAAAAAAAGGGGCTTTCTGACTATCTAACGGGAAAAGCTGAAATGCAGGATCTTTTGTTGAAGACATCTATCGAAAAACTGAGCATTATTTCCGGCGGCAGCATTCAGGACAACCCTGTGGAGCTGGTCGGTTCCAATAAAATGAAAACTTTGATTCAGGATTTAAAATCGAAATATGAAAATAGATATATTATAATCGATTCCTCACCGATTTTAGCTACAACCGAGCCCAGTGTTTTAACCGAAATCGTTGATGGGATTATACTGGTTGTCAAATCAGGTGACACACCCCGGGAAACCATTCAACAGGCTGTCAGGTTGTTGAATAAAAATAAGATACTTGGCGTTGTATTAAATAATATGCAATTTAAAACAAAAGCATTGTTCCAAAGATATTTTGGCGCTAATCATCAATATTACGATTACCGTTATTCCAAAATGCATCCCGAACCAGGATTCTGGGGGAAATTATCCATATTAATTGATGACATAAAAAAATTTTCCAAAAAATCACGACCATAAAAAACCATGACCTTTGAAAAATTTTTAGCATAAATTAATTCTATTATTTTTTGCATGAGCGTTTTGCAATCCTACACAAAATAATTCCATCGCTAAAGAGCCTTATATGTCTGATTATAAAAATATTATTTATCCAGTTCTGAAAATCATATAACGTTAATTTCAATTATTTATTACACCAGAACATGTCGCTAGATATGATGATGATGAAATTTACATTTTTTGATGAAAATAACCATTTTTTCGTTAGGCCAAGTCATATATATCTATTGCTATAATAAATATAAATATTTTATTTTACATGTTAATTTCAATTTTATTATATAATTAGAATGATATTTTATTGTATTTGGTATATAAATTGCTTTAAATGTAAAGAGATGCAGAGTGGATGACGTTATACATCCAGGTTGTCAGGGTCAGTTTAAGCCCAGCGTATCCACCATTGTTCCATCCGACAAAACTTATAAATATTTTATAAACAGCCGAATATATTTGTTGACATTGTACAAATATTTATTATATAAAGCCAATTCCCTTAAATAAAATATATTGTATAGTGTAAATTGGCTGAGTTGATTGGATTAAAGTTAATCAGTTATCAACAGCAGAAGAAATAATATTTTTCTACCATACGGAATAAATTTTTATGAATCTGCCAATATTAAAAACAGAAAAGAACGCATCATCTCTGTCGAAAAATTTATTGACATTAATGGATCCTGTTATTGAAGATGATCCCTCTTTTCTGAATCAGTCACATTTCCGTTATATATTGCGTGTGGAACGTATGCGAACGGAACGATCAAAGAAACCCTTTCTGCTTTTACTGCTTGATATTTCACATTTGATTGAAACCACGAAAGATATAAAAGCAGTTGATAAAATCAAAGCATCCTTAAATCCTTCATTAAGAGAAGTCGATATCAGGGGCTGGTATCAAAATAACAAAACCATCGGAGTGCTGTTTACCGAAATAACATCTATTGATGAAGTTTTTATTGATACAATAATTCATAAAATTTTTGATCGCTTTAGTAAACGACTGAATCCCAATTGGATTAAGAAAATAAATATATCTTATTTTACTCCTTCATCTATGGTAACAGAGCAATTCAGAAGGCTGAGGACTCTTATTATTAAACCCGGAGTGGTTAACACGCCAAAAATCATTATGGTCGCCAGTGCGGTGTCGGGAGAAGGTAAAAGTCTCGTAGCCGTTAATTTAGCAAGCATCATCGCTGCCGAACTGAACAGCTACGCACTTCTGATCGATTGTGATCTTAGAAATCCTTCCCTCACTCGCTGGTTCGGTCTGCAGGAAAGAAAGGGGCTTTCTGACTATCTGACGGGAAAAGCTGAAATGCAGGATCTTTTGTTGAAGACATCTATCGAAAAACTGAGCATTATTTCTGGCGGCAGCATTCAGGACAACCCTGTGGAGCTGGTCGGTTCCAATAAAATGAAAACTTTGATTCAGGATTTAAAATCGAAATATGAAAATAGATATATTATAATCGATTCCTCACCGATTTTAGCTACAACCGAGCCCAGTGTTTTAACCGAAATCGTTGATGGGATTATACTGGTTGTCAAATCAGGTGACACACCCCGGGAAACCATTCAACAGGCTGTCAGGTTATTGAATAAAAATAAGATACTTGGCGTTGTATTAAACAATATGCAATTTAAAACAAAAGCATTGTTCCAAAGATAAAGAAATTTTAGCGATAATCATCAATGCTGCGATTATCGTCATTCAGAAATGCATCTTATGAACAGCTTTATAAATAGGTAAATTATTTGTTTGACATTTGTCAAACATTGTTATACATTACTTTTTAACAATTAAACAAAACGTATATTGTTGGATTGAGTTACATAGAGTAAAATTTATCATTTATTAAAACTAGAAGAAGTAAAAATTCTTTCTATCATACGGAATAAATTTTTATGAATCTGCCAATATTAAAAACAGAAAAGAACGCATCATCTCATGTCGAAAAATTTATTGACATTAATGGATCCTGTTATTGAAGATGATCCCTCTTTTCTGAATCAGTCACATTTCCGTTATATATTGCGTGTGGAACGTATGCGAACGGAACGATCAAAGAAACCCTTTCTGCTTTTACTGCTTGATATTTCACATTTGATTGAAACCACGAAAGATATAAAAGCAGTTGATAAAATCAAAGCATCCTTAAATCCTTCATTAAGAGAAGTCGATATCAGGGGCTGGTATCAAAATAATAAAACCATTGGAGTGCTGTTTACCGAAATAACATCTATTGATGAAGTTTTTATTGATACAATAATTCATAAAATTTTTGATCGCTTTAGTAAACGACTGAATCCCAATTGGATTAAGAAAATAAATATATCTTATCATCTTTTTCCGGAGACAAATCACAAAACGTTGGCAGGTGAACCTTTTAACATAAATCTATACCCTGATATTGTAAGAAAAAATTTAAGCAAGAAATTTTCTCTTACAATAAAAAATATTCTTGATATCACAGGAAGCGCTAGCGCCCTTTTGCTTTTTGCACCTCTTTTTTTGATCATTGCGGCGGCCATCAAGGTCACTTCGCCTGGCCCTGTTTTTTTCCGGCAAGAGCGTGTTGGATTAAATGGCAGAACATTTCTTTTCTATAAATTCAGATCAATGAAAACAAATAATGATCCTCTCAAGCACAAAGAATATATTAAAAAGTATATCAATCAGCAAAATTCTTCAGCAGTCGAACCGGGGATATTCAAATTGACTAATGATTCCCGGGTCACAAGGGTTGGTCACTTTATACGCAAAACCAGTCTTGATGAACTTCCGCAATTAATAAACGTATTAAAAGGCGACATGTCTCTGGTTGGGCCGCGTCCGCCTATTCCATACGAATGTGATCTCTATGATATTTGGCATCGCAGGCGTTTACTCTCAGCCAGACCGGGAATTACAGGGCTATGGCAGGTTATGGGCCGAAGCCGCACAACTTTTGATGAAATGGTCCGGCTTGACCTTAAGTATTTGCGGGAATGGAACCTACTGCTCGATCTGAAAATTCTCCTTATGACTCCTAAGGCAGTGATAAGCGGCAGTGGTGCTTTTTAATTTCTCAACTTACGCTACAATCTCGTTTCCATGGGATATGGAAACAAATTACATTTGGAAAGGATCTATAGTTTATGTTACGTATTGGTGTGATTGGGTATGGTTATTGGGGTCCGAATATTGTTAGAAACTTCAGTACGGCTAATGGTTCAGAGGTGAAAATGGTTTGCGATATGAATCAGCAAACCCTCAAAAAAGTCAAGAAAGCTTATCCACAAATAAATGTAACTGATAACATCGATGAACTGATCAAAAATCCGGAAGTGGATGCTATTGCTATTGCCACCCCGGTTTTTACTCACCACGATCTGGCTAAAAAAGCACTTGAAGAAGGAAAGAGTGTTTTTCTGGAAAAACCTTTCACCTATACCGTTGCCGAAGCAGAAGATTTGGTAGAACTGGCCGCAAAGAAAAATTTGAAATTAATGGTGGACCACACCTTTCTTTATACAGGAGCGGTGCGCAAAATTCGCCAGTTAATTGATGACGGCATCCTCGGCAATCTATATTATTTCGACTCCGTCAGAGTAAATCTGGGATTATTCCAACATGACGTAAACGTTGTCTGGGATCTTGCACCCCACGATATCTCCATTATGGATTACATCATCGGTGAAAAACCACAGGCCGTTGTAGCAACAGGTGCCGGCCATTTTGGCCGCGGCCTGGAAGATATCGCCTATCTGACTTTTTATTACGACCATAACGTCATCGCTCATATTAACGCTAATTGGCTTTCACCGGTTAAAGTCAGGACCACACTGATTGGCGGAGAGAAAAAAATGCTGGTCTGGAATGATCTTGAGCCGGATGAAAAAATTAAAATCTACGACAAAGGTGTTAAAGTAAAGACTAAGGAAGGACAATACAATCTGCTTGTTGACTACCGCTCGGGTGACATGTGGGCACCTAAAGTTGAGCAAACCGAAGCGCTTAAGCTAATGGCTGAAAAATTTGTTGACTACGTAAAAAATGGCGGAACAGTTATAAATGATGGCATTGCCGGTTTGAACAATGTTAAAATGCTGGAAGCAGCCAATAAATCTCTCAGTAATAAAGGCGAACTTACTTACATATGAACCATGTATGCATATCAGATGATGTTAAGCTCGGAAAAGATGTAAAACTCTCCAAATTTATCAATCTTTATGGCTGCTGTGTTGGTGACAATACAAAAATCGGGGCTTTCGTTGAAATTCAAAAGAATGCCTTTATCGGCAAGAACTGTAAAATATCGAGCCACACCTTCATCTGTGAAGGAGTAACCATTGAAGATAATGTTTTCATCGGACATAATGTAGCTTTTATTAATGATTCTTTTCCACGGGCCACTGCAAAAAACGGGAAATTGCAAACGGAAGCCGATTGGAAAGTAGAGCCGACTCTTGTAAAGAAAGGAGCATCACATAGGTTCCGGCTCAACAATTCTCTCCAATGTAATCATAGGCGAGAATGCTATCATTGGCGCCGGCAGTGTGGTAACAAAAAATGTGCCGCCAGATACGATTGTTGCCGGCAATCCGGCAAAAATACTAAGAAAGGTCGAAGGATAATTATGAACGTTCCATTTCTGGATTTAAAAATTCAATACAAAGGTATCAAAGATGAAATTCATACGGCAATTAACGAAGTTATGGAAAACACAGCTTTTGCCGGAGGACCTTTTGTGGCCAAATTCGAACAGGCATTTGCCAAATTTTGTAATTGCAAGCATGCCGTGGGCGTCGGAAATGGCACGGATGCTCTGTGGCTGAGCCTAATTGCGCTGGGAGTCGGACGAGGCGCAGAAGTCATTACTGTGCCTAATACTTTTATCGCCACCGCCGAAGCAATATCGCTTGCCGGCGCAACTCCTGTTTTTGTTGATATTGATGAAAAAACCAATAATATAAATCCTTCTTTGATCGAGGCGGCAATAACTAAAAAAACCAAAGCCATCATCCCCGTTCATCTGTTCGGACAATGTGCGGACATGGAACCGATCATGGCTATCGCCAAAAAGCATGGACTGTATGTGATTGAAGACGCCTGCCAGGCGCATGGCGCCGAATATAAAGGAAAGAAAGCAGGCGCAATCGGCCATACCGGCTGTTTTAGTTTTTATCCCGGCAAAAATCTCGGCGCTTACGGTGAAGGCGGAGCAGTGGTAACCAATGACGATGTGCTGGCGGCAAAAATGAAAATGTTCCGTGATCACGGACAGGCCAAAAAATATTATCACGACATTATCGGCTGGAACGCCAGGCTTGATGGCATTCAAGGTGCCGTGCTTAACGTTAAATTAAAATATTTACAGGCCTGGAATGATGCCCGCCGGAAACACGCCCAAGACTACACGGCAGGGCTCGCTGCGGTGACAGATGTTATCGTTCCGCAGGAAGCAGACTACGCCAGGCACATTTATCATATTTACGCTATTCGCGTTAAAGACAGAGACAAGCTCATGACTCATCTGGCTGAAAAAGGCATCTCCTGCGGTATTCATTATCCCGTACCTGTTCATCTGCAGGATGCGTATAACTTCCTTAAGAAAGGCCATGGCAGTTTTCCCATTGCCGAAAAATGCGCGGAACAATATCTTTCTCTGCCAATGTTTGCCGAACTGTCAGACGAACAGGTTGCTTACGTTGTCGATCAAATCAAAAAATATTATGCATGAGCCGGAGCTAATCAATCCGCTAGAACAAAATAATTGGAATAACCTGCTTATCTCCACTCCGGGTTATTCCTTTTTTCATACCTCCAACTGGGCTGATGTTCTGAGCAAATCATACAACTACAAATCTTTTTATCTGATGTACCAGAGAAGAAAACACATCTATCAATCTTCTACCGGTGATGGAAGTCGATAGCGCTCTCACCGGCAGAAGAGGCGTTTGCCTGCCTTTCACTGATACATGCGAACCGATTGCCGAAAATGCGCAAGAATTTCAGAAACTGTTTGATCAGGCGGTCGTTATGGGTAGAAAGCGAAAATGGAAGTATCTGGAACTTCGCGGAGGAGAAAAATATTTATCAGCGGAAAAACCGTCACAATCATTTTGGGGGCATACACTAGATTTGAGTTGCGGGCAGGAGCAGCTATTTTCCAATCTGCGGGATTCCACCAGACGAAACATAAAAAAAGCGCAAAATGAAAATATCAATGTGACGATTTCCACATCGCCACAATCTATTAAGGATTTTTATCGTCCTGAACACAATGACACGGAGAGAACACGGACTACCGCCGCAACCATACAAATTTTTTCAGCATCTGTACGATCAAGTGATCGCCAGAGATATGGGGTTTATCGCTACTGCATTCCTACGCGATCGCGTGATCGCCGCAAATGTTTATTTAAATTTTGGAAAGGAAGTCATTTACAAATACGGCGCTTCCGATAAGGCTTTTCAGCATCTCAGGGCTAACAACCTAGTGATGTGGGAAGCCATCAAATGGAGTTGTGAGAGAAAATTTCAAAGCCTCTCTTTTGGCCGGACAGAACCGGAAAATGAAGGTTTAATGCAGTTCAAAGCAGGATGGGGGGTCAAGCCATATCAGATTTATTATTACAGGTATGACTTACAGAAAAATGTTTTTATCTCGAATTCTTCAGACATCAATCCTTTGTTTAACAAATTATTTTCAAAACTACCCATACCGGTTTTGGAAATGCTAGGCAGAATACTTTATCGCCACATGGGCTGAAAATTAGATTTTTTCTCATTAAACCTTGCAAATTATTGAATAATGTTTTAAAAAGTAACATTTAAATTGTGCAAAAAATATATTTTAATAAGCTAGTTTTTTGCTCCTCGGATGAGATCAATGTAACCGAGAGGGCGGAGCTGTATTATGCTCCAGTTTGCATATTCAAGCTATTACCTTTTTTATCTTAATATAATTAAAATAATAGCATAAGACATTCAACATCAAGAAGGATTTTCCCATAAACACACTGTCCCAATATATAGCTATCAAAGATTACCCCCATTTAGGATTCAAGAATCTGCAGAATGAAGTCCATATCTGGATTGTCGATCTTGATTATCTGAAATTGCCGGGTTATGAATCTGAGCAAAGGCTTACTGAATCCGAAAGAGAGAAGTCGCAACGCTTTCGTTTTGAGATAATCAGAACGCGTTACGTCAATTGCCATTATGTGCTCAGAGTTTTGTTAGGACAGTACCTTGGTGTTGATTTCTATAACCAAGAATTTTACCACAACCAATATGGCAAGCCTTCACTAAAAAACGAAAAAGACAGCAATTCAATTTATTTTAATTTATCCAATTCTGAAAACATTTGTATTTTTGCTTTCACCAAAGATGGTGATCTAGGCGTGGATATAGAAAAAATTCATGATATGTCTGACATGGGTAGAATTGTGGAGAGCTTCTTTTCTCCATTGGAAAACAAGAAATTTTGTTCGCTCCCTGAATGCAGCAGAAAAAAAACTTTCTTCAATTACTGGACAAGAAAAGAAGCGTTGTTGAAAGCCATGGGCGTGGGGTTATCTTTTCCACTGGACATATTTGATGTTCTTTTCGATGAAGACGACACCTCACAGGTTTCTATTACAACTAGGAATCAAAATGCGGAAACTGAATGGACACTGCGCGACATCGACATCTTCGAAGGTTTTACCTCTACTCTCGCTCTCGAGGGCAATCACCCCAACTGCGGTACGCGACTCCGCTATTTTCAGTTGGTTAATGAATTTTTATCAGAACAAGAAACAATGGAACCTAACATTTATCATGTAACACCGACGATTAGGTCATTAGCAAAAGTCGGCGATGCCCATTGTGAGCAAGCAAAGCGTGTTGTGGTACAGACTGGTTGCTAAAAATACCTTTTCTCGTCAAAAAATAGCAATTTTATGAGACCTAAAATAACTAAATAATTATTGCTAAGCTTCCCCTTTATCATACATTGAATATGTCCAATTAGATTAAAATACTGAAAAAATGGCGAAAATTCTCACTAATTTATAGAAAAATAGTTTTGTAGAAGTCTAAAGATATTATGGCGATGATTATATGAAATATACAAATAACCTAGATGCCTACCCCCTTTCTCCCCTTCAAGAGGGGATGTTGTATCAAAGTTTGGCGGAAGTGGGATCCGGTGTAAATATCGAACAGGTAATTTGCACTCTTCACGAACCGCTCGAATTAGAGTTGCTCCAACGTGCGCGGGCAAGTGTTATCAAGAGGCATCCCGCTTTAAGATCCCGCTTCGAATGGGAGGGACTAGAAGAGCCGCTGCAATTCGTAGAAAGGGATGTGATATTCAATCCAGAATATTATGATTGGAGGAGTGTTTCGAGCATAGAGCAGGATAAGAAATTTGCTGATTTTCTTAAAAGAGATCGCTTACGCGACTTCGAAATGAGAGAAACACCTTTAATGCGCTTATGTATATTTAATCTAGATGATTCAGTATATAAGTGTTTGTGGTCATTTCACCACATTTTGTTGGATGATCGGGGTTTTACACTAGTGCTTGAAGAGGTAGACTTTTTCTACGAAGCGTTCACACAGGGTCTGGATCCATATCCCGAGACACCACGCCCATACAGAGATTATGCCTTATGGGTTGGGAAAAGGGACTTGGCAAAAGATGAGGAGTTTTGGCGGAAAAATTTAGCGGGTTTTACCTCGCCCACTCCTTTAGTCGTTGGAGCTCAATTGGTTGTTGAAAAAAGGGCCACGGGGAGTGAGGGGTCTGTGGAGATAAAGATATCCGAGTCTCTAACGTCCTCTCTACGGCGTCTGGCGTCAAGTCATGGTTTTTCAATGAATACGTTGGTTGAAGGTGCTTGGGGATTGTTGCTATCCCAATATAACAACGAAGAGGACATCGTCTACGGAACCACGCGATCCTGCCGACAAGCCTCTATTGAAGGGGCAGAATCGATGATCGGATTGTTGATGAACACGGTGCCCGTACGCGTTAATATACCAAAACAAACGAAGATGATCGACTGGCTAATGCAGCTTGGGAACAGCATACGCGGATGCTAGAATACATACACCGCCCTCTCTATGAAATTCAGAAGTGGAGCGATATGACTCATGGAAGTCCTCTTTTTGAAAGCCTTGTTGTTTTGGAGGATTATAACCTCAGCTCATATATGAGGTCTAAAGGGGCAGGTGGATAAACAGGGAATTCGAATATCGTGGGCGCACGAACTACCCTTTGGCACTGATTGGGTACGATGATATTGAAATGCTGATTAGGATCGAGTTTGACGAGGGGCGTTTTTCACAACACACAGTCAAACGAATTTTGGGGCATCTTCAGACAATTCTTCAAAACATTCCGGGAAATTTGGATACATATGTCGCAGAGATACCCATATTGACTGAACCCGAGCGCCACCAACTGCTGGTTGAATGGAATACAACACAGACAGATTATCCCCGTGACAAATGCATCCACGAGTTGTTTGAGGAACATGTTGAGCGTGCGCCGGATTCCATAGCTCTGATCTATGACGACCAGCCGATGACTTACAGGGAACTCAACCGGAGAGCTAACCAGCTTGCCAGTTACCTGAGAAAGCTTGGTGTGGGGCCAGAGGTGCTTGTAGGGATCTGCATGGAACGCTCCGTGGAGATGGTGATCGGGCTGCTGGGAATACTCAAGGCCGGCGGGGCGTATGTACCGTTGGATTCAGCGTACCCCAAAGAGCGTCTCGCTTTCATGGTGGAGGACACTAAGATAGCGGTGCTGCTAACACAACGCAGGATGATTTCGGTTATTCCTGCTTTCACCCTGAAAAGGTTGTGTCTGGATACGGACTGGGAAACTGTTGCCGGAGAAAATGACCAGAACGTGCCGGCTTGCTCTACGGCGGATACCCTTGCCTATGTGATGTACACCTCGGGGTCTACCGGGACACCCAAAGGGGTTGAAGTCCTTCACCGCGGCGTAGTACGCTTGGTTATTAACACGAACTATGCAAGACTTAAATGAAAAGGAAATCTTCCTTCAATTGGCTCCGATATCCTTTGACGCTTCCACGTTTGAATTGTGGGCGGCACTGTTGAACGGTGCCACATGTATCATTTACAGCGCAGACGTGCCGCGCACCGATAAGCTTGCTGAAATCATTTGCCGACACTCCGTCAGTACACTGTGGCTCACATCCTCACTGTTCAATGCTGTTATCGATGAAGATCCTCAGACCTTGCGAGGGATCTCTCAACTGCTGATCGGAGGGGAACAGCTTTCGGCTCCCCACGTGCTACGGGCGCAGGCAGAATTACCAGGGACACAAATCATAGACGGTTACGGCCCGACGGAAAATACCACATTCACCTGTTGCTACTCAATCCCGCGAGGGTTGTCCCGGGATACAACAACGATTTCCATTGGCCGACCTATAGCCAACACGGAGGTATATATTTTGGACAAGCATCTCCAACTTGTGCCTGTTGGTGTACCGGGGGAACTTTATACGGGGGGTGACGGCCTGGCTCGGGGCTATCTAAACCGTCCTGAGCTAACTGCTGAGAAGTTTATACCGAACCCTTACAGTGCAATACCAGGAGCTCTGCTGTATCGCACGGCTATCTGGCCCGTTATCATCCTACGGGAGAAATCGAATACCTTGGCCGCACCGACTATCAGGTGAAGATCCGAGGGTTTCGTGTCGAGCTGGGAGAGATCGAGACAGTGCTGGGGCGACATGAAACCGTCAGCCAGTTCCGTTATGTCATGGAGGATGTGCCAGGAAACAAGAGGTTGGTGGCCTATATCATCCCAGAAGGAAAGCAAACTCCGTCCATTAGCGTGTTGCATCAGTATTTGAAGGAAAAGCTGCCGGAGTACATGGTGCCGAATGCTTTCGTGACGCTGGATAAGTTTCCACTCACCCCTAATGGCAAAGTGGATCGCCACGCTCTTCCCGCACCCGAACAAACACGGGCCGAACTAGACAAAATGTATGTAGCGCCACGAACCCCCGTTAAGCAATCACTGTCGGATTCTGGGCAACGTGCTGGGCTCGGAACGAGTAGG
Source organism: uncultured delta proteobacterium (assembly GCA_963710575.1). Classification (GTDB taxonomy): domain Bacteria; phylum Desulfobacterota; class Syntrophia; order Syntrophales; family Smithellaceae; genus Smithella. The sequence goes on along the minus strand of CAVQAL010000013.1, from coordinate 7,850 downwards.
CGTTAACGATAGTTTCTTCGAGTTAGGGGGACATTCACTCCTGATAATGAGAATAGTTGGAAGGCTGAAACGTACCATGGGAGTTGAAATAACATTAAAGCAGTTTTTTGACCAGCCCACAGTAGCTGAGCTCTCTGCATATATTGATACTATTAAAGAACAAAAGAGAAAAGCTGAAATGCTTGAAGGCTTGGATATAGAGGTGATCGAGATATGAAAATAGAAAAGTTGCTAAATCAGCTTAAAGACTTAAGGATTGATGTCAGCGTTATGGCGAATGGTTAATATGTAAGCAGCCAGAGGAGTGATTACAAGTGAATTGCAGGAAACAATCAGGGGAAATAAAGACGGAATCATTGAATTCCTGCGACGGGACGGAGACTTAGAAAAGGGTAAATTGTCCAAACTGGAGGCACTTTCTCGATGCCAAGACGTACCTCTATCCTATGCACAGGAATCATTGTGGATTGTTGACAAGGTTGACCCTGACTCCAGCGCATATAACATACCTGTAATCTACAAGATAAGAGAGCGGCTTGATACTGAATGTCTGAAAAAAAGCATTGCCGAGATCATAAAAAGGCATGAGGCGTTACTGCACCATATTTGTAATATCTAGTGATGGGCCGATACAAAAAAGTCAAGACTTTAAGGATATAGAACTGCCGATCCTCGATTAATGGGCATTCCGGATAAGATCGGGAAAAAGAGGCAGTTGCTTTGATGAAGAATAAAATCAAGGCTCCATTTGATCTTGGTAAAGGTCCCTTATATCGAGTTTCTCTTCTGCGTCTTGAGAATGAAAAACACATACTATTATTAATTTTTCATCACTGTGTATTGACGGCCCGTCGGTTGGTATATTTATGCGGGAGTTCACTACACTGTATGAAGCATATCGAGAGGGAAAAGGTCTCCCCTAACTGACTTGCCAATCCAGTATTCAGACTATTCGGTCTGGCAACGGAGACGGTTAGTCAGTGGAGAGTTAGAGAATCAACTAAAATATTGGAGGCAAAAATTTCATACTGAAACCCCAGGTACTACAGTTGCCTAGCATTAAACCCAGGCCGAACGTAAGATCGTCTATTGGTGAGGGATTACCAATTGAGATTTCTGCCGAAACCACTTCATCACTCACAAAGATTGGTCAGATATCAAAGGGCACTTTGTTTATGGTGGTCTGTAGTGCTTTAAGCGCTTTATTGTATCGTTATACCGGGCAGGATGACTTCTGTATCGCTTGGCCTATATCAACCAGAACAATACCGGAAACGCAGGACATAATAGGCTTTTTTGTGAATACGTTGGTTTTGCGCATAGACGTTAACCCGACCATGAGTTTTAATGAATTATTAAGCAAGGTTCGAGAAAATTGTTTGGAGGTATACAGTAATCCAGATGTGCCGTTTGAACTTTTGGTAAAGGAATTGAAAATAGATAGAGACCCGAGCGTAACACCCCTGTTTCAGGCAATGTTAGCTTTTCAGGCAGATCACCAGGACAGCATTCAGGTCCATGGTCTTCAATTTGAGCCGTTATATATTCACACTTCAGGGGCTCAAACAGACCTAAGACTCGAGCTTAATGAGACTGAATCCGGAATAAGTGGAATAGTAGAATATAGCACAGATCTTTTTGATGCTGCAATGATTGACAGACTTATCAAGAACTTTATGGTTCTTATTAGAGCAATCATAGCAAATCCAGAGTCTCGTATTGTCGACCTGCCTATTTTAACAGAAGAGGAACGTCTAAAGCTCCTTGTGGAGTGGAATGCAACGAAAGTCGATTACATAAAGGATGTATGTCTTCATGAGTTGTTCGAAGAACAGGTAAAGAAGACACCGGATAGTATTGCCGTGGAGTTCGGTTCTAAGTCCCTTACTTACAAGGAATTCAATGAGAAAGCGAATCAGTTAGCACATTACCTGAAAAAATTGGGAATTGGACCAGATTCGCTTGTCGGTGTGTACATGGAAAGATCTATGGAAATGGTGCTTAGTCTTTATGGCATTCTTAAGGCTGGTGGAGCCTATGTCCCTTTAGATCCGGAGTATCCTTCAAATCGCATATCAAATATTATTGAGGATACAAGAGCTACTGTTGTACTAACGCAAAAGCACTTGTTAGAAAAACTATCGGAATCTAATGCGAAGGTGATTTGCCTTGACTCGGATTGGGATACCATAGCCGTATATAGCAACGAAGAATTAAAGAATATTGCAAGTGAAAATAATCTAGCCTATGTAATCTTTACGTCGGGCTCTACAGGCAGGCCTAAGGGTGTCATGAACGAACACCGTGGAATAGTTAATAGGTTGCTTTGGATGCAGGATGAGTATGCCTTAACTGAATCAGATCGTGTTCTTCAGAAAACTCCTTATAGCTTTGATGTATCGGTCTGGGAGTTTTTCTGGCCTCTATTGTTTGGTGCAAGATTAGTCATAGCGCCCCCACGAGCGCATAAAGATACAACCGCCCTCGTCAATTTGATTATAGATAACAATATTACAACAATACATTTTGTCCCTTCCATGTTGCAGCTATTTCTTGAAGATAAGGAAGTGGAAAAGTGCAAAAGTCTAAAACGTGTCATATGCAGCGGTGAGGCATTGGGTTATGATTTAAAGGAACGTTTTTTTGAAAGGATTGATGCTGAACTTCATAATCTATACGGTCCAACGGAAGCGGCAGTTGATGTTACTTACTGGGAATGCAAAAGAAATGATGGTCTTAATACTGTCCCGATTGGAAGACCTGTTGCGAATACACAGATATACATACTGGACACTCAAACGAGACCTGTCCCCATAGGTGTTCCGGGTGAATTATTTATTGGAGGAATACAAATCGCCAGAGGGTATATTAATCGACCCGAACTGACGGAAGAGCGATTCATTCCTGATCCCTTTTCCATAACCCCTGGAGCGCGTTTATACAAAACCGGCGACCTGTGCCGCTATTTGCCTGATGGGCAATAGAATATCTGGGGCGTATGGACTTCCAGGTAAAAATTAGAGGTCTTCGCATTGAGTTAGGAGAAATAGAATCGATCCTTTGCCAACATCCTCAGGTGCGCGAGGCTGTAGTGACGGCGTTACAAGATGAATACGGTTCCAATCGACTGGTTGGCTATATTATTCCTTCGAAGGGGGAAACACCCAAGATAGAAACCCTTCGAGCATTCATTGAAGAGAAGTTGCCCGATTATATGGTCCCGGAAATATTTATCATGCTCGATTCATTCCCGTTAACATCTAGCGGCAAGACAGATAGAAAGGCTCTTCCAAAACCGGATACAAGCAGACCCGAATTGCAAGAGATTTATGTCCCGCCTTCTAATGATATTGAAAGACAATTAGCAGGTATATGGTGCAAAGTCCTTAAGCTTGACAAGGTAGGCATTCACGATAAATTCTTTGCCCTTGGGGGTAATTCACTCCGGATCATACAAACCATAGCAAAGATAAAGGAAGAACTTAATCTTGAGGTCCCTGTGGCCAAGATGTTGCAATATCCTACAATCAGTTTATTAGCGAAATTTATTGTAAGTGATAAAAGGAGCCATCCGGAATCCTTCGCAAAGGTTCAAGGCCGTGCAAAAATGAGAAAGGTGGCGGTGTCGCAAAGGAAGAAGGCAAAGAGAGAATAATGCATGGCTGAATATAAAAACCAAGATGAGTTGGAAAGTGTCGCGATCATCGGTATGGCGGGTAGATTTCCCGGCGCGGATAGTATTGAAGCCCTGTGGGAAAATCTTTGCAGCGGAATAGAATCAATAAGATTTTTTAAAGATGATGAGTTGGATATGACTGTTCCACCTTCACTTATAAGTGATAAGAATTATATTAAGGCCCGGGGGATTATAAATAATATAGAATCTTTTGACGCTGGGTTTTTTAATTACCTGCCAAGTGAAGCCCAGATTATGGATCCTCAAGTTCGCATTTTTTTTGAAATTGTATGGGAATCTTTGGAAAAGGCAGGTTATATGCCGGGAGTCCAGGAAAGGAAAATAGGCCTATTTGCCGGAAAAGGCTATAACACATATTATGCCAATAATATCTTGGGCAGAGATGATCAGAATGAAACAATCGACTCTTTTCAAGCGAAGCTCCTGAATGACAAGGATTTTTTTTCAACTCAGGTATCATATAAATTAAACCTGACAGGACCAAGCATCAACGTAAATACAGCATGTTCCACCTCTCTGGTTGCCGTATGCCTGGCATGTGACAGCTTGCTTAGCTATCAGTGCGATATTGCCCTTGCCGGAGGAGTATCCATTTTTTCTCCGCAAAATACTGGTTATCTGTACCAGGAGGGAGGTATTGCTTCTTATGATGGACACTGCCGGCCGTTTGACAGTAATGCCAGCGGAACTCTGGGCGGTAATGGGGCCGGTGTTGTTGTGCTGAAACGCCTAGCAGAGGCAATAGAAGACGGCGACCTTATCTATGCAGTGATCAGGGGTGTGGCCTGAATAATGACGGATCAAATAAAATGAGCTTTACTGCTCCTAGTGTCGATGGACAGGCAGAAGCCATTATGATGGCGCAAGGTAATGCGGGAATAGGTGCGGAATCAATATCCTATATCGAAGCCCATGGAACGGCAACCCAATTGGGGATCCGGTTGAAATTGAGGCTCTTTCCAAGCCTTTCGCACTCAGACCGATAAAAAGCAGTTCTGTGCGATAGGCTCGATAAAAGGCAATGTCGGTCATCTGGATTCAGCCGCTGGGGTAGCAGGGTTAATTAAAACAGCCCTGGCCCTGTATAATAAAAAATTGCCACCAAGCATTAATTTTATTAAACCCAACACAAAGATCCATTTTAAAAACAGCCCGTTTTTTGTCAATAAAGAGCTGCGTGAATGGCATTCTGAAGGAAAGCCGAGGAGGGCCGGTGTAAGTTCTTTTGGGTTTGGCGGTACAAACGCCCATGTGATTCTCGAAGAAGCGCCTTTTCCTGAACCCTCCAGTAAATCCAGAGAATGGCATCTACTCCCATTCTCAGCCAGAACAGATGATGCTCTCAATACTTCAATCGCAAATATGGCCGCACACCTGGAAAGAAACCCAAAATTGAATTTGACAGATGTCGCCTTTACCCTCCAACTCGGGCGTAAAACGTTTGCTCACCGGGGAACAGTTGTTTGCCACGATGTAAACGATGCAATAGCAGCATTGCGCTTCAACGAACCGAGGCGTCTCATTTCGGAAATCTGCGAAACTGATCACAGGGATGTTGTGTTCATGTTTTCCGGGCAGGGATCCCAATATGCCAACATGGGACTCGATCTTTACAAAGACGAACCCGTGTTTCGTGAGCAGATTGATTATTGTTCTCAGATTCTACAACGGGAGATATCGGTTGATCTTCGCCAGTTCCTTTACCCAGCGCAAGACCAAATTGAGGAAGCGGAAGAAAGGCTCAAACAAACTTCTATTACACAACCCGCTCTGTTCACCATTGAATTTGCTCTTGCCAAGCTTTGGATGTCATGGGGAATACAACCACAAGCGCTTGTGGGGCATAGTATCGGGGAATACACAGCGGCCTGTCTGGCCGAGGTATTGCCTTTGGAAGACGCATTGAAACTTGTGGCTGCTCGTGGTCGCCTGATGCAGGAAATGCCGACGGGATCGATGCTGGCTGTTTTCCTGCCAGAGGAACAGATAGCGCCTTTCATGAACGACGATTTATCTCTGTCCGTGATCAACAGTCCATCTCTCTGTGTGGTTTCGGGTGAGAGCAGTTTCATTGATAGCTTGGAGAATTCTCTTTCGAAGCAGAAGATTATGTATCGCAGATTGCACACGTCACATGCATTTCATTCAAAAATGATGGATCCAATTAGCGCCGTTTATTGAAAAAGTGAAGAAGGTCCAGCTTAAACCTCCCAAGATTCCCTTTCTTTCAAATGTAACCGGTAGGTGGATAACGAAGGAGGAAGCGACAAATCCCAACTATTGGGCAAGGCAGTTACGGGAAACTGTCAGGTTCGCGGATTGTATTAAAGAGTTATTCAAGGAAGACAATAGAGTGCTCCTGGAAGTTGGACCTGCAGCACTTTAAGCATACTGGCAAGTCATCATCCAGCGAAAGAAAAAAGGCATATAATCCTTTCTTCCACAAGGCACCCAAAACTCAGCAATCCGATAGCGCCGTTATGCTGGATACTCTCTGCGGGCTTTGGCGCGCAGGTGTTACGATGATTGGGCAGGTTTTCATACCGGCTATAGGCACCAAAGGGTCCCCTACCCACCTACCCCTTTGAACGCAAACGGTATTGGATCACATCTCGAAATCAACGGCCTGCAACGGAACATTGGGTTACTGATGAAAGACAACATTTAACGCCCACGTCCACCCGATGGGGACAGAAAAAGAAGAGCAGACGAGAATTGAAAAGAAAATAAATATCGGTGACAATATCCAATCTAAAGATAAACCTATGTCCTGTTCAGAGGCGGAACATATATTGACGGATATCTGGCAAGAGCTACTTGGCCACTCTAAGATTACAATAGATGACAATTTTTTTACCCTCGGCGGGCATTCTCTGGTTGCACTGCGACTATTTTCGCGAATTGATAACATATTCGGAAAGAGACTGCCACTGGCCATGCTATTGTCATATCCGACTATAAGACAATTGGCCGCCCTTCTTGTCAATAATGAGCTTTCCCCCTCATGGTCATCACTTGTTAAGATTCGCGCGGAAGGGGAAAAACATCCATTTTTCTGCATTCATTCGGAAGGCGGCAACGTCCTGGATTACTTTAAGTTATCAAGCTACATGGACAAGGATAGACCCTTCTATGGAATACAGGCGCGTGGATTGGATGGAAAAAATATACTCTCACCAACCATTGAAGAAATGGCGCTCCACTATATTTCTCAAATAAAAATGGTCCAACCGCAAGGACCATATTTTATTGGCGGTTACTGTTTGGGCGGTGTAGTAGCTTTTGAAATGGCCAGGCAGATGGAAGCGGTTGGTGATCACGTTGCGGATTCTAGCGATGATAAGCGCTTATAGACCGAATGCCAACTCGGAGAATCCCGTATCTGACCGCAATCCAACGATTGTTATACAAAATCCTTGATAAAATTGATTTGCATATGGACAACCTGTCTCAGTTGAATATGAAGGAAGATATTTCCTATATATGGCAAAGGGTGAGGAGAAGATTGGGGTTAATATTTACATTTGCTAATGAAGGCATTGCTGAACTTCTAATGAAATTTCTATATCAAAGATCGTATGTCCATTCCAGACCTTATATCCTAGAAAAAATTCAAAAAGAACACGCTAAGGCCTATTATAATTTCAAACCATTGCCTATAAAAACTAGAATTACTCTATTTCACGTAAGCAGGCAGCCAACCAACCTTATTCCTGACCCGACATTAGGTTGGGCAGATTTTTCCGAAAGTGGAGTTGTTGATTTCGAAATTCATGCATTCCATCAAAACATTCTGAAAGATCCGAATGTCAAGGCCCTTGCACAAAGACTGCAGCAATGCCTTGATGAAGCACAACGTTCTTTACAACAAAGATCTACATGTCGCATGAGTTTTAATAATAAATGATTGAGTTTTACTGAATCACATTGGAGATAAATTTATGATTAGAAGAAGATTCCTGGGTTTTTTCATTGCTATTTTTTGGGGGGGTGTCATGGGCATACTTTCATTCAAGTCTGATTGGTTGCGACCAATATTTTACAAAATTCGGTATCAACTACTTCCTCCCCCTGGTCCTAAACCGGATAGCGAGCGTGAAGAGGCCATTCTTCCCAAAGAAGGCCTTTCGATCTCTGTTGAAACGGCCATGAA
>CAVQAL010000012.1:0-110801 GCA_963710575.1 uncultured delta proteobacterium | reverse complement strand
CAAAAAGTAAATCTTCTTTTCGTATAAATCGCCTACACGGACGATGGCAGGAATCATGATTTTATCCACTAATTCGGGGGCTGTGCTGTCGGTGGAAAGCGCCGTTTCAATGAAAGATATAATATTTTCCCGGTCACCCTCCATGATCGCACTGGCGATTTTCTCCCGAGGCGTAATAATTTTTGTTGTATCCGTGCCGGGAATAACATTGGCCTGCGCGGAAAAATGTTCAATAAAATGCAAGGCATCTTTGTCTGTGGCGATAAGAAATCCCCCGCTTTTTTTACATTCATTAATTCAGTACTGGCGGGATCTGGGTCTGCCCATCGTTAAGCCGCAAAACTGCGCCATCGCCAGAAATGTGGCGTTAAGCCAGGGGCGTCCGGGCATCCCGAAAGATACATTGGAGAGCCCGAGAATGGTTTTGCTTTTAAAGGTTTGCGCGCACCAATAAAGAGTCTTTAATGTTTCCTGAGCGGCATTGGGATTGGAGGCCACGGCCATAACCAGGCAATCCACAATAAAATCATCTTTGGTAAAGCCGATTTTTTTTGCCGCCTGAAAAATATTTTTGACAATGGTCTGGCGCTTTTGGGCTGTGTGCGGCAATTCGCCGTCGGTCAGAGGCAGGAGAATGAACATGGCGCCATACTTGGCGGCCAGAGGCAAAAGCCTGGCCATTTTTTCTTTTTCGCCGGAGATGGAATTAATCAGCATTCGGCCCGGGTAAATCCGCAACGCGGCTTCAATGGTTTCTATTCTGGAGGAATCTACAACCAGCGGCAGTTTGGTTACTGTGGTCAAAAGACCGATTACAGATTTAATTGTTTTTACTTCGTCGATACCGGGCTGGCCGACATTGATATCCAGCAAATTTGCGCCTTGCTTTTCCTGTTCCATGGCCATTTGGCGAATGATGGGCATTTTCCCTTCCGTGAGTTCCTGCTGTAATGCTTTTTTACCGGTGGGGTTGATTCTTTCGCCTACCAGGAAAAGAGGCTGATTTGCGGCGAAGTGTAAAAATCCGCGTGCCGAACTCAACGCGCTGATTGATTTTCTTACAGGCAATATTGGTTTGACGCCAGCGGTAGACTTTGCAAGTTTTTGAATATGTGTCGGTGTTGTTCCGCAGCAGCCGCCCAGCATATTCGCTCCTGCTTTGGCAAACTTCCGTCCAAAAGAAGCAAACGTTTTCGCGTCCATTTCAAAGATCGTTTTTCCGCCTTCGAGACGGGGAACTCCGGCATTGGGTTTGGCTACCAGCGGTACCGTAGCATAGGGCTTCATGGCCGCGACAATTTCGACCATTTTTTCGGGGCCGGTTGAGCAATTGCAACCTACGGCATCAGCGCCAAGGCTCGTAGCGTAATGAGCGCTGTTACCGGATCGGTGCCGCCCAGCGTATGGCCGTCTTTTTCATACGTCATGGAAACAATGGTAAAAATATCTTTAATTTCTTTGACGGCCAGCAGCGCTGCTCGTGCTTCCTGAATGTCGATCATGGTTTCAATGACAATCAGATCGCATCCGCCGTCAATCAGGCCGCGCACCTGATCTTTAAACGCATCCACAGCTTCTTCAAAGGCCAGAGGGCCGAATGGTTCGATAAATAAACCGGTCGGACCTATTTCGCCGGCAACCAGCGTTTTTTTGCCCACCGCAAGTTTGGCCAAACGCGTCAAATCATAATTTATTTGATAAGCATTTTCCTTAACGCCGTATTGTTTCAGTTTGAAGCGATTAGCGCCGAAAGTGCAGGTATAAACTATTTGCGCGCCTGCTTTTTGATAAGATGAATACAATGCCTGGATAACTTGCGGATTATCCAGACACCATTTTTCCGGGCAAACGCCACCGGGCAACCCTTTTTTTTGCAGTTCCGTACCGAAGGCGCCGTCCAGAATAATAATATTTTTCTCCAAGAGGTTTTTTATTTTGCCAATTGCAATCACAGGATTCTCCCTGAAAATAAATTATTATTTAATGGTGCTCTTTATACCACCTTTGAAGCAAGAAGTGTGATTTTTTTTGGGGAAAAACAGCAGGAAAAAGGTTCAACCGGCCCTTACATACTTTATAATTTGAGTAAGGTATGGAATGCCAACAGAATGATCATCTCTTTTATCTACAAATCAACAATTGTCAGGTTTAAGTTTATTGAGGATTACCATCTGAAATCATGTCCCTTCCAGTTTAAAACCTTTTATAAAATAATCTGAGCATATCATTATGGTTCTGGTGCAAGGTATCGTTTTGTGAAAAATTCATTAATATCGGGCGGTGGTTTGATGTTTTCCCGTAGAACAAGGGTGACCGCTGTTGATGGACAGGTCGGGACACAGATGCCGCAGCCGATACAGTGCCCAGGATTTACCTGCGCATGTTCCTCTTCCCCGACAACGATAGCATCCATCGGACATCTTTCTTCACAGGTTCCACACCCAATGCATATCTCTTGATCAACACAAGAGACATAGCTGGATGACGATATCATGTTGAGATTAAGCATTTTTTGCGTCGAAGGAATATACAGCAGCACCCACAGCAGTTGCAGATCATGGATAAATATCCGTCAAGGTTTTCTATAGCATGGACCAGCCCTTCCTTATCCGCTGCCTCTAGTATAGTTATTGCCTCTTCTTTTGTGATTCCCTTCCCATACCTTGTTCCACAACGTAGCGCCCCATATCGTTGAAGTGTAAGCAGTTGTCGATGGAGTGGTTACATCCTTTACCTTCGTAGGCCATCATCTGCCTACACGGACATTTACTCACGGCAAAGTACTTGAGGGTATTTATCTTCTCTTTGAGATGATCGAATGGAAGAATTTCTGATTTGTTCTTGAGTGAGTGATCAATGGGAATAACCCGCACAGTCGGGATGTTTCGGGCAAGCTCTTTGCCAAAGCCTTCATTCCGATATTCAATCCAAAGAGGTGCAAGTTTTCGGGCCTTATCCGTGTCCATACCTGCCCAATAAGGCGCTTCCGCAAACCCTACGACCGTAGGCAAGAGACGATATATCCTTTCCTTGCCTGGTTTCTGTTGGGTAAATACCGTCCCGTTTTTTGCGATGGCGGTGAGAATAGTCTCCAGGGATTCTGACTTATCCGGGAACAATATTTTAAGCTCTTCGAGAGATTTGTTATCAAAGGGGAGATTGCCAGCGATCTCGGCCTCTTCCTCGTTGAACATGATCTCAAGAATACCCATGAGTGAGCGCGACATGGGCGCCCCAACCATGCCCTGGTTTAGATGCTTAGCTAAATCTTCATAGAGTTTTTTTCTTTTCATATTATACCCCTTTCTGGAGAATTGAACTTTCCCTATTTTTAAATAATCTAACCGATCAACCATACAATCGGACCCGCCCCTGATACTGCTACCACTTACCTTTTGCTAAAAGATAGGATCAGTATTAACATTTCAGAAATACCCTTAACAGATAACCTGTTTGATATAAGTCCTCTTCCTGCGGGGCTGGAAATCCATAGGACGCAATGTGATTGTCATTCAATATATCCTCAGAAGCAAGCCATGAGGAAAGATGTGAAAATGAAAGCGCAGGTCCGTCTTCTGTTTTTGCGACTGTTATTTGAATTTCCGGGATCGATGGCTTCATTTAGCATTTTGTTCGAATCATGCCCTCTGGCTGTTCAGCTTTACCAAGACCTCTCCAGCTTCGACCATGATACGGTCAATAAGTTGCTTTGTTGTGGGATTGTCTGTGATGCCGCCGCAGCACTGGCCGGCAAAGATATTCTCCCTCCACATCGCCCTCATTGATGGCTTTCAGGTGCTTCATATTTCCCACGGCTTGGCGGGCCAGCACCATGAGGGGATGTCCTTCTTCAGCCTTAAGCATCTCTATGCTGATTCCCACGAACTTCGGGAATGAAAGCCCCATGAGCTGTTTCACTAGGAGGGCGCCCTTGACAGCCTCGACGACAGGGAACCCTCTTTTGGTCATGGCCAGCGCTTCTTTCGTTTTTAGCACGCGGCCCTCGAGACCGTCAAAGACGGTGTCATAGAGCGTATCCTGCTCGGTTGCCTCCATGCACAGGCGCTTGAAGTTGTCGTGTACGATGCTTTCCTTCACAACCATGAAGCGGCTTCCCATGGAAATGCCGTCAGCGCCCAGGGACAGAGCAGCAGCAAGACCCCGGCCGTCGTAAAATCCTCCGGCCGCGATCAGTGGAACCTTGACCATGCTCGCCACCAGGGGGATGAGGACGATGGATGTGGCTGCGGCACCGTGGGCCGCAGCCTCGTGCCCGGTGACGACTAGGGCGTCGCACCCGGCCTGCACGGCCTTTACCGCGTGCTTGGCTATGGCGATGGTGCCGACAACTTTGCCGCCGTAGGCATGGACAGCATCGACAAACCAGGGCTTGCCAAGGGAATAGTTGATAATGGGAACCTTCTCCTCGATGGCTGTCTCAATATTTTCCTTTGCCCCTGGCCCGATGAGGATCTGATTTATCCCGAAGGGCTTGTCCGTCATATCCCTTACCTGGCGGATCAGTTCCCTCGTCTCTTTGGGTGTGCAGCGCGCAATGGCCAGAATGCCTAAGCCACCGGCGTTGCATACAGCCGATACCAGCTTGGGTTCCGTAATCCAGTTCATCCCTGCGAGCATGATTGGGTGCTCTATCCCGAACATTTCTGTCATTCGTGTTTTAAGCATATTCTTTTCCTTTCAAGCAGTTGCTGTTTTTTTATTTTTGCCCACGGGGCACGATATGTAACATTTGTAACAATGATAATCAAAACCGATGAATGCGGCCTGGTACATGTTCATGTATTCGGGGCTGAACATCAACTTTTTCTGTTCGTCAGGACTGCTGTCTATGAATTTCACCCAGAATCTTATGTTCCGTCCCAATCCATAAGGCTGTGAATGTTTCATGCACTTGAATTCATCTGTCTTGCCCTCTTCATCGAGCGCCTTACCGGGGCACTTTTCCACACAAATGTTGCAATGGATGCAGAGATCCTCGGTAATTGGAGGATCTGGAGTTAACTCAAGTTCGGTCAGTATTGTAGAAAATACCACTTGGGAACCTAATCGTGGATGAATCACGAGATTGTTTCGTCCGAAATTACCCAACCCGGCTGCGACGGCAGCGTGGCGTTGAGAGAATTCAGCTATCAGACCAAACCTTTTTTCAGGCTTCATGTCCAAAGGATATGACAATGCTGTGGACATCGCTTTTGAGTCACATTTTTTCTCTATGAACCTCGACACCTTATAAACGCATGATCTTGCAAATTCCATGGAGTCGATCCTACCACCCATGGCAATCCTCGGGTTTTCACTCTCGCAGTTGGACAGCTCTTTAAAGGCTAAGACAACCATACTCTTTGCTTTAGGGAAAATGGTTTCTATTTTGGGAGACAAAGGGCTCTTGTAGTCGGACACTGCGCCGAAACCCACCTCCTCTACACCAAGGTCCAATGCGAATTTCTTTATCTTATTTTTCGCTCCATCATTCATGGTCTCTCTCCATTCTTTTAGTTTGTAAACGTTTCCTCCAATTAGTTAGCGTCAAGGTTATTTTTTGAAGAACAAATCGACATTTCACTTGGCTAATACATGATTCGTTGTCACATCAGCAATAAGTTTATCTCCTTCTCCGAATACCATCGTCCGCACGATGCTCACTGTTTTGCCTCGTTTAATGAAAGAAGAAACCGCCTTGAATGTACCCTCAGATTGGTTACTGGCAAAATTACCATTTAAATTGATTGCCAAAGGAAATCCCTTTCCCCCTTCGACCACCTGTGTAGAACCAAAGACCAAAACTGTTGCACAAACATCCGCAAACCAGAGCATTGCGCCGACATGAACAACTCCATAAGGATTTTTTATACCAGAATGGATTGGCATTTCTCCTATAACTTTATCTTTGGTCTTTTCGAGAATTGAGAACCTAATTAAACCTTCAAATTCCATATTTCCTTCTTTTCGCAATGTAGCGCGGTAATTGCTTATTCGAAATAAAACTTTTTTTAACCTCGATAAGCCTTATGTTATCAATGATAATCTAATCCGACTGTCGCGCTTTTAGAATATAGTCGAAAAGGAACTGCTCGTGCGTTTCAAGCGGTTTAATGCTTTTCTCAACTTTCATACTCATAAGCGCGCCCTCCCAGCTGTTAAAAAAGAACCGTGCGGTCTGATCTGGATCAAGGGATTTTGACAAATGACCTGAATCTTGAGCCTCACGAAGAACATCAGAGAAATATTGTACTATGATATCAATAGAGGTTTTGATTTTAGCCTGGAACACTTTGCTCGTATCTCCCATCTCCTGTGCAAAGTTCCCAACAGGACATCCAAGGGTGTACTTGTTAGACTGGAAAGAATTTTTGAACCATTTATTCAGACGTCGCACCCTTTCTAGGGGAGGAAGTGATTTGTCAACCAAATACTTCGTAAGAATTTTTGTATAGAACTCCATGAAATAATCGATGACAAGCAGGCCAAAATCTTCCTTGCTCTTGAAAAAATTATAGAAGGAGCCTTTGGGAAGACCAGCCTTGTCGATTATTTCCTGAATACCAGTGTTGTTGTAACCCTTCAGGTGCATTATCTCCGCACCTATAGAGATGAGTTTTTGCTTTTTATCTTCTTTCGTAAAGAAGCCCTCCTTTAAGAATTAGGCTATACATAGACCGGTCTAATTAAATTGTCAAGCGTTTTTTTATAAAAAATATCACCGACTCTTTTAGGTTATTGTTTGAAAGAAAGGAATGCATGACAAAAGGTTTGGGAATTACACTGAAAATTGAACCATAGTTATCCATTCCTCAATATCTCTTTTACCGATTACTACTTAACAAATTGTATGTTTATCAAGATTGAAGAATTGAGGATTACTGAAGGACAGAGAGTAACGCCAGCCATCATCCAAAGCCGGATTTATCGGCCATAGAGCAATACCTTACACTTTTTTACTGCTATAATGGTTTCACAGACTGCCCCTTTTTGGTTAAGTATGCTGCTGATTTTTATCGGATCCCATTTCTTGAAAGATATTTTGTTTTGGTGATTTTCTTTCTATGGTTCCATACCATGGATCACGAATGTGGTATTAGCAAGGGGAAAAATGAAGAAATCTTTTTCCTGAATGGACCTCAAAATGATATACTCCTCGGTAACGTCCCAAATGCAATGTACGTATTTTCCCAGAGGGTACCCTGGCCCCCAAAGGGTAATTTGATTCTTTTCCAAATGAATTGTACATCTGTTTCCGATGTACTTGTTTAATAGTTCCCTGTAAATCATACTGTTTTTCCTCCTATTATAAAGGTCTTCTGTTTTAGGTTTAAATGAATCCTTCTTTAACCTGCCCCTGAATACTTGTACCACAAGTTAAGTTAGAGTTCAGCCATTTTTAATGAGCCTCGCTGAAAACGAATAAAGTGAAGTTTGAAGCGTTAGTCGAATTATCCCAGGAGCGCAGCGACGTGGGATTGACATATTGTATGCATTAGGAAAATACGAAAACAACATTACAGGAAGGAGTCAGCATCACACTCGACAATATTTATTAAGTATTACCCGCAAATGCCGCTTATAGCGGTAACTGATTTTTCCGGAAGGAGAATGAAGTTGGAATTGATCGCCACACCAATTTTTCCCATTTGCAGCATATCATAAATTGCTTTCTGATTTTCAAGATTAAAATCGGCATAACCGGCGGAAAAGCGCCGCGGCAGGAGAGCTTTTCCTTCGCGCCGGAGCTGATGATTGAAGTAGTCCATAATCCAATCCAAACCCGCGTCCGTCATTTCACTGGCAGTGGCGTCATAAACGACAGCGGCACCTAAATCGTCCTGACGAGATTTTTCTTTAATTGCTTCCATAATGGCGACACCTGCCGTTGCGGCCATAAAAACGGCTTCGCGGCAATCGCGCAGAAAAGCGGACAACTTTTTGCTGGCAAAGGTCACACCTCCGTCAAAAAAAATTTTCTCACCATCGTTATGCTGAATGGCCAGACGCATTAACGATCCCTTAAGTGAAATAAGTAAGGAAGCTTCATTGATAAAATTGTCGGTTTCTTTTTGCTGGGTTTCCGAAATTTGGGTGGTTCTTTTTTTAAAACCGAGACGCTGGTATATCTTGTCACGAGGGGGATCAATTGATATCTTTTCCAGAAAAACGATAGATCCCATCTTTTTCTTCTCCACTAAAGCTTCTTACAACCGGCGTTTCATAAGACGTTCATTACTTTAAAAGTTTACGCATGTTTTTGGCAACGGCATCGCCCATTTTTTCCGTGCCAATGAGTTTCTTGTCCTTCTGATGAATATCCTGCGTCCGGAAACCTTCTTTTAATGTTTGCGCAACGGCTTTTTCGATCAGAGAGGCTTCCTGCGGCATGGACAAAGAATAGCGTAACATCAGAGCCACCGATAAAATTGTGGCCAGCGGATTAGCAATATTTAGTCCGGCTATATCGGGCGCCGAACCGTGAATAGGTTCATATAAGGCGGTATTTTCTCCCAGACTGGCTGAAGGTAGCATGCCGATGGAACCGGTCAGCATGGCGGCTTCATCGCTTAATATGTCTCCAAATAAATTGGTCGTGACAATTACATCAAACTGCGCCGGATTACGGATAAGCTGCATAGCGCAGTTATCAACGTACATGTGCTTTAAGGTGACGCCGGGATAATTCCGCCCGACTTCTGTCACCACATTGCGCCAGAGCTCAGTGCTTTCGAGAACATTAGCTTTGTCTACCGAAAGGAGATTTTTTTTACGCGTTCGGGCGATTTCAAAGGCTCGAACGGCAATTCTGCGAATTTCATCTTCAGAGTAAACCATCGTGTTAACGCCTGTGCGTTTGCCATCTTTTCCTTTTTTAACTCCACGCGGTTTGCCGAAATAAACATCACCGGTTAATTCACGGACAATCATAATATCAATGCCCTGCACAATATTTTTCTTGAGAGGTGATGCATCCAGAAGTTCGTCAAAGGCGACGACCGGCCGCAAATTGGCAAAAAGGCCCAATTTTTCACGCAAGCCCAAAAGAGCTCTTTCCGGCCTCAAGCTATAATCGAGCGCCTCCCATTTGGGGCCGCCCACAGCTCCCAGTAAGACAGCGTCGCTTTGCAGCGCCAGTTCCAGACTCGAATCCGGCAGAGGGAACGCCGCAATGATCGTAGGCGCTGCCGCCGACAAGCCCTTCAGTAAGTTTCAGAGTTAATATTTCTCTTATTGGCGATCAGCTTTAAAATCTTTAAAGCTTCTTTCATTATTTCCGGTCCTACGCCGTCACCGGCGAATACGGCTATTTTAAAATCGTTTTTTTTCATTGTGAAACTCCAATTCCGAAAGCACAGCGCAGCGGAATTGGTAAGTTGAACAATCCCGCATAGCGGAGGGTATGATACCCATCAGGCTCGTTGCGTTAATATTTTCTAATCTTGCTTTGGGGTTCATACCCGTGATTCTTTCCTCATTTCCTGGCAATATGCCTCATCAAACCGCCGTCGGCAATGAGTTTTTCCATGAAAGGCGGAATCGGATTAATTGTGAATTTTTTATTGTCCTTAGTTACAGTGATGATTCCCTTGGCGCTGTCCACAGTTATTGTTTCTCCTTCTTTAATTGCATTCCCAAGTTCTCTGGATTCAAAAATGGGTAGTCCCATGTTGAAGGCGTTGCGGTAAAAAATGCGGGCAAAACTTTTAGCCACGACGCAGGAAATTCCTGCCGCTTTAATGGCGATGGGCGCGTGTTCGCGCGAAGAGCCGCAACCGAAATTTTCTCCTCCCAGAATAATATCACCGGGCTTCATCCGGGAAACAAAATTCGGATCAGCATCTTCCATGCAGTGAGAGGCAAGCTCTCGCGGATCTGATGTGGTTAAATAACGCGCCGGAATGATCGCGTCCGTATCAATGTTGTCTCCAAATTTCCAAACTTTACCTTTGAATATCATATTAAAAAATCCTTAATGAAACTCCAATCGCGAAAGCGAAGCGCATCGGGATTGGCAAGTTGAATTATCCAACGTGCGAAGCAACGTTGGGCTTGTACCTTATTATAGTTCTTCTGGGGATGCAATTCTGCCTAAAACTGCTGAAGCCGCCGCTACAGCCGGGCTGGCCAGATAAACTTCGCTTTTGGTATGGCCCATGCGGCCGACAAAATTACGGTTCGTCGTAGCGACAGCTCTTTCTCCTTCCGCCAGAATTCCCATATGTCCGCCTAAGCAGGCGCCGCAGGAAGGCGGGCTGATTATGGCATCAGCGTTCATGAAAATTTCAATCAATCCTTCCTTCAAGGCCTGCTTGTAAATTGCCGGAGTTGCCGGAACAACAATCAATCTTACGTTTGGCGAGGCTTTACGTTTTTTTAGAATCTGCGCGGCGATTCTCAAATCTTCAATCCGGCCGTTGGTACAGGAACCGATGAGCGACTGGTCGATTTTCACCTTGCCTGCTTTGCTTATTGGTTTGACATTGGAAGGCAGGTGGGGAAACGCCACCTGCGGTTCAATCCCTCCGGCGTCGATTTCGATGATGTCGGAATAAACAGCATCGGCATCGGAAGAATAAAATTTATAATCACGCTTCGCTCTTTTTTTGACGTATTCTTTGGTAATTGCGTCAGGAGCGAAAATGCCGTTTTTTGCGCCGGCTTCGATGGCCATGTTGGCCATGGAGAATCTGTCGGCCATCGGCAATTTGCCGATTGTTTCTCCGGTGAATTCCATCGCTTTATATAGAGCTCCGTCAACACCGATGCGGCCGATAATATGCAAAATTAAATCCTTGCCGGAAACCCATTTTTTCAGTTTGCCGTAAATAACAAATTTGATGGATGGCGGCACTTTAAACCAGAGTTCTCCGGTGAGCATGACGGCGGCCAAATCGGTGCTGCCCACTCCGGTGGAAAAGGCGCCCAGTGCGCCGTAAGTGCAGGTATGGCTGTCTGCGCCAATGACTAAATCTCCGGGCAGGACGATGCCTTGCTCCGGCAAAAGAGCGTGTTCAACGCCCACTTGTCCGCCTTCGTAAAAATGCGTTACTTTCTGTTTGAACGCAAATTCGCGCACCGCCTTGCATTGTTGGGCGGAGTTAATATCTTTGTTCGGCGTGAAATGGTCCAGAACCAAAGCAACCTTATTTTTGTCAAAGACCTTTTTCCCGCCTGCCTTTTGGAATTCATTAATGGCTATAGGCGCGGTAACATCGTTGCCCAAAGCGATATCGACCCTAGCGTTGATCAATTGACCGGAAGAGATTTTTTTCAGGTTGGTATGAGCCATTAAAATTTTTTCCGTAATAGTGTTGCCCACAATTCATGCTCCTTTTGGTAAATTAAAACAGTTTTTAGCGTATTTTTCGCGTTTATTCAACTTTAACCTTTTTGGCGCTGTCTTTTAAAAACTCCAGACGATTAAGCGCGTTGATATAGGCCTTGGCTGAAGCAACGATAACGTCGGGATGCGCGCCGCGGCCTACGACAGAATGATCGTTATATTTAAGCTGAACAGAAACCTCACCTTGTGCGTCACTGCCGCCGGTTATAGCATTGACGACATATTTCATTAAAGGATAATTAGTTTTGGTGATGTTGCGAATCGCCGCGAAAGTTGCGTCCACCGGGCCGTTGCCGAATCCCGCTTCCCGCACAACGTTTTTGTCCACCTGCATTTCCATGGTTGCCGTGGGAATGGCCACATTGCCGCTGACCACATTCAGATAAACCAAATTGTATTTATCCTCTCTCCTGTAAATTTCTTCAGAAATAATCGCTTCCAGATCTTCGTCATAAATGTCTTTTTTGAGATCGGCCAGGTCTTTGACTCTTGCAGCGATCTTGTTGATCTGTTCATCGCTCAACGTATAACCCATTTTTTTCAAATGATGCGAAATGGCGTTGCGGCCGGAGTGCTTACCCAGCACGATATGTGTATCGCTGATGCCGACGGATTGCGGCGTCATAATTTCATACGTGATTTTCTCCTTAATCAAGCCGTCCTGATGAATGCCGGATTCATGCGCGAAAGCGTTTGCTCCCACAATGGCTTTATTCGGCTGCACCGATATGCCGGTAATCTGTGTTAACAGACGCGATGTCTTGTAAATCTGGTCGGTATTGATTTTTGTATAAAGTCCATAAAGATCTTTGCGCGTTTGCAGGGCCATGACGATTTCTTCCATCGCCGTGTTGCCGGCGCGTTCGCCGATGCCGTTGATCGTACATTCCACCTGACGCGCTCCATTTCTTATTGCGGCCAATGCATTGGCTACAGCCAAACCTAAATCATTATGACAATGGGTGGATATAATCGTGTCGCCCATGTTCTTGACATTGGCGAACAAATAGGCAATCAAATTACCGAATTCTTCGGGAATGGTATAGCCGACCGTATCGGGGATGTTGATGGTACAGGCTCCGGCGTCAATCACCGCCAATACCATTTCCACCAGATATTCTTTGTCCGAACGTGTGGCATCCATCGGTGAAAATTCTACGTTGTCCGTGTAAGAGCGAGCCAGCTTAACGGCGGCAATAGCCTCTTTGAGCACTTGCTCCCGGCTCTTCTTGAGCTGATATTTTAAATGAATATCCGATGAAGAAATAAAAGTATGGATGCGGGGATGAGCAGCTCCTTTTATTGCCTGCCAGGCACGGTCGATATCAACTTTGTTGGCGCGGGCCAGGCCTGCCACCTGAGATTTTTTTATCTCTTTGGCTATTTGGCGCACCGCGTCAAAATCACCCTCGGAAGCAATGGGGAACCCCGCCTCGATTATATCAACGCCTAGTTTTTCGAGCTGCCGGGCGAGAATCAATTTTTCGTCCGTATTCATGCTATAGCCCGGTGATTGCTCGCCATCTCTTAATGTCGTATCGAAAATATAAACGCGATTTTTATCCTTTTTCATAATTTCATCTCCTCTTAATGAAACACAAAGATTACAAGCGTAGCGCAGTAATATTTGTTAGTCGAATTGATCCCGTAACCAGAGGCTATCGGGATTTGCACCTTTAATTAATAATAAAAAAAGCCATGGGTATTTCCGCCCACGGCTTTTTAGGTAATCAGTTATTTTTATAGTACTAGTGACGACCTAAAAACGATGGGCTGGTGGCCTTAAGTAAAAGGCGCAACAGGGCGAGCCCCGGAAGCAGGGGTAGAATGTTCATTGCTAAATTCTGACTTCTCGCTATGTCCGACATCGTTTTTATATAGCCTTTATTTAAAAAGATGAAACAGTGTAATGCAAAAAATGATTATTGTCAAAATATTTTTTTATTTGGTAAAAATAGTCACTCTGGCCCAGTTAGTCATCAAGCCAGTTCAGATATTCCTTGCTGCCTTTAACAATCGGCAATGCGATAATTTCCGGTGTTTCATAGGAATGCAGTTTTTTTATCGCTGCTTCAACTTTACTGTAAAGAATAGCGCGTGTTTTAATCAGGCACAGCCATTCATCCGTTGTTTCCACTTTCCCCTTCCAGCGGTAAATGCTTTTAATCGGACCGGTAATCTGCACACAGGCGGCCAGTTTTGTTTCTACGAGATGCCGGGCAATTTTTTCTGCCTGTTCCATTGTTTCGGTGGTTGTCGTTACTTGCATGTAAGTATTCATAATTATTTTCTCATGTTTTCACGCATTCGTACATCATTATAGCTGCCGCCTGCGGCAAACTCAAGGAATCGGCCTTTCCGCTTCCGGAAATGCTCCATTTTTCATCGGTCATTCGTAAAATAGCTTCCGGCAGGCCGTGGCTTTCATTACCTAAAAGTAGTGCAGCCCTTTTTGGGACCGGATGAGGCAATAAACCTTCGCGCACGTCAGAGCCGATGAGAAAAAAGTATTTTTTCATTTCCGGCAATGCAGCGGATAAATCAATATCTGGAATAATTGTCAAATGGAAAATACTTCCCATGGAAGCCCGCACGGCTTTCGGATTGGTGTAATCCGCCGAATTAGCGCTTAAAATTATTCCATAAAAACCGAACCATCGCGCACTGCGCGCGAGCGCTCCAAGGTTGCGGGGATTGTTTACTTCATGCAAAATCAAAATATTGCCGGAGGTTTTAGCAAGCCATGAGGAAAAATCGAGCGCCTGTTTTATGCCGACTACAGCTATTATCCCTTCCGGTTCTCTGTCTTGTCCGATTTTTTGCCACTGGGAACGGGTAAGCTGATAGACGGGAATATCTTTGGTGGCGGGAAGCGCAAGCCCCTCCCAGTATTTTATTTTTTCAGGCATGATGAGCAATGCTTTAATCTGCCAGTCGCTGGCCAGAAGTTCTTCGACCACTTTCACGCCTTCGGCTAAGAACATGCCTTCTTCTTGACGCACCTTGGCGTCGTTAAGCTTTGTCCATTTTTTCAACAGCGTTTGCGAAATATTCAAAAATTCGGCCATCATTAAATCCTGATTATTTTTCATCCGCGATAATTGAGGGCAGTTTCTTAGGCCATATCAACGATGCAATAACAGATAATACTATTACGGAGGCTATTACAGTCAAAGAAGCGCCAACATTAATTTTGTAAAAATCAGTAATCAGCATTTTAATGCCCACAAAACCCAAAATCACCGCCAAACCATATTGCAGGTGATGAAAAAGCTTCATCAAACCGGAAATGGCAAAGAAAAGAGAACGCAGGCCTAAAACGGCAAAGACGTTGGAAGTATAAACGATGAACGGGTCGGTTGTGACTGCCAGAACCGCAGGGATGGAATCGACGGCAAAGAAAACATCTGTTGTTCCCAAAACCAAAATAACAACCAAAAGCGGCGTGGCGTAACGTTTGCGTTTGATAGTGGTGACAAATTTGTATCCTGAATATTCATGAGAAACCGGCATAAACATTTGAAGCAGTTTGATGGCCATGTTTTTTTCCGGATGAACCTCTTGTTCCTTGCCCCGGCCAATCTGAATGGCGGTGAAAACCAGAAAAGCCCCGAAAATATATATCACCCAGTGAAAATTATTAATCAGCGCAATGCCGGCAAAAATAAAAATGCCGCGCGTAATGAGCGCGATCATTATCCCCCAGATTAAAGCTTTCTGTTCGTATTCGACCGGCACAGAAAAATAACGGAAGAAAAGTAAAAAAACGAAAAGATTATCGATGCTGAGCGAGTATTCAATAAGATAACCGGTCAAGAATTCCCAAGCCTTCTGATGACCGTAAAGAGAATAGATGCCCGTGCAGAAAAGCAGAGCCAGTACAACCCAAAAGGATGTCCAGTAGAGAGATTCCTTGATTTTTACCGCGTGCGCTCTGCGGCTGAAAACACCAAGATCCAGAGTCAGCATGGCTAAGATGAAAACACTAAAAAATATCCACCATAAAGTCATATCGAAAGATCCTTTAATTTACATTTCGCTTTCAAAGGATAACGAGGCGGCAAGAAGGAGGCTCCGCAGGCGTGTATTTCTAATACGTTGAGGAAGCCGACGACACAGCCAACAAAGTTAGCCAAAGAAAGCGAAATGGTATCAGGCATTTTTACGCCAGATCAAAACAGTAATGCCTGTCGCCATCATCAACAGGCAAAGGACTTGTCCCATACTCATAAAACTTAAAACGAAACCCAGTTGATAGTCGGGCTCGCGGAAAAATTCGATAAAGAAGCGCACAAAGCCGTAACCGCAAATATAAATTCCAATTAAAAAACCGTCAAACATTTTCTTTTTTCTAATCAGCCACAGAAGGATGAATAAAACAATTCCTTCAAAAATAGCTTCATAAAGCTGGGAGGGATGGCGCAGGCTGTGTGTCGGATCAAGCGGAAAATACATTCCCCAGGGCACGGTAGTTACACGTCCCCAAAGCTCACCGTTGATAAAATTTCCAATCCTGCCAAAGGTATAGCCCAGCGGTATCGCCGGACAGAACAAATCGCAAAAATGCCAGAAATTAAATTTGTACTTGCGGCAAAATACAATGGAAACAATAACAACGCCGATAAGTCCTCCATGATAAGACATGCCGCTGATGCCGACAAATTTAAACCCATGAGAAAAATCAAAGGGCAAAATTATTTCGAGCGGGTGATGGCAGTAATAGCCGAAATTATAAAATAAGGCATAACCCAATCTGCCGCCGATGATTACCCCGAGCATCGCCCAGACAAGATAATCCTGTATCGTTTCCACTTTATATTCATAGCCTTCATTTTTTATCCGATAGAGAGTCAGGAAATAAACGACAGCAAAAGCGACAAGGTACATCAGGCTGTAATAGCGCAATTGAAATGAACCAAAACTGAGAATGCTGGGACTCATTTGGGCGGGTAATTGCTGCCATGCATTTATTAAAGATTCCATATTGAGCCATTAAAGTGTTATTTCTTTATGCCGCGCCACATGACACTGAATGTTTACCGCAACCGGCAAAGAAGCTATATGGCAGGGCATCATTTCAACGTTTACTGCCAGCGCGGTAACGCGGCCACCTAAACCTGCCGGTCCTATGCCCAGTTTGTTGATACTATCTAATAAATCCTTTTCTATTTGCTCCAGACGCTCATCGTATCTGTTGGCTTCATCCACCGGTCTCAAAAGAGCCTTCTTGGCCATGACGCAGGCCTGCTCGAGCGATCCTCCGATGCCCACGCCAACTATTATCGGCGGACAAGGATTTGCTCCGGCGTTGCCAACAGTTTCCAGAACAAATTTTTTAATGCCCTCAATGCCCGCGGACGGAGTGAGCATCTTGGCGGCGCTTACATTTTCACTGCCGCCTCCTTTGGGCATGGCGATGATTTTCACCCGGTCGCCGGCAACAATATCAACATGAATTATCGCGGGTAAATTGTCCGTAGTATTTTTTCTGGTTAACGGATCGCAGACGGATTTGCGCAAATAGCCTTCTTCATAGGCCTGTCTCACGCCTTCTTCAATCGCCGCGTGCAGTTCTCCGCCTACTATATGAACATCCTGCCCGAGTTCCACAAAAACAACAGCCAGACCTGTATCCTGACAAATAGGCATTTTTTTGCGGCAAGCGATATCAGCGTTTTTAATTATTTTTTGCAGTACCTGCTTGCCGGTTTCCGATTCTTCACGGGAGAGCGCACGGTGAAGTGCGTCAACGACATCTTCCCCCAAAACAGTATTAGCTTCGATGAAAAGTTTCTTTACCGTTTTGGTTACGCGCTTGGTATTTATCCGCCGCAAAGTTTGCCTCGTTTTCTTTTCCATATCCATAAGTCTATTTCCCGATATTAATTATGCCATTTCGCTTTCAAAGGATAACGCGGCCAATGAAGCTATTATTCGTTTTTCATGACACCGCAAAAAGCTCCAGAGGCAAGGCGCGCGAGTCCTGAGAAGTGAGGCGTATTTTTCCATACGCTGCAATGCCGAAGGACGACGCGTAACGCAGCATATGGACTTTTTCCGGTGTCATCCTCACATGCCGCGTCTAAATTCCAACGATTTCGAAATCGACATCTTATCTATGTATTTCAAATCTCCGCCCATCGGCACACCTGTGGCAATGCGCGTCAACTTGATATTTTTTTCTTTGAGCATCCGGGTAATCAGCAACGCTGTGGCTTCGCCGTGAACATTTGGGTTTGTCGCGATAATCAATTCCTTGATCAAACCCGTGTTGATCCTTTGCATAAGCTCGCCTAACCGCAGATTTTCCGGCCCGATTCCGTCCAGAGGCGCCAAAGCGCCGTGAAGAATATGATAAGTTCCCCGAAATCCCCCACACTCCTCAATCGCCGCCAGGGCATCCGGATCTTCCACAACACAAATCACTTCTTTATCCCTTGTTGTATCGCGGCAGATGTAACAGGTATCTTCCTCCGTCAGATTTAAGCAAATCCTGCAAAGCTTGATTTTTCTTTTTACTTCAATAATGCTTTCCGCCAGTTTTTTTACATCATTTTCCGTGGATCGCAAAATATAATTGGCCAGCCTTGCGGCAGTTTTTTCGCCAATACCGGGAAGCTTACCCAACTCGGCAATAAGCTGTTTGATGGGTTGTGCGTATGCTTTCATAAATACACCTAATTACAGACCGGGGATATTCAGTCCTCCGGTGATTTTCGCCATTTCCGAGGAAGCCATTTCCTGCGATTTACGGATTCCCTCATTGACTACGGCAGTAATTAAGTCCTGCAGCATTTCGATGTCTTCGGGATTGACTACTTCCTTTTCGATTTTCAGTGATACAATTTCAAATTTACCGTTCACTACAACACGCACCATCCCGCCACCAGCCTGAGCTTCGACGGTTTTCGTCTCTAATTCCTGCTGAAGCTGACCCATTTTCTCCTGCATCTTTTTTGCCTGCTTCATAATGGTACTAAAATTCTGCACTATATATGTCCTCCTCCTGTTTTGATGAACATCCGATTATTTTTTAATTGGTCTGCACTTTAATCGTGCTGTCAATTTTTATCGCCCCTTACGTTAATTTCTACTATTTTGGCGTCGGAAAGTTCATCCATGATTTTCTGTAAAAGCGGTTGATTCATCGCTTCACGTTTTATATCGTTCAGACCATTGGCCTGCTTGCGCCTGTTGTTGCCGTTCGCATTGCCATTTTCCGCGTCGAGCGTTGCGATTTTTATTGCCACATTTTTCTGAAAAAAAGACTTGGCAATTTGCTCCAGTTTTTCTTTCTGCGTTGATTTTATTTCCTCCAAAAAAATGTAGTTCTTCTGGAAGCCCATTGTCAGGCAATCGTTTTCGTAACTGACAATCTCAGCGGAATCAATTTTTGCCCCTAGGATCGCGCTTTCTTTTTTGATAAAACTTTTAAAATTGTCACGGAGAGCCTTTAAATCCCCGACGTTATTATCAGCAAGGGGAGCAATATTCTCATTATTTGTATCAGCAACAATGCTGCTTTTCGTAATATAGTCTGCCGGTATTTCTTTTACCATGTTGTTTTCTGAAAACCGCGGCTCAGTATTGTTGCCGGATGCCGGCAATCCCTGTTGCAGTCTTTGTTCGATGTTTTCAATCGTCGCAATAATTTCACCAAGGGGAATTATCGGTTCCAGGTAAGCCATTTTGACAATTATGGTTTCGAGTTTCATGCGCGGTTCCTGGCTGCGGAGAAAACTTCCCTCTTCCGCGATCAGGATTTCCACAAAGCGCTGCAGGGTTTCGCGTGATATTGCCTGCACTTGATTTTTCAGCTTTTCAATTTGTTCTGGTGCGATATCAAAAGAAGAACTGCCGTCGGCGGCAATTTTCACCAGAAGCAGGTTTCTAAAATGCTTCACTAGTATTTGATAAAAATGTTTCATATCAATGCCGGCCAGGTATGCTTCTTCGAGGATAATCAGACAGGTGCCGGCGTTTCGCTGAAAAACCGCTTCGGAAAGACGGAAAAGATATTTCCGGTCGGCCAGCCCCAGACTTTCTTCCACATCATCATCTTTAATATCCATTCCGGCATAGGAAATGACCTGATCAAAAATACTTTGTGCGTCGCGCATACTGCCGTCGCCCGCTTCGGCAATCCATAAAAGCGCACTCGGGCTGATTTTAATTTTTTCCGCGGCGGCAACCCGGCCCAGATTCGCGGCGATTTCCTTGAGAGATATTCTGCGGAAGTCATAGCATTGACAGCGCGAAATGATGGTAGCGGGAACTTTATGATTTTCGGTTGTGGCAAAAATGAAAATTACGTGGGCCGGCGGTTCTTCCAGAGTTTTTAAAAGCGCATTGAAAGCTTCGCGCGTGAGCATATGCACTTCGTCAATAATATAAATTTTGTATTTGGCGGCAGCCGGAGCAAATTTAACATTCTCACGCAGTTCCCTGATTTCATCAATGCCGCGGTTGGAGGCGCCGTCTATTTCCCGCACGTCCAGGGAGGAGCCTTTGGTAATTTCAAGGCAATTGGAGCAGACATTACAGGGTGTAGCCGTTGGTCCTTTTTCGCAATTAAGCGATTTGGCCAAAATTCTGGCAACGGACGTTTTTCCTACGCCGCGCGGACCGCTGAACAAAAAGGCATGCGCCACACGGCCCTGGCCGATAGAATTGCGCAGGGTTTTGACAACATGCTCCTGACCGGCAACATCTTCAAATATTTGCGGACGGAATTTTCGGGCCAAGACAAGATATTCCAACTGAACTCCTAATGCCGCTTTTGCTTTCTTCGGCTAACTTTGTTGGCGGAGCCTGTCCCGCGCATGCGGGATCATCGGCCTCCTTGCCCCACCGAAGTGGGACAGTTCAACTAACGAATTCCACTTTACTGCGTAACTGTAATTCGAGTTTCACTGCCGCCTCGTTATCCTTTGAAAGCAAAATGGCGGATAAATTAATGGTGACCGGGTTTACCGCAACACATGGTGGTATTTGCTGCCGCTGCTTCCTTCCGGACCTGACGGGGTTCACAAGCCTCCGTTGTACGGGACCCGGCCATATTTTTCGTAACAAACTATACGTTGAGACTTTTAATAGATAAATGAACAGGAATCAACTCAAATTTTTTGTATTGATTTTTAGTAAGCGATGTTACTGTTTTAACAGAAGATTGCCATAATGACGCTTCGTGACCGCTACCAAATCAAGCAAAGAATCCCTTTCATATTTCCCTTAAGAAATGTATGCATGGGGTACATTATTAAAAAGAATCTATTTTTTTTGAATTGCATTGATCAGATTTAAAGTATCGAAATACACTTCATTTCTTATAATCTTATTATTAACTATTTCAACGATATCCACTCCAAATTCAATTATTTCGATTTGTCTTACCGGTATTATGGCCTTCCATTTCAACGTAAATCCTTTTTCAGTAGGAATTATTTCTTCATGCGTCCATTTCCAATCAGGATTATTTTTTAATAATTTTTTAAAATATGGCAATATTGCATCATGTCCTTTAAGGCCGTTTTTAACGGTTGGATCTGAATAAAATGATTGCGTTGAATAAAAGTTAATTAATTTATCCGGATTATTTCCAGACCATGCCGCGAGCCATTTATTACAAAAATCTTTTGCGTCTTCTAAATTCATAATCAACTCCTCTTCTTGTAACTGTTCATGAGTTTCTTATAATAACATTTATAATGTTTTGTTCTGCTTTTGGAGGGAGAAGAATTTTATTGTGAAACTCCAATTTAATGACACTCGCTGACTATAGGAAGCGTAAGTGGAATTATACACCCAAGCTTGCTTTGGGGTTTATACCTGTGGTTTTGAGTTTTTGGTCAAAAGACCGTGAATCTCTTCCGTTAATTCGTTATTAATTTTAACCAATTTGTGAACTTCATCCTGAATCTTTAAAAGCGCTTCGGCGTCTTTGTATGTCTGCATCGCCTGTTTGTCAGAAGCTTGCGCTGCTACCTTTTGACCAACCATAATAACGGAGAGAAGGACCAACTGTAAAAATGTTTGAGCTATCCATGATACAAGAGCGGCAGTTCCTCCGGCAATAGCGGCCGGAAGGCTTATCAAAGCTATGATCGCAAAAAGGTAGGCGCACCACATCGTGCTTACCGCGTTAGTTATCAGGACTGCTATCCGGCCGTTTAATCCAAGATGCTCGTGCTTGGTAAGGTGGGGGCCGGATTTTGCCCGTTCTTCAATTCGCGGATTTGGAATATGTTTTTCTGTCATGGATCAGATAATAAACGAAAAAATAAATAATTCAAGATAATAAAATTAATGATGCGGAGTTTATCCCGCATTTATTGCGGGAATCGGCTGTGCAGAAATTATTTTCTCCTAATGTAATGCGTAAAATTGTACCTGTTCACTTTATTTTCCTTAAAAAAAAGCACGAACAAGAAGAAACCCCAAGACGGGGGGAGTCAATCAAAATAGCTGCCAAATTTACTCCGAAATTTAAACCAGCAAGGAGATTTAAAGAAGCGGTTAAGTAGTGCTCTTTACACCGTAGATTGATCGAAAAAAATCTAGCATAAAATTAAAAATTTGAGAAATGGGGAGGAAGAAATCAATAAGGTTGTCAAACGTAAAAAGCAATCTATTTATTTTCTATCGTGAGATCATTATGATTTTCTGAAAGGTCGTAGAGCTTTATAATCCTACCTATATTATCCTTTTTATAACCATAGTTTGGGGAAATCGCAAGAAAGAATTTGTTATCTTTATCAATATTAGGGTGACTAACACTCATACATTGACCATTTAATGTTATGAAATTGAAATTCGATCTATGGGCTTGATTATAATCCATGATCTTTCTCCATTCAACTATCTGCGGTTTGGTCATAGTTATTAAAAAAACGTTCAAACTAACAAGATCAAATGATGCGCTATTATCACAATTCAAATCACCACCAACAACTATACCATGAGTTATTATTTCGCCAAGATCAATTTTGTACGGAATTGGTTGAATAGGTTTAAGCTCATTCTCGTCGATGATCATACGCATTAACGTAGACTGACCGTCTACACCAATTTCACAAGCTAAATAAAAATACTTGCCAAAAGGAACACCGCCATTTCCAATGGGAGCGTAAATGGGATGTGTTTCTCCTTTTGCATCGATAAATGAAAAAGTAAAAATACCATCAGGAGACAGGTAGAGAGATAATCGACTTCTATCAACCTGACCAAAGTCAAAAATGTATTTTCTATGCTTTGATGAAATTGACACATCGTTAAGTTTAATTACTGTCCGAAATGATATTCCAGGTAGGTTTCTTTCTTTGTCAGCAATAGTAGAATATGTATCTGTTGTTGTCTGGGCATCACTGGACAATACGTTTTTATCAACTTTATCCGAAAATCTAGGTGATGTTGGTTGGGAAGTCTTTTGTGGCTGAGTGCCTTCTTGTACATCATTATTAGAAACAGAAATCTTTTTTTTATTCTTTTGTTTGAAACGCTTTGGTGTTTCTTTTTGTGCTTTCATCATCAGGTTAAAGAGCCCAACCTTTCGATCTGTGGTAATGTCTTTTGCATTTGCCACCATACCACAGAATAGATATAAAGTTCGTAGCTCAATCAGGGTCTTCTCTGTCACAGGAGCTCCTTTTTGTAAATTATGAATCTCCTCTTTCATTCTGCCTTCCACGCTACCCCCAGCCTTTGCAATCTTGTAAAGAGTGTTGACCGAAGCATTGATCTTCCCTTCTTTTTCTGTGGAGACAGACGAGCGAGGATCAAGCATTGAGCAATCAACTTCAGCTTTTACAAAAGTTGTTGGCATAATGATTCCCGCCATTACTAACAAAGCGAAAATAATACTCTTCAGCAAGGGATTCTCCATAACTTTGTTATCGCCAAACAGTTAATATATTTAATGGGTTTTTTTCCGATAATTTGGGTATCAATATATCACATGTCCTTTTTTTTAAAAAGGAAATTACACAGCATTATTGATTACGGATTGAAATCTGACATTTTGTATACGGATAGAATTTTGTTTCTTTCAGGAGGTTAGAAACAATTTTATTTCAAATCCGGTGTGGGGTTCTAAAGCCGGAAAGTTAAAGAAGGTTAAAGGTTATTTACAAACTTCTTTTAAAACTATCTCGTCATATGAATCAGAAGTTACATAACCCCATTTTTTTTTATTAGTATCAATATCATAAGAAAATAACACATTACCATCCTTATCATACTGAATCAGAGATAATCCTTGGTCTTTTCGTTTCTTACAGTCTATTTCAAACAAAATCCTTTGTTCTGATAATTTGTTATATCCTTCAATTGATAATCCATCTTTTATTCTGGATTGAATTTCTTTCTCTCTACCTTCATTAGAATATATCTGTTTTTCCCATACTTGAACTATGTAATTTCTACCATTTTTATTAATATTTATCTTCTTGTATGAATAAACATTCCCATCATCATCATTCATAAATTTCACCCAATCATTACCATCCTCAGATTTCACCAGTTTTGATGAACTACTGACACAACCTACAAGGAGCAAGAGAACCAGAACCGATAAAGAAATAACTGAACAAATATTTTTCACATCTATTCCTTTCAATAGGTTTATGTGGTTTTTCTTTTAGTATCCATCCTATACCAGAATCCATCAATATTTTTATAATGTATAGTATTATGACATTTCCCTTTTTTGAAACAACTAGGACACACATTTATAGGTTGTTTCGCACCATTGTATTCAGTATCATAAAATGCCTCTAAAATCTTATTGTCACAATTACCACATTTATCTGGTTCTTTTATATTAAACTTCTTCATTAAACACCTCATTCCATTTGAGAGTTCAGACCACTGATAAACTTTTTAAGTATGTTCATGATGAGTCACCCATAGGGGATTTATGCTTTTACCGTTCTCTTTTTTCTATTTCATCAGTGAGGTCTGTTGCTTCCTTGTATAAACTAGTAATAATCAGTTTATCCTTGTCTTTTGATTTTTTGTATATTTCATCTATTTCATTACGGTAGATATTAGCGTCACGGGAACAATTGTCTCCACCATGTTCGTGGAGCTATTTAATTTTTTCTAACCATTTTCTTGCTTTAGATATACTACTCATAAATCCCTCACTTTATTTTGTTAGTGGTTATTTGCAGACTTGTTTTTGTAAAATATCAAAAAATGAATTATTACGTATCTTCACCCATTTTGGTTTATCAACGAAATGAGAATCCAATTTTTTACCATCTGTATCAAAATGGGAAACAGATATATTCATAATCCTCTTTTCCATACAGTCTATTTCACTCAAAGATTGTATGTTAGATAGTTTTTCATATCCTTCAGTTGAGAGTCCTTTTTCTTTCCTATATTGAATATATTCCTCTCTACCTTTATCAGAAAAAACCTCTTTAACTACATATTCCTCCTGACCGTTTGCAGTAGTTACCTTCTTGTATGAAGTAACATTTCCCATCTTACCCGTATAAAATTTCACCCAATCCGATAAACTCCAAACATTAGTTATAAGTAGCAAGAGAACTAGAAACGACAAAGAAATAACCGAACTAATATTTTTCATCATTTATCCTTCCGAACAATTAATATACGAACTAAGCTTTTTCCGATGAGTTGAGAATATAATAGCACTATTCATTTTTTTTAAAAGAGGAAATGACACGGCACCATTGATAAGTAATTGTTGAGTACACCTACTTTGTTTCAGTAGAGGGAATTTGCATAAACTAAGTATTACGAATTGTAACATACACTTCTTACTGACAAAATCGTTGAGGAAATACCCGCAATCCATATTGTCTTAAAAAGTTTTCGTTGTATATTTGGACGAAGATTTCAAACTCTAAAATTTATATATTATATATTTATTGTTCTCATATACCTTGTTAAGATTCAAAGAATTCTCTTTCTCCATAACAATATAATCGATCTCATATTTATGCGCTATCTGAACCAAAGAATTTTCTTTTAAACCCAAATAATACTTTCTGATATGATCATGATTATTGTCAATACCAGAAATTAACGAAATGCCGCCAACATCACGCAGCCGCTCGTACATCGAAAAGGCGAAGTTTCTACTCAAACAGTTATAGGTCCAATCCTTCCATGATCCCAATGTAGCGCGCTCAGAAAAGATACGAAACTCTTCTTCATAAGGTGGCGTTAATATTAAAGCGTCCTTAAGCGTATTGCCTTTTAACCATAACTGCGCATCAACTTCTGCGTTGGTCGCGTATTTAAAAGGATTATCAATACTAATGTTCGTCGGATGAGCATCCAATAAATTAATCATGACAATCAAGAAGACTAATATCAAAAAATAATTACGGCTATTAGGAATAGCCCTTCGAGAAATGAATTGCTGCAAAAGCGTATAGAGAATGTACGCAAACAAGATATAAAAGAATATAACAAACATATACGATGCTCTAAAAAAAGAGAACTGTAGTCCTATTAAAATTGGGAAGATTTTAACAAACACGCATGCTAAAATAAACCCTAAGAACATCGATACGATCGACGAAACATATAGAATCATACCTTGGCGAACATTTTTCGATTGATACATTCGAAATGCGAACAGAATAAACAAAACGAGAGTGGCCTCCAATATAAAAACAATAAACATTTTGTTATCCGGAGAAAAATGATTAGCACTCCTCATCAATATCATATTCAACCAAATAGGATCCACAATAACCAACCCTTCTCTGTGAGATGACAATAAAAGCCCTTTAATTAGGATCGGCAAACAACCAAGAAACAATAAAAGAAAGAATGGTTTATACCTCTTGATCAACTGTCTTTTATCCTGGCAAAGAATATAATTAATCAACAAAGCAACCGTCAGGAAAATGAACTGATTTATAAATGTAATAAAATGAATATTAGCCGATAAAGAAAGAAAAATCGCAGCCCAAATATATCGATTGGAAAGCAACAGATAAATTCCGAACAATATCAAAACCACGGCCACCATCCGTTCCTCGACAATAAAATCAAAAGTCGATATCCCTCCTAAAACACTCTTAGGAAACAATAAAAACGCGACCGAAAGAAGTCCAATGCCTTTCTTTTTAAACAAAGTAACAGCCAATAAATATATCGATAAATAAAACACGACTTGTGTGAGAACAAAAATAAAGAAATATGCCAGCTGAAAACCAAAAAGCTTTTCAAGGGGCCAAACCAATAAATAAAAATAAGTTGTATAATAATCTTTCATTGAGATCGTTATGTCTCTGGCATATAAATTCGTCTGAAAAATCGACTTTAGAAAAGGGATTTTGCATGCATGATCACCTATGGCAAAAGAGTAGGGATTAAAAAGTAATCCGCAAATAATTAGACCGGCGAGAGAGAAAATAATCGTTCTTTTATCAAACATCATATTCTCCCCATTTGGTAGTGGTCCCGATTGTCTACTATTATTTCTCATACCAACCTTTTCTTAAAAAAGACATTTCTTTGATAAGAACTACCCTATTGTGGGTACAGCATAGGAAACGCGGTACTGTATGTCAATAGGTTGTTTACCAATAAATGCGGGGTGTTGAAATTGTAGGGCATGAATAGTGTTTATTACCGATTGAAATGTTGTGTATTTGGAAAGTAAGAAAAACAACATTACAGGAAGAAAGAAATTATTTAGCTAATATTAAGTTTGAATTATAAGTTAATATTAGCATGGTAATAAGAACTGCTCAATCCAGAGACATAAGAATGCTTTCCCCGTGTCGTGATGCAATAAATAGTTCTGGATTTAGGTCTTTTTTCAGCTTGATGAAATTATTATATGTGTGGAATGCAAGTTCTAGAATCATCTATTATTTTACTTTACGCGGTTCTTGAATAACTCTTATTAACTTTCCGCTTTTCTTATCTAGAACATAACCAATCCCGGGCAAAGGATTTTTCGAGTTATCATTTAACTCTACAAATTTTAAAAATTGTTCATCATTCATAGACCTTATTTGGTTATAAAAGTTTGAAGATGTAGTAGAATCATGCTGGGGACCAATAGGAAGATGTATGGATGCTGCAGAAATTTGGTCTTCGGTTGCGTTGCCCGAAGACGGGTTAGCTGACAGTTTGTTTTCACTCTGTGAAAGTCTATAAAAAATTGAAAGCACAATAAGTATAAATAATATTGAAGAGATATAGTAGACATATTGGGCGCCAATATGTTTCGGATAAATCATGCAAACGATGTATGCTACTGACGCAACAAGAAAGGCACCAATCATAAGGGCTATGTTCTTCGGAATACCTATTCCTGTAAACAAGCCATACTTGTAATTGTAGATAAATACCACAATATAAAGAACCACCAAAACGACTGTCGCTATTACTCTCATTATTTTTATTTTCACATTTTTTTCATCTGCAACGCTCGTTATAAGCGGTTCAAGTTGCTTTGATGATGTTGAAATATTGTCAAAATAAACAACATTATTTAAAGCTGTATCCTTCTCTTTATCAAACCATGAAACGCAACCGCAGTATCTGCATTTTACATCTGTATCTTGAATCTCTTCCTGACAAAAAGGGCATTTTTTCATAGCCGTTCCTTTAAAATACAAAAAACCCGCTCTCTTTTCAGAAACAGGGTTTCAATAATCTCTCCATGGCATCACTCATACGAAAAAGGTTCAGATTAGTTGTTAACCGATTGATAATGCCTTATTCACATATGCTTATTTTTGGCCTTAATGAGTTGAGAAGTCAAGAAAATATTTATTGATAACCACTGGAAATCCAGCATATTCGTTGAGCTAGGCGGTTTGAGGATTACAGGAAGAAAGAAACAACTTTATTTCAAATCCGGTGTGGGGTTCTAAATCCGGAAAGTTAAAGAAGATTAAAGGTAGGTTAAAGAATTTTATTCGATAAAAATAGAAATTTACGAATTTTTCTGGCGGAGAGAGCGGGAATCGAACCCGCGGTACACCTTTGTGGGCATACACACGATTTCCAGTCGTGCTCCTTCGGCCGCTCGGACATCTCTCCCAGAAAAAACAATATTTTGTTATCATATGGACGTAAATTATTACGTCTTTGCATCTACTAATTATGGCGGAGAGAGGGGGATTCGAACCCCCGTGGGAGCTTGTGACCCCCAAATCGATTTCGAGTCGATCCCGTTACGACCACTTCGGTACCTCTCCGCACCGTATTAATCGTTCGAATCGGCTTTTATCCTCTTTTGCTGAAAAAATCTACTCAAAATTTCCCCGCATTTTGCCTGCAAGATTCCTTCCGTTATTTCCACCTGATGATTCATTCTCTCATCAGTCAAAATATTATATAATGAACCCACCGCGCCGCATTTCGGATCACGCGCCCCGAAAATGACGCGCGCCAGCCGCGCCTGAATAATCGCGCCCGCGCACATAACACAGGGCTCCAGCGTAACGTAAAGCTCCCCGCTGGCAAGCCGGTAATTGCCTATTTTTTCTCCTGCCTGCCTTAAGACCAGCATCTCTGCGTGCGCCGAAGGGTCATTTTTTGTAATAGGCGAGTTATGCGCCCGCGCTAAAATATTACCTTCGAGCACCAATACCGCTCCTACGGGAACTTCGCCGCAACTGTACGCTTCCTGCGCTTCCTCCAGCGCTATTTTCATAAAATCAATATCTGTCTGCATTTTTTATCCGATGAAATTTTCCTTTTAAATAGAGAAACGATTAAAGTGATGAGGCGAGAATTGCGGCGCCTATTGCTCCGTTGACCTGGGCGTAAGGCGATACTTCGATTTTCATCCCCAGTTTCTTTTCCAGGGCATGGACAACCCCGATATTGCGGGCAACGCCTCCTGTTACCATGACCGGTTCTTTAATGCCGACGCGGCCAATCATGGACGAGACCCGGGCAGCGATGGATTCGTGAATCCCGGCAATAATATCCTGCCGCTGTTCTCCCTTGGCAATGAGGGAAATTACTTCTGATTCCGCAAATACGGTACAGAGACTGCTTATCTTGGAGGGTTGTTTCGATTTTATGGACATGGCTCCGAAGTCATCCAGATTGACTTCCAGCGCGCGGGCCATAACTTCCAGAAAACGCCCTGTTCCGGCGGCGCATTTATCATTCATGACAAAGTTTTTCACCTTGCCTTTATCGTCGAGGAGAATGGCTTTGCTGTCCTGTCCGCCGATATCGATGATAGATCGGATATGCGGATTCAGAAAATGAGCCCCAGCGGCGTGACACATGATTTCCGTATAGGATTTATCGGCAAATTTTACGCTGTTGCGGCCGTATCCCGTGGAAACAATTTTTGCTATGTTAGTTTTGCCAAGCCCCGCCTCACTTAAGACTTCTTCATAAACCTTAAGGCCTGCGGCCTCCGCGTTGTATCCGGTAAAAATAATCTTCGTGGCGAGGAGTTTGCCACTCTCAAAAATGGCTGCCTTCGCTGTAATGGAACCTATATCAATACCTGCTGTATGCATTTTCTCTTGTTTTCTTTTCGTTTCAATTTTTACGATCTATTTGTTAGAAGTTTCTTTTCTTTCTTTGATAATTTCCATAAATGCATCTATTCTCGTCGATATCTGGCTTTCGGAAAAGCTCCTTTCATCGGTCATATCGGATTCGATCATCAGGCACGGAATCCCTCTTTCTTTTTCTACGATCTTCTGGATATCAAGCTGGCCGAAAGAATAAGGTTTGCAGCTCCGGTTCGAATGCAGGACAAGCCCGTCCACGTCATATTTATCTATCATGGCGATGATCATCTTGGCCATTTCGTCAACGCCGATATTCAAATAAATTCTGGTATAAACCTCCGCCAGAGAATCGAGAGGAGTTTTATCGTTAACATATTTCAATGTGTTGCACCACGCCGAGGTATAGGTATCGGCAACGAGACAGGCATTGTGCGAAGCAAATTTCTTGGAAAGCCACCGCATGTGATGCCAAATCGGAATATTATCCCAGAGCAGGCGGTATTTTTCATTGGGAACAGCGCCGATGCCGCGCGCCACGCGATCTTTCATCGTTGCCAGCAGCGCCGTGTAATAGTCAACAACTTCCGGTGTGCCTCTCAATGTGACAATCAAAGCCATGTGGAAAAAAGCGTCAAAAGCGGTCATGGGCGAAGGCTTGTTTATGGTCGTGTCTAGGATTTCCTGCCACAGAACCTGTGTCTGAAAGGAACGAAGCAGTATTTCGTTCAGTCGGTCATAATCAAATTTTCTTTTACAAACATCCTCAAGAAAAGCGATATACTCATCAAACTGACTGCGGACATATTTGGCTATTTCCGGCGTGTATTCCGTATGACAAATCGGCGTATCGAGAATAAACAGGGGCACGTTGAAATACCGCGCCTGAACCTCATACCATTTGAGAACCGTCCCGCAGATATTGTTACAGCAAACGAGCATATCCGGTTTGGGCAAACCTTGGAGAGGGCCGCCATTAATGGTCGCGCAGGCAATATCAGCGCGGGCATAGGAGCACAGATCGCTGGAGTATCCCATGGCTTCCGCCTTCTCGCAAAGCCCTCCGCCCATTTTGGAAGCCCCGATCATGGCGCCGTAATTTTCCGGGTACACAGGAATGATGCCCATAGCAATCAATGGTTCCACCGGGCCGCCGCTGGTTATCCAGGCTACTTTTTTGCCCGTCAGAGAGGCCGATTTGGCGTCGCTGTAATAAACTATCATCATGTCTTTCATCGACTTCGTTTTTTTGAACCGAAGAGTAAATTTTTTAAATTTACCGAATGAAAAGATCAAAAGTGTTTTCAGAAATTCCAATATCTGTTTTTTCATTTTATATCCTTATCCTGTCACTGAAGTCCGTCTTTCATAATATCTGAATGAATGTTTCAAAACGGGTTTGCAACTGCCCCTCGGCGGGAAGTTGTTCTTCCATATCCAGCAGCATGCAAGGAATATTTTCGCGATCCAGCATTTCTTTTATGTAGGGATAATCGAAGGCATGGGGGTCGCAGAATTTAAGCAGGATAAACACGACTCCGTCGGCCTTGCTTTCTCTGACTATCCGAACGATGTTTTCTCCACGATCCTTTAGTCCCGCATGCTTCGCCGGACAGATGGGCCGTTCAAGATATCTTTGCGCTATTGCCTCCATAGGAGGAGCTTTTTCATCAAGGACACCTTCAAAGTATCTTGATCCCGTGCAGAGATCATCCCAAACGACAGATCCTGCGGCATTCTCTATGATATCGTAAATGTCCGGATGGCTGCATACACTTCCGGCAAGAACAAGCCTTTTGTTGCCGGATATTATTTTAGCGCTGGAAGCCTTTTCCATTCTCTCTACAATTTCTCCAAGCGCTTTTAGAAAAAGCTTTCTATCCATAATCATGGCCGCTTTGATAATACTGTGAAAGTCGCGGCCGTTTATAATTTCCGGACTCTCGGCGCGCAGAGCGTAAAGCCGCGTCATCAGCGCCCGAATCTGATTATATGTTTTTATGGAATCAGAAAGCATTGCGTCTGTGATTTTAACACCAAGAGCGCGCTCCAAATCTTTTTTAAATTTTTCCAGAACATCAATCATATATTGCCTGGCGCTGGCGGTATTGAGCTTTACCGGCAGAACAAGATCGATATGAAACTGTTGGGCAACGTTAATCCGCCAGATATCGGAGAGTCTCTGGAAGGAATCGCATGTGTGCGGGAAAACGGCGCCATCCAGGAAATCCAACCTTCCGGAAAGCCCTTCCTCCAGTATGCCGCGAACAAGAGAACAGCAGTATGATTGCAGGTTGGCATCGGCCAGATGAATCCCTTCATTTGCGCCGAAAAGCCGGAAAGGAAGCGCTCCTGCAGCATAGATAATTTCTTCCGGAGTGTAGGAGCAGGTATAACCAACAATTTTTTTGCCTGTTGCTTCCTTATACTTACGGCAATAGGCATAAGGATCGGCGGCAATATTTTTAAATTCCGTTAATTTTTCCATCACTGGTTTTTCCTTATAAACTCTAAACTATGAAACTATAATTTCCTTGAATAAACGAATCTCAAATCCCACGTCGCTTCGCTCCTGGGATAATTCCACTTACGCTTCGAACTTCGCTACGCTCGTTCTTAGCGAGTGTCATTAAACCAGATTATCACGACAAAAATCAATCAATATCTTCCACTTTTCCAGAAACGACCTGAGTTTAATTTTTTGGCGCATTTTTTTGAAAAATGATAATTAGTGACAGTGTAAATTGATACAAAGGCAATTTGAATGGAAAAAATTAAGTTCGGCATTAGTTCTTGTTTATTGGGTGAAAATGTCCGTTATGACGGCGGACATAAGCTGGATTCGTTTCTCAAAGATTCTCTGGGAAAATATGTGGAATATGTACCCGTTTGTCCTGAAGTTGAGAGCGGCTTTGGTGTTCCCAGACGATCCATGCGTCTGGAAGGCAAACCGGATTTGCTCCGCTTAATCATAACTGAAACTGGACAGGATGTGACCAAACGCTTGGTGAATTGGGCGCAAAAAAAAATTATCCAGATGGAGAAAGAAGATATTCGCGGTTTTATTTTTAAAAGCGACTCGCCCAGCTGCGGCATAAAAAATGTTAAAATTTTTAATGAAAAGCATTGGCCTGTAAAAGCGGGTTCGGGAATATTTGCCAGAATCTTCATGGAACATTTTCCTTTGTTGCTGGTGGAAGATGAAGGAAGCCTTAATGATCCTGGCCTGCGTGAAAATTTCATTAAAAGGATACTCGCGCTTGCGAAATCATCTGTAAAATAAGAAAAATTTCATCTTGACATCTATTTATTTGCTGTGCTACGGAATTTCACAGTTGAAGAATTAGCGAGCCGAAAAATGTTAAATGTCGTTTCCAAAAATAACTGGTGGTGGTGGCAGATTTTAAATGTCTGCCCATAAGCTCGGATAAAATATGAGCATGGGCAAGGAAGCTCCTTCCCATGACTTCGGAATAATATTAATGCCATGGGAATAATCAAATCCCGTGGCTTTTTTTTAATGACACTCGCTGAGAACGAGCATAGCGAAGTTCGAAGCGTAAGTGGAATTATCCCACGTGCGAAGCTAAGTGGGATAATGATGAGTTAATTCTCAACTAATACTAATTTAAGGAGAAAAAATATGGAACAGGTAAAAGTAGTACTGCAAGACCGTGAAATACCTAAGAAATGGTATAATATCTTAGCGGATTTGCCTACACCGATGAAACCGCCCCTGCATCCCGGTACCGGAAAACCGGTAACGCCTAAAGATCTGGCGGCAATCTTCCCGATGAACATCATTGCGCAGGAAGCATCCGCCAAGCGCTGGATAAAAATTCCGGAAGAAGTTCTGCAAAAATATTTGCTCTGGCGGCCGTCTCCTCTTTACCGTGCTTATAATTTTGAAAAACTGCTCAATTGCCCTGTTAAAATTTATTATAAAAACGAAGGTGTCAGTCCCGCAGGGTCACACAAACCCAACGCCGCTGTTCCGATGGCATATTTTAATAAAATGGCTGGAACCAAACGAATGGTTACGGAAACCGGCGCCGGTCAGTGGGGCAGCGCGTTGTCAATGGCGACCCAGATGTTCGGACTGGAGTGCCGCGTTTACATGGTCAAGATAAGCTATGAACAAAAACCATACCGGCGTTTGATGATGAATACCTGGGGCGCGGAATGCATTCCCAGCCCGAGTAATTTAACGCAGGCTGGCAGAAATGTCCTGGCGGAGCATCCTGATTCTCCCGGTTCTCTGGGAATTGCCATCAGCGAAGCGATTGAAGAAGCCGTGACGACTCCAGGTTCGCGATACGGTTTAGGAAGTGTCTTGAATCATGTATTGCTCTATCAGACAATAATCGGTTTGGAAGCTCAAAAACAAATGCAGAAAATCGGAGTATATCCCGATGTGGTTATGGGCTGCTGCGGCGGCGGCAGTAACTTTGCAGGTATCGCTCTTCCTTATGTCTGTGACAAGATTCACGGTAAAGATGTGAAGATAGTTGGCGCCGAACCATCTTCCTGCCCCAGCATGACCAAAGGGCCCTTTGCCTATGACTTTGGTGATCTGGCAAAAACTACTCCATTGCTTCCGATGTACACTCTGGGTCATGATTATGTCCCCGCGCCGATTCACGCAGGCGGCTTACGCTACCACGGTATGGCGCCGATCGTCAGCCACTTAGTACATGAAAAAATTATTGAAGCCAGAGCTTATGATCAGCTTAAAACTTTTGATGCCGGCGTCAAATGGGCTCGCACAGAAGGTTTTATTCCCGCACCGGAAACCAATCATGTATTGGCGGCAGTTGTGGATGAAGCTATGCGCGCCAAGGAAGAAGGCAAGGAAAAAGTCATCCTCTTTAACTGGAGCGGACACGGTTTGGTTGATTTGGCCGCCTACGACGCTTATCTCACTGGCAAGTTGCAAGCGTACGAATTACCGGATCATGAAATTGACCGCGCGTTGAATGCCATTAAGGATTTCCCCAAACCTTGATACAAGATGTGGATCACCATCCCTATATGCAAAGCATATAGGGATAGTTCGTCCAACGAATTTCAGTCGTAGATGACCTTTAGGTTACGCGCTTCGCTTCTGAAACTTGGGACTCACTAAAACCGTCAGGAAATAAAAACCTTGACGGTTTTTCTTTTTTTCGTCAACCTAAACGGTAATGGAACAGGAAATGAATAACAAGCAAATACGCTGTCCGAGATTAGGAGACGAAATCACCTTTTCTTATTGCTTGCAGGAATCAGGGGATTTTCCCTGTTCGCGGATTATGCGTTGTTGGTCTCTTTTCCTTAATATAGAACAATTTTTAAAGGAAGCAATGACGCCGGAAAAATGGGATAAATTTATAAATTTTCAGCACAAGGATAAAGTCACAAATCTTATTGAATTAATTGAAGTGGCAAAGGCAAGAAAATGAAGAATTTAGATTTATTCAGCCAGGGAAACACAGGCGATGTAAACGATTCGGCGCCTCTTGCCGAAAGAATGAGGCCGCAAAAGATTTCCGAGTATATCGGCCAGCGGCATCTTCTGGCAGAAGGATGTCTGCTCAGGCGCGCCATTGAAGAAGATAAACTTTTTTCCATGATTTTCTGGGGGCCTCCCGGTTCAGGAAAAACCACATTGGCCAGAATTCTGGCCAATGAAACCAAATCAAAATTCATCAGTTTTTCCGCCGTTCTTTCCGGCGTGAAAGAAATTCGCGCGGTAATTGATGAAGCCAGAGAATTGCTGGAAAGAAAAAAGACAAAAATGATTCTCTTTGTCGATGAAATTCACCGCTTCAACAAAGCCCAGCAGGACGCTTTTCTACCGCATGTGGAAAGCGGTCTGATCACGTTAATTGGCGCGACTACGGAAAACCCATCTTTTGAAGTTATTGCTCCTCTTTTATCGCGAACACGGGTTTTGGTTTTAAAGCCGTTTTCTGAAGACGATCTGCTGGCCATTATCGAGGGCGCTCTGAAAGATAAACAAAAAGGGTTCGGAAAAATTTTTCTAAAAATTGATTCCGATGTTCTTCGTTACATTGTCAGTTTAGCTGACGGCGATGCTCGCAGCGCCCTGAATAATCTGGAAGCCATTGTATCCATGGTACAAAACTTGCCAGAAGATAAAAGAGCTGTCTCATTGAAATTCGCCCAGGAAGCTTTGCTTAAAAAAGCGCTTTTATATGA
Source organism: uncultured delta proteobacterium (assembly GCA_963710575.1). Classification (GTDB taxonomy): domain Bacteria; phylum Desulfobacterota; class Syntrophia; order Syntrophales; family Smithellaceae; genus Smithella. The sequence goes on along the minus strand of CAVQAL010000012.1, from coordinate 74,771 downwards.
TAAAGATGGCGAAGAGCATTATAATCTGATTTCCGCTTTGCATAAGAGCTTACGCGGCAGTGATCCCGATGCCGCCCTGTATTGGTTGGGGCGGATGATTGCCGCCGGAGAAGATCCTCTTTATATTGCGAGACGCATGGTGCGCTTTGCATCGGAGGACGTGGGCAACGCAGATCCGCAGGCTCTGATCATTGCCGTTGCCGCCCAGCAGGCTTTTCACTTTATCGGCTTGCCGGAAGGAGAACTGGCGTTAGCTCAGGCAGCAGTTTATCTGGCAACCGCCCCAAAAAGCAATTCGCTTTATGTTGGTTACGGTAAAGTTAAAGAGGTTATTAATACAAAAGGATATCTGCCCGTGCCGCTGCATATTCGTAATGCGCCCACAAAATTAATGAAAGAGCTTGATTACGGCAAAGATTACAAATACGCTCACGACTATGCCGACGCTTATGTGCCTCAAGAATATCTGCCGGAAAAAATTCAAGGGCAGATATTTTATCAACCCAAAGAGACAGGTTTCGAAAAAACCATCAAAGAGAGAATAAATGCCTGGCGGCAGAAGAAAAATAATGCCAAAAATGAATAGTATTAGAATTTCAGTAGAATTGCATAAAATGAAAGGGAGGCTTGGTCGGAGCCTCCCTGAGGAATGAAGAGAGAAGGATAAACACCTTCTTGGCTATTTTGTTGTCGGCTAATCATACCCGTTATTTTTAATCGACAATAACTTAACCTGCTCTTGCTTAAAGCATTTATCGTACCATAAACAGCATCATTATTTTAACTATTTGAAATAGTTAATAAATAATTTAAACGGTAACAATCACAATAAATAAACATCTTGTATTGGCGGCAATAAATGTCGGGATATATTCCTGCTTATTTTTAAAAATGCAATAAATACAAATATATACCTATTTATTATTTCACTCCCCCTACTTCGACAAAAATGTCGGTTTTTGGGGGATTAGTCGTTGACTTTTTCCTTAAATAGCTTAAAATGACGAACAAAATAAGATTCTAAGGGTAAAAATGCGTTTTTTCAGAAAAAAAGAATTGATTATTAACCGGAAGGCTCGCGATTACAATGATCCCTTTCTTCAGCCTTTAGCTGTAGCCATTGTCAGCGCCATTCTAGTCGCTTTAATCTTGATTATGGGATTTCTGGAAATTAAAAGAAGTGAAACGAATCTCATAGATTTCATGGAAGATCAGGCCTTGAGCACAATCGGCGTGTTGCAGCGATTAACTGAAGAAAATTTAAAAAGCATAATCGCTGCACCTGAAAAAACAGGTTCAAAGTTAAAAACTGTCAGCCAAGAGGAGGCTACTTATTCCAAAAAATGGGTAATTGAAGCAATCACGGCTTTGGCCCAAAAACTGGATGAACAATGGAAAAAAGGTAAGATAGACAATAATTATCTAATTAAATTTGCCGCGGATAATAATTTTTTGTATGTGGCTTTATTAAACGCTCAAGGAAATGCGGTTTACCAAAGCGGATCGTTGCAAACGGACATACTAGATGCAAAAGAACTGGTAAAAGATGGCCGGAAATTAACTACCCTTGAGCTAATGGAAAAAATACGCGTTAAACGGGGAATAGGCTTTATCGCTTTAAGGCGTAAAGATAACAGTGGTACAGTTGTAATAAATGTGGATAAACCGGGATTAATTTACTGGAGCATGAAAGTTGCCGGAGAAAAAGGAATAAATAAAATAGGCGAAGGCCACGGCATAATTTACATGCAAATTATCAATGATCAGAAAAAACTTCTCACTAGCGTCGGCCAGCCTCCGCCAAATTTAAATAATGACGATTTTAATTTTAAGGAAATTTTAGCCGGTAATGTAAAAATTGCCAGCAGGAAAATTAATTCAGCTCAAAACAAAATTTTGGATCTGGCGGCGCCTTTATTTCTGGATAAAAAAATTGCCGGTATCGTAAGAATTGGCCTTGACCGCAGCTCGATGGATAAAAGTATTGCCGAAAACCGCCAAAATATTTTTATTTTTATGTTTTTTATTGTCATAATTGCTCTATTGTCCATGTGGCTGCTTTATCATGACCAGAACCGCCACTTAGCCGGCATTGTTGAAATGGAACGACAGTTGGAGAAAGCGGAACGGCTTTCCTCTCTCGGACAACTGGCGGCCGGAGTGGCGCACGAAATCCGCAATCCTTTAAATGCTATCAGCATGGCCACACAGCGGTTGAAAAGAGATTTCATTCCCGTGGATTCAAGTAAAGCCGAAGATTTTCAGAATCTTTCCGGTGTTATCAGGGATGAGATCAAGCGTCTTAACGGAATCATTGAAGAGTTTTTGACCTTTTCCAAAAGCCGCAGATTGGAACTGTGTAATTTTTCCGTAACGGAAGTTTTACAAAAAATTGTCAGTCTCATTAGAGAAGAAGCCTCATCTCGTGGAATTACCATTGAAACAAAATGGCGGGAGACTCCGGCCTTAATTTCCATGGATATAAACAAGCTCCAACAAGCGTTTCTCAACATAATTAAAAACGCCATGGAATCTATAAACGCAGAAGGTAAAATTTTTATTACGGTGAACAAGGAAGGGAAAAATTACATCGTCGTAAGCATTTCGGATACCGGCTGCGGCATGACATCTGATGAAATGGGAAAGATTTTCAGTCCCGAATATACAACTAAAGAAAAGGGTGTAGGCCTTGGCATACCTTTGGCTTTTGAAATCATCCGCGGTCATGGAGGAGATATACGTGTGAGCAGCAGGCAAGGCAAGGGAACAACATTTGAAGTTGTTTTGCCCCGTGAAAGATTCAACGAAATGTCCTAAAAAGTAAGGAATAAAAATTCATGCAAAACCTGAGTATTCTTATTGTAGAAGATGGCCAATCCCAACGGGAAATGTTGCGTGATTTCTTACGTTCCGAAGGCCATACGGTAGCCGAGGCGGAAACTGGCGAAACCGCGATAAAAAAAGTTTTGAATGGTCATTTTGATTTAATTCTTCTGGATTACAAAATGCCCGGCATGGACGGTTTGGAGGTACTCAAAGAAATAAAGCGCATCAATCCGGAAATAGATGTGATTATAATTACCGCTTATGGCACCATTGAAACGGCGGTGGAAGCTATGAAAGTCGGAGCAATTGATTACATTACCAAACCGGTGGAACTGGATGAGTTATTAATTCTTGCCAGCCGGGTAGCGGAACGAAGGCAGCTCATTCAGGAAAATAGGCTCTTAAAGCAAGAACTGAATAAAAATGGCGTTACTGCGGATAAAATTATTTACAAGAGCCCGCGCATGGCGGAACTGATCAATTTGGCGGGGCGTGTGGCCGTAAGCAAAGCATCAATATTGATTCAAGGGGAAAGTGGAACCGGAAAAGAGTTGTTGGCGCGGCTGATTCACCAATTGAGCCCCCGGGCAAATAAATCGATCGTTGTCGTTAATTGTGGATCCCTGCATGAAAATTTATTGGAGAGTGAATTATTCGGCCATGAAAAAGGCGCTTTTACCGGAGCTGCTTCCCGCCGGATCGGCCGGTTTGAAGAAGCCGATGGCGGCACGCTTTTTCTTGATGAAATAGGAGAATTAAGTCCTGCCATACAGGTTAAACTTTTGCGTTTTTTGCAGGAACGCGAATTCCAGCGTTTGGGCAGTAATGTTAATATCCATGTTGATGTGCGGATCATCAGTGCGACAAATCGTGATTTGGAAGTTCAGGTCAAAGAAGGAACTTTCCGCGAAGATCTTTTTTACCGGCTGAAGGTTGTTACGATGGCGCTGCCTCCCCTGAGAGAAAGAAAAGAAGATTTGCGCATTTTAATCGATCATTTCATTGATAAATTTGCTGCTGAAAATGGGAAAAATATTCAAGGATTAACCGCTGAAGCGCGGGACTTGCTTTTGAAATACGATTATCCGGGAAATGTGCGCGAACTGGTCAATATTATGGAAAGAGCTGTTGTTATCGCCCGTGATCAATATATTACAATCAACGATCTGCCATTTAATGAAAACTCAAAAAAAATATTATCAGGTCCTTTGCGTGAATCAGTGGAAGAATTAGAAAAACAATTAATCGTTGAATCAATGGAAAAGACGCAGGATAACCAGACAAAAGCTGCCGAAATTCTAGGCATATCGGAGAGGATGCTGCGGTATAAGCTGAAGAAATACGGTCTGAAGAATTGAGAGGGCTGGTGACAGGGGGCGCAGGAGATGCTGCGCTGAAATGCGAATCGATCCTTTCAAAGTATGTGTTAGCTGCGCCCATTATGGCGCAGTTGAGCGGAAGGAAAGAGATGTTTTGAATGTGGCAATTACCACAGCTGATGGTCACGTATGGTGGACCAGAGACATTTACCAGGCAGCGTCGCTTATTTGTATCTGCGGTCATCAGAATATCCGAGAAAAGAAGCTATCCTGAGCCTTGCGAAGACAGGAAGCATTTTATAAGGAGAAGATCATGGAATTAGAAAAAGCAAAAGATTTTTGCAATAAATGGTTGCCGGCATGGACGGGTAACAAACCTGAATGGCTGATATCATTTTATTCTGAAAATGCTTTTTATTCAGATCCGTTCATTCCTAAAGGTCTAAAAGGGCGTGAGCAAATATTAGCCTATTTTAGAAAATTTATAAGTCCATATCCCGATTGGAAATATGATCAGGTTGAAATATTTTCGACAGAAAATGGATTTACATTAAAATGGAAAGTGACCCTTCCTGTTAATAATGACAAAGTTGTTGAATATGGTGTGGATATAGTTGAAATATCAAATGATAAAATTATACGTAATGAAGTATATTTTGATACCGCAAGTCTATTAAAAAAAATAAAGGAAAAACAATCTCAAACAAGATAAATGTCATAACATTATACAGAGACGGGTGAACCTAAAAAAAGCCGCCTTGTGAGGCGGCTTTTTTTAATAGTCAGGTGCGTTGACTCATCAGCAGGCTGTATAACGTTTTTTCATATCGACCAGGATGGCGTAATGCTTTCTCTCTTCTTCGATAATCTTTTCTATGGCCTCATGCTGTGCTACGGGAACGAGATTCTTGATTTCGTGATAATACAAAATGGAATCCAACTCGCGCCGCATGGCAAAATCAAAGGCGGCAATGGTATCTTTTACATTAGACAGTTCCTTATCCATGGCTTCTTTAGTAAAAATTATATTATTATCCACATAAGAACGCAGATAGGCGCTGTATTCTCCCTCGTAGCTCTCCGGCGGATTGTATTTTTCCATTTTCGCAAAGATGCTTTCAAAAGTTTTTTTGTGAGCAACTTCCGCCTGCGCCAGATGGGCAAAAAGTTTTTTTGCTTCTTCCTGTTTGGCGATCTGCTCGGCAAATTTATAAAAGTTAATGCCATTTTCTTCAATTCTGATAGCAACTTCCACTATATCACTCGCTGCAAAACCTCCCATATTAAACGCCTCCTCAATTAAATAATTTCATGGTAAATTGAACACATTTTTTTATTTAATGCAATACTTTTACCAACATGAATTAAGCTGCCGGGAGAAATGCCCGTTTTTTTATCGCTCTTTTCCGGCACTTAGAAAACATATTGACTTCACGGGGAAAATCCCTTCTTTTTGATTTTTATAATTACGCGGGCGGCAGGTGATTTTCCATCCGGAAAAGAAACACCGGCAGGGAGCACAATTTTCGTATCCAGCGTCGTTGAAAAAAATATCTTCTGCAGGTCAATCGGTTCCGTTGCGATTTTAATTTGTTCGGGTTTAATATTGGAACCGATCAAAACCCGCACTTTTGATGGAGTAATGCTTATCCTTTGCAAGGAAAGATGATCATTCAAGGAGTTTTGAGTGTTGATATTAACAGAGAAAGTCCAAGGAATAGATTTAGAGGCATAAACGTGAATTTTTGCGGGAATAATGTCGGCGACCGGAAGATTTGACGGCGCGTTAACCATACTCTTGGTTAATGTAATCTCTCGCTTTTTGTCCATTACAGTAGATAAATCCAGAGATAATTTCAGTGAACGTTCATCAAGAAGACGAAAAGCCTGTTGAGGTCCCTGAAGGATAATCTTTGCTTCGGTTACCTGCGGTTCATCAATCTGCCAGTTTTGCGGAACATTTTTATATTCAATTGGAATGATAAAATCACGGCGGATCACTTCTTTCTGGTAGCCAAAGGCGATCCATAAAATACATGCCATGCTTAAAGCAATAATTTTTCCCCATGTATTTTCTTTAAGCCAGTTAACCGAAGGATGTGATTTTTTACCCGGCGTGTTGCGGATATAAAATTGCTCCAATGCCTCATGCAGGGCAGCCGCAGTTTGAACCGCCGTGAGTGTTTCCAGATAGGCCAGTGTTATCGTTCCCTTCTCTTCGGAAATCACGATACATATGGCATCGGATCTCTCCGCAAGACCTAGCGCCGCCGTATGGCGCAACCCGATATTGCCATATGTCGATGTATTTATAGAAAGCGGCAGGTGGCAGCCAAACCTTGTAATGCGGTTGCCGTTAATTATCACGGCCCCATCGTGACCTATGGAATGAGGATCGAAAAGACTCTCTAAAAGCGGTTCACTGACAAGTCCGTCTAAACTTGTTCCGCCGTTGATGTGTCTGTCCAAAGGATCATTCCCTTGCAGAACAATCAAAGCGCCAATGCGTTTTTTAGCCAAAGTTGCCGCCGTTTGCGCAATTATTTCCGTTGTTCCTTTCAGTTCGGACAGCGACTGGAATTTTTTCCCGATGTTTCCCAGCATGGCCAGTCTTTCAAAAAAACCGCGCAAGTCTTCCTGAAAGATGACGACTAAAACAAAAAGCAAAATGGCAAAAAAACTTTGCAGAACGATAGTGGTGAGATAAAGCTGAAAGAAACGGGCTGCAATATAGACGCCGCCCAGAAGTATTATGCCGATGAGCACGAATCGGGAAGCTCTTGTTTTGAACCAGGTCAGAAGGGCGAAAATCATGAGAGCAATGATTATCACATCCAGAATATCCTGAATTCGGATGCTCTTAACAACAGCTAATGTGGAATTCAATAAGTCCATAAATTTTTCCGAAGTTATTTTAATAATTTTTCTGATACCATTTTGTTTTCAAAGGATAACGAGACGGCAAGGAGGAGGCTCCGCAGGCGTATATGAAAATACGTTGAGGAAGCCGACGACGCTGCCAACAAAGTTAGCCAAAGAAAACGAAATGGTATGAAGCTTATATAAAAATATGCAATCTAGTGTCAAGCAGGATTAATACCAACTAGCTCTCGTATATTAAAAGGTTGATTTACCGGGCATAATACCAAGTAAGCTTTCAAAAATTCATGTTTAAATTTTTGAAAGCAACTTAGTATAACAATCTTGTGTTGACATTTACCGCGATTATTTCATATCTTTTCCTCAATGAAAAAAATATCCTATAATAAGATTGCTGCCGGGACTGATTTAAAATCTCACGAAAAGCAGTCGAGGGAAAATGTCTGGTGCGCAAAATATGGCTATTTTATTGAGCTGGATGCCTGCCGTGCCCGTTCTCTGCAACAAAAGAACTGCCGCCGCTGTTTTGCTTCCTTGATACAAGTGCCGTTGCCTTTTTAGGGGGCGGGTCAAAAAAATCGATTTATCGGAATATTATGTTCCCGGAATTACACAATCCCCCTACGCTTTGCTCGTTTTCAGGGAGTGTAGTTAAGGTGTCATTAATCCCGATAACTATGTTATCGGGATAATTCGACTAACGATTCGAACTGCACTTCGTTTGTTCTCAGCGAGTGTCACTACCACCGCATAGCGGGATGATTCGCCCCCCCAGTTTCAGTGCACTTTGTTTCTGAAACTGGGGGCTTATTAAAAATCTATTGACAGATAATTATCTTATTGCTATATGACTTTCAAATTGACGAACAAAGAAAGTGAGTTATGCAAAAAGCAGTTAAAGTATTATCATTGAATAATTGGTGGTGGTGGAACCTCAAAGGGAGGATTTTCTGCCGCTGATCTTTTTATAATTAAAGTCAAAGCCGTGGAGAACCCCAAGGATCTCCACGGCTTTTTTATTTTTAGCAATCTATTAAGGCCGTGATAAAAAATCACGGCCTTAATTATTTTAGGGAGAAAATTATGTACGAACCAAGTTTTGCAGAGTTTAAAAAGTTAGCCCAAAAAGGAAATCTAATTCCTGTCTATCGGGAAATACTTGCCGATGTGGAAACGCCGGTTTCAGTTTTAATGAAACTACAAAATAAAGATCATGTTTATCTTCTGGAAAGCGTCGAAGGCGGCGAGAAATGGGGCCGGTATTCTTTTTTAGGAACGGACGCCGGAGTTGTGTTCAGGGTTCATGACGATCAAATCATCATTGAAGAGAAGGGAAGAATCACGACCCGCGAACACAATGGCAATCCGCTGATTTTTTTGCGTGAATTGCTCAATCGCTATAAGCCGGTTTCCCTTCCCGGTCTGCCCCGGTTTTATGGCGGAGCCGTAGGTTTCCTTGGCTATGAAATGGTGCGCTATTTTGAAAAACTTCCGCCGAGTCCGCCGGATGATCTGAATCTGGACGAGGCTGTTTTTGTCATCAGCGATTCCATGATGATTTTTGATAACGTCCGTCATACGATCAGGGTGGTCGCTTGCGCCTATACGGAAGATACAAATTCACTGGACGCAAGTTATGCCGCGTCTTGCCGAAAAATTGAAGCGATGATCGAAACGATTGCAGAGGCGGCGTCCCATAAAACAGCAGATGCCACGGGAAGTGAAGTTAATTTTAAATCCAATATGACGCCGGAACAGTATAAAGCCGCCATTGAGAAAGCCAAGGAATACATTGTCGCGGGAGACATCATTCAGGTTGTGCTCTCGCAACGCTTTGAGACCGATTGCCGTTCCAATCCCATCGATCTTTACCGGGCGCTGCGTTTCGTCAATCCATCTCCTTATTTGTTTTTTCTCAAGCTGGACGATCTTACTCTGATTGGTTCTTCGCCGGAAGTAATGGTACGCAAAGAGGAAGAAACAATGGAGTTGCGCCCGATCGCCGGAACACGCAGAAGAGGTAAGACCGAGCAGGAAGACCGCGCTTTATCCGATGAATTGCTCTCCGATGAAAAAGAACGGGCGGAGCACGTTATGCTGGTTGATTTGGGGCGCAATGATCTGGGGCGTGTGGCTCAAACCGGCAGTGTTCAGGTAAATCAATATATGGTGGTGGAAAAATATTCGCACGTAATGCATCTGGTGTCCAACGTACGCGCGCAGTTGGCCAAAGGCAAAGACGCTTTCGACGTTCTGGCGGCGACATTTCCGGCGGGTACTTTAACCGGCGCTCCCAAAGTCCGGGCCATGGAAATTATTAGTGAGCTGGAAAAAGTCAAAAGAGGGCCTTATGGCGGCGCGGTAGGTTATTTCAGCTTCAGCGGCAACATGGATTTGTGCATTACCATCCGGACGATGATCTTAAAAAACGGCAAAGTTTATGTGCAGGCCGGAGCGGGCATTGTGTATGACTCCGTTCCCGAATCGGAACATCAGGAGTCGCTCAACAAATCCCGGGGCATGGTGCAGGCTGTGCGTTTGGCGGCAAGCGGCTTTGAAATCAAAAACGGCAATTGATTTTTCAATCCCTCTCCCTCGACGGCCATGGTGCCCTTTAGGGTAGAGAGGACAAGGGAAGGGGAGAAGAAATTACTTTGGAGATAGTATATGATCGTGATGATTGATAATTATGATTCCTTTACATTCAATATCGTCCAGTATCTGGGGCAGATGGGAGAAAATGTGGAAGTGTATCGTAATGATAAAATAAAATTGGACGAAATAAAACGTCTGAAACCTGCGGCCATCTTTCTTTCCCCGGGCCCTTGCACGCCACGCGAGGCGGGAATAACGGTTGATGTCGTCCACGAATTTTATAAAGACGTGCCAATTATGGGAATATGCCTGGGACATCAATCCATAGCTTACGCTCTTGGGGCAGAAGTAGTGCGCGCAGGGCGCATCATGCATGGGAAAACGTCACCTATTATTAATGACGGCAAAACTGTATTTGCCGGGCTTCCCAACCCTTTTCCTGCGGGACGCTATCATTCACTGCTTGTTGCCAGAGAAACGTTGCCTGCCTGTTTCGAGATAAGTGCCGAAACGGCTGAAGGCGAAATAATGGGATTGCGGCACCGGGAATATCCGATGGAAGGCATTCAGTTTCATCCGGAATCTGTGCTGACGCCGCAGGGCAAACGCATTATAAGAAACTTTTTGAAATACACAGGAAGAAAGGAGCCTTTGTCATGATTAAAGAAGCGATTGAAGATGCTGTTACAAAAATTGATCTTCGCGAAGCGGAGATGATGGAGGCAATGGACGAGATTATGGAGGGAGTTGCCACTCCCGCTCAAATTGCCGCTTTGATTACGGCGCTGCGGATGAAAGGCGAAACGGTGGAAGAAGTCACCGGCGCGGCGCGCATCATGCGGCAGAAAGCGACGCACGTCAATGCCTGCGCGACGACAATCGTGGATACATGCGGGACCGGAGGCGACAAACTCAATACCTTTAATATATCGACAACCGCAGCCTTTGTGGTTGCGGCGGCGGGAATCGTCGTGGCCAAGCACGGCAACCGCGCTGTTTCCAGCGGTTGCGGCAGCGCCGATGTTCTGGAAGCCCTCGGTGTTAATATCAGCGCGCCTCAGGAAATTGTGGAAGAATGCATTCAGCAAACCGGCATCGGATTTCTTTTCGCGCCCAAACTGCACGGCGCAATGAAATACGCGATAGGCCCCAGGCGCGAAATCGGAATTCGCACAATATTCAACATGCTGGGGCCGCTTACAAATCCGGCGGGAGCGACGGCTCAGCTTCTGGGAGTTTATGAACCGAAGCTCACGGAAATGTTTGCCGATGTATTAAAAAATATGGGTACAAAAAGAGCCTTCGTCGTTAATGGTCTGGATGGTCTTGATGAAGTCACAATAACCGGCGAAACTCGCGTGGCGGAACTCAAAGACGGAATCGTGCGAACATATAATATCAATCCGCTGGATTATTTTGGCAGGATTGATCCTCTGGAAGCCATTCGCGGCAGCAATCCTGCTGTGAATGCCCAAATTACCAGAGATGTTCTTTCCGGGAAAAACGGAGCCCGTCGCAACGTTGTTTTGATTAACGCGGCACTGGCGATTGTTGCCGGAGAAAAGGCGCAAGATATCAAAGACGGAATAAAAGTTGCTGCCGATTGCATTGACAGCGGTGCTGCGGTAAAGAAACTGCAATCACTTATTGAAATGAGCAATAGCTAGTGACACTCGCTAAGAATGAGACCCACGCTTCAGAAATAAAGTGCGCTGAAGCTTGCTGGTCGAATTATACCAGGCGCGTAGCGCCGTGGTAGAACGAGCGTAGCGAATAACCTAAAGATCACTATAGGTTCGAGGCGCAAGTGGAACTATCCTAGGAGCGAAGCGACGTGGAAAAGGAATTATGATTCTCGACAAGATAATTGAAACTAAAAAAGAAGAAGTTGCGCGGTTAAAACAAGAAATAACTGAAGCGCGTTTGCGAGAAACCATCGCCCGACTTGAGCCTTGCCGTGATTTCCGGCAGGCGCTAATTTCTGGGGACTGCAACATTATAGCGGAAGTGAAATGCGCGTCGCCTTCCCGCGGCAGGCTAACTGCGGATTTCGATCCGGTCAGAATTGCCGACATTTATGAACAAAATGGCGCGGACGCTATTTCCGTGCTCACCGATGAAAAATATTTCGCCGGCCATAAAAATTATCTGACGCAAATCAAGCAAAAGATAAAACTGCCGCTTTTGCGCAAAGATTTTATCATTGACCCTTTGCAGATTTATGAAACCAGGGCTATCGGCGCGGATGCCATTTTATTGATCGTTCATGTTTTAGGAAAGAAGCTTGCTGAATTTATTTCATCATCACAAGAGATTGGCTTGAATCCTCTGGTGGAAGTCCACACAGAAGAAGAATTGAAATTGGCGCTGGCAGCTGGTGCGGAGATCATTGGCATCAATAACCGGAATCTGGATACATTTGTCACCGATATCGAAACCAGCCGTAAGCTGAGAGAGCAAATTCCTGCCGATAAAATTGTTGTGGCCGAAAGCGGAATTATGTCGAGAGCGAACATAGAATTTTTGATGCAGGCAAACATCCATGCTTTCCTGATCGGCGAGGCGCTGATCACAGCGCCGGATATCGGGAAAAAACTACGTGCGTTCAAAGGGGAAAAATAAAGTGACACAAGTTAAAATCTGCGGGATAACTAATGAGGAAGATGCTCTGTGCGCAGCCGGTTGCGGCGCAGCAGCAGTGGGGTTTATCTTTTATCCGTCATCACCGCGCTATGTCAAACCGGAAGATGCACGAAAAATCATCAGTATCCTGCCGAAAGAAATTGTTAAAGTCGGCGTGTTTGTAAATGAAAAACCAGCAGAGATAAAAAGGGTAATGGAATATTGCGGGCTCGACATGATCCAACTGCACGGTGATGAAATACCGGAGTATTGCCAGGAATTTTCGGCAGATCTGATTATTAAAGCCGTCGAGTTAAAAAATGAAGATGATTTGAATAATGCTTTAAACTATAATGTTGCTGCTTTGTTGATGGATAGCCGTCATGCCGGACTTTACGGCGGAACAGGAAAAAAAGTTAACTGGGATTTGGCCCGCCGCGTCAAAAATAAAAAGCCGCTGATTCTTTCCGGAGGGCTCAACGAGAAAAATATTGCCGAAGCCATGAGGACAGTAACTCCGGCGGCGTTGGATATCAACAGCGGCGTAGAGTCGGAATCCGGGAAAAAAGATCACACAAAATTGGCACGGATATTCGATATTATCCGGGCGACAGATACCTCGCCGGACAATACGCAATTAATTTTTACGAAGAGGAAATAATCATGAAGACTCAACCTGACCAATACGGACATTTTGGAATTTTCGGCGGGCGATATGCTGCCGAAACATTAATGCCCGCTTTAATCGAACTGGAGAAAGCATACCGCGCTGCTCAAAAAGATAAAACATTCCAAAAAGAGTTTGAATGGTATCAACGGGAATATTCCGGACGTCCCACGCCTCTTTACTACGCCAGTCGTATGTCCGAATCTTTACGCGGAGCCAAAATATATTTGAAACGTGAAGATTTAAATCATACCGGCTCCCACAAAATAAACAACACGCTGGGACAGGCGCTGCTTGCGCGCAGAATGGGCAAGAAAAAAGTCATTGCCGAAACAGGGGCCGGTCAGCACGGAGTGGCCACGGCCACAGTTGCGGCGCTCTTCGGGATGGAATGCAAAATATTCATGGGTGAAGAAGATATTCGCCGTCAGGCGCCCAACGTTTTCCGCATGAAAATATTGGGTGCGGAAGTTGTGCCTGTAAAAAGCGGCACAGCCACGCTCAAGGATGCCATGAATGAAGCCATGCGTTACTGGGTATCCAGTGTCCGTGATACCTTTTACATTATCGGCACAACCGCCGGGCCGCATCCGTATCCGCAGATGGTGCGCAACTTTCAATCGGTCATTGGACGTGAGACAAAAAAACAAATTAAAAAACTGGAAGGCAGACATCCCGATGTTCTGATTGCCTGTGTGGGTGGGGGCAGTAATGCCATGGGAACTTTTTATTCCTTCCGTGATGAAAAAAATGTAGTCATGTACGGCGTCGAAGCAGCCGGTCACGGTTTGCAGACCACCGAGCATTCGGCCAGCATCAACGGCGGCAAGGTTGGTGTTCTGCATGGAAATAAAACTTATCTTTTGCAGGATGAACATGGACAGGTGCGCGACGCCTATTCGATTGCGGCGGGTCTGGATTATCCCGGAGTCGGCCCGGAGCATGCCTATTTTCACGCAACAAAGAGAGTAAGGTATGTCACGATAACGGATAAAGAAGCGGTTGCGGCTTTTTCCTTTTTATCCCGCCAGGAGGGAATCATTCCCGCGTTGGAGAGCGCACACGCAATTGCCTATGCGATGAAGATAGCACCCAAAATGGCTAAAAATAAAATAATAGTCGTTTGTCTTTCGGGACGCGGTGATAAAGACGCGCAGACGATCATTGAGAAGGGAGTAATAAGCTAATGGGACAGATTGAAAAAAAGTTTGAATCTTTGCGCGACAGGAAAGAAAAGGCGCTGATTGTTTATTTAACAGCGGGCGATCCGTCGCTAGAAATTACAAAGAAATTAATCTTTGGTTTGGAGAAGGCAGAAGTAGATATTCTGGAAATCGGTGTTCCTTTTTCCGATCCCACAGCCGATGGGCCGGTGATTCAAGCCGCATCACAGCGTGCATTAAAAGCGGGAACCACGCTGGAAGGCGTATTGGATTTAGTCACCGAGGTGCGGAAAGTTTCGGGAATTCCAATTATGCTGTTCGGTTACTTTAATCCGATTTTTGCTTACGGCGTTAAGAAGTTCGCACATGCTGCCTGCGAGGCGGGAGTCGATGGAGTTTTAGTGGTTGATCTGCCTTATGAAGAAGCAAAGGAACTTAGAATTTATACGGACGCGGTTGGCATCGATTTTATTTCTCTTATTGCTCCGACGACCGACAGCGAAAGGTTAAGCAAAATTGCTGCCGAGGCCACGGGATTTCTCTATTACATTTCCATCACCGGCATTACAGGCACTGCCGCGCCGAAAATTGAAAATATAAAAACAGAAGTGGAAAAAATCCGCAAAATAACCAGATTGCCGATAGCCGTGGGCTTCGGCATATCCAAGCCGCAACAGGCGCGGGAGATTGGACGCTTTGCCGACGGCATCGTCATCGGCAGCGCGGTTGTTTGCCTGATTGACGAAAACAAAAACAATTGCGATCTGGTGAAAATAGTTTCCGGTTACGTAAGTGGAATAAAGAAAGCTTTGCTCTGATTGGGTACCTTACTGGTAAATAAATAGAAAAGTAAATTATTCACCCATATATTAATGTCTCATAGCAAAAACACGTAAATCATTCTTGATGTAGTATCGTGCATTATATTTTTTAAAAAGGTTTTCAGCATTCAGAAGAAATTCTGCCCAGTTCACTTTGTTTTCGTATTCCTTCATGTGATTAAGCTTGCCAACTTTCCAGAAACGCACAAATCTATGTGCCATCTTAATGACATCAAGTGCTTGTTCCGGATCAATGACTGGCTCGAGGCTGACCCAAGTAAATATGCCTGCCTTATTCGCTCTTTTAAGAACATCCAAACGATCATCAACAGGTGATGCTGAAGGTTCCCATTCCTTTCTTGTTTGATCATCAGAAAAGCTGAGCGTAATACCTAAATGTGTGTCCGACTTTTTCATAAGTGCCATATCTTCCTGAATAAGGTCGGCACAACCTTTTGTGAGTATCTGGCTTTTTAGCTTGTATTTATGCACAATGTCCAACGCCTGTCTGGTCAAGCGTTCCTGACGCTCAAGCGGCTGATATGGGTCACTTAAAAAAGAAAATAGAATGCGCCGTTTCTCGCCGCGCAATTTAACCGCGTCTTTTTCAAAATATTCTATCACTTTTTGCCGGGGCGTCACGGTTTTATGCCATTTTTCATTCGTTGTTCGCATACAGGCAGGCGCGTAACAATAACGGCAACCGTGTGTGCAGCCCATATACAGATTGCACGCCAGTTCTGAGTATTCCCGTGCGCGTCCTTTTGGTTCATAGACGACGTTCATTTGCGCGCTCCTGTAAAATGTTGAATGTTTTCTGCCGCATATTTATCACATGCATCGTAAGATATAAGAAACTTCTGCTTCGGCAATTTTTTGTTTTTAACCAATTCATTCAGCGCGTCTCGCGCATGCTGAGCAAGCATACCATTTTGTAAGGTAAAAATGTAAATATCTTTATTAGTCTTTAGACGTCGGTCAAATATTTCTTTTTCGAGTTCTTTTTCAAATACTTTTATCTTTGTAGGAATATCATCTTCCTTAAACAGTGATGGTTGCTTCGGGTCGATACCATCACCATCAATATCAAAATTTGCATCACCGCCGTGTTTCCAGGCAACCTGTAAAAATTTATCAATACCCCGGGGATGACGGGAGCCAAAAACAAGACCATAGACATTCGCGCCTTTTCGTATCGAGAATGATCCTAAAAAATATTGTATGCCGTTCGGTATCCAGCGTCGATAAGTATTTACCAGCAACCGATGTACATTGGTGTTGTTCATTGTCTTAAAATCATCATCTGTAATCGGCACGTATTTACGTATGTCATGGTTATCCTTAAACCGGTTCACCATTGCGGAGGCAATAAAAAAGATAAAATCCGTTTTCGGCATTGCCACGATACTCTGAAATATTGGTTTTGTAATTTGATCCAAACCGTTTTGATCGAGGAATAAAAGAGTTGCCGCGCCTGATTTCATGTTTTGTGCTCATTGGTCAAAAGCATCGTGAAACGTGCATTGCTTTTCGAAAAATTCAACTTGTGGTATTAGTTGTTTTTGTTTTTTAAGAAAAATAGACAGATCTTTAAATTTCTCAGCGTTTAGCTCGTTAAAATACAGACGGATTTTATGCTTTATCTCGCGTTTACCTAACTCTTTACGGATTTCATCACAGGTAATGACCGGGCTACCCGGTTTTCCGGTTTTATCACTGCCGGGTCCGGCAAAGAAGTCAAATACCTGCAATGCGTCCACATATTTCGAATTGATAAATACATAAAACCATTCAAGCAAATAGTCGTGATAAAAGTCCAGTTTTTCTTGCGTTCCTTCATCATAGGGTTTTTTGTGCAAATCTAGACGTGGCATATCAGAATTCCTTTTCATTAGATTCTGGGGACACCATACTAGTTATTTTATTTTTGCTCGTTGTTTTGTCTTTCATAATCAAAATAAACAAATTGGCGGTTTGATCTCCGGCAGTTTATCGCCTTCATATAATACTTTTTCCAAGAAAAGACCGGAAGGCGGAGCGGTGAATCTCGCCGGTGTTTCCGAATAAGATTTGAGCATTTGTTCGATATCGCGGTTGGTAAAATTGTTGCGGCCGGCTTCTACAGTAACTCCAACTATGCGCCGCACCATTTTCCAGAGGAAATGAGAACCGACAACGCGCAGGGCAATGATGTCGTCAAACTCCTTTAACCACAATCCTTCAATATTAACTTTTGTTGATGTTTCTTTGTCCATTCTTTTATCGGCAAACGAGGCAAAGTCGTGGAAGCCCTGAAATAAATTCAACGCCTGTTGCATTTTATTTATATGGAGATTGTCTTTAATCCACCAGACATAGCGCTTGCCAAAGGCGGTGCGTCTTTTGGCAATAAGATAGAGATAGCTGCGACTCACGGCATGATGGCGGGCGTGAAAAAGCGCCGGTGCATTTTTCACCTGCAATACATTGATGCTTGCAGGAAGGTTGTCATTGATCCCGATGCGCAGAGTTTCCGGATCCATCTTCCGGGAAGATTCCATATGGGCGATTTGTGCCAAAGCATGCACACCGGCATCGGTTCGTCCGGCGCCCTGAATTTGCACCGGCACGCCTAAAAATTTTTGTGCGGCGGCAATTAAAGTTTCTTGAACGCTTTTGGCATTTTTTTGCGTTTGCCATCCGCGGTAATTTGTTCCGTCGTATTCTAAAAAAATTTTATACTTGTGCATTTGATGAACCTCAAAGATTACAAGCTGCGCGCAGTAATCTTTGCTAGATGAATTATCCCGTAAGCGTAGCTTATCGGGATGATCTAAGTACTATTTCTGGATTTCCGTTCCCGTGCCCTTCAGGGTCTTCTCGGGAATGACACCGTTGATGTCTTTAATCGCCGGAACATCATTTTGCTGTGTTTGCTCGTTTTGTTTTACCGGCGTCAATATACTCATGGCGGCAATGTTTTTTATTAATAATCCATCTGGAGCAAGAGACCTTAATTCCTCTCCCGGGTACAACGTTGTGATTACGGCCTTTCCAATGATCTTCCTTCCTTCTCTGCCGGTTAAATCTATTGTTTTTAATCCCCAGACATTATGAAAAATAAGCGCATGGTCACTATACTCGCCAATATAAAGCATTACATGGCCCTTGCGCCACAGGAGGCTCAAGTAAGGAATTCCCTTTTCCATGATGACTTTTTCTTTCTGCTTGGAATCAAGTCCCTGCAGATCAACGTAAGTTCCCACTTCTTTAACTTGATCTTCTGAATGTCGCGGCAGCCATATGCCAAAAGGGGTGAAGAAATCTCTGGTCATGGCGGAACAATCGCGGTTACCGTAAAGGCCACCCCAGCCGTATGGTTCGTCTATTAGTTCGTTGGCAATTTTAATTGCGTTAGGATAATTTAAGAGCAGAGGTTTGGGCGCGACTATCTGACGGGAAACGGATACTTGCTTAATTACCGCGCAGTTGTTTTTATCCGCCGCCGCGACAAGTATTTCCAATTTCTCCGGCATCTCATTTACCAAAGGGAAAATTTGTCCGATGGATGTTCTGAGGCCGAAATTGCCTTCGGCATCAAAGATAGAAATTTTATCTTTGATAATGACGGCATAACGGCCGGATTCCCAGGTTTTAATAAAGCCTTCATCAACGCGGGCATAGTCCTCAACGGGTATCCATCCAAAGGCGAAATTGGTTTCCACCAGCGCCCATGATTTATCGGCGCTGAGATGACAAACAAAAATAGGAGTATTTGCCGCTACAGAAGATATTTGCAGATTATCAAAAGGCCAGCCGGATATGTCTCCTTCAGGTTTGTAAAAATGGGGGCCTTGAGTGGGCAGCATTCGCAGATTTGTATGTCTAGTTGTAATCGCGAAGTGCCGGGCATTGGGATAATTGTCTAATAACGCATTTTGCTGAAGTCTCTTTATCCAGACCACGGAATGTGTTTTCTTATTTTCGCCATAACCGGGACTCCTGCCGAATTTCTTAAAAAGAGATGATACTCTGTCAGGAGAGGCGTGAAAAGGTTGACTCTGATGCCAAACCGAAAAGTAAATGATGTTATAATCTTCATCCATGTGCGCCATAGTTTCCGCCGGAAGAAGGTCTTTTACTGATGTATCTTTTAAGTAGGATGCGTGATCTTGAGGCAATTCCCTTACATCTTTAATAATGTCCGGCGGTGGCAGACAACCGGATAAAAAGGAGAGTATTAACACACACAAAAAAAATTTTATTTTCATAAAAAATGCCTTGATTTAATTTTACAGACTTTTATAGCCTTTTTTTAGACTTTGAGCAAGATGAAACGATGAATGTTTGTCCGGCAGTTGGTGAATAATTTTGTGGAATAAGACATTGAACACTGATATAAGTGATAAAACTATTTAAGGCGGGGATAGCCGGCTTTTTAAAAATAAAGTCTTTTGTCTTTTACAGAAAAGGAAGGAGTTTTAAAATGGATAGTTTTGTACCCCGGAAAATTTTTTTTACAAAAGGAGTGGGCACGCACAAAGATGAATTGCATTCCTTTGAGCGTGCCTTACGTGATGCCGGAATAGAAAAATGCAATTTGGTGCAGGTATCCAGCATATTTCCGCCCCGCTGTAAAATGATCTCCAAGACTCAAGGACTGAAAGAGTTAACACCCGGCGCCATTACCTATTGTGTTTTGAGCCGTTGTTGCACCAACGAACCCAAAAGACTCCTGGCGGCATCGCTGGGCTGCGCCATTCCTGCCGACAAATCATCTTATGGTTATATCAGCGAACATCATGCTTACGGCCAGAACGAAAAACAAGCCGGTGACTACGCGGAAGATCTGGCCGCGGCCATGCTGGCCTCAACTTTGGGTATTGATTTCGATGTTGACGAAAGCTGGGATGAGAAAAAAGAAATTTTTAAAATCAGCAGCAAGATTGTCCGAACTCTTAATGTGACTCAATCCACAATTTGTAAAGATAATAAATTCACCACGGTTATTGCCGTGGCCGTATTTGTTTTCTGAAATACTGTCTTTTGCCGTAAAGAGAAATACATATCGGGATTTCAACCGGCAGGCTTTTCTTCCGCGGATGGTCTCTT
Source organism: uncultured delta proteobacterium (assembly GCA_963710575.1). Lineage (GTDB taxonomy): Bacteria > Desulfobacterota > Syntrophia > Syntrophales > Smithellaceae > Smithella. The sequence goes on along the minus strand of CAVQAL010000012.1, from coordinate 54,787 downwards.
AAAATGTTGCAGGATATGAATAAAACTAATTGGGAAAAAGAAATACCGGAATTAAAAATGCAGGACGTCGGCGGAGCCGAATTACCCTACCTTTATTATGAAGGAGGGGCTCCGCAAATTCTTTTTGCTCATGCAACGGGTTTTTTACCCTGGCTCTGGCATCCGATAATAGAAGACTTGTTGCCGCCGAATCAGACGTGGGTGCCGTATATATGCAATTATCGCGAGTGTGATCCGGAAAAAGGCGGGCTGGCCTGGAATACTATTGCCGAGGATTTATCCGGTTTCTGCCGTTCGCAGCACATTAACAATCATTTAGCTGTCGGGCATTCAATGGGGGCCACAGTTCTCACCATTGCTGCTGCAGCTTTTGGCATGGAACCGCGCGCCATGATTCTAATTGAGCCTATTTTCCTACCGGAAGAATTTTACTCAATGAAAGTCAGAGTAGAAGATCATCCCTTGGCTTCCAAATCGATAAAAAGAACAAATCACTGGAAAAATGAAGAGCAAGCCTGGGCCTATTTAAAATCAAAATCGCTTTTTTCCGATTGGGATGAAAAAGTGCTGGCTCTGTATCTAAAATACGGTATGGAAAAACAAGAAACAGGAGATTTGAAACTTGCCTGCACGCCGGAAAGCGAGGCGGCGATGTTTATGGGCGGTTCAAGCCGGAATCCCTGGCCGCTGCTGGATAAATTGACTTGTCCGGTTTTAGTAGTAGAAGGAGAAAACAGTCCCGATAAAGCATTCGTCGATCTGCCAAAAGCGGTGTCTTTATTGCGTCATGGAAAATACAAATCAATTACCGGCGCCGGACACCTGATTCCCATGCAGAAACCAAAAGAAGTTGCTCAAATTATAAAAGAATTTTTGGCGGAAGTAATGTAAGACCAATTCTAAATCAAAGATGATATTGAGGCGGCAGTGAAACTCGAATTACAGTTAACGCAGTGAAATGGAATTCGTTAGTTGTAATGAGAATCAAAATTCAGAAGCAAAGCGAACTGAATTTTGCAAGTCGAATTATCCAATGGCCTTTGGCTATTGGAAACTGTCCCACCCAATGGGGCTAGGCGGAGGCGACGAGGCGTATTATACATACGTTGAGGAAGCCGACAACGACGCCAACAAAAATAGCGCTTTGATTTAGAATTGGGGTAAGATACAGTTGACGAATTCCTGTAAATATGTAAGCTTCCCTCTTGAAGTACTCTAAGAAAAATCAACACGAGGAAATCTGCTCATGGCTTTGACCGAAAATAATCAGAAAAGCTCTGCGTGCGAAGAAAAACGCCGTCCGGGTATGTTTCCGGTGGAGCCGTTCACCTTTATCGGGGAGGCAGTAATTGGCTGGATTAACGTTTTAGGTACGGCAACAGTTTTTCTTTTGATGGCGCTTGTCAAAACCTTTCGGTCCAAACAGTTATCCAAGGTTATTCAGCAAATCTATTATATCGGGGCGAGGTCCACAACGATTATCATGCTGGTCAGCTTATTTACCGGCATGGTTTTAGGTTTGCAATCATACCACGCCTTGATAAAATTCGGCGCGGTGGGCGGGTTGGGAGCGCTGGTCTCTCTTTCCTTGATCAGAGAATTGGGGCCGGTTCTCACGGCTATTATGATTACGGCCAGAGCGGGTTCCGCCATCACGGCCGAGATAGGTATCCAGCGCATTTCCGAGCAGATCGATGCCCTGCATACCATGCGTATTGATCCGTTTCGATATCTTATCAGCCCCAGGATTATAGCGGCGATCATTAGTTTTCCTCTGCTCACCGCCGTGTTTGACTTTATTGGTATTATCGGAGGCTATGTCTCCGGCGTGGCGCTTCTGGGCTTGAATGCCGGAGTTTATTCCCACAGCATTCAAGCTAATGTGGATGTGAAAGATCTTACCGACGGTTTTATTAAGGCTACAGTATTTGCGGTCATCGTTGCCACCGTCTGCTGTTATCAGGGGTATTATGTGCACATGCGCAAGGATAGCCATGGCGCCAAAGCTGTCGGCCTGGCAACTACTTCAGCCGTCGTTACCTCCTGTGTGTTGATTCTGGTGTCGGATTATGTGGTAACGTCGCTTCTTTTGATATAGAGAAACTTATGAATACTCCATTGATTGAATTTAAAAATATCACCAAGTGCTTCGGATCGCAGACGGTTCTACAAAACGTTAATTTACAAATATATGAGGGACAGGTTACCACCATTATCGGCCTGAGTGGTTCTGGTAAAAGTGTTCTGCTCAAACATATCATCGGACTGCTTAAGCCCGATGAAGGAACCATTCTCTTCCGCGGCAAACCGTTGACCGAAATGAAGAAAGCCGAGATTGCCGCTTCGCTGGCTCAAATAAGTTATATGTTTCAAGGTAACGCGTTATTTGATTCCCTGACTGTCTATGATAATATCGCGTTGCCTTTGAGGGAGACTACAAATTTAAAGAAAGCGGAAATCCATCGGCGGGTCATGGCCAGAATTGAACAAACAGAATTAAACGAAGCAATTTACAAATTTCCTTCGGAACTATCCGGAGGTATGCAAAAACGGGTGGCGCTGGCGCGCGCGCTCATAACCGATCCTCAAATTGTTCTGTTTGACGAACCCACTACCGGCCAGGATCCTGTCCGGAAAAATGCAATCCTGAGCATGATTGCTCAGTATCAGAGAAAATTTAATTTCACCGCAGTCATGGTCAGCCATGAGATTCCAGATGTGTATTTTATTTCCAACCGGATTCTTGCTCTCTATGATAAAAAAATTGTTTTTCAGGGCACTCCGGAGGAACTGGGGAATTTTGATCATCCTTTCAACGATGAAGTTATCCATAGTCTCGAAGGGTTGCAGAAGGAACTGACAGGTCTGTATTCTAAGCGGCAGTTCAAAGTTTTAAATCATGTTCAGTTAAAACGCAGAGAATCAGGTGAAAGTTACTGCGTTGCGGTTTTTACTCTGTCAGATCTGGACACGCTTATTTCCGGCCTCGGTCACGATGTGGCACAGGAAGTCATTTACTCGATGGGAGTATATATTGATAAACACTTTGGCGCCGTAGGCGGCTTTTCCACTCGCCGCAAGTCCAATGAATTTGTTACAGTGCTGCCTTTTTCCAGTTTTGGGGAAGCTGAAAGCATTTTTAATGATTTTGTTAAAGATTTTCAGGAACAGGGAATCCGCGACATTTGGGCTGAAGCTCAAAAGCAGGCGCCTTCGGGGAAATGTGTTGATTTCTCCATCCGGGCGGGAATTGCTCAGGGACAACCTATTGCTGAAATTGATTCCGTTATAGATTTGGCCAAATCTCAACAAAAAGAAATTGGACGGCTGCGTTGCGCCGTCAAGGAGTAAGCAAATGAAAAAATACAAAATAGAAACCATAGTCGGCATCTTTGTCTTTTTGGGGTTGCTTTGCATAGGGTATATGACCGTAAAACTCGGCAAAGTTTCTCTTTTGGGTGATGATTCTTACACCATTGTCGCCAAATTCGTTTCCGTAACCGGCCTGAGAAACGGAAACCCGGTTGATATCTTAGGCATCGAGGTTGGACATGTGGAACGAATCATCATGGATCAGGAAAACCAGAAGGCCGTGGTGGAATTAAAGATCAAAAAAGGAATAAAGATATATGATGATGCCATCGCCTCCATTAAAACAGAAGGCCTGATGGGCGACAAGTATGTCAGCATTGATCCCGGAGGTTCCGGCACACTTTTGGGACCTAAAGGCACTATCACGGAAACGCAGGGGCCCGTGGATATAGTGGACCTTGTTGGCAAGTATGCCTTTGGCGAAGTGAAAAAGGAAAAGAAATAGGTTACAGGAGGCTTAAGCAATGAAAAAACGAATTGCAACATTTAGTATATTAATAATTTTTGTATTATCTATTCCGATATACGCAGGAGTGCCGATGACCACGCTGGAAGCCACTGTTAATAGAGTGCTCAATGTTCTGCGTGATGCCAAGCTTAAAAGTCCGGCAGCCAAAGAGAAAAAGAAAGAGAAGCTCCGGATAATATACAAAGATATGTTTGATGAAATTGAATTTTCCAAGCGAACTCTGACGCGCAACTGGAACAAGTTCACTCCCGCCGAGCGCGTGGAATTTGTGAATCTCTTTGAGCAGGTTTTGGAAAAATCATACATCGACAAAATTTTGGACTACTCGAACGAAAAAATAGAGTACTATAAAGAAAATATGCTCTCCGATATTCAGGCCGAGATTCAGACAAAAATTGTTACTGCATCCAAAGAAATCCCCATCTTTTACCGGATGATCTTAAAGGATGGTAAATGGAAAGTGTATGACGTTGTCGTGGAAAATGTGAGCCTGGTTCAGAACTACCGCACCCAGTTCAATGATATACTGGTAAAGGATACGCCGGAACAACTACTGGAGATTCTGCGAAAAAAGGTAAAGGCGCAATAAGAAAAAACGGTCCATGCCATTTTTAAATCAAAGATGTTTAAGGCCGCGGGAAAGAGGCGCCTTAATTATATGAAATCTTACTTTACTTTGATTCGTGAGACTCAAATTTTGAAAGCGAAGCACATCAAAATTTGTAAGTCGAACAATCCCAGCAGAGGCATAGGGGTTCGTGAAACTCAAATTTTAAAAGTGAAACATATTAAAATTTGCAAGTCGAACAATCCCGCGCAGCGGAGGGTAATGAGACTCAAACTTCAAAAGCGAAGCGAATGGAAGTTTGTTAGTCGAATTATGCCGCATAAGCAGGTATTGAATGCCCCGCAGCGAGCTTTGGAAAATTTTTTCCAAAGCTCGCTGCGGGGTTTCATACCCGTGATTGTGTTGGTCATATTTCTTACCGTGGGGTGCGCACACAGCTCCACTTCTACAGTTTTGCCGCAAGCCAGATCTTCGCCCCAACCGGTCTTGCTTGCTTCCAACTCCAATAAAATCCCGGCGAAAACTTCGGGCGAGCCTGTTGACTCAATCAATGATGAATACAAAGACGATCAAAATCTCGATTATGCCAACGATACTTTTAAGGAAGAAAAAGTAGAAATTGCCGATCCTCTGGAACCTTTCAACAGGGCCATGCATCAATTCAACGACAAGCTGTATTTCTGGGCGCTCAAACCGGTTGCCCGGGGGTACAATACAGTTGTTCCCGAACCCGTACGGATCAGTGTTCGTAATTTCTTTTCCAATCTCGGATTCCCGTCCCGTTTTGTCAGTTGCCTGCTTCAGACGGACTTCAGCGGTGCGGCCACGGAAACCGGCCGTTTTACGATAAATACCATCTGGGGCATCGGTGGACTGATGGATCCTTCCGCCGGCAAGGAACTGGATCTTCAAAAGCAAGATACCGACCTGGGCCAAACCCTGGGTGTTTATGGTGTCGGACATGGTTTCTATATCGTCTGGCCGGTCTATGGACCATCCAGCCCGCGTGATACCGTGACGATAGGCGGCGATTTTTTCCTGTATCCTCCCTCGTATATCGAGCCCTGGTATGTCAACCGCGGAGTCTGGGCATATGAAAAAATCAATTATGTATCTCTCAGGGTCGGGGACTATGAATCTCTTATCGGGGCAGCCATCGACCCCTACGTATCGATACGGGATGCTTACATACAGTATCGCCTTAAGGATGTAAAAGCGCGTAAAGAGAAGTCCTTGTTATTTAAAGCCGGAAACGTGAGCAATCCCCCTGCTGATCAATCATTGCCGAAGTAATAAATTCAGTCCAAAAGGAGAAAGCCTTACGAAAAATTTTATATCTGTCGCAATATCAGCATTATTAATTTTGTTGATTAATTCATTTGCCACTGCCGGTGGATTATTTGGGCCGCCTCAAACCGTTTCTAAAGAAGCCGGTGGATTAAGCACCGCCATCGGTTACTGGTATCATGAAGATACATACAAAAATGGCGCGGATCATAAAATCAGGCAAAATGAGATTTATTCCCAAGTTGCCTATGGCGCGAAAAATATCTGGGAAACGTACGCGCGAATCGGTGTATCGGATCTGAAAGTTTTTGACGCTTTCAGTTCCACGGATGCTTCCACTACAACTGACAAAAATGATTTTGAAGAAAACTGGAAGTTTTTTGGCACTCTGGGAGCAAAGGGCTTTTACCCCGTCAACAAAACATTCGGAATCGGCGCTTTTATTCAAGGAACATATTACTTAAGTAACTTTACGGACGATGTTGCAGGAACCACTGGCAGCACACCTTTTACAACCGATCTTAAGGTAACAAATCTTTGGGATGTGAATTTCGGTATCGGATTTCAAGCCACCATTCCCGACGGTATCAAGTTATATGCAGGCCCCTATATTTATTATTCGGAGGCAAAGGTATCTTTGGCCGCCAACATTTCCGGTCTTGAATACGCAGCCGGAAATGTATCCGTTCAGAACAAATCAATCATAGGCGGATTTGCGGGCGTTGATATCCCTCTTATCAAAGGATTCCGGCTGAACGTTGAAGGACAATATTCAGACAGGCTCTCCGCCGGAGCTGCGGTGACTTATACATATTAATTTTTTCATGCCACGTTGCCATGCTTTATAAGAATGATTGTCAAGCGCAATATGCTGGCAATTATGATTCGAAAGAACAAAGGTTATTGACTCTATGGGCCATTTTTGGTATAGCGCGAAAGAATTAAAATCGGGCAGAGGTTTTGAAACCTTCCCGTCCAGCCAAAAGGACATAACAAAAATAACAAGGGGATAAATTATGGAAAAGAGATTGAAGGTGGCAACTATCATGCTCTATGTGTTTGCCGCTTACCTTATCCTGTTCGGGCTGGTATATTTATTAAGTCCGAGGATAATGCCTTATCATGAGAGGTTTCTCGGCAAGACGTTTGAGGAGTTGGACACTAAAACAGCGACGCTCAGTTTGGCTTCCTTGAAGGTGGTGGGCTCTCTTGCGTTATCCATGGGTATCGGTTTTGTCTTGATGATCAGGTTTCAATTCAGCAGAGGGGACAGGTATGCTTGGTGGATCATTCTGGTAATGTCGCTTCTGGCGCTTGTTCCGATTACCGTTATCTCATTTTACATAGGGGGGGTGCATTCACCAGGATGGAGCATCATCATCAGCATTCTGGTGATGTCTGTTGCAATGGCTATTTCAAAAGGTGCCTTTAAAAAACAGTAACGGCAATCAGACAATCAGGGAAAAATAAAAATGAAAATTGTTTATTCATACTTTGTATTGGATATAGTTCATAAAGGTCATATCATGATGATGAAAAACGCAAAGGCTATTGCCGGAGAAGACGGGAAACTGATTGTGGGAATCCTGACGGATGAGGCGGTAATGGAGAAAAAGCCCAAGCCGTTACTTTCTTTTGAAGACCGGATGGAACTTGCGGCCGCAATAAAATATGTGGATGTGGTGGTGGCCCAGGAAACGTATTCGCCATTGCAGAATATGATGAGGATTAGACCGGATATACTGATTGAAAGTTCAAGTCACAACGAGCAGGACATCGAAAAGGCAAGAAGGGTTATGGGAAAAATCAACGGGAGCGTTATTGTACTTCCCTATTTCCCCGGCCATTCTTCGACAAACATCAAGAATAAAATATCCCGCATATCAAAAGACAAAAAAATATGAAAAAAATTTGTATTATGAAATATTTGGTCATCTTATGCAATGTACTATTTCTTTAAGGTGACGCTGAGCACTATGGTGTCAGCGTTATGGGCCACGTGTAAGGATTTGATCATGATAAAAGCTTCCGCAATTTACTTTTTAAATTTTAGATTTAATAATGACCTTAAACTTTGCTTTAAAATTATCTATTAAACCATAGACGAGGAGGAGTATCAACCATGCGAATCGCTGATATCATGACGTCTTTGCGGATTATTATTACCCCGGTCATTATATGGCTCTTGCTGCATGACGAAAAAGTGGTTGCTTTCTATCTTTTTGGCGCCGGAGCGATAACCGACACCCTGGACGGTTATTTTGCAAGAAGAAGCAAAAAGAAGGTGACGTACGGGCACAATTTTGATGCACTGGCTGATTTTTTCTTCGGGTTTCCGACAATGTTTGTTGTTGTTTACGTGTATAAGGCCTGGCCGCTTCTGATTGTCACCCTGTCGGGAATAGCCTTCTTTACTCCGATCTTCATCCTTATCTCACGGAAAGCCGGGGCTCTGGAGATACCGCATCTGGAGACGAATCTGCTGGCTGCGGCGATTTATCCAACGGTCATGGCATACATCATCGACTGGCAGTATGCCGGGATACTGCTTATTTTCACGACGGGTGTGGTGCTTTACTACATGAGAAAGTATTTCTTGTATGTACGTAACCTTTACCAGGAGAAGACCACCTGATCAACGGTTATTGCTTTTTTTTAAACATGTCTTTGATCTTGTCTTTGAAATGGTTGTAAAGATACCATCCCAAGACAAGCCCCAAAAGCAGCAATTGAGGAATGGTGAGGCTGTGTCCCTCCTCGGCGGCAGCTAAAGCCGCCTGGGGAAACGCCAAGTAAACAAGGGCTGCTGTAAGATTGACTTTTGTAATGGTTCTAAAATGTTTCATACTTAATCCTTTCTTATTACCTTTACTTTAATCCTAACTGCCGCCAGAACATCATGGCGAGCCAATCCAGCGTCCGGTTGGGCAGAGCCCAGGTAAGAAAAGCGGCAAATCGGGCATCCCAGCCGACTATGTAACGTGTTCCGGGCCTTTTTGCCGTGAGCACTCGGGCAACGGTCTTTGCAACCACATCAATGGAAACCGCAAACATTTTTATCCTTTTTTTATTTTGAAGGATTGCAACGATCGCGTTGATGGTGGAGCCATAGAGGTCAATGGCCTCCTGTGGGGAATTTTTTGCCGTGTGTACCGCAACTGTTTCAGCTTTGTCCCACATGGGGGTATAGACGATTCCGGGTTCGATGATTGAGACAGGTATTCTCCAGGGTTTAAGCTCCAGTTTGAGCGAAACAGTGATGGCTTCAAGAGCGGCCTTTGAGGCTGAATATGGGGCCAGGTAGGGTTGGGGCATGATGCCGGAGATTGAACCCATGTTTATGATGCGACCATGCCCTTTCCGGATAAGGGGTAAAAACGCTTGGGTGACGGCGATATTCCCGATAAGGTTGACCTCAAGCAATTTGCGGATTTCAGCGATGGGAAGAAACTCCAGGAGGCCGCTCGCAGTAACAATGCCCGCATTATTAACCAGCGCCGTCAGACCGGCATCGTCCACCTTATCGGATACAAACTTCACGGCGGAATCGATGGATTCTGAATCGGTGACGTCTATGAGAACAGGGGTGAGTCTGCCGGAGGAGTTTTCCTTCAAGTCGTTGCCATCAGATTCCCGGCGCACTCCGGCAAAGACGTTAAACCCTATGCTGTCAAGGTAAAGCGCGCAGGCTTTGCCTATCCCGGTTGAGGCTCCGGTTATGAGAATCGAGCGTTTCCTCTCATCCCGGCTTCCGGATACTGACATAGCCTTCCCCCTAAAAGATCTTTATGAATAAACCGAATGGCCTGTAGCTTTACCCTTAAACTTTTTCTTTGTCCAGATAAAATTTGGCGGCCGTTGGGTAAGTTTTTTTAAAAAAATACATCTTTAGGATGATTTACATCGGCCTGTGAATAGGATATTGAACACAACTCAATGGTATTGGTCCAATCAAGCCTTAGTAAATAAATATCTATTTTTAAAGAGGGTGATCTGTCGATGACAAAAGAAGAAACGACAAAAGAATTGTTGAAACAGACAAAAGAAAAGGAAGCAACCCTTCATGAGTTGCTCAACCAGCCGTTGACTTTTACCCAGAAGGCTCTGGTGGATGGACTTTATAAATTGTATTTTGATGTGCTCGGAAAGAAACCCAAAATGGACGAGGATGCGGCACGATTGGCGCGGGAAACATTCAAAAAATATTTTCCGGAAAAACTCGAAGATATGCTTGCACAACTCCTTGATGACCCGGAGGGCTATCAGCAGAAGGTGGCGGCGTTTGAAAAAACATGCCCTCCTGTCTTTGTTGATTTTCCCACAGACCCAAGCTATTACCGCGTCATCGTCAGTGATCCCTCGCGTCAGCTTCAGGAGGTTCTGACAAAGCTAGCCCTTTTTTCAAATTTTCCATCTTCCAATGGCAAGTATTCCGCCCTTGATGTGGGCACCGGTTATGGCCGGCTCGCAAGGGTTATAGAAGACACTTTGGGCTCTCTTTGCGCGGAGGGGGAAGTCTACAGGGTCTTTGGCCAGGATATATTGGAAGGCAACATAGAAGCAGCAAAAAAATTAAACCGAGAGACTGGATCGGAGATCACCTTTTTTACGCGTGATATGAATCAAATTCCCTTTTCGTCGAATTCATTAAACCTTGTCAACACGACCGACGCATCCTATCTTAACTTCAGGCACAGAAGGCCGTTTTATATCGCCGAGATTGCCAGGGTCCTGCGTCCTGACGGCGGGGTCTGTTGCATAACCAATCCCAACGAGCAGACTACCCTGAAGGAGTATCAATATTTAATGATGCGAACAAACTACAGGACATATATGAATCCTGCCAATATCATGAAGGCCATGGTGCTCGGCAAGTGCTCCATATATATAGACGCCCTTTCAAAGGCCAGGCCCGACTGGGCGCTGACAACCACCGCAGACATGACCAATTTATTAAAAAGGGTATTAAAAACGGACATTATTGATGTCAACAACTGGCCTAAAAAGGGCGGCCTTTCAATATACAGCGGATTTACCTTTGCTGTTAACGACAGCACAAAAAAGCAGATTGACAAGTACACAAAATTCCGGGAGCACTGGAAAGCGGCGGAGCAATGGTTTGATATGTAAGGCGTGAAATCGGGTTGGGATTGGATTTTTATACCAGAATATGCCTAGTATTTACCACGTATTAACTCCGTAAATAATCCTGTTGCAAACATGTTATAGTCATAATAAAGAAAATCTCTATAAATAGTCAGGGGAAAAGGAGGACTGTATGGGATTAAACACGGTAATTGAAAGCCTAGGTGTGTATTATCCGGAGGGGAGACTCAGCACAAAAGAACTTGTTGACGGGTGCAAAGTGAAGCCCGTCTTTGATATTGAGGATTTAACCGGGATAAAGACCCGCCCTGTGGTTGCGGATAATGAATATGGTCCGGATCTGGCCCGGGAGGCGGTAACCAGGTGCTTTGAGATCTCCAAATATAGTCCTGAGGATATCGATCTGGTCATATGCACGAATATCTCCCGCTATAACGGTCCGAACTGGAAGGCCAACTTTGAACCCACTACCGCCGCCTTGCTTGCCCGGGATTTTGATTTTAGCAATGCGATTATCTTTGATGAGCCCAATGCCTGCGCAGGAATGTTCACCGCCGTTCATATCGTGGATGCCTACCTTAAGGCAGGGTTTATCAAAAGAGGAATGGTGATCAGCGGCGAAGCCTTGACCTGCCTTTCCCGCACCGCGCAGAAGGAGATTAGCGAACCATTAGATCCGCAGATGGCTTGCCTGACCGTTGGCGATGGGGGGGCGGCTTTTATCCTCGAGCAGACGGATAATCCGGAGATTGGATTTCATGAATTGGATGTCTTTACGGTTGCACAACACAGTGATCTCTGCGTCGGCACATACACCAGAAAGCCACATGGCGGATTTGTCATGTACACGGATTCTATGAAAATTCACCAAGTTGCCATAGCGATGACTGCGGAGCACGTGGGGCGAATGATTAAAGGGACCAAATGGGAAAACAGTGAAAATCATCATTATATCATGCATCAGACCGGGACAAGAGCCATCAAAACGACCCGGGAAATGATTAATGCCTGGGTGGGAAAAGAAGTTTGTTCCAAGGATAATTCCATCGTCAATGTAATTGAAAGGGGAAACGGCGCATCCACCGCCCATTTTGTCGCCCTGTGGGATCATATAAGAAACGGTGCCATAAAATCCAAGGAGAACATACTTTTTGCGGTTCAATCATCCGGGATCAACCTTGGCGTTGGCCTTTATACCCTGGATGATCTTCCTGAACGGGTAATGAACTGGAGCAAAATGGAACAACAGGAAGCATTAAAAAAAGCTATGTAGAGGTAAATGTCATGGGAATTACAATTGATAGTATCGGGCTATTTGAAAATAAGGATCAATCGGTAAAATCTTCGCGTGAACTGTGCCGACGGGCAGCTGAGTCCTGTATTGAGCAATCCGCCTACAACAAAGAGGATATAGGACTGTTGATCAGCGTTGCCGTTTATAGGGATGATTACTACTGCGAGCCGTCATTTTCGAGCTTTGTTCAGAATGATCTCAAGATCAACCACGACAAGACGGACTCTTTAGGACCCAAGACACTTTCCCTTGACGTATTGAACGGAGCCATGGGTTTTTTAAACGCCTGTCAAGTGTGCTCCGCCATGATAACCGCCGGAAAGGCCAAGACCGGGCTTGTGGTCAGCAGTGATAATATCGAAGACGTCAGTGAAAAAGGGGATTGTCCAGGATTTCTTCCCACCGGCGCCGCCATGCTGCTTGCCGGGGGGAAAAACGGCGGCTCAGGGTTTAAGAATTTTTATTTCAAAACATTCACCGAAATGCAGGATGCCTGCGAATCATACTTGTTTCATGATCAAGATCATATGACCTTCATGTTTAAGAGGGATCCGGATGTCGAAAATGTATACCTCCGGGCGGTATCAATAGGGGTCTCTAAATTCCTGAAAAAAGAAGCTGTTGGGCTGGATGACTTTGATATGATCATCCCTTCCCAGATTTCTTCAGAGTTTATCACAAAAATGGCCAGAGTTTTGGGCGTGAAAAGGGAAAAGATGATTGATGTCACCCGGGAAGGGGGGGATTTATTTAATGCCTCGCTTCCTGCGGCCATGAATCATATCTTTAAACACAACCCGCCAATGCCAGGGCAGAAGGCCCTTATCATTAATGTTGCTTCCGGGATACAGGTCGGTTGCGCTGTATATGAGTTTTAATTAAGAATCGCAAGAGACAATTAAATCATTATGGGGCCCGACATGGGCCCCTTTCCTTTCCAGTTTGATGCGGATATCTGCCGCACGCTTAGCCTCTTAGCTTTCTTTTCGTATTCCTCTGTTTCTTTCTCCATTCCACAAATATTTTTGGCGTATTGCACAACAGCCATTTACATGACCCGACAAATTCAGAAATAACAAGGAAGTTATGCAAACATTTTCATAAATAATTAGTGTTTTTGGTATTTTCATATCAATAGAGATAGAAGATGTTTAAAAAGAGATGTCGAGGAATGAAAGCCTTTACCGGAATGTCGCGCGGAAACGCATCATGGCGCCTATGAACAACACAGTCCCGATGGCTGCCATAGCAAGGAGCTGCGGCCAGACGACATCGATTCCTGCATCCCTGATGAGCACGCGGGAGCAAAATTCCATATAGTGCGTGGTTGGGGCAAACTGCATTATAATCTGGAGAAGTCTGGGCATAGACTCAAAAGGGCTTGTTCCACCGCTGAGCATGGCAATAGGCACGATTATGGGCATGCTCAAAAGGCCTGCCTGGGGCTGATTCTTGGCGATGGTGGCAAGGAACACACCGAGTTCTGTCGTCGCATAGAGAAAGACAATCGTCCCTAAAAAAAAGACAAGCATGGAACCATGGATAGGGGTACCGATGACCAACTTGATCGAAAAAAGGAGTGCGAACACGACACCCATTAACACGATAAAGCTGTTGGCCCAGACCTTGGCAATGGTGATTTCCAGAGGGACTAGGGGCATGACAAGCAGATGTTCCACTGTTCCACGCTCCTTTTCTTTAATAAGGGCTGCAGCGGGAAGGATAATGGAAAGGAGCGTGATCATGTGGTTAAGTAATACAATGCTCATGAACCAGGAATTTTCGTTGTTTGGGTTATACATTACACGGGTGTTCACCTGAATGGGAGGATCGGCAGGCTTATGAGATCCCAACAAAAATGTGTTAATCTCCTGGTTTATGATCTTGCTCAGATAAGTCACGCCGAGCCTGGCGTGGCCAATGGCCGTAGCATCGACGTCGATGCTGATCTCAGGAGCCTTCCCGGCGAGCAGGTCTTTCTGGAAACCTGACGGTATGTGAAGAACAAATATATATTCACCCCTATCAAGGACCTGGTTGATGTCGTGGTATATGATGGCCTTGGGTTTTTGGAAAAAAGGCTGTTGAACAGAGTCGATTATCCTTTTAGACAAAGGGGACTGGTCTTCATCGACGTATGCTACGGATGAATTGCGCACCTGCACGCCAGTACCTTTTGATGGTACTATGACCATGACCGTGAAGGAATAGATGACCATAATCACCAGGACATAGTCATAACGGAAGCTGATGAGTTCTTTCAAACCAAGCCGGTAGATGTGCCAAAGTTTCCTTATCATACTATTTCTCCTGTTTTTTCAGCAAGAAGACCGTCATGATCTGAATGGTCATATAGATCATGATCAGGAAGACAAAGTTCCACACCAACTCTGGGAAACCGATTCCCTTGGTGAAGGTGCCGACACTGATGTTCAGAAAATAGCGGGCGGGAAAAACCAATGACATGAACTTTGCCCCGCCGGTAAGAGTAGATGCCGGTGTGGTAAGACCTGAAAAATCAAAACAAGGCACCATGGTAATGACGAAGGCAGCCACCAGTGAGGCAATCTGGGTCTTGGTAAAGGTGGAAATTAAGAGACCTATGCTAGTGCTTATAATTATATAGAGCATCGCCCCGGTAACCAGGGCTGGGAAACTGCCCTTAAAAGGGATGTTGAACAGGAACTTGATCACGCCGAGAAGGATAATGAAGGTTATTGTTGTAATCACAATGTACGGGATCTGTTTGCCCCAGAGGAATTCAAGCCTGGTCATGGGACTTGAGTAGAAGTTGGTAATAGAACCCAGCTCCTTTTCCCTCACTACGCCGATGGCCGTGAGCATGGCGGGAACAAGCATGAGCACAACGGCAAGCAGGCCGGGCACAATGGAATATTTGCTTTTTATCAGTGGGTTATACCAGTACCGGGGTTGAACATGGGTCGATGAAGAGGCCACAGGCATGGAGGAGCGATTGACAAGATCCACGAGATAGGACAAGTGCACGGCCTCTGCATAGTTCTTGGTGGTTTCGGCCCTGAACGGCATGGTGCCGTCTATCCAGAGCTCGACTGAAGGGCTCTTGCCTCTATTGATGTCTTTTTCAAAACCAGGAGGGATCTCGACGACCATATTGAACTCGCCGCTCTGAAAGCCCTTGTCAATCTCAGGGGAGGAGTGTATGGGCTTCTGTTCGCTGAAGTATCGTGAACTGGAGAAATTTTCCAAGTATTCGCGGCTATAAAGCTTCTGATCGTTGTCGATGATACTGTATTTGATGTTTTCGATATCTGTTGATATGCCGAAGCCGAAGACGATAAGGAGAAAAGGCGCGATGATGAATGAGGTGATGAGCCTGATCGGGTCGCGTAACAATTCGATGGACTCTCTTCGAGCCAGGGCTGCCAGCCGGTAAATGTCAAAGAGGCGGCCATGTTTTATGACACGTTCAGATTCAAGAATGAACGGAACGGTCTCTTTTTTCTCATCCATCTCGGCGATTGTATTTCTGGCAATATCATCTTTCATATAGGCAATAAATGCCTCTTCCAGGGTGTGGCAGCCACGCGTACGGACAAGTTCTTCAGGCGCGTCGCAGGCAAGAACGCGGCCCATGCTCATCAAGGCAACCCTGTCACACCGGTAGGCCTCATTCATATAATGGGTGGTCACGAAGATGGTTACTCCATCCTCCCTGGAGAGGTTTATAAGGAGCTCCCAGAAGTGGTCCCTGGCCACAGGATCGACGCCTGATGTAGGTTCGTCGAGGATCAGGATCTCGGGTTTATGAATGGCGGCAACGGCCAGGGAGAGACGCTGGCGGATGCCCATGGGAAGGCGTTCAGTCTGATCGTCCATGACGTCGTTCAGTTCGAACTTATCAGCCATTTCCTGTACCCTTGAAGGGACATCCTCTTTCGGCAAATCGAAGAGATGTGCATGCATATCCAGATTCTGCTTAACAGTAAGTTCACCATAAAGCGAGAAGCTCTGCGACATGTATCCGATGCGCTTTTTCAATTTGAGGCTTCCGGTTTCCACAGAGCGGCCGAAAATGTAGGCCTGGCCATGTGTTGGATGCAGAAGTCCGGTAAGCATCTTCATGGTGGTGGTCTTGCCGCAACCGTTCGATCCTACAAAACCGAAGATCTCGCCCCTTGGTATATTAAAGGAGACATCATCAACCGCAGTAAAGTCACCGAATTTTTTGGTAAGGTGGTTTGCCTCAATAGCGGAGCCGTCATCCGATACTATTCTTGGCTGTGTTGTAAAGACCCTGTGCCCATAGCGCATCTCTTCGGGCAGCATGGCGATGTATGCGTCTTCTATGGTCGTCTTGCCGGTCTTTTTCTTTAACTCCTCTGGCGTTCCTGAAGCAAGGATCCGACCGCCTTCCATCATGACAAGCCAATCAAGGTGTTCAGCCTCTTCCATGTAGGCAGTTGCGATGATGATGCTCATTCCTGCATGGTGGGTGCTCATGTCCTTGACGAGTTCCCAGAACTGGCGTCGTGAAAGGGGATCGACACCGGTAGTGGGTTCGTCCATAATGAGCACTTCAGGGTTATGGATCAGGGCACAGCATAGCCCCAGTTTTTGCTTCATGCCGCCTGAAAGCTGGCCGGCCGGCCGGTGGGCAAAAGGCGCAAGGTTTGTGGCTTTCAGGAGCCGCTCTATACGCTCATTTCTCTCAGCGCTGGTGAATCCGAAGAGACGTCCGAAAAAATCCACATTTTCATATACTGAAAGCGTAGCATAGAGATTCTGCCCAAGGCCTTGGGGAATGTAAGCAATTTCCGAGCAGACATTATGACGGTGGATACCTGAACGCATAGTGTTGCCCAAGACATGAATGTCACCGGTCTGTATCTTTTTCTGGCCTGCAATAAGGCCGAGCAGCGTTGACTTGCCCACGCCGTCGGGTCCGATGAGACCCACCTGGCATCCGGCGGGTATATGAAGATCAATTGAATCAAGGGCGATCTTCTTGCCGTAGAGATGTTTTACCCCTTCAATATGTGCGATAGTATCATGTCCGTTCATGCGGGCATTCACTTAAAGAGTTCTGTCCATTTCGCGGACGGATTCAAACGGATGTATGCAACACCAGGCATGCCTGACTTCAACCGGGGGTCATTAAATTCCTGAAATCTGATTTTCGCTCGGAAAACAAGCTTCTGGCGCTCCTCCGTTGCTTCAACCTCTTTGGGGGTGAATTGTGCTTTTTCAGAGACATAAGCCACCCGCGCAAGAAATTGCCTGTCCGGTATGGCATCGAGCACAACTTTGGCCTCACCGCCTAAGGGAATGCCGCCGGCATATTTCTCGGACAGATACACATTTATGTAAATATCCGTGGGGTCAATGATGGTCAGAACCTTCCCTCCATTGGGCAGAACCTCGCCTGGTTCTGCAAGACGGGACAATACCAGCCCTTTTATGGGGCTCTTCAGCATGCAGTCATTGATCTCTACCTTCAACCTCTCCGTCTGTGAAACTGCGGACTCAATGGCGTCTTTGGCCTCGGCGATTGATGATTTTGCCGCTGCATATTCTGCATCATAGGTCTGCTTGACTGTCTGATCACGGTCGAGTTGCTGTTGCGTAAAGATACCCTTTACAAAAAGATTATTGGACCGCTCAAGCTCTTTGATCGCAAGTTCCCTCTTCAAACGAATGCCTTCGACCTTGGACAGGGCTGTTTCGCGCGCTTGTTTTGCCCGTTTAACTTCGGACTCGGCCTGCTTCAATAGGGCTTGGAGCGTGCTCGCGTCTATCTTGGCCACGATCTGGTTTTTATCAACTAAGTCCCCTTCTTTTGCGAGGACTTCTGTGAGACGTCCTGCAAGCTTTGTTGCAATATCCACTTCGGTCGCCTCAAGGCGGCCGTTGCTCATCACAAAACCTTTCGGAACGGCATTCTTGTCTTTGTTGATATAGAGATAAAAAGCAAGAGCCCCTGCCAAGAGAACCAGGACTACAATAGCGACTGACTTTTTAATAATCTTCCCCTTTTCGGCCATATCTTCCTCTTTATAAAACTAAGTTTTTATAAAACTACATGTATTATCATCAAAGAACGGGCGGGACAGTTCAATTCATCACATGGTCTCAGTAAGTTGCCCTCTCAAATCACAAATCAAACAATCCATATTTTGGTTTGATAAGAACTTCTTTTCTGGGCGGTGAAGTATAAGAAGTCCGTTATTGTATGTCAAGGAAATATTGACCGCAAAATGTGGAGTGCGGCATCGATGACCATGCCGATGTTACATTACAACATCGATCCTTATGATAAATCTATTTATATTAATCAATTTCTTAAATATTGCATTAGTTTGATTTTGTTCTCAGCAGGAGAGGATTTTGGGCGGCCGAGATCCTTTCGAGCGCCTTTTTTCACTCGAATTTCAAGGAGACCGGGGTCTTTTGTGGTGATGAATTCTCCCACTGCTTTTATAAGTTCTTCTTCAGTTGTTGCCAACCATGTTTTTTGATAGCCACATGCTTTTGCAATTTTTCTAAAATCGATTTTGAACCCGCACGTTGGCTGACCTCCGACTGAATCATGAGCGCCGTTATTGATAATAATGTGTTTCAGGTTTGTAACACCTGATTCGGCAATAGTGGTGAGTGCGCCCATGTGCATGAGCATGGCGCCATCGCCATCGATGCAAAAAATAGTTCGACCTGGTGCGTGGAGCGCAATCCCAAGTGCGATTGAGGAGGCATGTCCCATGGAGCCAACAGTAAGAAAATCAGAATCTCCCTTTTGGCCCATCCTGATCCTGCTCTCATAAAGTTCGCGCGATGTCATGCCTGTGGTTGAGACAAAAACAGGATTATTGATTGTTGATGTGATTTTTAGAATGATTTGAATGGCCTCTTCACGAGTCAGTGAATAAGGAGATGGCGTTGTATTTTTTTTGAGAGCTTCGTATGGCTCAAAGGTATCTTTTCGAATGACAAGTGCGTAGGGTGCGCTTGAGGAATGCATAAACTCAAAGGCTTTTTCTATCGCCGCTTCGGCGTCAACGAATTCCTGTGGAAGAACTTCGTATGGAATCCCGAGCGTTTCAAGTAACTCTAATGTAATTTCGCCTTGTTTGACATGTTGTGGTTCGTCTTTTACTCCCGGTTCTCCACGCCAACCGATAATGAGAAGCATGGGAATGCCGTAGACTTTTGGATCTGCAAGGGAGGTCAGGGGATTAACGGCATTTCCTTCACCAGAGTTTTGCATATAGACGAGCGCGGGTTTATTTGTGGCGAGATAAACACCAGCAGCAAGTCCTACGGCCGCGCCTTCATTTGCTGTAATGAAATTCCTATTTGAAGGCACACGGTCTTGGAGATAGGCGCAAAAGGACTTTAAAAGGGAGTCTGGAACTCCACAGTAGAATTCGATGCCTTTGCTCGTCAGAAGTTCGAAAAATTCGGCACAGTTCAACATGGATAAATCCGCTAAACTTTATTGGGTAAAATTTTTAAAATTTCCGAGACGGACATACAATGCTCATCTGATGCTTCCCATGCTCGCCCATTTCGAAGAATAGATTCTGCTGCTTTTACCATTGCGGGATAAGCTGCGCGAAGGAGATGATTTGCATAAATTACGATATTGACGCCAGCTTCGACTAACTCTTTTTCGTAAATTTGGCAGTATGTTGTAGGAACGACAACGAGAGGCACCTTCTTTTCAAATTTTTGATATTCCTTGCAAAATTGTAAAATTTCTGACTGATCTTTTGCTTGGCTGTGAATCATTATGCCATCGGCACCGGCCTTCATATAGGCGCCGGCGCGAGTGAGGGCATCGTCCATTCCTTTTTTCAGAATGAGGCTTTCGATGCGTGCGATAATCATGAAATCATTTGTAACTTGAGCTTTTTTACCGAGGGAAATCTTATTGCAAAAAGCTTCAATGGAATCTTGAGTTTGTGAAACATCAGTTCCAAACAGGGAATTCATTTTGAGACCTTTTTTGTCTTCAATAATAACGGCGGAAACTCCAAGTCTCTCCAGCGTCCGAACCGTATAGGTAAAGTGTTCTGTGATGCCTCCGGTATCGCCGTCAAAAATCATGGGCTTTATTGTAACTTCAAAGATGTCATTGACGGTTTTAAGTCGTGATGAAAGGTCGACCAGTTCAATGTCCGGACGGCCGTGAGCCGTTGATTCGGTTAAGCTGCTGAGCCAAATGGCATCAAATGATTGAGTGCCTCTTCCTGGATCTTTAACTTCTGTTTTTTCTACAATAAGAGCGCTTAACGCATTATGGGCCTCAGAAACGCGCACAAGATCTTTAATACTTAAGAGACGGCGCAATTTTGCCAAACGAAGTTGTGGTGTTGTTCCAATTTCTCGAAGATGGACATGAAGTTCAGTTGAAGAGATACCTTTTGTGTATTCAGGTTCAACCATCTGGCCGCCCCACTCTGCAAGAATGGCAATGGCTTTGGCACGCACATCTTTGAGCGGCCCTTCGCGCCAATCCGTTCCGTGAACCATATAATCAGGTTTATATTTACGAAGGTTGTCCTCGTAATCTGGAGTCTCTTGCATGACGACCTGATCGACGCCTTTAACATTTTCAATCACAGCTTTGCGCTGTTCGTAACTCATGAAAGGAAGTCTTTTATAGGAAGCAATAGCCCTATCTGTAAAAAGTCCAATCATCACTTCGCCGAGTTCTTGCGCGACTTTAATAATATTCAAATGTCCCGGATGAATAAAATCAACAGCCATTGGAACATAAACAAGTTTTTTCTTTTTTGTCATATCAGAGACTCCATTATTGAATGCATGTAGGACAAAGTCGCAGTCCTTCCAGATTTCCTTCTTTGTGTTTTATTCTTAATTCTTCCATTGCCGGTGAATTCCAAATTTCATAAAGAGAATTTTTATGAATGTTGCCGACGGCAATCTTTCGTGCGCGATGAGCTGCGCACGGTAAGGCCAATCCGTCACCGTGAATAAAGAGAGATTCCCATGCATAAGAACATTTTTGTTTTCCCTCTTTAGGAGAAAAAGATGTGGCATGGGCGCGTGAGTCATTTTCTTCCTGATCAAAAGGACTAATCGGGACGAAGCGCTGGACGGCAACATAATCAACCTTCTTGACCCAATATTCGCGAAAGGCTTCGACTTCATGTTTATTATCTTCTTGGAGAACGAGACTGACGCGTGTTGCCGGAAGTTCGACATTGCGCTTGATCTTTAAATTTAAAAAAGTGTCAATATTGGCCATGACTTTATTATAGTCTGCATCAACTCGAATCTTTTTAAAAATTTCAGGAGTGAGAGCATCAACGCTAAAACAGAGTCTTGTGAGGCCGGTGTCGAGAAGTTTTTTTGACATTTCTTCTGTAAGGAGCATGGAGTTCGTATTCATGTGAATGTCCATGATACCGCGTTTTGTTGCATAATGGATTCTTTCTATTAAATCTTTATCGAGGAGAGGTTCGTTCGTATGGTTCATTCCAATAGAAGGGCAGTTATGTTCAGCACATTCATCAATAAGCCTACAGTATGTTTTGAAATCTAATTCACCTTCGTATGAGTAGCCTTTCTCTAGATCGGGATGTCCGTGAGCGCACATTTTGCAGTGCAGATTGCATCGGAATTTTGTTTCAAAACGAATGAAAAGAGGAAAGTCCGGGCGATATTCCATTCGAGAAGCGGCGGCCCAATTTCGGCGGTATTCATCCCATTTTACTCCAAATTTTTTTCGAAAAGGGGCATCAGGATCTTCTGCGAGCGATGAATTGAGTACTCTGCCGGCTGATGTTTCTTGTTGTTTGATGGTTGTCATATATTATCCCCTAATACGCTATTCTTCAGAGCGAGATTTATCATTTCCCATGTGTGAAGTATAGCAAATTTAAGACTCTTAGCGAGTGGTGTAAAATTTTTGATAAGAAATTCCTTTTTGTGTGGTGAAGTATAAGAAACGCAGTCTGGTCTGTCAAGGAAATCTTGGCAACAAAATTTGGTGTGCGGCACATCGATTCTTATGAGAAATCTATTTACATCTTGGACGATACAATCCGGGAACTAGATGTCATCGTCAAGAAAGAGATGGCAAAGCGGTAAAAAATAAAAAGGAGGAAAATTATTTTCACTGACACCGCTAATGTAGTGCGTCAAACGCTTCTTTGCATTTACTAATTTTCGTCAAAATATATTCCATAGATGCAGTCCAGAGCAAAAAAGCAAATTATTAAGTCGTGTTTTTTTGTTTAATGTGAGTTTTATTATTTAAAGTTATGGTAATCGTAAGTGGGTTACCTGTCCCGACTTTCCCAGGTTTTCTATGTTCGTATCTTTAAATTGTATTTTAATCCCACCGGCATTGCCAATATCCAAATAAAAGCTTACTGCTTTGCGTTCAAATTTTTCTCCAGGCTTTAACAGGATCTGGAATGAAGGGTTTTTATCGGCTTTAATTCTTATCCATGTTTCTTCAATTGCGCTAATAATCAAGAGACTGGCTTCTTCGCTATTGACTACAGTCTGTGCATTTTTAACCGGCAACGAGACTTGTTCTTTTGAAAGTTTCACGGCATTATTTTCCGCCTTGGCGGAAATTGATTGTGCTTTAACTTGCGATTGTTTGTTAATTTCATTTTGCGCGAGGTTGGGGCTATCTTTTGTCTGCTGGTTTATTGGAGCAGTAACATTAACCGGATAATTTACAATTTGTTCCTTATTTTCCCGAACAGCGACAGCAATTCTCTTTGTCGAGTTAAGGAGATCAGATGATGATTGATATTGTTTGGAAATTAACCAAACCACAACACTGATAACTATTAAAACGAAGGTAATCCCCAAATAAATTTTAGGACTGGCGATTCTCCCGATAAGAGGCTTCCCCTTCAAAATACCTTCAGGCGACCCTTTTCGAGAGTTAAGATAATCTTCATAATTGATAAGTATTGGTCTACTGTCAATGCCCAAAACACGAGCGTAAGTTTTGATGAAATTCTTTGCGTAAACTGGAACCGGCAGCAGATGAAAGTCGTTATTTTCTATAGCTCGCAGATAGGCAACACTTATGCGCGTACGCTGGAACACATCCGCAAGAGAAAGGCCCAAGGCTTCTCTTGTTGCTTTTAATTCCTGCGAATTATTACTTGGAGTTTTGTCTATAAACATATATAAATCGCAAACCACGGGTTTAATCTCCCGCAGCAAGCTGCGGAAGATTAAACCCTCCGCTTCGCGGGATTGTTCAACTTACCAATTCCGATGCGCCTCGCTTTCGGAATTAGAGTTTCAACAATAACGGCATTTACTTGTATTTATTTAGCATTAATTTTATTGTAAAACAACTCTTTAAAACAAAACATATTATTACATTATTGGTTTTTATGTTTCTTTAAAACTTAATTATTATAATTCAAATTTGGGATGACAGGAGTATTTATATATGTTGCAATGGAAATTATTTGCAGTGGATTTAGCGCGTAAAGCCGGTGCATTATTAAAAGAAAAGTTTCATCAAAAGCATGAAATTAATTATAAGGGTGATATTAATCTGGTTACCGAAGCGGATAAAATGTCCGAGGATTTGATCATTGCGGCAATAAGCCGGAACTTCCCCGATCATGGAATTTTATCGGAAGAATCGCCGGCAATTACCGGTGCCGGGGAACTGCGTTGGATAATTGACCCGCTGGATGGAACAACAAATTACGCTCATGGATATCCTGTCTTTTGCGTTTCCATTGCTTTGGAGAATGAAGGTGTAATTGTTCTGGGTGTGGTTTATGATCCTATGAGGGAGGAAATGTTTGTTTCCGTGCGCGGCGAAGGCACATATTTGAATGATAAAAAAATAGCTGTTTCTCGCACTGATAATATTTCTAAAAGCCTTCTGGCCACAGGATTTCCTTATGATATTCGAGACAGTAAAGAGAACAATCTTGATTATTTTAATTCGATGGCCATAAAGGTTCAGGCTATCCGGCGAGCCGGAGCGGCGGCCTTGGACCTTGCTTATCTTGCGGCTGGACGGTTTGACGGTTTCTGGGAACTGAAACTAAAACCCTGGGACACGGCCGCAGGCTGCCTCATGGTGGAAGAAGCAGGCGGAGTTATTTCCGATATCATGGGGGACAAGTGGAATCTGCAATCGCCAAGTCTTTTGGCTAGCAACGCTTTGATTCATGAGCAGATAATAAAAGTTTTAAGTTCAAAGTCTTAAGTTTTAAGCAACAACAGAGATGCTGCTGTCTTAGAGTTTAATTACTTAAAACTTAACTTTCTGCTAAAAATTAAGTTTGTCGTGAAAGTATTTCTTTCACCTACTACTGTTCAGTATTGGTCAGTTGGCAAAATTGATGATTACCAATTGAAAGGTGCATAAAAAAGGCAAGGTCATTGCTGACCCTGCTTTCGTCGATGCCTTATACCGGTTCATATTTTTCATTCTATTATGTATTCTTTAACTTCCTTTATAAAAGAATATGATAAAATTTTTCCCTCTTTTGTCCGAATCTTTAACACATTATTATCATCAATACTTATTATTTGCCCCTCAATAACTTTCCCGTTCTGCAAAACAATTCCCTTTATTCCTTCATAATAGTGAGGACTGGCGGCAACAACAGCTTCAGAATCAAATTCTACACGGTGAGAAGCCTTTACTGCGTTGTAGTATTTCATACCGGGGAGGTGATATTTTTTACTGTCGCTATTACCGATAACTTTTGTTTTTTGCGTTACCACTGGTGCCGGAGCTGGTGCTGCCTTTGGTGTTGGAGCAGCAACAGGAGGTGCAGGTAAAGTCGCTGATTCTGTAGTTATAGAATCATGAGCAAAATTATTTGTAACTTTTTTATTTGCATGTGGGTAAATAAAATCTAGGGAAATGGAAACGAATATCTTTAGCAGAACTACTATCAAAATAATTGTACCTAACGAAATTATTGCTATTTTTATCCATTGCTTATTTTTAATCGGGGGTGCTTTTTTAGTTTCTTCAATATTTATATTACCAGAATCAATCGGGGATAGTTTTATAGTTTCTACGATATTTTTATTACCTATATGTGATTGACGATGACGAGCGCTTACTGGGAGTACTTTGTTAGTTTCTACGATATTTTTATTACTAGAATCAATTGGAGATAGTTTTATAGTTTCTACGCTATTTTTATCACCTATATGTGACTGCCGCAGAAGAGCGCTGATGGGGAGTACTTTTTTAATTTCTAAGATATTTTTATCACCTATATGTGACTGACGATGACGAGTGCTTATTAGGAGTACTTTTTTAGTTTCTTTGATATTTTTATTACCAGAATCAATTAGAGGTACTTTATCTTTGACAAACTCAGATTTATTAGATTCTAGTTGCCATGAGATATAATCATCAAGTTTCTCCATTTCCTTGCTGGGGTAGAATTCCACACCAACCTCATAAGACTCATTCTCAATGATAACTGTACTCCATTTTACTTTTCCGAGGATTTTTATCTGTTGGTGCACAACCTTTGATGTGATATCTAATTCAATGATGGTATTAACGGGCAAAAGAATATTGGTCTGAATTTTGGCCCCGCACACGGAGATATCCTTAGTAAGATTACCGTTGATTTCTTCTTCTGGAAGATTTTTTCCTCCGGAGACGACTGTTATGGCAACCTCATTCTCATCCTTTATTCTTGGCGCTCTTCTTTTTTCGTCCATAACGATTCATTCCTCATTTTTTTCAGAATGCCCGGTTTTCACTCTTCCCTTCAAACACTACTTTATTCATGGTCTAAATATAAGAAAATCATTTTTGTATATTAATGTAATATTCGCCACAATGGACTTGCACTAAACACTTGTACCACAAATTAAGTTAGAAGTCAGCCATGTATC
This sequence comes from uncultured delta proteobacterium, assembly GCA_963710575.1. Classification (GTDB taxonomy): domain Bacteria; phylum Desulfobacterota; class Syntrophia; order Syntrophales; family Smithellaceae; genus Smithella. Next base: position 28,819 of record CAVQAL010000012.1, on the reverse strand, counting down.
GAATATTACGGATTGAAAGGTTATATGAATTGGGAAAGTAAGAAAAACAACATTACAGGAAGAAACAAATAATCTAGCTAATCTTAACTTTTAAGCAAAAATTAATATTAACTGGCAATAATTGAGATCAAAACTTTTCTTGAACGGGGACCATCGAATTCACAGAAAAAAATGGATTGCCAGGTACCAAGAACAAGGCGGTCATTTTCAATGATGACCATTTCGGATGCGCCGACCAGAGAGGATTTGACATGCGCCGCAGAATTTCCCTCTGAATGTTTGTAATTGGCATTTTGCGGGACAATTTTTTCCAAAGCAGAAATTATATCGCGGGGCACATCCGGATCGGCGTTTTCATTTATGGTAATCGCGGCGGTTGTATGGGGTGTATACACAAGGCAGATGCCTTCAGCGATCTTTTTATCGGCCACGGCTTTTTGGACAGCCACCGTAATGTCAATCATCTCAACGCGAGAACGAGTTTGCAGCGATATTTCTTTCATGGGTTAATCGTCGTTGATTGAACGTTTATTTTTGATTGCTGTGTAAATATCATTGGTGATTTGTTGGGATATCACCCGCATAGCCTGACTTGCGGCTTGGCAATATCCTAGAGGAGAAGATTCCTGCAATGGTTCTTCTCTAACATATTTTTTCTGAAACATGATGCTTTTGCCGGTCTCTTTTTCCCGGGAGTCTTTCAAAGAAATGGCAATGCTGATAACCGCCGTCTTATTGCTTTTCTCCATGCGCAGGTAAAATTCTTCAATGCCACCTGAAATGAGAAATCGTCCTTCATCAGTCTCATAACGAGAAAATACCGCCCGAAAAAAGCCGCTTTCTCTCATATCGCGCAAAAGACTGTCGGCAATCATATCCGCCGGATTGACTGCCCACCGGGAGTAATTGAAGGTATCAAGACTATAAGAATCTTTGCGAAAAATCATATTGGCGGAATTATAGGCGGCCGCAATAGAAAACCGGTTAAACTTTACAGACGTATTGAGTTTGCCGGGTTTATCCCATGAGAGCGTAGGGTAGCTCAGAATGTAGCTTTCTACTTCATATGGCGGTTTGCCATTACCGGCACATCCTGTGATTATAAGCGATAAAACAATTATTGCGAGAAAAAAGCTTTGTATTCTTTTCCCTTGGCATTGCGTCTGTATTAGTAACTGTCTCATTGATTAATCCCTCTCTCCAATTCTAAAGGAAGTTTTCGCCATGCTGGCGAAAATTCTCGGCAATGTAAGATTCTATTTATTATGCGCTCTCCTTAATGGAATGCGCCTCCGATCAAAGCGCTATCTTTGTTGGCGTCGTTGTCGGCTTCTTCAACGTATTAAAAATACGCCTTGTCACCTTCGCCTAGCCCCGCTGAAGCGGGACAGTTCACTTAACGAATTCCAGTTTACTGCATAACTGTAATTCGAGTTTCACTGCCGCCTCGATATCATCTCTGATTTAGAAATGGTATTACTCCATGGCTTTTCGCGGCGGCGCCGGTTTCGAAAAAATGAGCTCCGACGGATTTCTTGTTAAATTATCGGAAAGCTTTTGCAGATTTTCCGAGGTTACCCGCAAATGCTCTGACGTATCTTGCAGTTCATCGGTAATGACTTTTGCTTTTTTGTCTATATCTTTGAGCAAGACATCAGTTCGATCCGCTTTTTCTTGCAGCTTCAAAGCACCAATTTCATTTTTTGCCTGCCCGATCAATTTGCGGGCATCAGATAAAATTCCCATGGTTTCATTGGCGGCCCGGTCCAGCTTGCCTTCAGTAAACGTTTTGTTGATTCTGGAAATTGTCTGGTTCAGATTGGCGGAGGTTGATTCTATATTGGTCATTATATTGTTGATTCGCTTGCCTTCCACAAAATTTTCTATGGCCTTGGTCGTGTTTTTCAGTTGGTTGGAAATACCCTTCAGGTCGATGTCCTTGATGTTTTGCATAATAACGCCCGTGTCGGCCACAAAACGGCTAATTTCCGACCGGCGCGACGGTATTACAGGATAGCTGGATTTAAAATTTATTTTCGGGGAGTTGGACAAATCGCCAGATTTGAGCTGGTCCAGTTCAATAAAAACGATTCCCGTAATGCCGGTTGTCTTGAGCGTGGCAACGGTTTGTTTTTGCAAATCGCTTTCGATATCGATTTTCATGACAACTTCAATCAAGCGGTAGTCCGGCGCCACTTTTATACTTTGGACCTTACCGATTTCCACGCCACGGTATTTAATCGCAGAATCGACCTGCAATCCCTGAACGGATTCGTCAAAATAGGTCGTGTAAAGAGAACCTTTCATGAAGATTCCAGCCGCACCGATCCAAATGATAATTCCCGCACAAATCAGCGAACCTATAATGACGAAAAGACCGATTGAAAAATTTGAGCTTCTAGTTGACATAAAACCTCTGCTCGTCAGGGGTGACAGGTTTCTGGCGTAAAAAGAAACTTTTTACCCGTGGGTCTGTCGCCCGTTCTTTTAATTCCAGCGGCTTGCCTTCGGCAATGATACCTTTTGCCTCTTTATCTAACATTAACACTCTATGGGCTATTTTGTAAATAGATTCCAGTTCGTGAGTCACGATGACCATTGTTGTGCCCAAAGCTTCTTCGGTTTTGATAATCAGATCGTCCAGTTCTGCAGCAGTAACCGGATCAAGCCCGGCGGACAATTCGTCGAAAAAAAGCACGCGGGGATCCAACGCCATGGCTCGGGCTATGCCGGCTCTTTTTTTCATACCGCCGGAAAGTTCGGATGGGTGATAATTTTCGTAGCCTGCTAAATTGACCATGCCTAATTTCATTTTGATAATTGTGTTGATTGCCGCAGGATCAAGGTCGGTATACTCCTGCAAGGGCAGTTCAATATTTTCTTTGAGCGTCATCGAACTGAACAGTGCGCCGGATTGAAAAAGGACACCAATGTTCTGCCGGTACTGATTGAGTTCTTTCTCCTCTGCGCAGGTAATATCCATCCCTTGATACAACACTTGACCTGCATAAGGCTTCTGCAGTCCGATCATAATTCTCAGCAGGGTCGATTTGCCGCAACCGCTGGCGCCGACGATCACCAGAACCTCTCCTTTATATACTTGAAAGCTTATACCTTCAAATACCACATTCTCACCGAAACGCGCGGCCAGATCTTTGACAACAATAATGGGAGTTTTTTCTTCTACCAAAATATTCTCCTTCTTTATTGCTTCATATAATAAAGCATAACGGCAAAAATGGAATCAGCCACCACAATCATAAAAATTGCCGCGACGACGGCAGAGGTGGTAAATTTACCGACATCCTGGGCGCCCGAGCGCACCTGAAATCCCCTTTGGCAACCTATTGAGGCAATCAATGCGGCAAAAACGGCAGCCTTAATCAAACTGCTGACAATATCGAAAACCTGGATGGTTTTAATAGACTGGGTAATGTATGTTTGTATGGTCAAATCCAGGCTGGTGACGCCGATAACCATACCGCCGATAATGCCGAAAAGATCCGAATAAATAGTCAAAATCGGTACGACAATGACGGTTGCCAGAACTTTCGGTACGGCCAGAAAGCGAATCGGATCAAAGCCCATTGTATGAAGCGCGTCCACTTCTTCGTTAACCACCATTGTGCCGATTTCTGCGGCAAATGCTGATCCGGAGCGTCCTGCGACCAGAATGGCTGTCATAATGGGTCCCAGTTCTCTGACCATTGCAAAGCTCACCAGCGAAGGAACATAAATATTGGCTCCGACTTGCTTCAACTGCAAGAAAGACATAAAGGCAATGATTAACCCGATCAGGGCTCCGATCAGAGCAACAATGGGCAGGCCTTCCACGCCCGCCCGGTGGATATAAAAAAGAACGTCTTTCCCCCGGAGTGTTTTAGGATGCCTGATAGTATAGAGAAACGCAATCAGTAACTCGCCTATAAACACGACAAAATTGACAAAATCGCGTGCTATATTCAATGAGGATTGCCCGACCTGACGTATAAAATCATCGTGGTATTGCAAGGATTTAAAAGGTTGCTGATTAAGGGCATCTTCGTGTATTACGCTGAAAATACCTTTAGATTCATCATTTAAATTAGTCAGCCGGCATTTGATTTTTTGGGAGGCGGCCTCTTTCTCAATTTGAACAAAAGCTAAAGCCGCGGCGCTATCCAAATAACAGACTTCCGAAAAATCGATGGTGACGGATTCTAATTTTTGCTTAGAAATTTCCCGGTTGATATCGCCTCTGAAGACCATCAGGTTTTTCAGTCCAAACTGACCGGAAAGATGAATTAAAAGATTTAAATCTTCCCGGCTGAAAGAAATATTGTAATGCTCTGGGCAATCTTCTTGTGTTTGTGTTTTCATCACTCACGTCTTTTTAATGAAACTCAGATATTACAAGCTTCGCGCAGTAATATCTGCTAGTTGTAATGAGACTAAAACTTCAAAAGCAAATAATCTAAAGGTTGCTATGGGCGCATTGAAGTTTTTTAGCCGAATTATCCAATAGCATTTGGCTATTGGGAATTATCCCACGTGCGAAGCTAAGTGGGACTATTTTTATGAAAACCAAACTTCAGAAATAAAGCGCGTAACCTAAATAACCTTAAGGTCACGCGAGGTCACAAGTAGAAATTGGCTAGTTGTAATGAGACCCAAGCTTCAGAAATAGAATTCACTGAAGCTTGAAGGTCGAACAATCCCGCAACGCGGAGGGCAGTATGCCCGTGGTTAAGGCAAATACTTAAATCGTATGGATTATTTAATCCTGTTGCCGGATACTTGTCAACGGAAATTTAAAATATGAAAATCTCAAAGTATAAAAAATTTGTTATTTTCCACATTTTGTTAAACGAGTTTTAATATTTTATTTAAAAAGAGAAGATAAAGTGAGGATTTTCATGAGAAATAATAGGGAGGATCATTTTAATATAGATAGTATTATCAAATAATTACATTGATAAATGATGATTACTTATTTTTTGGCACGATAATTTCAATAGTATAAGGGCAAATGAACATAAACAAATTACCTGAAGGAGGTAACAGATCATGAAAAAGACATTAGGAACAATGATGGTAGCGGCGGCGGTTGTTCTTTTAACAGCAACTTTCAGCTTCGCTGAATTCGCGGCGGCAGGAACCACTAACTTCCCCTATTTCCAACTGGGCTGCTTAATCGTCGGTGGTTTGATAATGGTTTCTCTCAAACGCAAATATGACAAGATGTATGTCGGTGAAGTAGTGACTATCTTTGCTCTGTATACAATTCTGATGGCGCTTTTCACCAATCCGGTGATTGAAACCGTGAAGACTATTGTCAGCTAAGAGGATTATATCAATCATAACAAGAAATGATGTTTAAGCGCTGCTGACAACATTAAAAAAACATGATCTGTGAATATAGTTCGCCCCCTTAAGGCTTGTAAGGCTTAAGGGGGTTTTAGTGAGTCCCAAGTTTCAGAAGCGAAGCGCGCTGAAATTTGTTGGACGAACTATCCCCGGAGCGAAGCGGAGCGGGATTGTGGAACCCAATTGGAAATAAGTGTAACGAAATTTAAAGCGTTAATCGAACTATCCCGCAAAGCGGAGGGCAGTATGCCCGTGGTTAATGAGACTCGCTGATAATGAGTCCCAGGTTTCAGAAACAAAGTGCATAACCTAAGACCCTGAAGGGCACACGAGGTCACTTGGGGTCACGCTGATCCCTCTACATGACCTTGAATATCTTTAGCGTTCCGGTCAAGATAAATGCTGCCGATACCCAATACTTTAGTTTCGGGATTACGCGATTAAGAAATCTTTCTCCGATGGTTATGGATAAAATGATGAGGATTATGAAAAGCAGTGTTGTTGACAGGAATACTCCTGTTCCAAAAGATGCCGCATTCATGATCGAAGAGAGGTTCTTCCCAAGGGCAAGGTTATTTGCAATCAACAGCGCTGCAAAACCGAAAATGTTCTTGGGGTTGACGATCCCAATGACAAATGCACTGATGAAATTATTAAAAAAGATCTTCTGCGAGGTCACATCCTGAATGGATGATTGCTTTGGCGCAGAGGAGAAATAAAATATTACCCCGATCGCGATCGAAATTACGCCGCTCAAGATATTTATGAGGTCATTGCTTTTGCCTTGGGACATAAACCCCATAATGCTGGACAGAAGCATAAAGGAAATAACTGCATGAAGGAACATGGCTGTAACACTTCCTAATGCAGTCGCCATTCCTTGAATCCATCCGAAGCGGAGACTCCTGTACAAACAGAGGGTTCCATTGGGGCCAACCGGAACGCCGAGAATAGAACCGGCCATGAGGCCGAAAAAAAACAAGTTTTGAATCATAACGGCCTTACACCTCAGGAATATACTTCTTGATAAGCTTCAGTTTTCCGACCTGATTCTGTTCACGTTCGAGTTCATTGACAAAATGTACTATGATCGTCGGGCATTTGACTTTAATCGATTTCAGCCTCTTTTTAAAGATGGACTCAACTCTGGCGGCAAGGTGATCCCTATCGGTCGGGCCGCGGAGAACCAGGTTGAAGTGAAGACAGTCTTTCTTATGGATAACCTGATACTGTCTCAGTTCATGGATTTTGCCAAGTTCTGTCCGAAAATGTATAGGGTGCACAGGCACTGATTCGGAGTGAATACCTTCCAGTTCAAGGATATCATCAATCCGTCCCTCGACGCTTTTAATGAGCCTGAAGGGTCTCCCGCATGAACATGGTTCTTCGGACATCTCGATCATATCAGTGATCTCATAGCGGATGATCGGTTGTGTATAAGAAAACAGGTTCGTGATCAGGATTTTGTGTCCGAGAACCCCGTCCGGCACCGGCCTGTTGCTTTCATCCACGACCTCCAAGACTGCCATGTCTTCAAAGACGTGTATACCTTTATTGTGCGAGCAGGTTGTCGCCAGGAAAGGCATCTCTGTCATGGCATATGAGTTGAAAGGTGTTGTACCCCATGCGTCCTTGATTTTGTTCTTCATATCTTCGGTACATACCTCAGCCGTTGTTACCACAACCCTCGGGCTGATCTTGAGATGACCTTCCTGTTGCTCAAAGGCAAGCATGGAAATAATCGACGGATAAGACGTTAGCACTTCGGGCTGAAACGCATTGAGGCTTTCGACCAGTTTTTTAATCGGACTTTCAACCGCCAGCCGCAGAATAATTGCCAGACCAAAATCCGCGCTCTCAGGTACGCGCGAAGTCCCATGCCGTGGATGATGGGCTCCGATATTACATAATTTTATCCTATTCGGAAAGCGCGGCGACACCTCCATATAACGCCCTGTCCTCTGCATGGCTGCAAGTATCGTTACCCATTCTTCCCGACCATAAATTAAAACGCCGGTCAGACCTGAGCTTCCTCCGGTTGACAGGGCCCGGTATTTATCCAGATAATACTCATCGCGGCAGAGCTGCGAGATGTGTCCTTCGATATCTGCCAGTTTCAGCCGCTGGTCTGTCACAACCCTGTCGAAATTTTCCATCATGGTTTTTTTGGTAAGAATCGGCAATTGATCAAGCTGAAAAGGTTGGTCAATATCTATATGCCCATAAAAGTCTTTATAAAACGGCGAGTGCTTCATTGCGTGTCGGACCACTTTTTTCAGACTTTGAAGCTGATATGTCCTAAGCTTTTGATTTGTCCATTGATCGTGCGAAATTAACTCTTGTGTCAACAGCATGGAAGCTAGGCCATCTTTTATGCGTTTTACATGGTACCCAACTCTCATCCCTGTAAACCTCCAATAATAATATTGACTATAAAGTAGTTGCCGCTTGAAAAAATAAGCCTAAATACATCAGACCATTAATCCGCTGTTTTTCAACAATGCTAGTGGAGCTACCTTTGGGAAGAGTCGGAGGCTCCCTCCAATAATGCGACCTCCCGCGGGTTGTGGTGCATTCCAAACCGCGGGATTGGCGAAGTGCTTAATTCTTTACGCTAATATTTTATGAAAATCAAATATTTATTATTGAGCGGTTGCGTAAAAGCAGTTGGAGATTTATATTCATTTTGCGGAAAATATTCCTTTGACACACTCTATTCTTCTCCATATACTCCTACTATGAAATATAAATAAGGAGAGAAGGAATGATTACACTAATTGCGACTTTAAAAATCAAAGAAGGGAAAACAGAAGAGGCGATCAATGTCCTGAAAGAGATCGTTCCAAAAATTAAAGCAAGCGAACCTGGTTGTCTGGAATATATACCCCACACTGTCCGCGGCGATGAGAAGACAATTATTTTTTATGAGAAATACAGCGATAAGGATGCTTTGAAACTGCATTCCGCCAATTTGATGAAAAATATGGAAAAGCTCTTTCCTCTACTGGAACCGGGAATGGATGTCAAAACATGTTACGAAATTATCCAGTAACCTTAATCCGATTATAAATTGAAGCGCTATTTTTAATTGGCAGTGCAGCCCGGCTGCATAAGCGCGAATATTTCTGTTTTTCATTCTAAAAAATATTATATAAAGAGCAAAACAGAAATTGAAAGGATTAACCATGGGACTTATACAAGTATTAATTAAAGATCCGCTGGCGTTTGTAATATTGTCGGCCTTACTATTATATTCAGTAATCTTTCATGAGTTGGCTCACGGCTGGGTAGCCTATAAAATGGGTGATCCAACGGCTAAATGGCAGGGCCGGTTGACTCTCAATCCGGTTAAACATCTCGATCCTATCGGGACATTGATGCTTTTGGTGATCGGTTTCGGCTGGGCAAAACCAGTCCCTGTAAATCTGGGAAATATTCCCGCTGATAAAAGACGCAAAGGGATCATCCTTGTATCGGCGGCGGGGATTACGGCGAATATTATCTTCGCTTTTGTTGCGCTTTTATTATTAAGGCTTATTTCTCCTGAACCTTCCGGGATGGCCGGGCAAGTCCTTCTTTTACTGGCTCATATTAACATTATTTTGGCCGCGTTTAATTTAATCCCGATCCCGCCGCTTGATGGTTCTAAAATACTTATGGGTTTCGCGCCGGAATCAGTAAACCGAATCTTAAATCAAATTGAACCTTTTGGATTTTTTATTGTTATCGGGTTGCTCTATTTACATGTTCTTGATCCTTTAATAAACTTGTTTCAACATATCATTCTAGCTTTAATCTCTGTTTTTTTGCCCTGATAAGTGGTAGATAATCCACGAATAGCCCCACATGGCTTCACATGTGGGGTAATTCCCAATAGCCTTTGGCTATTGGATATCCATATGTGCTTTGCACAATGGATAATTCAACTTATAAAGATTACTGCGCTACGCTTGTAATATTTGAGTTTTATTAATTCGACTAACAAACTTTAATGCTCTTCGCTTTTAAAGTTTGAGTCTCATTAAAGTTTGGGTCTCATTAGGAGGTATTGTTATGATGACATTTACAGAGTTGTTAAAAAACAGAAGGGCAATCCGTGATTTCCAACCCAAAGATGTTTCGCTGGATGTAGTACAAGAAATTCTCAAAGAATCATGTCTCGCGCCATCAGCCAGCAATGGCCAACCCTGTCGATTTACTATAGTTAATTGTAAGCAGACCATTAAAGCGCTCTCTGATGAAAGCAAAAAAAATCTTCTTGATGATTTTGTTAAAAATAAATCGGCGCTGAATCCGGGATATGTTGATATGCTCAAAAACGAAAACTTTAATGTGTTTTATAATGCCCCCTGCTTGATTTATGTAATAGGTTCTACCGCAGTGCATTCTCTGGAATTGGATTGCGCGCTTGCAGCAAGTTATATCATGTTTTCAGCCGTATCAAGAGGATTAGGAACCTGCTGGGTCGCATTGGGTGCATATATCCGTGATCCTAAAACAAAAGCTTTGTTGGGGATCCCAGATGGCTGCCAGATTGTCGCTCCCGTTATCATTGGTTATCCGAAAGAAATTCCTGCGGCGCCGGAGCGGCACGCTCCCCAAATTCTCAAGGTAATCAGTTAAAGAACAGGGGAAATGACAGTTTAAAACGCAAAAGAGCAGTATATGAGGTAAACGCAGAAATTTATCTTGAAAGCTAAAACTAAAAACATCAGCATCGTTTTATATAAACCAAAATACGCGGGGAATATCGGTTCCGTTGCCCGTGCCGCAAAAAACATGGGCATAAGCAACATAGTTGTTGTGGGGAAAACTGATTTTGACCGCGAGGAAATGCAGCAGCGATCCACGCATCTGGCTGCCGATATTTTAGATCAAATCCAATATTCTGAACGAATCGACGAAGCGCTCGGCGAGTTCAATTATATTGTGGGCACAACCGCCCGCCTGGGTAAAGCCCGCGGGCCGTTTATCGCACCACGTGCAATTGCCAAAAACATTGCCGATATTTCCCAAAAAAACAAGGTTGCACTGCTTTTCGGTCCGGAAGATACGGGGCTTGCCAATGAGGAGTTGCGCCTGTGTCATGCGGTGGTTACCATTCCGACATCCCGGGAATTTACTTCCCTTAATCTTTCTCATGCCGTGATGATTCTGTGCTATGAAATATTTATCTCGACTTCTGCTGCCGCTACGTCAGCGGAGGCGACGCCCAAATTAGCGCGATCATCGGAGTTGGAAGGGATGTATGGGCAGATCAAAACATTGCTTGCCGATATCGAATTTCTCAATCCGGAAAATCCCGATTACTGGATGATGCATCTGCGCCGCTTCTTTAGCCGCGTCTCACTGTTATCACGCGAAGTGAAGATTATTCGCGGTATATGCCGCCAACTTGCGTGGTACGCTCACCACAAAAAAACTTGACTTTAACGGACAGTTCCCATAGTGAATGCACATACAACATAGCTTTCCTTACCGCGGGATTATGTCTCCAGGGTTTATATTGTTTGCATGCAAAAGATTGTAATAATTACAGTCGCTACTGATGGAGGATTTAAATTATGAGAAAAACATTTTCTTTTACCGGCGCAAAAAAAATTATTTTCGGCAATGGATCATTGTTAACATTAGCCAGCCACATTAAGGAACTGCACGCCCAGAATCCACTTGTGGTTATTGATAAGAATCTTGCCAAAACAGGTTTGCTGGAAAGAGTCGCCAGTGTTTTGATTCCGGAAGGCATTAAATTTACTGTATATGATAAGGTTGAACCGGAACCGCCCATTGAACTGGCGGATGAAGGCGCAAAAATCGCTGTAAAAAACAAGTGCGATATCGTAATCGGCATCGGCGGCGGCAGTGCAATGGATGTGGCCAAAGCCATAGCCGTGCTCGCAACCAACAAGGGCAGCGCGGTTGACTATCTCGGCCTCAATAAAGTTCCCAAGAACGGTCTGCCTAAAATTATGATCCCGACAACCGCCGGAACCGGCAGTGAAGTTACTTTTACCGCTGTTTTCGTGCGCAAAAATTTAAAAAAGAAGGAAGGGATGAATAGTCCGTATCTTTATCCCGAACTGGCGCTTCTTGATCCGGAACTGACGCTGAGCCTCCCGCCCGCGCCCACGGCGCAAACCGGCATGGATGCTTTATGTCATGCCATCGAATCATACACATCGGTTAATGCTTCACCCGTGAGCGAAATGTTTTCTCTGGAGGCAATAGCTCTCATTGCCGAAAATTTACGCACTTGCGTGCATGATGGCCAAAATATAGTAGCCCGCGAAAGAATGTTTTTAGGTAGCCTGTATGCCGGTATTGGTCTGGCCAACGCCGGTGTAACAGCGGTTCATTCGCTGTCTTATCCTTTAGGTGGCAAATACGGTGTCGGGCACGGTCTGGCCAACACGATGATGCTGCCGGCAGTGATGGCTTTTAATTTGCCCGCGGCGTTGGAAAAATTTGCGGATATCGCTGAGGCCATGGGAGAGTGTATCGATGGGCTTCCTGCCCGCGAGGCCGCTTATTTGGCGCTGGAGGCAGTCGAGGCGTTAATTGAGGATTGCGGCATCTTCGCGTCGCTTGCTCAATTCGGCATTAAAGAAAAAGATTTTGCGGCATTGGCTGATGTTGCGTTGAATGTAGCCGTACCTTTGAAGAACAATCCCCGCAAAGTCACTAAAGAAGATATGATCGCGATTTACGCGCAAGCTTTTTAATACCAAGTAAGCTTTCAATCGTTCATATGAAAGCAACTTGCTATAAGAAAGGAAGGTTAAAACACATGGCTGGAGCAGAACTAATCGGCAAAGAAGAAATCAAGGAAGTCATGGATGTCCTCGAAACAGGCATCCTGATGCGATACGGTTTTGATAAAGAAAGAAGAGGAATTTACAAAGTAAGAGAATTTGAAGAGGCGTTCGCCAAATATTGCGGCACAAGCTACGCGCTTGGTGTTACGTCTGGTTCGGCGGCGCTGCAGATTGCTTTGAAGGCAATGGACGTAGGTCCCGGTGATGAAGTTATGGTGCCCGCTTTTACTTTTTTGGCCACTTACGAAGCGGTGATGGAAGTAGGCGCCATTCCCGTGATGGTGGATATTGATGATACCCTCAACCTCGATCCCCAGGAAATTGAAAAGAAAAAAACGCCCTACACCAAGGCGGTAATTCCCGTGCACATGTGCGGATCGGGCGCTAATATCGATAAAATCGTGGAAATTGCTCATAGAAACAAACTGCTGGTTTTAGAAGATAACGCTCAGGGATGCGGTGCCAGCTTCAAAGGCAAAAAGCTGGGCAGTTTCGGCGATATGGGAACATTCAGCTTTGATTATGTTAAAACGGTCACCACCGGTGAAGGCGGAATGGTGATTACCAATAATCTTGATTTTTATCACCGGTCGGAATGGTATCACGATCATGGCCATGACCATAATCCCAAGGTAAGCCGCGCTTTGGAGGGCAGAACTATTCTTGGCTTTAATTTCCGGATGAACGAACTGCAGGGAGCTTTAGGTCTGGCGCAATTGCGCAAGCTGGATTATCTGATCGGCGAGCAGAAGAAAAATAAGAAATTTATTATGGATGTGCTGACGCAGGTGCCCGGCGTAGGATTCCGTGCGAAACCAGATCCCGAGGGAGATTCCGCAACGTTTTTAGCGTTTAATATGCCTGATGAAAATCAGGCGCAGAAATTTCAGAATTTGCTTGCTGCCGAAGGTGTGGATACTGTCTGCTACAAGAGAAATTTGTGGCATTATGTGCCGAACTGGGAACACTTTCTGGCGCGTTCGACGGCCAACTCCAAGAAATATCCGTTTACCGATCCTTCCTATAAAGGCAAGGTATCGTACACCAGAGAAAGCATTCCGCAGGCCGAAGATATTTTAGGTCGCACACTGGTCATGGGTATATCGGTGAAGATGGGCCAGGAAAAACTGGACACTATTAGAAAAGGAATTGAACAAGCCGCGAAAAATATATAACAAACTCGGTCTCCTTTGTATAACTTTGTTGGCAGTTGTGTTGGCTACCTCAACGTATTACTAATACGCCTCGTCGCCTCCTCACTGCCGCCTCGTTCTACTTCTGATATCAAGTTTGTTGTTGGGAACGAAAAAATCAGCCGGAGAGTTAGCGATCTGCTATATTGGTTTGGTTAGTAGTTTCTATTTCGATAACTGAGGGCAATTAGTACGTTATTATCTTCAACACTGAGCAAGTATCGTTCAATCATTCTACTATAAAGCAGGGGTATTCTCGGCGAATGAAATCAGTCAATATTTTCTCAGTGGGCATTCCTTCGTCTTTCGATGGATTTTCCCAGCTTTTGAGATAACTGATATCGTTGCCATTAAATTCTGCGAGTTTAAAGCCTTTTCTGTTCCTTGCAAAATCAGCTAAAAGAACACCCTTCTTACTCGTTATTCGGATTGGTAGAAGATATAAAGCATCAACTCGATTCTGTCCAAAGGTGGTTCTTACCAGTTCATCCAGTTTTGGAACTATCGATGACGCAGAGCCAATTTGTGTCAAGTCAATAGACGTGCCGTCAAATTCAATATAGACGCGCTTAAGAGGAAGTTCAAGTTTGTCTTGAGAAATTGACGTAACCAAAAGTACCGCGTTCCCCTTCATTCTTTTGGTTTCGGCTTCGTTTGCAGGATAAGCAACATCATAGAACCCCACCCTAGGAACTGGCGCAAATTTTTGGCACGTATCAGCGGCTTTTTCGATCTGCTGTTTCATTTTTGCCTTTGATATTGGCGCAAATTTGGCATCACCATAGAAGACGAGATGCGCTTCATCAGCGAATGCAGTGCCCAAAACAAAATTTAGTGACGCAAATAAGATTAAATATCTAAACATTAATAACTTATAACGTTCCATATCCTTTTCCTTAATGTTTCCGTCATACTAACAATTAATGTACTTACTTAGTTTTTTCAGATTTTTCGTTATCATCCTACACTGTCCCAGCTAGAATTTAAAGAGAAAAAATCCTTAAAAATCGAACAAAATGAACTTTTGCTACTTGGCATTTTGTGGTAATAATGTACTTGAACCAAGGTGGTATATCATGGGAAATATGTCCAAAATCATTACAAATTACGGTCTTCTTAAAATCCAAACTTTTCAAACATTTTGCTTGACAAGCAAAATGAAATTGCATAAGTATCATCTTTCAATTTTTAACTAAGATGGTGGTTTTATTATGAAGACATATATGGCAAATGCAGAAACGGCCAATAAAGAATGGTACATTGCGGACGCTTCCGGTAAAGTATTGGGAAGATTCGCTAGTGAAATAGCGCACCGTTTGAGGGGAAAGCATAAAGCTACCTATACTCCGCATTGTGATACCGGCGATTTTATCATTGTAGTCAATGCGGAAAAGATTATGCTTACCGGAAAAAAAATGGCCGACAAAATGTATTATTCTTATTCGGGTTATCCCGGTGGATTAAGAGAAACTACTGCTGGGAAAATGTTGGCGGAAAAACCGGAAAATCTTATCCGGATAGCGGTTCAGGGTATGTTGCCCAAAACTAATCTTGGGCGAAAAATGCTCAAGAAACTAAAAGTTTATGCCGGCAATGCCCATACTCATGAAGCCCAGTGTCCGAAGACTTTGTCTATTTAGTTTGCCTGAAACCGGCAATTAGATCATTTTATATATTGGAGAAGTTATGACGCAACAACGATATTATGCAACAGGTAAAAGAAAGAGCGCTATTGCCCGCGTTTATATGAAAGCGGGTAGTGGTAATATTGTAGTTAACAAAAGAAACTATGATGAATATTTTACTCGTCCCAGCCTGAAAATGGTTATAAAGCAGCCGCTGGATATAACTGGCAAGAAAGATCAATTCGATTTATATGTTAATGTCAGCGGCGGTGGAGTAGCGGGTCAAGCAGGTGCGGTAAAACATGGGATCTCTAAAGCTCTTCTGGAATATGATGCCGAGTTGCGCTCAATCCTGAAAAAGGCGGGCTTTTTAACCAGAGATGCCCGTGTCAAAGAAAGAAAGAAATACGGGCAGCCCGGAGCAAGGAAAAGATTCCAATTCTCCAAACGTTAAATTTCAACAGGGGGGCTTCCGGCCTCCCTTTTTTTTGGGGGATTTTATATGATGAAAGCAGCAATATTTGGAGCCAGCGGATATACCGGTCAGGAATTGACAAGGATTTTATCGGGGCATTCAGGAGTTAAGTTAGTTGCGGTTACGTCCCGGCGGTTTGCCGGACAACCGGTGGCTGAAGTATTTCCTTCGTTGCAAGGTTTGACTTTATTAAAATATCAAAATGCAACACCGGCCAAGATAAGCAAGGTCTGCGATGTTGTTTTTCTGGCTCTTCCCCATAGTGTTTCTATGAACATTGCGCCGGAGTTTATCAGGGCGGGAAAGATTGTAATTGATTTAAGCGCCGATTACCGGCTAAGGGATGTAAAAACCTATGAAGTCTGGTACGGCAAACATAGTAGCGCCAAGTTTATCAAGGATGTTGTTTATGGAATTCCAGAACTTTACCGGCAACAAATAAAGAAAACGAAATTCATTGCCAATCCGGGTTGCTATCCGACAAGCATTATCCTTGGTCTTGCTCCGCTGCTGACAAAGAAGCTAATAGATGTATCCACGATTATTGCTGATTCAGCCTCCGGTGTAAGCGGAGCGGGACGGGAGCCTCTAACCGGTTCGCTTTTTTGTGAAGTTGATGGCGGTTTTAAAGCGTACAAAGTCGGGAAACATCGGCATCTTCCGGAAATCGAGCAGGAATTGAACGCTCTGGCCGGCAAAAAATTTGCTATTTCCTTTACACCGCATTTGCTGCCGGTGAAACGGGGCATTTTGAGCACAATTTATGCGAAACTGAAAAAGGATATTACTTTGGGTGATCTTCATTCTCTATACAGCGCTTTTTACGCGGATGAAAAATTTGTCCGGATTTGTCCGCAAGGCGTTTATCCTAATATTTCTTCAGTTTGCGGATCGAATTACTGCGATATCGGAATGGCTGTTGATCCGCGGACAAAAAGAGTGATTATAATGACGGCAATTGATAATTTGATTAAAGGTGCCGCGGGGCAGGCCGTGCAGAACATGAATATAATCTGCGGCTTTAAAGAAGACACAAGTTTGCAAATAGCGCCGCTCTATCCCTGATGAAAGCAAAAAGTATGTCTCAGAAAATATTTAACACAGCGACAAGAAAAAAGGAAATCTTCAAGCCCTTGAAAGAAGGGTCTGTAGGTATTTATGTTTGCGGTATCACAGCCTATGATATCTGTCATGTGGGGCACGCCCGCGCTGCTGTTGTGTTTGATGTAGTGGTTAGATATTTGCGGACGCGCGGGTATCAGGTTACTTATGTGAAAAACTTTACCGATATTGATGACAAGATTATCGACCGCGCCAACAAGGAAGGCGTCGACTTTACGGAAATATCGGAACGTTACATTAAATTGCACAATGAAGATATGGCGGCGCTGGGGGTTGTCACGCCTACGGTAACTCCGAAGGCTACAGAACACATGGAAGACATGATTGCTTTGATCGGTGTCCTTGAAAAGAAAGGATATGCTTATTGTGTGGATGGAGATGTATATTTTGCGATAAATAATTACGGTCAATACGGCGGCTTGTCCGGACGCAATCTGGAAGAAATGGTTGCCGGAGCACGCGTTGACGTCAACGATAAAAAAAATAATCCTCTGGATTTTGCGCTCTGGAAAAAAAGTAAGGAAGGTGAACCTTTCTGGGAGAGTCCATGGGGAAAAGGCCGGCCCGGCTGGCATATTGAATGTTCCGCAATGAGCCGGCGTTATCTGGGGGAAACTTTCGATATTCACGGCGGCGGTGAAGATTTAATTTTCCCGCATCATGAGAATGAAATTGCTCAATCGCAGGCGGCAACAGGAAAACCCTTGGCCAATTACTGGATGCATAACGGTTTTGTTAAAATAAATTCGGAAAAAATGTCCAAATCTCTGGGCAATATATTTCCCGTCAGGGAAATCTTAAAAAATTATCATCCGGAAATATTGCGTTTATTTATGCTGCAGAGTCATTACCGCAGTCCGGTTGATTATTCGGAGAGTTCACTAAATGAGGCCAGATCAAGCTTGATCAGATGTTATACAACCCTGCAGCTTCTGAAATATGCTCAGGGCAATTTATCCGCAGACACAACGTCTGCGGATAAAAAACTTTCAGCGCAGGAAGAACATTACATAATTAAATTCAAAGATCTGACGGATAAATTTGACGCTTCGTTGGACGACGATTTTAATACCGCTCAAGCTTTGGGTCATGTCTTTGATATGGTAAGGCTCACCAACAATTTGATGGCCGATGAAAAGAATGTACAGGCTTCGAATAAAGCTGGAATTTTTGCGGCGGCAAGAAAAATATTTGATTATTTTGGTTCGGTTTTGGGAATTTTTCAGAATGATGCAGATCAATTCTTTTTGTCTGATAAGGAAACAGAGTTAAGTAAAAGAGGCTTAAATGTTGAGGAAATTGAAAATTTAATTAAGCAAAGACAAGCTGCCCGAGATACTAAAGATTGGGCCAGAGCAGATGCCATAAGAAAAGAGCTTGCCGGGCTTCATATTGTTCTTAAGGACTCCGCTAATAACACCAGTTGGATAATTGAATAATACCAATTCTAAATCAAAGCGCTATTTTTGTTGGCGTCGTTGTCGGCTTCCTCAACGTATTAGTAATACGCCTCGTTGCCTCCGCCTAGCCCTGCTGAAGCGGGACAGTTCAACTAGCGAATTCCAGTTCACTGCGTAACTGTAATTCGAGTTTCACTGCCGCCTCAATATCATCTTTGATTTAGAAATGATACAAGGTGAATGTACTATACCTAGTCCATATCTGAAAAAAGCTTTTGATTTTTTCTGGTAATCTCCGAAAAGAATTGAAATACCAGAGAAAGTGGTATAAATATAACAATTATATCTCCGACATTGAGAGGACTATCATGAAAAAAATATCAATGAAAATCTCTTTGCTAGTCATGATTTGCTTGGGAGCATTTGTTCTTCTGGGACTTTATAACGACAGCAAGGTTTCTGCAGTCGATAAAGTTGATAAAAATATCTATAAAGATATAAAACTATTTAACGAAGTTTACGACATGGTAAAGAAAAACTATGTTGATGAAATTAATTCAACAACATTAATTCAAGGCGCGATTAATGGAATGGTCAAGTCTCTTGACCCCCATAGTTCCTTTATGACTCCGGATTTATATAAAGAACTGGAGGTGGAAACACAAGGGCACTTTGGCGGTATCGGTATTGAAATCACCTTAATAAAGGATATTTTAACAGTCGTTTCTCCAATTGAAGATACGCCTGCATTTATTGCCGGATTAAAAACTGGAGACCAAATTATAAGAATTGATGGCAAAACGACGAAAGATATAACCATTATGGAAGCCGTGAAGAAACTGCGCGGTCCCAAGGATACAAAGGTTACAATTACGATCATGCGGGAAAATATGCCCACCCCGAAAGATATTACGTTGACGCGTGCCATTATTCAAGTAAAGAGTGTCAAGGTTAAAAATATTGAAGATCATATTGGATACATTCGGATAGCCTCTTTCCAGGAGAAGACGGCTGATGATTTACGCAAAGCGATAAAGGAAGTTAGCGAAAAGCTCAATCCGATGAATGGGCTGGTTCTGGATTTGAGAAATGATCCGGGTGGATTGTTAACTCAGGCAATTGAGGTTTCTGATATATTCCTTAAATCAGGAATTATTGTTTCCACTCGCGGACGAGTAAAAGCCATGGAGACAAAAACAATGGCCAAAAACGACGGCAATGAAATAACTTGTCCGATGGTTGTTTTGGTCAATGAAGGCACTGCCAGCGCTGCGGAGATTGTTGCCGGAGCTCTGCAGGATAACGGGCGGGCTTTGATTGTTGGAGCGCAAACTTTTGGCAAGGCATCCGTGCAGACGGTTATCCCGCTGGAAGATGGTTCTGCGCTTAAGCTCACGACCGCGCGTTATTACACGCCGAAGGGACGATCCATCCAGGCGGAAGGCATCAAGCCGGACATTGTTGTTAAGTATATGAAGCCGGTGGAAGATACGGAAAATGCTGCATGGTGGGAAGACAGAATTAGAGAAAAAGATCTCAAAGGGCATATAAAGCCGGCGAAAGAAGATGGCACCAAGATCGACGAAACTCAAAATAAAGATGTAAAGGATTCATCTGATTTATCCCTTGATAATCAACTCAAGACGGCAGTTGATATCTTGAAGGGCTGGGATATCATGAAAAAGAATGTGAACAATTAATTTGTACACAGAAAGTGTGAAAGTATAGTTAGTTATGAGATTCTTTAAACGTCTCTTTACTATATCTGTAATATTTTTAATCGTTGTATTAATTGCAGGCATCATTTATGTGATGCAATTTCAAGAAGAGCCGTCGGTAATTAAAGAGCCGAAAAAAGAAACAAAACAAATAGAACTGCGGAAAGCAGTTACGCCTAAAAAGGAAAAAGCAAAACAATTGAGCCTGAAGCCTGTGCCGCTAAGGCAGGTTGCAATTATTATTGATGACATCGGTTATGACCTTAAACCGGTAAAAGAATTATTGAAAATTAAAGCCGATTTAACATTTGCTATTTTGCCTTTATGTCCTCATACCCGCGAGGCGGCGGAAATGTTTCATCGGGCTCATCGGGAAACGCTCTTGCATTTGCCCATGGAGCCTGTTTCTTATCCACGCGAAAAGCTGGGTAAGGGGCTCTTTTTACGGATATGAATGACGAAGAACTGAAATTTCAATTAGAAAAAGATATTGCGTCTGTGCCATACATCTCCGGGGTTAATAATCATATGGGTTCAAAATTCATGATGGATGAAAAAAAACTTACTTTAATTTTTAATAAGTTAAAGGCAAATAAATTGTTTTTTATAGATTCGCGTACGTCAGCGGATAGTAAAGCTTTTGTCACTGCGGAAAACGTCGGCCTGCCTGTAGCTGCACGTAAAATATTTCTTGATAACAGCCGCGACTACAATGAAATTTATAATAATGTTATCAATACAGTCCCCAAAGACGGGATGTTTCGCCGGTGATCATTATCGGCCATCCTTATCCGGAAACAATTCGGGCAATCAGCGATTCGATAAAAGTTTTACAAGAAAAGGGAGTATCTATTGTTCGGGTATCGCAGATCATTAAGAAAACAAAAGCATCCAATTAGATATTCGTAGATTTGAAAACAATGATAGTAAACGAAATTGATGATTCACTATGCAAAAAAAACAAATCTATTTAGTATTCATATTGATTTTATTTTTTATAAATTTATACGGCTGCAGTCATTTGCCGAAGCAGGCTCCCTCTGTATCCTCAAAAACATCAGCAGATGCAACTTATCACTATTCTCTGGGTGTTCTTTTACGCTTGGACGGTAAAATTGAGGAGGCAACTAACGAGTTAAAGCAAGCCATTGCCGCCGATCCCTACTCTTCTTATCTTACGACAGAGCTTGTTTCTCTTTATACAGAACAAGGTGATCTCAATGGTGCCATTTCCCTGGGCGAAGCAATGCTTTCTAAAAATCCTGATAATATCGAACTACATCTCATTATGGGCGGCTTGTACCTTAATATTCACGAAAATAAAAAAGCCATAACAGAACACAAGAAAGTAATCGAACTGGATCCTAAAAACCTTATGGCCCATCTTTATTTCTTGGCTATAATTTACGCCGAAGAAAAAAGATTTGATAAATCTGAAGAAACCTTTAAGAAAATGTTGAAAATAGATCCTGACAACATTATGGGCATCTACTACTATGGTAAAATCCTGGCAACAATGACGCGGTTTGAAGAGGCGGAGAAGATGTACAAAAAAGCGATATCTTTAAATCCGTATTTCGAAATGGCTTTATTTGATTTGACCGCGCTTTACGAAAAGCAGGAAAAGTTGGACAAGTCCATTGAAGTTTATCGCAATTATCTGGAGATCAATCCCGCACGGATAAATTTGCGAGTTAAAATAGGAGAGCTTTTAATTAAAGAGAAAAAATATGAAGATGCGGAAAAAGAATTCCAGGAAGTCTTGAAAGTTGATCCCGATAACCGTGATGTAAGAATTGCGCTGGGTCTTTTATATTATGATATGCGCCGGTTTGATTTAGCTGTGGCTGAGTTTTCTTCAATTTTGAAGAAAAATATGACGGACGATAAGATTCGTTATTTACTGGCTACCACTTATGAGGAAAAAGGCGAAAACAAATTGGCTATGGAAGAATTTAAAAATATTTCTATTTCATCCGAATTATATACAAACGCTCAAATTCGCGCCGGAATGATCCTGAAAAAAGAAGGTAAAATCTCCGAGGCTATTAATGTAATAAAGGAAGTTATTAAAAAAAAGAATGATCAGGTTACGTTGTACCTTTTTTTATCTTCACTTTATGAGGATGCTAAAGATATCGTTGCAGCTGAAAACATCCTTTGTGAGGGAGTAAAAATTGCTCCCAAGGAGATAGATTTACATTATGCCCTGGGTGTGATTTATGAAAAAACAAACCACCTTTCCGAAAGCGTCAAGGAAATGGAAATGGTTTTAGCAATTGATCCAGACAACGCCGAAGCGCTTAATTTTATAGGCTACAGCTATGCTGATCGCGGTATGAATCTGGAAGAAGCGGAAAAAATGATTACCAAAGCTCTGAAAATTAAACCCGACAATGGTTACTTGATTGACAGTCTTGGTTGGGTTCATTTCAAAAAAAATCAATTAAACAGCGCCGTGAAATATTTAAAACAAGCTCTGGAACTTTTACCTGGCGATGTTAATATCATTGAGCATATGGGAGATGTTTACGTAAAACTGAACAAAACTAAAGAAGCTCAGGAAATGTATAATCGTGCGCTTAAGATTGCTCCTAAAAATAATTCGATACAGAAGAAGCTGGAAGATTTGACCAAGCAGAAATAATCACGGGCATGAACCTCAATGCGATCTTTGGAAACGTTTTGCAGCAAGCTGCCTGGTCTCATGCCCTCCGCTTTGCGGGATTGTTCAACTTTCCAATTCCGTTGCGCTTCGCTTTCGGAATTGGAGTTTCACAAACAGAAAAAGATGATATTTTACAGAAAACGATTTCTTCCATGCATAATATTCTTGTTATTGCTGGCGGTGCTTGCCGGTGGTTGTGTTCGGCAAACAGTTATTTATCCTAATTCTCCATCCGAAAAAATTCTGGCGGAAATCTCCGGCGCTGTAGCCGAAGATGATATTTTGAGCGCAACAGCGCAGATCCATCATCGCCGGGCGGTGGTTTTCCCGGCGCATAGGAATAGATTGCGGATGAAAAAGGCAAAAGGCAAAAAGCAAAAGGCAAAAGGCAAAAGTGAGAAGGATGGCTTCGCCGTCTTTAATAAAAAACCGCGAAGCGCTCCTAATGACTTTTGCCTTTTGATTTTTGCCTTTTGCCTTTTGCCTTTTTCTTCAGAGAGACAAGGTGTATCTCATATGAAGAACCTTCGACGGGTAGTTTGGTCTCGGGGAATGTTCCTGACCCCGCAGCATTTTCAGACCCTGGATCGTTTCCTCGACGACTCGCTGCAGTTCCGCTTCACCGCCTCCAGCTTCGCCAACTGGGGCGTGGTGGATCTGGGCATCGATCAGGAAAGCCTGACGAACGGCCTGTTCACCGTTGCACAATTGCCGGGGCGTCCTGCCCGACGGGACTATCTTCAGCATGCCGGAATCCGATGCTCTTCCGCCCGGGCGCCCGATGGCGGAGCATTTTCCGCCCAACCAGGATGCTCTCGAAGTGTTTCTTGGCCCTCCCCGAGCGCCATCCCGGCGGCAAGAACTTCACCCAACCCGCCGAACTCGAGGGCGGCAGCGCCACCACCCGCTATCTGGCCGACACGCTGGAAGTGGTTGACGAAAACGGCTACGGCGAGGCCAAGAGCGTGCAGGTCGCGACCAAGAACTTCAGGCTGCTCTTCGGAGATCAGAACCTGGATGGTTTCGTCACGCTACGGCTCGCGCGCGTGGTTCGCAATGAGGCGGGGGCCTACGTGCTCGACCCGGCTTTCATCGCGCCGTGCCTGAGCATCGCGTCCAGCGAGTATCTCATGGGTATTTTGCGGCGCGAAATCGAGATCCTTCTCGCCAAGAATGAGTCGCTCAAAGCGAACCGGCGCCAGCGCGGACAAAGCCTGGCCGATTTCAATGCCAGCGAGTCCGGGAACTTCTGGCTGCTGCACACCGTAAACTTGTGCGTCCCGCTGTTGCAGCACGCCTGGAGCGTCACTCGTGGCCACCCCGAGAAGCTCTGGACTGACATGCTGCAACTGGCCGGCGCCCTGTCGATATTCTCGCTCGACCCCAAAGCCGGCGACTTCCCCCAGTACGATCACGACAACCTGGGCCCGTGCTTCACCGCGCTCGACGACAAGATCCGCACCCTCCTCGAGACCGTTATTCCTTCCAAGTGCATCTCCATCCCCCTGCGCCTGGTGGAACGCTCGCTTTGGACCGGTACCGTCACCAACGACGAGCACTTCAAGAACTCCGCATTCTTCCTCTCGGTGAACGCCCGCATCGGGGTCGACGAAATCATCAAGCGCGTGCCGCAACTGGTCAAGATCTCTCCCACCGACGAGATCCAGAACCTGATCCGCCTGGCTCTTCCCGGCCTCACCCTGCGCCACACCCCATCGCCACCCGCCGCGATCACCTTCAAGCTCAACAATCAGTACTTCGCCCTCAACCAGACTGGCCGCCTCTGGGAGCGCATCGTGCAATCGCGCAACCTCAGCCTCTTCATCCCCCCCGACATCGTCGAGGCGCAACCGGAACTGCTGGTGGTCCTGCAATAGCGGTCCGCCTTGTGGGGCAGGTTGGTAACCTGCGGCCCATTGGTAATCGGCCTCCCCGCTCATCTACGGCGCGAAATACCCGTTGATGTCGATGATCACGTCCGTCGCGTCGCTGACGAAGACGTTCACCGCGCCGTTCGCGCCCGCGGGCACGATGGCCGCGTTCGCCACCACCCGGCCCGGGATCACGGTCCCGGTCGAGAAGTCGTTCAGGGTGGAAACCACGGGCTGCGATTGTCCGGCCGGCCACGTGGAGAGGTAAGTCAACTGATTCGGCGGGACCACCGTCATGTTCAGCGAGTAGGCCTGCGCCGTGGATGGGACGCCGCAGGAGCCTGCGGGAATCGGAAAGCTGCGCGTTGCATTGGCCGCCATGAAGGCGGGCCGAAGGCCCCGGTGAAACCGTTGCCGCGCGTGTCCGCCACGCGGCACGGCGTGGCGGTGTAGAACGACAGAGCGCCCGATCCTCCCGGCGGGGCGAAGTAGCCATTGATGTCGATAATCACATCGCTCGCATCGCTCACATACACGCTCGACCGCGCCGCTCGTGCCCGCGGGGACGATGGCCGCGTTCGCCACCACCCTCCCCAGGTCGAGCGTCGAGCTCTGGGTGGAAAAGTCATTCAGAGTGGAAACCGTGGGCTGCGACTGCCCGGTCGGCCACGTAGTCAGGTAGGTCAACTGCCCGCGCCGGCACCACCGTCATATTCAGCGAGTACGCCTGCGCCGTGGAAGGCGCGTTGCAGCCGCTGTGGGAATCGGGAAACTCCGGCTGGCACCTGCCCGCCATGGTGGGCGGGCCGAACGAGCCGCTCTTGCCGTTGCCGCGCGTGTCCGCCACCCGGCAAGGCGTCAGCGGGGTAGAAAGCCAGGCCGCCGGTCCCCGGCGCAGCGAAGTAGCCGTTGACATCGATGACCACATCGCTGGTGTCGCTCACGATATACGCTGACCGAGCCGCTGGTCCCCGCCGGCACGATGGCCGCGTTCGCCAGCCACGTTGCCGGGCGTCGCGGCCTGCGTCGAGAAATCGTTGAGCGTGGAAACGGCCGGCTGCGTCTGCCCGGTCGGCCACATGGTGAGGTAAGTCAACTGTCCCGGCGGCACTACGGTAACGTTCAGAGAATACGCCTGTCGCGGTGGAGGGCACGCCGCAGCCGCTCGGTGGGGATCGGAAAGGCGCGGGTCGAGCCGCCGGACATGCTGGGCGGGCCGAACGCGCCGCTCTTGCCGTTGCCGCGCGTGTCCGCCACCCGGCACGGCGTTACCGGGTAGAAGGAAAGCCCGGTCCCCTGCACAAAGACCGCCGTCACCGTTTGGGGAGCGTTCATTGTCACCGTGGTCGCAGCGCTCGAAGCGCTCGCGACGCTGCCCGTCCAGTTGGTGAACGAGTAGTTTGTGTTGGCCGTCGCCTGGATGCTCACCGTCGTGCCCGAATCATAGAACGTGCCGCTCGCGGGCGTTACCGTGCCGCCCGCCGCGGGCGAAGCGGAGATGGTCAACTGGTACTGGGTTTTGAAGCTGGCGGTGTACGTCGCGGCGGAAGCGCCGACCGTGATCGAATGCGATGCCGCGCCGCCATCGCTCCAGGCGGTAAATACGTACTGCTGTCCCGGCGGAACCCGCTTCTGTTGTCACGCTGGCAATGGTGTGCGTCCCCTGGCTGAGACTGAGATTTCGGAGCCGTCTGCGAGCGCCGCCATCCACGCTGAACTGCAATCCTGCCGGACTGGTCTGGATGGTGATAGGATCCGGCTGCAGCGCAAAGGTGCGGTCACCGAATGCGGAGCGTTCATCAAGACGGCAGCGATTGGCGCTGGTTCCGGCCGGGCTTCCGTCCAGCGTCCAGCCGGTAAACTGATACCCTGCAATCGCGTTCGCCGACAGCGTCACCGACTGGCTGGCATTGACCCAGATGTTGCTCCCACTGGACTGCATGCCGATGGGCGTGCATGTAGTACGAGATGGCGCCGCCGCTGTGACGAGCTGGTTGTCAGCAGGTATTGCGTCGCAGTGAAGGTGGCGGTGTATGTGGCCCAGAAAGTCGCCTGGACGGTGTGGGACTGGCCGCCCCCGTCCGACCAACTGCTGAAAACATAGTTGGTGCCGCCATCGGGGCTGGTCTGCGGCTCAGCGTCGATGGTGTGAAACTCGGCGATATTCCAGTCGTAAGTTGCGGGGGCCGTGGCTGCCACGCTGTTGACCGTGACCACCAGTCCCGGCGGGTTCGGTGTCACCGTGGAAACGGGGGCGTTGGTGGTCCCTCCGCCATTCGGGTTGGCCGGCTGGGTTGAGCTCCTGGGCGCTCCGTTCAGTGACGGATTGGAGGAAGCGGACGGCTGGGTTGCGACCACCGCGCTGCAAGTGTCCCCCGCGTTCATGTTCGGGCACACCAGAACGTAAGCCGTATTCCCCGATTGAACGCAAGTGGCGCCGGCCCGCGCCGGAGTGACGGTACACGACGCGATGGTTTGCCCGCCGGTGGCGACGACATCGACGTCATTCTCTCCGGGACAACCCGTGGAGGTGTCGCAGTTCACGCCCACGGTCCAATTGACATTCCCTCCCGCCGGGAGCGAAGTGAGATCGGCTCCGCTCGTCCCGCATCCCCGTCGCCCATGCCCGGCGACGTGCTGGCGCGGGATCGACGGCGTCCGCCCCCGCGACCTCGATCACGTCGGGCTGCTGCTTGGATCGCAGTCCCGCCGAAAGCGGAGGGTCGTCATGGTGCTGCTGCGGAAGATCAGGCGACACCGTGACCCGCGTCGATCTCACCACGCTGTCGCCGTGAGGGTTACGGCAGGTTTACGGTTCGCCGGCCTTCCCGTGCGTCAGTTCTTGCGGCGCCGCGGCGAAGACGCCGGTACGCATCGTCGCCGAAAAGCACGAAGCGGATCAGTTCCGGGCGGTCATGCCGGCGGAGAAACTCGATGATCCGCCGCCAGAAGCGATCCGGGCGGCCTGGTCCATCGGGTAGCGATAGGCGCCGGTACTCAAGGCGGGCAGGGCGATGCTGCGGCAACCGTGCTCCACGGCCATCCAGTGCGACGATAGGCCCCGGCGAGCAGTTCCGCCTCGCCGCGATGGCCGCCGCTCCACACCGGTCCACCGGCGTGAATCACGTATTTGGCCGCCAATTTTCCGCCGGAGGGGATGACCGCCGACCGGTGGGGCAGACGTCAGGGTACCGGGCATCGTTTCGCGCATGATTTCCGGGCCGCCGCGGCGGTGGATCGCCCGGTCGACCCCCCCGCCGCCGCCAGCCGGCTATTGGCCGCGTTGACGATCGCATCGACCTGTTGAAGGCTGATGTCGCCCTGGTGCAATTCGAGCGTCCGGCCGTGGATGGTGGCTGCATGGCAAGTATCCGGCAACGCCGTATGACATCGCGTGAGTAGGCATGCAGTCGCAGCAATCACCTACACGGCAAAGCCGCGACCAGTGGTCGCGGCTTTGCACGTTATTGCCGTTGTTTAGATGTGATCGGGATAACGATACACGTTCCCCTCGTAGTTGCGCAGCAGCAGGTCGTCGCCGTCGCGGCCGACGACGTATTCCGGCTGGAAGGGGATCTTGCCGCCGCCGCCGGGGGCGTCGATCACGTAGTTGGGCACCGCGTAGCCCGTCGTGTGGCCCCGCAGGCCCTCGATGATCTCCATGCCCTTGGAGACCGGCGTGCGGAAGTGCGCCGAGCCGGAAATCGGGTCGCACTGGTAGAGGTAATAGGGACGGACCCGCATCTGAGCAGCCCATGGACCAACTGCTTCATCGTCTCGACGTTGTTGTTGACGCCGCCCAGCAGCACCGTCTGGCAGCCCAGCGGGATGCCGGCGTCGGCCAGCCGCGTGCATGCCTGGTCGACTCGGGCGTCATTCGTCGGGGTGGGGGAAGTGGATGCTCATCCAGAGCGGATGATGCTTCCGCAGCATGCGGCACAGCTCGGGCGTGATCCGCTGCGGCAGGACGGCGGGCATTTTCGTGCCCAGCCGCAGGAACTCGACGTGCGGGATCCGCGCAGACGGCCCGAGAATCCAGTCGAGCCGCTCGTCGCTCATGGCCAGCGGATCGCCGCCGGAGATGAGGACGTCGCGGATGGCCGGCGTTTGGCGGATGTATTCGAGCCTTTCCAGCCGGGTTTCGGCCGGGGCGAGCCGTGCCCGACCACCGCGACCGCGTGCAGTAACGGCAGTAGGTCGAGCAGAAGTCGAGGGCCAGGAGCAGGACGCGGTCCGGATAGCGATGGACCAGGCCGGGCACCGGGCTGTCGCCATCCTCGCCCAGGGGGTCGTTGGCCTCGCCCGGTGCGGTCTGAATTCGGCGGTCGTCGGGATCACCGTCCGCCGCAGGGGCTGGTTGCGGTCTGTCGGGTGAGTCCAGGCTGGCGTAGTAGGGGGTGATGCCGACCGGCAGCATCGGCCGCCTTGGACAGGGCCTGCCGTTCGTGGTCGCGCAGCTCGAGCAGCCGCTCCAGTTGGCCCAAGGTCCGGACGCGGTTCCGGATTTGCCAGCGCCAATCGTTCCACTCCTTCTCGCTGACGTCCCGATAAAAAGTCTTGCGGAAAGCCCTGGTTTGGAAGGTGCT
>CAVQAL010000011.1:0-323769 GCA_963710575.1 uncultured delta proteobacterium | reverse complement strand
CTATGGAGAGAATCCCAACCGCCTACAGCACTATTACCAATACCAGGTGATCATGAAACCATCGCCTGTTAATATTCAGGAACTCTATCTTAATTCACTAAGAGTTTCGGCATCGATCCCTCGATCACGATATCCGCTTTGTTGAAGATGACTGGGAATCGCCGACGCTGGGCGCCTGGGGTTTGGGCTGGGAGGTATGGCTCGACGGTATGGAAATCTCCCAGTTCACTTATTTCCAGCAGGTGGGCGGTTTTGATCTTCATCCGGTTTGTGCCGAACTGACTTACGGCACTGAACGCATCGCCATGTATATTCAAGGCATCAACAATGTTTATGATCTGCAATGGACCGATAAAATCAAATACGGAGATGTCCATCATAAAAGTGAAGTGGAATTCTCCACTTATAATTTTGAAGTTGCCGATATTCCCATGCTGCGCAAACTCTTTGATACTTACGAACAGGAAGCCCTGCGCATTGCCGAAAAGAATTTAGCCCTGCCCGCCTATGATTACTGTTTGAAATGCTCCCACACCTTTAATTTACTCAATGCCCGCGGCGCCATCAGTGTTGCGGAACGCACCAGTTACATCGGCCGGGTCAGAAATCTCGCGCGCCTAAGCGCTGAGCTTTACTTAAAGCAACGTGAAGAAATGGGTTATCCTCTCTTAAAGAATGGTTAACTTGGAGAAAAAATGAGCAACGAACTGCTTTTTGAAATTGGAACAGAAGAAATTCCCGCCGGGTTTTTATCCAAAGCCGTAGGCGATATGGAAGATATCATCCACAAATCTCTTACGGAAAAAAGGATTCCCTTTACAGGCATAAAATGTATGGCTACGCCGCGCCGCCTGATTCTCTATATTGCAGAAATCGCCCCAAAGCAGGAAGATCAGACCATAGAAAAAATGGGGCCGGCCAAAAAGGCCGCCTTCGATGAAAACGGCAATCCGACCAAAGCGGCTTTGGGTTTTGCCAAAGGCCAGGGACTGGAAATCGCCGATCTGGAAACTATTGTCACCGAAAAAGGCGAATACCTGGGCGCACGCAAGACCATTGCCGGTCAACCGACAACCGCTCTTCTACCGGAAATTCTAACCAATTTCCTTATGGCCATACCCTTTAGAAAATCCATGCGCTGGGCCAATTATGACCTGCGTTTCGCCCGGCCAATTCACTGGTTGCTTGCTCTCTATGACGGTAATGTTGTCCCCCTGAAAATTGAAGATATCGCCAGCGGCAACACTTCCTGCGGACATAGGTTCATGAGCCCGGAACCTTTTGCTGTTTCTAACTTTGATGACTATCTGAACAAGGCCAGACAAAATTATGTCATTGCCGATCCGGCGGAAAGAAAGAAACTGATTCTGGAAGAAGCACAAAAAGCGGCAGCCGAAGTCGGTGGTAAAATATTCTATACCGAAGATCTGCTCGATACGGTCAGCTTTATTGTGGAATATCCGGTGATCGTCCGCGGCAGTTTTGACGAAGACTATTTGAAAATTCCCAAAGAAGTCCTCACCACCACAATGATTTCACATCAGAAATACTTCCCCGTCATTAATGACGAGGGAAAGCTGCTGCCCTACTTTATTGCGGTTAGCAATACAAAAGCGCGCGACTTGGCTGTTGTGGCGCGCGGTAACGAAAGAGTGTTGCGGGCGCGCCTGGCTGATGCTTCATTCTTCTTTGAGGAAGACAGAAAAGTGCCGCTGGAGAGCCGCGTCGAATCGCTCAAAAAAGTTGTCTTTCATACGCTTCTGGGAACATCCCATCAAAAAGTTATGCGCTTCCGCAAACTTGCTGTAAAAATCGCGCAAAAAGTAAAACCAGCCGTTAAGAAAAATGTTGACCGGGCGGCGCTTCTGGCCAAGGCTGATCTGGAATCATTGATGGTGGGCGAGTTCTCCGAACTTCAAGGCATTATGGGACGCGAATACGCGCTGCTGGCCGGAGAAAATCCGGTTATTGCGAGCGCGATCTATGAACATTACCTGCCGATTGTGGCGGGCGGCGATCTGCCTCAAACCGATGAAGGAGCAATTGTCGGTATTGCCGATAAAATTGATACTATTGTCGGATTTTTCGGTGTTGGCTTGCCACCGACCGGTACCGCCGATCCCTACGCGCTGCGCCGCCAGGCTTTGGGCATCATTAATATTATTTTGTACAACCGCTATTCTTTGAGTTTGAATTTCCTGATTGACGAGAGCATTGCTCTACTCAAGGATATTTTGAAAAAACCGGCGGATGAAGTTAAAAAAGATATTCTGGAATTTTTTAAGGGACGCCTGCAGAATCAACTTATAGCTCAGGGTTATGCCTACGATACAGTGGACGCCGTTTTGTCAGACGATATTGATGTAGTTTATTCAGGTCTTGAAAAAATCAAGGCGCTGCAGACGTTCCGTCAAAATCCCGAATTTGAACCAATTTCTATCGCCTTTAAACGGGTGGACAATATTTTGAAGGATTTCCAAAATGGTCAGGTTGATGTCAACCTGCTTTCCGCCGATGCGGAAATCAATCTGTTTTCTTCTTTTGATGATATTAAAACACGTGTGGAAAAAGAGATATACGAAAAGGATTTTAGCGCCGCTCTGAACAAGCTGGCCGCCTTGCGTCCGCCTGTGGATGCTTTTTTTGATAATGTAATGGTGATGGATAAGGATGAAAAATGCGTTTCAACCGTTTATCGCTTCTGGCCGAAATTTCAGCGCTTTTTCATAAAATTGCCGACTTTTCCAAAATTGTTAACAGGCTGACTTTTTGCTAATTGTGCTATACATTGCAATATCAGATGCATTGACATTAATATAAATCCTTGCTAGTATAATGAAAATTTTGTTTTAAGATATTAAGGAGAAATATTCCTATATGAACGGTCAGTTAAAACAAACATCTACGACAATCACTAATGGAAATCCCCAAATACGCAAGGAGTTGTTGGATATTACCAACCGTATTCATGCGGCGCAGAATATGAAACAAATCCTTGTCGATTTAAAAATCGGCATTCTCAACCTTTTTAACGCCAATTCCCTAACTATTTATGTCGTCGATAAATTACGCAATGAAATTTATTCCATGTTTCTGGCCGGCACGCAACTCAAAGAAATCAGATTACCAATCAATAATAAAAGTATCGCCGGTTATGTAGCCAACACAGGCACGGTAATCAATATTGAAAATGCCTACAGTGAAAAGGAACTAAAAAATATTGAAGCTGAATTAAGTTTTGATGATAGCTGGGATAAAAAAACAGGATTTAAAACCAGGCAAGTCCTTGTCGCTCCAATCTACAATAGCAATCAGCTCATGGGAGTCATTCAAATTATCAACAGAAAGGTCGGTGAGGGGAAATTTTCTGAAGAGGAAATAGGATTAGCTCTCGAAATTGCCGACGTTCTCGGCGTCGCCTTTTACAACCAACAACGTTTTGTGCGTCACCGGAAAACGCGGTTTGACTATTTAATCAACCATGATCTGCTCAAAGAAGTAGATTTGGAAAACGCATGGAAACAATCACGGGGAAATAAAGAAACAATGGAAAATTTCCTCATGAATAAATACAAAATATCCAAGGATGATATCGGGCATGCTTTCGAGGAGTTTTATAACTGCCGTTTTATTAAATATAATGAAAAAATACCTATCCCCGGTCATTTAATTAAGAATTTAAAGAAAAATTTTCTGCACCGTGAACTCTGGGTGCCGCTGGAAATGATCGGTGACAAAATTCATGTGATCATGGATGATCCGAATAACCTTATTAAGAAAGACACCATAGAAAATCTTTTAAAAACCAAGCAGATAAAATATGATGTTGCCTTAGAGGAAGATATAAATAAGTACATCAATCTCTTTTTCAGTGCTCCCGGGGATGAACATTCTTTTACAGAAATATTGGGCCGGATGGAAGGTGACGATGCAACTTCAGAAGATGAAGAAGGCGACGACATGGTCACCGAATCGGACAGCGTCATCATGCAGCTCGTCAATAAAATTATTAATGATGCTTATGGCCGCCGCGCTTCGGATATACATGTTGAACCCAATGTCGATAAAAAAAATGTGGAGATTCGGTTCCGTGTTGACGGAGATTGTTCTCTTTATCAAACAGTCCCTTTCAGTTACCGTGCTGCTCTTATCTCACGCATCAAAATCATGTCCAACCTGGATATCACCGTTAAAAGACTTCCCCAGGACGGTAAGATTAAATTCAGGCGTTCCACGGGAGATGAAATTGAATTGCGTGTCGCGACAATTCCCACCCAAGGCGGAGTGGAAGATGTGGTTATGCGTATTCTGGCCAAAGGCGAAACAATGCCGATAGAAGATATGGCTCTGACGCCGCGCAATTACAAAGAACTGGTTAATATTATTTCCAAACCTTACGGCATGATTTTGTGCGTTGGTCCTACCGGTTCCGGTAAAACAACTACACTACATGCAGCCCTGCACCACATTAACCGGCCGGACAGAAAAATATGGACGGCGGAAGACCCCGTAGAAATTACTCAATACGGTTTGCGTCAAGTGCAGGTGCACTCCAAGATCGGCTTTGATTTTGCGGCGGCTATGCGTGCATTTTTGCGTGCCGACCCTGATGTTATCATGGTCGGCGAAATGCGCGATTATGAAACAGCAAAAACAGGCGTTGAGGCATCGCTTACCGGTCACTTGGTGTTCAGTACTCTGCACACCAACAGCGCCCCGGAAACTATTGTCCGCCTTCTGGATATGGGCATTGATCCCCTTAATTTCGCCGATGCTTTGCTGGGCATTCTAGCCCAGCGCCTTGTACGAACTCTTTGCAAGAAGTGTAAAGAGCAATATCATCCTCCGAAGGAAGAATATGACGAAATCACCGAAAGCTACGGGCAGGAAGAATTCGATAAATTAAATATTCCTTACAATGACGACTTCAAGCTTTACCGGCCGAAGGGTTGTGATGCATGCAATAATACCGGATATAGAGGCAGAATGGGTATTCATGAGCTCTTAGTCGCAACCGATGATATCAAAAGAATGATTCAAAAGCATGAAACCGTGGAAGTCATGCGGAACAAATCCATGAGCGAAGGCATGACAACCCTTTTACAAGACGGTATTTTAAAAGCCATCAAAGGTTTTACCGATTTTAAGCAGGTTCGCCGCGTCTGTATCAAATAATTTTATTTGTTTCTATCTTCGCTTTTTCTATTACGTAAGCTTAATTTTTTACCTTAAGTTTCTAATCTACTCAAATCTTTTACCAATCCTAAAAAATAATGACCTTTAGATTACTTTTTCCACATTTTGTTAAACGAGTTTTAATATTTTATTTAAAAAGAGAAGATAAAGTGAGGATTTTCATGAGAAATAATAGGGAGGATCATTTTAATATAGATAGTATTATCAAATAATTACATTGATAAATGATGATTACTTATTTTTTGGCACGATAATTTCAATAGTATAAGGGCAAATGAACATAAACAAATTACCTGAAGGAGGTAACAGATCATGAAAAAGACATTAGGAACAATGATGGTAGCGGCGGCGGTTGTTCTTTTAACAGCAACTTTCAGCTTCGCTGAATTCGCGGCGGCAGGAACCACTAACTTCCCCTATTTCCAACTGGGCTGCTTAATCGTCGGTGGTTTGATAATGGTTTCTCTCAAACGCAAATATGACAAGATGTATGTCGGTGAAGTAGTGACTATCTTTGCTCTGTATACAATTCTGATGGCGCTTTTCACCAATCCGGTGATTGAAACCGTGAAGACTATTGTCAGCTAAGAGGATTATATCAATCATAACAAGAAATGATGTTTAAGCGCTGCTGACAACATTAAAAAAACATGATCTGTGAATATAGTTCGCCCCCTTAAGGCTTGTAAGGCTTAAGGGGGTTTTAGTGAGTCCCAAGTTTCAGAAGCGAAGCGCGCTGAAATTTGTTGGACGAACTATCCCCGGAGCGAAGCGGAGCGGGATTGTGGAACCCAATTGGAAATAAGTGTAACGAAATTTAAAGCGTTAATCGAACTATCCCGCAAAGCGGAGGGCAGTATGCCCGTGGTTAATGAAACCCAAGCTTCAGAAACGAAGTGCACTGAAGCTTGCTGGACGAATTATACCGGGCGCGTAGCGCCGTGGTAAAACGAGCATTGCGAATAACCTAAAAGTCACTATAGGTTTGAAGGGTTAGTCGAACTATCCCCGGAGTGATAGCGGAGTGGGATAAAATGTAAGAAACAATCCATGTTTAGAAATAGAATGCATCGAAGTTTAGATACCATTACTCTACCTTGACCACGAAACGTAAAGAAAAAACCACAGTATTTTTCCATACTCCTTTCTTACTTTTTTCCAGTCGGCTAACGATAATTCCCAGAAGTTGGCGGGAGCTTTTTCATATTGTGTCGGCACAAAATAAAAATCACCTCTATTTATATCGAATACTTTCATGACGATTAATTTTATTCGACGCATATGATAGGGTGAACTGACTAATATTGCGGATCTCAGCCCGTAACCAGACATTACTTTTTGGGCATCAATTATTTCCAAATGTGTATCTTCATAGAAGCTTGGAAACGTAGTCACATTCTTTTGGTCTGATTTAAACAGATATAAATTCGGTGATAAATATTTTTTCGTCTTCATATCATAAACTCTATAGACCTTATGATACGCTGGAATAATTAAGTAATCTGACATTCCTTCATTTATCAATTTATAAGCTTCTTTTTGACGCGCTTTAAAATCAGGTCCGAGAAGAAGTATTATCGCATTTGCCTTTTTATATTCAGAAGAGTAAAGTAAAAACCGTGGTGAATATAAAATCCCCCCCCCACTATTACTAAAATTAAAATCAAGACAACTAAGGACTTATTACTTTTTATCAATAAAATATCCTTGAAATAACAGTTTGTATAAAATGTTGAAGAAAGAATATTCCGTGATCAATCAGTGTCGCCGAAATAATTCGCCGAAAAAATATAAATTTCCGTTTCCTTATCCATCCAGGCCTGCGGTGGCAATCCGGCCTTAGAGCAAGTCTCTTTTAAAAAAGTTTCTCTGTCCCATTCATATTCAACGGCCACCTGCGGTAATAATAAACCGGATTTGTACCCACGAACAATGTATAATCCATGTTTTCCTACTTCAATTTCATCAATATCGCCGATTCGCTTCAACGGGCTCAACACGGATATTTCAAAAGTTAAATCCCGAACTTCATCCGGCTTTAAAGATGGAAAGCGTGGATCATGAAAAGCCGCAGCGACAGCCATTTCCTGCACAGTTTCACCAAGCGGCTTAACCGGTCTTATATATCCTATACAGCCGCGCAAGTGACCGCGTTTTTTCAAAGTTACAAATGCGCCTCTTTTCTCCTGAAGGCTTTCCGAATCCACATTTAATTCAGGTATATCTTTGTTGTTAACTTTAGCCGCAATTGCCTTTTTCGCTATATCCAAAAGAGTATCTTTTTCTTTTGCCGTTAATTCCATTTTATACTCCTTTATTATTTATTTACAATAAACTGCCGCCGCATATCCTACAACGGAACTCTTATCGCCAGTTACATCTCCTGAATTGGCGTATTTCAAAAGATACGCTTTATTCGCGCTCATCATACGCGCCACCAACATGGCAACTACCATTGGCCCGCCGCCACAAGCTTCAGCGTTTCCATTTTCTAAACTTTCCAACAGCCCTTCCGCATCGCCATCTTTTAAGTGCCGCAAAGCAACAGCATCCATTTTTTTCGCGATGTTATAGTTGTAGAAATGAGATAAATCGGAACTGCCCACTATCAATATTTTTTTGCCTCTTGCCGCCTCATATAATGCTGCAGCAAGCTCCCGACAGGTATTTGCACCCTGATCCCCCATTACCAAAGAAATAAATGAAAAATCGCCCAATGCAACCTGTAAAAAGGGAAGTTGAATCTCTACAGAATGTTCCTGTAAATGCGCTTCCGGAATATCGGCTACTATCTTGCTCAAAATTTTAATTTTTTCAGCCAATTCTTCGGCAACAGGCACAATACCCAGAGGCGTTTCATAACCACCAGTACTGAAAATAGATACACCATGAAAAGCAACACGATGGCTCGGTCCAACGACAATAACTGCATCGTAGTGTTTTCCGCGGACAAGATTATAGGCGTTTGCCGCAACTTGTCCGGAATAAACGTACCCGGCGTGCGGAGCAATCAAGCTCACAACCTCTCCTTCCAATTCTAAGTCAGATACCGAATTAAAGTAATTCTCAATATCCCTTCTCAAAATGGATGGCGCTCCGGGATACCAGGAGCCGGCTATTACTGATTTTCTCAAAGTATTCATAGCAGCGTTATTCTATGATTTAAATCGCCAGAGGACTCCTTGGGATGTGTCCAAAACATCAACTCCAAGTTCGGCTAACTGCGTTCTATAAGAATCTGCTTCCTTCCAATTATGAGCGCCTCTGGCAGCCTCTCTTTTATTGATTAACTCGTTTATTTCCCCTTGAGCAACAGGCACATCAAAATCCATCACTCCCAGCACTTCGTTGATATTTTCCAGTGCCGCCAGTATTTTCCCGGCATTGTTTTTATTTATCATACCCTGGGTTAAAGGAAAATTTACTTTACCAATAAAATTAAAGAGCGCTGCCAGTGCACTGGCAATATTTAAATCATCATCTAAAGCGGCTGTGAAATCATGTTTAAGATCATATATAAGCTGATCTATTTCTGCAAAACTATCTTCGTTATCATCATTGACGGCGTTAAGCCGGCAAATAAATGTATGGATTTTCTTAACCGTATTTTTTGCCGTCTGCAGTGCGCCTTCCGAATAATTAATCGGCTTACGATAATGCATCGCCAAAAGGAAAAAACGTATATCCCTGCCGCTGTAACCATCTTGACGCAATTTAACCAATGGTAAAGCATTATTCAAAGATCGCGACATTTTTTTGCCGTCAACCAGAATCAACTCGGCATTTATCCAGTAATTAGCTCCGCTGCGGCCGGAAATAGCTTTATTAATGGCTAAAATATTTTCACAATGGGGGAACGTTTCATCAGCCCCGCTTATGTGAATGTCATAAGTTGCACCCAGATACTTATTAGAAATTGCCGAGCATTCCAAATGCCATCCGGGCCTGACATTACCCCATTTAGTTTTATAGTAAATGCCTCTTTTCAGTTCCCCCAAATTTGCCCGCCTCAGCAAAGCAAAATCCATCGGGTGATCTTTTTCATACTCGTCAAGATCTATGGTCTTACCAAGTCTTGTTTTTCCCAAATCAATATTTGAGAGAATACCATAATCAGCTAATTTGGAAATATCATAATAGACTGAATGTAATTTTTCGTATGCATACTTCTTATCGATCAATTTCTCGACAATTTTGAGCATTTCTTCAACATTTTCCGATGCCTTCACATAAATATTATCCTGATGAATTTTCAGAAGCTGCGCATCTTCCAGAAATATCTTTAAGTATTTATTGGAATAATCGGAAAGGTCCATTCCCTCTCTTTCAGATCCTTTAATCGATTTATCGGTGAGATCAACAATATCCAGAACATGCTTTACTTTGTAACCTTTATAAACTAAATAGCGTAAAATTAAATCGGAAACTACAAGGCGCCGGTAATTTCCCAAATGAGGCGCGTCATGAACTGTCGGCCCACAGGTATGCATTCTCACTTCATCAGCCTTAATTGGTTTGAACAGGTCTTTCCGGCGTTTAAGAATATTGTAGAGATTAAAAGT
Source organism: uncultured delta proteobacterium (assembly GCA_963710575.1). Classification (GTDB taxonomy): domain Bacteria; phylum Desulfobacterota; class Syntrophia; order Syntrophales; family Smithellaceae; genus Smithella. The sequence continues at coordinate 314,011 of CAVQAL010000011.1, read as the reverse complement.
AGAAATATCTTCCTTAAAAGAAAATAATTCCGTGCTTAGATAACGCTCACCGCTATCAGGAAAGATGACAACAATTAATCCTTCTTCCAAAAGCCTCGCTTTTTGTATGGCAACAAACATGGCCGCACCGGAACTCATTCCCGCCAGGATTCCTTCTTCGCGGGTAAGCCTTCGGGACATTTCAAATGCATCGTCATCTAAAATATTTATCTTTTCGTCGAGTCTGGCTTTATCAAATATTCCAGGACGGTAGGACTCCCGCATATTTTTCAGCCCTTGAATCTTATGCTGCAGATACGGCTCAACACCTATAATTTTGATTTCCGGGTTTAGCTCCTTGAGCCTTTTAGAAATCCCCATAGCCGTGCCTGTTGTACCCAGACTGGATACCACCATAGTAACTGCACCGTCAGTTTGTTCCCATATTTCCTGGGCCGTACCGCAATAATGAGCAGCAATATTATCCTCATTATTGAATTGATCAGTACCGAAATATTTATCCGGATTTTCACGCAGCATCCTATAAGCAACTTCGATGGCGCCATCGGTGCCTTGAGCAGCCGGAGTAAAGTGCAACTCAGCGCCCATGGCCCGTAGAATTTTTTTCCTCTCCTCGCTTGCCGCTTCCGACATGGTTAAACACAACTTATATCCTTTTGCCGCGGCAATCATCGCCAAACCTATTCCCGTATTTCCGCTGGTAGCTTCTAGAATAATTTTATCATGGTTTAATTCTCCCCTTTTTTCCGCATTCTCTATCATAAATAATGCGGTGCGATCCTTAATGGAACCGCCGGGGTTGGCACTTTCCAGTTTAGCAAAAATCTTTACTTTTTTATTGGGATTAAGCCGGGATATTGCCACCAGAGGCGTATTGCCTATACCCTCAATGATACTTTTATAAATTTTGTACATAGATTAAAGCCTGTAAAATAACAAAAATTCTTTTTTAAGTCGGGAGATATCAAGTTATGCCGACAAAAATAAAACCGGAAAAAAATTTGATTAACTATCCATTTTTAGCAAAGGAACTTTAATAAATTGAACGCCTTCTTCTTTTAAGTTTTCTTCCTCTTGCGGTGTGCTTGTTCCCTTGATATTTCTTTTTTCCTCATCACCGTAATGTATCTTTAAGGCAATTTCGGCAAATTTGTCACCCACATCTTCGAAATTCTTATCGATATACTGATGTAATATTTTTAGAGCGCCTGCCGGTGAAAGTTCTTTTTCCTGAAGTTTTCCTGCCGCCCGCGAATCCTTTCCCATAATCGTAATTGAAGAGGGGATCATTTCGATATTTGAGCTATTACAAACTGGACAAGAAACCAATTTTTGCGATTTTTGTAAAGTCCAAGCTTGCTGGTCTTTGAACCACCCCTCAAACGTATGTCCTTTTTCACACTTTAAATCGTAAATAATCACCAGCCGAGTATCCTTTGCACAATAAATTTACTTTATTTATAACACGCCATTAAATAAAAAACAATTATCTATATAAATTAAAGAAAGGTAAAAATATTGACAATCATGACATAAATCCCAAAGCAATCTTTGGAAACCGATTCGAAAGCAAGCTGAGGTGTATTACATCCAAGCTTATACAATAAATTAGGAATAAGATTTGTGCTTATTTAAGAAAATGAGATTAATACTAAATCATAAGCATAAACCTCAAAGCAAGATTTTGGAATCTATTGCTACATGGTACCATGCCCCCCGCTTTGCGGGATTGTTCAACTTACCAATTTCGCTGCGCTACGCTTCCGAAATTGTTGTTTCACAAATAAATAAGTGGACATTTGGAAATAAATTATATAACGTCCTTGGCCGTGTCGGGATGTGGCCCAGCTTGGTAGGGCACTGCGTTCGGGACGCAGGAGTCGCGCGTTCAAATCGCGCCATCCCGACCATTTTAATGAGATCCAAGTTTCAGAAGCATAGCGCATAACCGAAATAACCCAAAGGTCACCATGGGGTCATCTTCGACTGAAACTTGCTGGACGTAATAAGACTCAAACTTTAAAAGTGTAGCGCATTAAAGTTTGTTAGTCGAATTATCCCAGGAGCAAAGCGATCGTGACTCCCGCTGAGAGCGAATGGCGTGAAGCTCGAAGCGCAGGAGGAATAGTGAGACCTAAATTTCATAAGCGCAGCGAAATGAAGTTTATAGATCGAACTATCCTGCAGCCAAAGGCTGTCAGGACAATCCCTCCAACGTAGTTGGCAGGGACCTGGGATTTGAAGAGTTAGTCGAACCATTGAAACAAGCTGAAATCGAGTGAAACGATGATTGAAGCGTAAGTTGAATTGTCCTTTGTGCGAAGCACATAAGGATATCCAATAGCCAAAGGCTATTGAATAGTATTCCCGCGAAGCGGAGGGCAACATGCCCGTGATTAAATCAATTTCTCAACATAATGTCTATATCAGCCGACAACGGAAGCAAGTTTAAAGATCGGCAGATACATGCAGATAATCATACCACCAACGATTCCCCCCAGAAAAACCATCATTACCGGCTCCAATAGCGCAGTCATTGCATCCACTGCGACATCAACTTCGTCGTCGTAAAAAATAGCAATTTTATTGAGCATCGAATCCAGGGCACCCGTCGCTTCTCCCACAGAAATCATTTGTACCACCATGGGCGGGAAAATTCCCGTCTCTTCCAGCGGTTCCGCTATAGACCGTCCTTCGCTTATACTCTGACGTGTTTTCAACAAGGCATTTTCGACAACTACATTACCGGAAGTCTTACTGACAATGGCCAGTCCTTCCAAAATGGGTACGCCGGAACTCATCATTGTCGAAAGCGTACGCGAAAATTTAGCTACAGCAACCTTTTTCAACAATTCTCCGAAAATTGGAGTTTTGAGCACTAGAGAGTCCACCATCCAGCGCCCCTTATCCGTTTTATAAAACCGGGCAAAGGCGATATACATGACAACAATTACAGCAATTATATATAAAAAGTAATGTTGTGTAAACTCACTTACCGTAATTAAAAATTGAGTAGGACCAGGCAATTGTCCGCCCATACTTTCAAACATTTTCTTAAATACAGGAATAACCTTGAGAAGCAATAAAGCAACAACAGAAAGGGAGATAACTAAAACAGCTGCGGGATAAGTCATTGCGCCTTTAACGCGTGCCTTTAACTTCATCGCCTTTTCCATGTAATTCGAAAGGCGTTCCAAAATAACATCCAATATACCGCCGGCTTCACCGGCAGCAATCAAATTCACAAAAAGTTCATCAAATTGTTTTGGGTATTTCTTTAAAGCATTGGTTAAACTGGTGCCACCCTCAATATCTTCTTTTATTGATCGAATAATTTTAGAAAAAGCTTTGTTTTGTTCCTGCTGGGATAAAAGATCCAAGCACTGAATGAGTGGAAGTCCTGCATTGATCATTGTGGAAAAAACCCGGCAAAAAATAACTACATTTTTTTCCTTAATTTTTGCCTTTAAAAAAGGCAGATATTCAACAATGTCTTTCGGTTTCTTTTTAACTTCAATGGATTTAAATCCTTGCCGGCGTAAAAGATTACGAACAGTAACTTCGTCGGCCGCTTCCATCTCTCCTTTTTTTACCTCATTTTTTTTCGTTGTACCTTCCCAAATAAAAATTGGCATATCCGGAAATCCTTTCTTTATGTTGGAATAATTTTAATACTTGGGCATTGTAAACCAGCGCCCATATAAATTCAACAAGTTAAATATTAAATTTATTGCAAACCGCAAATTGTTTATTTTTTAACTGGCTCTGTTTTACTGCGCTGACAAAATATCTCATATTGGATAATCCCCGCAGCCACGGCAACATTCAAGGAATCAAAGCTTCCCGCCATGGGAATTTTCAGCAGAAAATCACATTTCTTCTTTACTAATGGCCTGATACCTTTTGCCTCTCCCCCTAATACCAGAACTACAGGACAATTAAAATCCATCTCTCTTAAGTTGCTTCCGTCATGAGCTTCCGCTCCAAAAACCCAAAATCCTTTATCTTTTAAGAAATCAAGAGTTTGCGATAAATTAATCACTTTAGCGACAGGTATTTGCTGGACGCTCCCGGCCGATGCTTTATTAACAGCTGCAGTAACAGGAGCCGCCCTGTCTTCCGGAATCACTACACCGTTTGCGCCTAAACAATGGGCGGTACGAATTATTGCTCCCAAATTTTGGGGATCCATGATGCTATCGAGGACTAATATTAGATCAAAATTAAATGATTTGTTGCGGTTTTTTATTAATACATCTAAATCTGCGTAAACAAAAGATTTGCACAGGCCAATAACCCCTTGATGATCAGGCGTTCCGGCCAATTCATCCAGATATTTTCGCTGGTAAAATTCAACAGTAATTTTTTTCTGCCGGGCAATTTCGATTATTTCTTTTACGGAAGATCCGCCCCTTCCGGAGGCAATAATAATTTTTTCCCATCCGCCTTCCTGCTGCTGGAGAAGAGCCTTAATGGAATTTATACCGTAAATTACCTCCATGTTCTGCTTTCCATTTCCGCAAGGGAATCATCTTGCCGCTAAACCATCAGCAATTTCCTGAACAATTTGCCGGCAAGCTTCCAAAGGTTTTGAGGCCAAGCGAATCGGTCTGCCCACAACGATGTAATCGGCACCTGTTTTTACAGCCTCATATGCACTGAGAGTTCTTTTTTGATCGTCTTTTGTTGTTGCGCCGGCGCTGCGTATACCCGGTGTTACGACGACAAATTCATCGCCAATATTCTCCCGCAGCAGCGAGATATCCTGCGCTGAAGCTACAACCCCAGATGCGCCCGCGGTCTGCGCCAATTTAGCCAAATGTAAAACCAATTCCTTTGTGTCTTTTTGAAATCCAATTTCCATCAAATCAGCGCTATTTAAACTGGTAAGCACTGTTACAGCCAAAATAATCGGCCTCGCTTGCCCCAGTTTATCGGCACAAGCCCCAGCGGCAAAAACTGTTTCCTTAATCATCTGGCTGCCACCCGATGCATGAACGTTAAACATATCAACATTCAATCTGACAGCGGCCTGGGCCGCACTGGCAACGGTGTTGGGAATATCATGAAATTTGAGATCTAAAAATACCTTCTGGCCTCTTTTTTTAATGCTCTCAATTATTTTCGGCCCGGCGACAGTAAACAACTCCTTGCCGACTTTAAACATACCGACATCGCCGGAGAGGAGCTCTACCCATGATAAAGCTTCCTCATAATTATCAGCATCCAGCGCGAAGATGAGTTTATCACTCGCCGCTTTATTCGATATATTCTTCATCGCCGATAAACTCAGAGCTATCCGGAATTGGTTTGAAATCTTCTTTTGTTCCGTTTAAATATTCGGGATTGGCGTAAACGACCTTACCAGCGGCAATTTCGCGCAGGGCCAGCACGATCTCCCTGTTCTTACTCTCCATTAACGGTGCCGATCCCTTTAATAATTGGTGGGCACGCTTTGACGCCAACGATACCAAACCGAATCTTGTTTTGGCAACAAGCAAAGAATCTTCTATTGTAACTCTCGCCATTGATTTATAATCTCCTTAAAATATATTATTTTTCTTTATAAATTTTTTAATTTCACTTTGCAACCGGCTTCTTTTACATTTCTGGGCAACATAAATCGCCATCAATTGATTGACAGCCGTTTCCAAATCTTTGTTAAAAATCACGTAATCATACCACGAAACTTCTTTTAATTCACTTTCCGCCTGTTCGAACCGGCTTTGGATAATTTCATCGGTTTCACAGCCACGGCCTTCCAATCGGTTTAAAAGTTCGGCACGGGACGGGGGAAGCACAAAGACATAAATACCTCCCTTAAACTTTTGTTTTATTTTTCTGGCGCCACGCGGTTCGATATCCAGCAACAAATCCTGTCCATCATGGAGAAATGCTTCCATATTTTTCCTGGAAGACCCATATAAATTGCCATAATTTTCTACCCACTCGACAAATTCACCCTGATCAATACGTGCCTGAAATTCTTTGCGGGAAATAAAATAATAATCCTTCCCGTCTACTTCATTAGGACGCGGAGGCCTCGAAGTGTAGGAAACCGAAAATTTAATCTCGGGACAAAGCTGCAAAAACCTCTGGCAAATACTGCTTTTCCCCGTACCGGAGGGCGCGGAAATAACTATAAATAATCCTTTAGCCATAATATTACTCAATATTCTGCGCCTGTTCCCGCAGTTTACCCAACTCACTTTTCACTTCAATCACTTGGCGAGTTATTCCCACATCGCTGCTTTTTGAGCCAATTGTATTAATTTCGCGGTTCATTTCCTGTAAAAGAAAATCTATTTTTCTACCTTCAGTTCCTTCGCTGAGCAACAGCTCTTCAAACTGTCCGATATGACTATGCATCCGCACTATTTCTTCCGTGATATCGCTTCTTTCCGCCATAATTGCAACTTCTTGAGTTAAACGGGCATCGTCAAGCGCGTATCCGGCATTCAACTCTTTTATTCTTTCCGCCAAACGTTTTTGATACTCAATAACCACCTGAGGGGCACGCGATTTAATAGTTTCCAGAATTACTGTAATAGCTTTGAGTCTCATGTCCATGTCTTGAAACATGGCCATGCCCTCCTCCTGCCGCATATTGATCAGCGTCGCCAGCGCGTCCAAAAACGTTTTATCCACCTGATTCAGGAAATCAGGACTTAGTTGCACCTCTGCTGGAGGACTGAAAATATCACGAAAACCGGCCAATGTCCTTAAACTGATTGGAGATTGCAGATCGAATTCCGCTTTAAGCCGGTTCAAAACATCAAAATAATCATGGGCAATTTCTAAATTTAAATTGACTTTGGACACATCGGCGCCTTCGCCTTCCAGCCGTATGGATACTTCAATGCGTCCACGTTTGAATCTTTCACTTATTTTCTTTTTGAACTCCGCCTCCAGGGGAAAAAGCGCTGAAGGTGTACGAAGAAATATTTCCAGAAAACGGTGATTTACGGATTTAGCCTCCACAATAATATTCCGGCCTTCTTGGACTGTTTCAACCCGGCCATAACCGGTCATACTTTTTATCATTTACACACCATACACCAATTTAATGAGTCCCAAGTTTCAGAAGCAAATAACCTAAATACCCTGAAGGGCACCATGGGGTCACTATAGGCGCGCTGAAACTTGTTGGACGTAATGAGAATAAAACTTCAAAAGCAAATAACCTAAAGGTCACTATAGGCGCATTGAAGTTTTTCAGTCGAATTATCCAATAGCCAAATGCTATGGAAATTATCCCTTGTGCAAAGCACATAGGGATATCAAACATAAGCGGGGGACAATGTCCCAAAGCTTGCAAAGGGTTTCATACCCGTGATTACTGGCCCGCCGTTTTTAACTGCAATAAATATTTTGCCCTGATTTTGCTCAACATTATCAACTGCTTTTCATCCGCATAATCAGGATAAGTCCACGGCAGAGAGCAAAACTTCTTTCCCTGATAAACCAACGTTAAGTCGGCATAAATCCCGTCCCGTAAATAGGGGCGGTGAGTGTAAGCCTTGCCGGTGGCCAAAATCAAATGAGCCTTGGATATATAGCCGGGATCAATATTAACCCGCCGCCGTAAATCCAATGCTGATTTATTTTCAATCTCATTCGTCGCCAGTTTTATGTCGGGCAAGGCCTCCGGCCTGATTAACCTTTCCATAGACAGAAAGCGCCGCACAAGACCATGGCCCATTTCGGCGCAATAATAATTCGTATAATCAAATGGTACTACCGCGCTTACGAAATCCGGTTGTCCGTAATCAGAAGACAAAATTTCTATCGTTTTGTTTAATAGCTCAGTCTCTTTCGCAAAAACGCTGAAAACCAATTTTACCGGTTCAGCCGTCCCAGGTTTGCTCATAACATTTCTATCAGTTCTTTCTGCGAAACAGTGGCCGTGCCAATTTTTCCGACCACGATACCTGCGGCCAGATTAGCAAGACATGTTGCTTCCCTCATATTGGCCCGCGCCGCAAGGCCCAGGGCGAGCATCCCGATAACCGTATCACCGGCGCCCGTCACATCATAAACTTCTTTGGCCTGAGCCGAAAAATGAGTATGAACAATTGTCCGGCCATTTTCAAAAAGACTCATGCCTTCTTCGCCCCGCGTAATAAGCATTGCTTCAAAGCCATACTTTTTCAAAAGAGATTCGCTTAACCGCTGGATATCGTCGGCACTGGTTATTTCCATGCCGGCAGCACGCTGGGCTTCATGATGATTGGGAGTAATCACATGCACACCTTTATATATGGAAAAATCGCTTTGTTTCGGATCAAGACAAATGAATATTTTTGAATCTTCCGCTATTTTCTTTATTCCTTCAATAAGCTCGATGGAAATAACTCCCTTGTTGTAATCAGAAATAACAATAGCTCCTATTTTTCCGCGCAATGATTTTACATATTCCAGAATTTTATTAGTGCTGGTTCGAGGAATAGGTTTTCTGTTTTCCTTGTCAAAACGCACCATTTGCTGTCCGTGCGCGACTATTCTCGTTTTCAGAGTAGTCGGCCGGCCTTTTTCCACAACAACGCCTTTTGTTTCGATTTTTCGTTCGCGCAATTCCTCAAGCAGTTTTTTCCCGATATTATCGGCGCCAATAACGCCAGAGACATAAACTTTACCGCCCATGGCATAAATATTATTGAGTACATTAGCGCAGCCCCCCAGCATAATGCTGTCTTTTTGGACATCAACCACTGGTACGGGAGCTTCAGGTGAAATACGGGAAACATTTCCCCAGATGAAATGATCAACCATTACATCTCCGACCACAAGCACACCGGCCTGGGGAAAATTGGCAATAATTTCCAAAGCTCTTTTTTTCGTCATGATTCTCTGCACTGTTAAAAACAACTCCTAAAAAGAATCACGGGTATGAAACCCATGCTTATGCAGGATAATTTCCAATAACCTTTGGCTATTGGATAATTCGTCCAACAAATTTCAGTTCGCCTATAGTGACCCCATGGTGCCCTTCAGTGTATTTAGGTTATACGCTTCTGAAATTTGGGACTTATTACAACTTGCAGATATTACTGCACTGCGTTTGTAATATCTGAGTTTCATTAAATTTGAGTCTCACAATTAATCCTGAAAATTAAAAAAAGCGCTCATCGCGCCCGCGTTACAAAAAAGCGATGCAATACTATTATCAAGACCTTAATTTGTCAAATGTTTTCTATAAATTTAAAATACCTATAGGAAACCCGCTTTTCAACTTTTACGATTATCTTGACACACTAATACTTCTTTAATTATACTCATTATGTTAAATAATGAGTTCTGATCAAATTCACTGTTTCGAAATAGATACTTACAAGATATTACGAAAGGGTTTCCAATGTTAAATATTGAGCAATTTCGCTACGGAGCCGACAATTTTGCCTATATAATACATGGGAAGTCACAGGCAATGGCTATTGACGGAGGGGCATGGAAAGAAATACTGTCTTTCCTGAAAACCAAAAACCTCTCGCTTGATTTTGTCACCAACACGCACTCGCATTACGACCACATGCCAGGCAATGATCACCTGCTCAAAGCGACTCGCGCAATTTTTTTGAATTCCGCCACCCTTCAGGATAATCATCAAATTATGATCGACGGAGAAGTAGTTCTGGTTTACCGGACTCCAGGACATACAGATGACTCTGTCTGCTTTCATACAGGCAATTGTTTGATCACCGGCGACACCCTTTTCAACGGCACAATCGGCAATTGTTTTTCCGGCAACCAGAAAAATTTTTATTTATCCATCAAACGGCTAATGGCCTTGCCTGATGAAACTATAATTTATGCCGGGCATGATTATATCCGCGATTCCCTTGCCTTCGCCCGGCATCTGGAACCAGGCAACAAAGATATCGACCGCTTCTGGAAGTTATACGACCGCGATCATGTCTATTCAACTATGGCCGACGAACGCCGAATCAACCCCTATTTACGTTTTAATGAAGAGACAATAGTTAACCTCCTCAAGGGAAATAATCTTCCCTGCGCCACCGAATGGGAACGATGGGAATCACTGATGTCTATTGAATAAAAAAATTTGTTTTATGGCTATTATAACTCCAGAATACCGCCTTCTGCAGTTATTCATTTTCAGTACCCATTCAGGCCTAATATATATGCCTTTCCCCCTGTGTGCTGAAACTTAGAAACTATGATTCTATCAACATACTTATTGACACTCAATGTTCCTTCTTTTATAGTTAAAACTCTTTAGTGGTAAGATAGCGAATGTGTGTTTAAAGTTGTTCTGAAAGAAAGGATTCACACTCGAATGAAAGGACGTTTATGGTTCATTCAGCACTGCTAGTAACATTGGGTGTTATTATAACAGTATTCATGTCCTTTTGGTCCGTGGTTTTTTCCTTTTTCCCCGATGCCGACAACAAAATTCATACGGTTGCCAATCTCTGGGCTAAAATTTTACTTTTAATGTGCAACACAAAGGTGACCGTAATCGGCGAAGAAAATCTTCTGCACGGGAAACCGCAAATTTTCATGGCCAACCACCAAAGCGACTTCGATATTTTAATTTCTCTGGCATATATCCCTGTGCAATTCCGGTGGATTGCTAAAAAAGAATTATTTAATATTCCTATCTTCGGTACAGCGATGAAAAGCGCTGGTTATATTGAAATTAACCGGAATAACCGGGAGGAAGCCCTGCAAAGCATCGATGAAGCCGCACTGCGCATCAGGAACGGAAAATCAATCATGACCTTTCCTGAAGGCGCAAGAAGCTGCGACGGAGAAATCAACGCTTTCAAACAGGGAGCATTCTATCTCGCCATCAAATCAGGCGTGCCCATTGTGCCGGTCTCTATTATAGGCAGCGGCCGGATCATGCCCAAAAGATCAGTGCGAATAAAACCCGGTCAAATAAAACTGATCATCGGAGAACCAATAGAAACAACAAGTTTTGATATTGAAAATCGTCATGAACTGATTGAAAAGGTTAGAAATACAATTATTAAAAATTATAATTCCTGGCAGGAACCGGAAAATATAAAAATTAAAGATCTGAAAAGTGAAGCCATTTGAACCTTTCCACCGCTACAATTTTAGGAATAGTTCAAGACTTGACCGAACTTTAAACTTTTTTTCTGAGTTATCCCTAAAGCGCGTCTGAAATTCCTTGCTTACTGCTGCTGGATTTTCGGATTGTTTGCTTTCCTTATAAAATCATCTTTTTCTGAAATAATCCTTGCTGTTGACAAATTATTATTTTAATATATTTAAATAATAATATGGAAGATAAAAAAACAGAAAAGCAAAAAGATAATAAAAGAAATCGGGAAATTAAAGGAGTAGTTTGTCTTTCTCTGGCCTTATTTTTGCTTTTGTGCCTTGTTTCCTACCGTCCGCAGGACCCTTCGTTTACCCACTTCATTGTTAGTGGTCAGGCAACGCATAATTTTACCGGCAAAGCCGGATCTTATACAGCCGATTCCTTAATTCGTCTTTTGGGCGTTTCCTCATTTCTTTTCCCGTTCATTCTTCTTGCCTGCAGTTTTCAATATTTTTTACGGCCCGCGTTTACTCTTAACACCAGACGGGTTCTGGGATTTTTCTTTTTTGTTCTTTCCTTTGCCGGACTCATGGCCATCCTTATCAGCGGAAGCATAACCGTTTACGGAGAATCGCTGAAAAACGGCACCGGCGGATTACTCGGCGTTTACATTGTCGAATTTCTCCGCATATCTTTTAACGTCGCGGGAACTTATATTCTTTTAATTCTGATTTTTGTTGTGGCGCTGACCTTCATGGTTGAATTTTCACTTGTTTCTTTGACGGAACGAATCTCCCAATTTGTTTCGGCGCTATTCACTCTTTGCAAAAACCGTATCTGGTCTTTTGTAAATTATGTTTTGGAGAGTGTGAAAATAGAAAAAAAACCGCAACCGGTTATAATCGAAGATACTCCGCCGGTTGTAAAAAAAGTAAACCTCAAAAAAATCGAGCAAACCAATTTTAATTTCACTAAAACTAACGCCAACGAAAAATTCCAACTGCCTCCCTTTACATTACTGGAAGAATCTCAGCGCAAGGATGTCCGCGTAAAACGGGATTCTCTGGTCACAAATTCCCGCATTCTGGAAAAGAAGTTGTCTGATTTCGGCGTCGAGGGACGCGTGGTGGAAGTAATGCCCGGACCGGTAATCACTATGTATGAACTGGAGCCGGCTCCCGGCGTTAAAATCAACAAAATAGTCAATCTCTCTGACGATCTGGCTTTGGCGCTGATGGCGCCAAGCATTCGCATCCTTGCACCGATTCCCGGCAAATCGGTGATCGGCATTGAAATCCCCAATCTGAAAAGGGAACATGTTTTTCTCAAAGAAGTCCTCGACAACGATTCATTTTCGGAATCATCTTTTCGTCTGCCGATTGCTTTAGGCGTTAATTTTGTGGGCACACCTGTAGTTGCCGATTTGACAAAAATGCCTCACCTGCTCATTGCCGGCACCACCGGCTCCGGCAAAAGTGTCGCGCTCAACGCCATGATTTGCAGTATTCTTTTTAAAGCCCAGCCGGATGATGTTAAATTCCTCATGATCGATCCCAAGAGGCTGGAACTGTCTTCTTACGAAGGCATTCCGCACCTGATGCATCCTGTTGTCGTTGATCCGAAAAAAGCTTCACAGGTTCTGCGCTGGACAGTGGAAGAAATGGAAAGACGCTACCGTATTCTCAACGACTTGAAAGCAAAAAGCATTGACGCCTACAATGAACTGCTTTTAAAAGGTCTGAAGAGCAAAACTGTTTTAGCACTGCCGAAAAAAAATATTGAGTCCGATCTGGAAACCGAAACAATAGCCGACATAACCGTAACAGATAAAGTTGAACACGAAATAACGCACACAAAACTTCCTTATATTATCGTGATTATCGACGAGCTGGCCGACTTAATGATGGTCGCGCCGCGGGACGTGGAAGAATCACTGACGCGTCTGGCGCAAATGGCGCGGGCGGCCGGAATTCATCTTATCATTGCCACACAGCGGCCATCGGTGGATGTCATCACCGGTTTAATCAAAGCCAATTTTCCCACGCGCATTTCGTTCCAGGTATCTTCCAAAATTGATTCCCGCACGATCATTGATCAGCAGGGCGCGGAAAAACTGCTCGGCGCCGGAGATATGCTTTTTATTCCGCCGGGCACATCCAAGCTTTCCCGCATCCACGGAGCTTACGTTTCAGACAAGGAAATTTCGCGCATTGTTGATTTCATTAAAATGCAGGCACAGCCGGCGTATGATTCTTCCATCGAAAAATTCGCGGTGGCCGCCGCGCAGAGTTCGCATGAAAGTGATGATGATTTTGATGAAAAATACGACGAAGCCGTGGCCCTGGTCGGCGAATTAGGACAGGCATCCATATCACTTGTCCAGCGTTACATGAAAATCGGTTATAACCGAGCGGCGCGTATCATTGAAAAAATGGAAGCCGAAGGCATTGTCGGTCCTTCCGACGGTTCAAAACCCAGAAAAGTCCTGATTAGAAAGCTCCCCAGTTGAATAAAACAATTCAAAATCATGGGCATAAATTCCAAAGCAAGCTGCAGGGTATTATACCCTCCGCTGTGCGGGATTGTTCGACTGACAAATTTCAATGCACTTCGTTTTCGAAATTTGAGTCTCACAACAAAGTGCATATCATCAGTCTCGGCTGTCCGAAAAATCTGATTGATTCGGAAGTAATGGGAGGCCTTTTAAATCAATCAGGCCATCAACTGATTGACCACAGCGAATCCGCCGACATTGTCATCGTCAACACCTGCGCCTTCATCAATCCCGCCAAAGAAGAAGCCATTGAAGAAATTTTAACACTGGCCGAAGAAAAAAAGAAAACAACCCGCGGCTGCGGATTGTCGTCGCCGGCTGTCTCGCCCAGCGCTACGGCAGGGAACTTTTCGCCCAAATGCCTGAAGTGGATTTATTTATCGGCACAGGAGAAGTCGGCAACATCGCCAGCCACATAAACAAATTAAATCAGGAAAAATTCAAACGTGACGCCGTAATCACCAAACCGGATTTTTTGATGAATTTTCAGCACCAGAGGATTTTATCATCGACAACGGCAAGTACGTATTTGAAAATTTCCGACGGCTGTTCCAATCGCTGTTCCTATTGCGTCATACCTTCTATTCGCGGCGCGGCGCGCAGCCGCAAGCCGGATGATATTCTTGGAGAGGCCGAAATACTGGCAAAAAGAGGAATAAAAGAAATAATCATCACCGCTCAGGACACCACAAATTACGGCAGAGATTTAAAAGGCCGCCCGCGGTTGTCCGCCCTGTTAAACGATATGGCGAAAATAAAAAGCTTAAAATGGATTCGCCTGCTCTACGCACATCCGGCGCGTGTAACCACAGATTTGCTGGAGACCATTGCCGCCAATGAAAAAATCTGCCGCTACATTGATCTGCCCATTCAGCACATCGACGATGATATTTTAAAAGCGATGAACCGCAAAGTTACCGGCGCTAAAATCAAAGAAGTTATCGCTCAAGCCCGCAGGACTAATTCCCGGTGTAGCCCTGAGAACATCGCTCATTGTCGGATTTCCGGGCGAAACGCCGACAAGGTTTAACAGACTGCTTGATTTCGTGAACGAAACAAAGTTTGACCATCTCGGTGTCTTTACCTATTCGCGGGAAGAAGGAACAATTGCCGCTAATTTAAAATCACATGTATCCGAAAAGGAAAAAGAGCGCCGTCGCGAAACAATTATGAATGAGCAGGCGGCAATTTCCGCCGCCATCAACAAAACATTGATCGGATCAACTCAGGAAGTGCTCATCGAAGGGGAAAGCGACCGGGAGGATTACGCCTACGTGGGCAGATGCCGCAGACAGGCGCCGGAAATCGACGGTGTAACTTACATTAAAAAATCCAAAGCCCAAATCGGCAAGATTGTAAAATGCAAAATAACCGCCGCCGATGAATACGATCTGTTTGGAGAAATAATTAATTAAAACCAACCACTGTCATTCCCGCGCAGGCGGGAATCCAGAAATTTATATAGAATAGGCCCCTATTACTTCATGGATTAAATTTATCAAATACCTCTGCCTTATGCCATTCAATTGCATTTTTGTGCGGCCAAAAAGCATCATCTTCTGGCTTGCTGATTGGTTGGCCGTGAAGATCAAGAATCGAAAATTTATTTATCTTGGCATGCTTGGCCTTAGGATGAACAATTATTTCATATTGATCAGATATGGTGAACATACCTTGATCGAATGCCCAATGGGCAGTGCGAGAAAGCGCAATACCATTTCGAGGATCATCACTTCCATTGATTCTGCGGGGGATAATATGAGCTGCCTGTGCTTCAACAAGGTGATCAGAATAGTATTGCATCCCCGTAACCGCACAGGTGAAAGCATATTGTTCCAGAACCACTTCTTTAAAAGCTCTGTCACGCTTTTGTGCTGACACTTTGTAAATAGCTTTATTATCTTCTACAAAAGGAATGAATTTTTCTAAAGTATTACTGCGCAGGGCTGATGCGACTATTACTTCTTCTGTCTCACCATAACTCACACGTTCAAGGGTAGCAAAATCAACATGCTGAATAGAAAAGATATCTTGCGTTGAATCGTACTTATCAATTAGCCCGAGCCCCATAAGTCTATACTGCGTGCCTTGCTTGCTTGTTTTATCTGAAAGCTGCTCAAGTACAATAACCGGTTCTTTATCCAGCATGCATTTAAAAAGCCCTTGGTTAACCGCAAGATCATTTCCACCAGCTTTGGCGGAATATTTAATATGCCAACGACCATCTGGCAGGTAAGTAAGCTTATCAGCATAAGGGTTCACCTTCATGCTGGCTATGCTTAGCACATATTCACTTCCTGCAGGCTTATAAATGCCCTCAATCAAGGGATGAATTCTCTCAACATCGGGGATATACTCTATCGTTTTCTTTAAAAAGTGCGGCGTTACGATTTTGCCATAGTAAGGCAGGAGCGCGCGGAATATTGCCCAACGATGTTTTATTTCAGTAATGGACATTTTATCAAACTTTACTATATTTCAATTTAAATCTCTCTGTGTTTTTTAAACTCAACCCGGACCAGATATTAAAAAATAAGTTCTCCTGCTTTCAGTAGATATTATTTCTTTATTGCAGAAAACATTACAACTTTTAAAAAACAATGCAATAGATAAATGAAATAAGGACAAGAAATAGAACACCTTCGGTTAATCATATACTGGATTCCCTCGTCGCTTCGCTCCTGGGATAATTCAACTTACGCTTCAAACTTCGCAAAGCTCGTTTTCGGCTGGTTTCATTATCATTTATAAACTTTTTTGACGATACATGACTTGTTCGTTTTTTTGAAATAGAGTTCGCCTGCGGAACCGGTCCAATCCAAGACAGATTCATTTCCGCCTGCCGGCTCAATACAAGCCCGGGTTTTGATAATAATGCGTGTAGAAATATCCTGATATAAATTACTGCCGATTTTCTTAATCCTTACTTCATATCTGCCGGCTTCAATACCGTTGTCAGCCTTAACTTTTTTGCGTTGTCTACTTTCACCTTGATTCTGTTCATCATTTAATGCTTTGTCCCTTCCCCAATGCAGGCGCTCGTTTGAGGTTGAATTCTGAAACGAATTACTATTCTTTGCATCGGAATTAATATCTTCTTGAGGAGGAGGTTTGTCTGTTATAACGATGGTGCCATCTTTATCTGTGTAACTGTAAATTTCTTTCCCCCAGACATTCCGGGGCATCATGGACAAGGTTGTCATCATCAAAAACAGTAATATAACTATTTCTGAAAATTTCAAACATCTGAGAATCAAAGAACAGCTAAAGTAAAGCATTTATTCTCCTCGTTTTCTAATTTCAACTGCCTGATTAAAAAGCTGTCCAACTGGTTGGCAAATGCCTGTCGGTCTTTCTTGCTGAATTCAGCAGGACCGCCTGTTATCATTCCCGTATCTCTCAGTTCATTGAGCAAATCGCGCATGGCCAGCCGGTCTTTGATATTGTGCTCTGTGTAGAGTTTACCGCGAGGATTAATCGCAAAGGCTTTTTTTGCCACTACCCGGTCGGCAAGCGGAATATCGGCTGTTACCACAAGGTCGCCCGGCTGTACCAACTCCGCAATGCGATCATCGGCCACATCAGGCCCCTCCGGAACCATGATCAGGGATAGATTTGCCAGCTTCTCCAGGCGCAACGGTTTATTGGCGACAAAGATCAGTGGAACATTTAATCGCAATGATGCCTTGATCAAGATGTCTCTGATAACGTTCGGAAAAGCATCCGCATCAATAAATATCTGCATAAATCCCCTGTTTATATTTGTGCATGGAAAAGTCTGTGTGATGTTTTTATTATACCATTTTTAAATTAAAGATGGTATCGCGGCGTGCAAAGGCATGGATTTACTTGAAATACGTGTATAATTGTTGTATAAACTTTTTGTAAATATGATCCGTCTTAATAAGGGAGTTTTTAGCACATGAAAACATCAAAAGACAAAGAAGGGGCGGCAGACAATAGTTCCCCGTCCGTAAAAAAGGAAACAGAGACAAATCCAATACGTCCAGAACTTATCGAGATGATTAATCGCCATGCTTTCGGCCTTGATGAAAATCGCCCCGACGCAGTGGCGAAACGTCAGCAAAAGAACCAGAGAACGGCTCGCGCAAACGTCGATGATCTCTGCGACGCCGGCCGTTTCATTGAATACGGAGCCCTGGCGATTGCCGCGCAACGCGGGCGGCGGTCGGTGGACGATCTTATCAGCAAGACCCCGGCCGACGGATTGATTGCCGGTATTGGATCAGTAAACGGCTCATCTTTCAGAGACGACAAGGCCCGCTGTATGGTCATGGCCTATGATTATACCGTTTTAGCCGGCACTCAGGGTTATTTTAATCACAAAAAAATGGATCGCATGCTGAAACTGGCATACGAGCAGAGCCTTCCTCTGGTTTTCTTCGCGGAAGGCGGCGGCGGAAGGCCGGGTGACATCGATGCCGTCGGCATTATGACGGCTGGTCTGGATTTATCCACCTTCGGTTCGTTTGCGAAACTCAGCGGCAAAGTTCCGGTGGTCGGTGTTGTATCAGGCCCCTGTTTCGCGGGCAACGCGGCCCTGCTGGGCTGTTGTGATGTTATTATCGCAACAAAAAATTCCAACATTGGCATGGGCGGTCCGGTGATGATTGAAGGCGGAGGCCTGGGCATTTTTAAACCGGAGGAAATCGGCCCGATAGATGTTCAAACTCAAAACGGCGTAGTCGATATTGAAGTTGCCGATGATGCGGAGGCGGTCGCTGCCGCCAAAAAATATCTTTCCTATTTTCAGGGAGCAACTTCCAGGTGGGATGCCGCCGACCAGCTTCGCCTGCGCAATCTGATTCCCGAAAACAGCAAGCGCGCCTATAACGTGCGGACTGTCATTAAAGCGATGGCCGACACCGATTCATTCCTTGAACTGCGGCCTAAATTCGGCCCCGGCATCATTACCGGTTTTATACGCATCGAAGGAAGGCCTTTCGGCGTGATAGCCAATAACTGTATGCATATGGCCGGAGCTATTGAAGCTGAAGGCGCGGACAAGGCGGCGCGTTTAATGCAGATTTGTCAGGCGCATGATCTGCCGATTCTTTCTTTTTGCGACACGCCCGGATTCATGGTGGGGCCGGAAATAGAAAAGCGCGCGCAGGTGCGCCATGTTTGCCGGATGTTCGTCATCGGTTCACATTTAACAGTTCCTTATTTTACGGTTGTTCTTCGCAGAGGCTACGGCCTCGGCGTCATGGCTATGGCTAAGGGAGGCTTCCATGAATCTTTCTTTACGGCTGCCTGGCCGACCGGAGAATTCGGCGCCATGGGGCTCGAAGGGGCGATCAAGGCCGGTTTTAAAAAAGAGCTGGCCGCGATTGCAGATCCGCAGGAACGTGAGAAATTATATGAACAATTGCTTGGTCAGCTGCGTGAAAGAGGAAAAGCCATAAATATTGCGTCATACCTCGAAATCGATTCGGTGATAGATCCGGCCGATACCCGCAAGTGGATTATGCAGGGCATTAAATCCGTGCCCGCACGGTGCCCTCAGGAAACAGGTCATTCTTTCATTGATCCGTGGTAAGAATTAGAAAGGAGTCATTATGCGCACTTTCAAAAAGATTCTCGCCGGTTTGGTTGTTTTTTTAGTTCTTTTCGGCGTTGCCGGTTTTTTTATTGCACCCGCTATTCTCAAGCCGCTGATCATTGAAAAAATTTCGGCGGCGCTGCACAGAAAGACATCAATCGCCAAGATCAACATCAATCCTTTTGCGCTTTCTGTAACCATCAAAGGATTTTCGCTGGAAGATCCCGGCAATAAATCACCGTTTGTCGCGTTTGACGAACTATATGTGAATGCCGATGCGGCGTCTTCAATTTTCCGCAGGGCATTGATTTTGAAAAAAATCAGCCTGAAGAACCCTTACATCGGCATATCCCGCAAAAAAGATGGCTCATATAACTTTACCGACCTTATCCCCAAGAGTGAGAGCGAAGGCAAACCCAAGCCTGTCAAGGAAGAAAAGCCTTTTCTTTTTTCTTTGAATAATATTCAGATTATCAACGGAAAAATTGATTTCAGCGATGAACCCAATCAAACCAATCATACCGTGCGGGAGATGAACCTTTCCATCCCCTTTGTTTCCAATATCGAATATTATCTCCAAGAATACGTAGAACCGAAATTTTCCGCAGTCATTAACGATAATAAATTTGAGCTTGCGGGCAAAACCAAACCTTTCCTCACATCGCGCGCCACAAGCTTTGATGTGAACATTCAGGATTTAGACATCCCCTTTTATCTGAAATACGTTCCTGTAAAAATGAATTTTAAACTTAACTCCGCGCGCCTTGATACAAAAATGAAAATAAATTTTGTCATGTATAAGGACAAGTCGCCTTCCCTTGTGCTGTCAGGCAATGCGACTTTAAGTAAAATAGCTCTGGATGACTTGCAGAATAATAAAATTCTTAATCTGCCATCCTTGAGCATCAATATGACATCCGTCGAGCCGCTTGTGCCGAATATTCATCTTGCGGAGATCGCCATACAATCACCGGAATTAGTCATCCGCCGCGACAAGCAGGGCGAAATCAATCTGCTCAATCTGACACAAAAGCAACCGCGAAAAGAAAAGACTATCGCCAAGGAAACCGCCGCCGCCGCACCCGCAAAGAAAACCGAATTAAAATTCCGGCTGGATAATTTTTTCATCGATAAAGCAGATATTACTTTTATTGACGCCAAACCCTATCAGCCGGTTAATGTTCATATCGTGCCCCTGCAATTGAAAGCTGTCAATCTTTCTCTGGAAAAAGACACTCAGGGGAATATTGATCTTACGTTCACGCTGGATAAAAAGAGCGAAATATCGGCACAGGGACCGTTGGGTCTGGAACCACTTAACGCCAATCTGGCGCTGAATGTAAAAAATATCGGAATCCGGACGTTTCAGTCCTACTTTACCGATAAAGTTAAAATTGATGTGACACGCGGCGCTGTTTCGACTGCGGGAAATTTCTCTCTGGCCACAAACAGTAAGGGAGAACCGGTCATTAAATATGCCGGTAAAATATTAGTAAATAATCTTGCCACGATCGACAAAGCCCAATCCAATGATTTCTTGAAATGGAAAGTGCTTTCTTTCGACCAGATTCAGACAGGCTACAATCCTTTTTTCCTGCATATTAGGACTATCTCGCTTGACGATTTTTATTCGCGTATCATCATCAACCCCGACAAGACAACTAACATTCAGGACATATTCAGCGATGAGGGCAAAAAAGAGCCGGAGAAAAATGATACTTCCGCCAAATCCGCGGAAAAGAAACCAGAGACAAAACCTCCGGAAAGGCCCGCGGATATTAAAATAGGCAAAATATTATTTCGCGGCGGCAAAATTGATTTTCGTGACAATAATATCAAACCTAACTATGCGGCAAATATGCTCAACATGACCGGCAACATAACCGGGCTTTCTTCTCAGGATATGACGCGCGCTGACGTCGCGCTCAAGGGCAATCTGGGATACGGCTCGCCTATCGACATTGCGGGCAAGATCAATCCGCTGGCCAAAGATCTTTTTGTCGATATTAAAATCAGTTTCAAGGATATTGAACTGAGTCCGGTCACACCGTATACAAACAAGTATCTTGGTTATCCTATTACCAAGGGAAAACTTACTTTCGATGTGGCCTATCTGGTGGATAAAAGGAAACTCGAATCTCAGAATAAAGTAACAATCGACCAACTCACCTTTGGAGATAAAGTGGCTAGTCCTGATGCAATTAAAGCACCGGTGACACTGGCTGTGTCTCTTCTAACCGACCGCAACGGGCAAATCAGTCTGGATGTTCCCGTATCCGGAAGCCTTGATGACCCCAAATTCAAAATCTGGCCGATCATCTGGCAGGTGCTTGTAAACCTCATCACGAAAGCCGTCACATCGCCTTTTGCACTGCTTTCCTCTCTTACCGGCGGCGGCGAGGAATTGAGCTTTATTGAATTTGATTATGGGAGCGCCATCGTCACCGATGAAAGCCGCAAAAAAATAACTACCATCGGAAAAGCTCTTTACGAACGGCCGGCTATGAAACTGGATATTGAGGGATATATTGATCCGGAGAATGATAAGGCAGGTTTGAAAAAAGCGGATTTAAACCGCCGGATCAAAGCACTGAAACTCAAAGAAATATTGTCAAAAGGCGGTGAGCAGGTTGCTCTTGAGCAAATTCAGCTCACGCCTCAAGACTATGAGAAGTATCTGAAGCAAACTTATGATGCGGGAAAATTCACCAAGCCGCGTAATTTTGTGGGCATCGCCAAGAATATTCCGGCGGCGGAGATGGAAAAATTGCTTTTAAATAATAGCGAAGTGACGGACAGCGACCTGCGGCAGCTTGCCGCAAGGCGGGCGCAAGCCGTCAAAGAGCTGCTTCTTCAGCCCGGCAATGTCGACGCCGGCCGGGTGTTTATTGTAGAGCCGAAGACTCTTTCTCCGGAGAAAAAGGAAAAAGTTAAAAACAGCCGTGTGGATTTTAAGCTGAAATAAAGCGTTAATTTGGAGGTAATTTGACTAAAGCTTCAACCTTCATCCCGATTTATCGGGATTCGTTTTCAACGGATCTTATTAAATCTTATTTGACAATTGACCGAAAATTAAAATATAGTTTTTCATTCTTATTGTTACTGACAAGGTAAAATTACATATGCAAATTCAAGATGTTTTTTCCGCACATAAAGATGATCTTCAGCAAGTCGAAAAATATATCAATGAATATATAACTTCCGAAATTAAATTGATTCCCGAAGTTGCGCACCACTTGATCGACAGCGGTGGAAAAAGATTCCGGCCGCTTCTGCTTCTTATCAGCGCCGGCATCTGCGGTTACCGGGGAGAGCAACGCTTTCCGCTGGCCGCGGCTATGGAATTTATTCATACCGCCACCCTACTGCACGACGATGTTATTGATGAGGCTAAAATCCGGCGCGGCAGGACTTCCGCCAATAACGTCTTTGGAAATGCCGTCAGTGTCTTGGTCGGCGATTTTCTTTGTTTCAAATCCTTCCGGCTGTTAACAGAAACCGGCAATATCGATATTTTGAAACTCATTTCCCAAATAGCCTATATCATGTCCGAAGGCGAAGTATTTCAACTCATTAAACGCGGCGATATAACTCTGACCGAGGAAGAATATTTGACTATTATTGAAAAAAAAACCGCCGTTTTGATTTCGGCGGCCTGCTCTACCGGAGCGACACTGGGTACTAAGTCGCAGGAAAAAATAGACGCTTTGGCGCGATTCGGGAGAAACGCGGGCATGGCCTTTCAAATCACTGATGATATTCTGGATTACACAGCTGAAGGAGAGAGATTCGGCAAGTCCATCGGCAAGGATCTGGAAGAAGGGAAAATAACACTGCCGTTAATATTCGCTATCAAACGTGGCACGGAAGAAGAAAAAAATAAAATCAATGAAATAATAAACCGCAGAAAAGGCTCACAGAAAGCGGCTCGGGAAATTATCAGGTTGATTAAAAAATATAACGGAATTGATTCCTCCCTCCAGAGAGCGGCCGGATACATCAGCGAAGCAAAATCACAACTAAATATCTTCAGCGACTGCCCCGAAAAAGATCACTTAAATGCGGTGGCCGAGTATATCCTTTCCCGAAATATATAATATCATATATTCGCTGATTGCGGCCTAAATTTTCTCTTTACTTGCGCTGTTAAATAATTACATTTTTACCAGGGGAAAAAATAAAGATACTTCAGTGCCGCGGCCCAACTGGCTTTCTATTTCTATTCTTCCGCCATGAGCAACCATTAGATGCTTGACAATGGACAGCCCCAGTCCTGTTCCGCCCAAATCGCGTGAACGCGAACGGTCTACCCGGTAAAAACGCTCACCCAGACGCTGAACTTCTTCTTTCGGTATGCCGATGCCTGTGTCTGTTATTGTCAATACAACATCGTTATATTTCTGCTCACTCTCAATAGTGATACTGCCAAACTCCGGCGTGAACTTGACGGCATTGTCTAAAACATTTACCAGTATCTGAGTAAGCCTGTCTTTGTCTGCCCTTATCGTCACATCATTTTCCGGTACCTTATTATGGATGGTTATATTTTTAAATTTAACCTTCGCTTCAACCAGAGGAATGACTCC
This sequence comes from uncultured delta proteobacterium, assembly GCA_963710575.1. Taxonomy (GTDB): domain Bacteria; phylum Desulfobacterota; class Syntrophia; order Syntrophales; family Smithellaceae; genus Smithella. Next base: position 290,276 of record CAVQAL010000011.1, on the reverse strand, counting down.
TTCCAGAGCATTACGCAAAGAAATTTCTTCAAAACGGAAATCAAGTTCACCCAATTCAACTTTTGATATAACCAGCAAATCTTCAACCAGGCGGTTCAAACGCTGCGCCTGCTTCAGGCTTATATCAATAAATCTTTTTGCATCATCAGTGTTATTAATTGCCCCGGCGTTAATTGTTTCCAAATAGCCTATAATAGCCGTAAGCGGAGTACGAATTTCATGCGTGACATTGGCCACAAAATCAACTCGAATCTTTTCCAGTTTCTTCAATCGTGTGACATCATGAAAAACAAGCATTGCTTTTTCTCTGTCCGGATAATTATGCACGGAAGATATACTGACGCTTAAAATGACCGGATCGAAAATACCCAGGGTGACTTCTTCAAAGATCGTGTCGTGTGTCTCTTTAAATTTAAGAAACGCTTTTTGCAACTCCACATCACGGAAAGCTTCCATCAATGTTTTACCGTTTATATCACCGTATTGTTCAGCCAGCATATTACTCAGCGCCTGATTGAAAAATTCTATTTTATCTTCCGCATTGAGAATCAAGACTCCTTCGGTCATGCTGGTAAACGCCGTCATCAATTTGCTTTTCTCTTCATTGGCCAGCCGAATTTGGCTCTGCAGTTCCTCCACCAGATAGTTTATATTATCGGCCAACTTTTCTGTTTCGTCCGACGTCTCTAAAAAGATGTTCCCAACCGGATGCCCCTGACGCAATCTTTCGGTAAATCTTTCCATAGCCCGAATCGGCGCCGCCAAACGATAAGAAAAGACCAGTGCAATTATAAACGCTATAACCGCAACAATCATCATTGACAGAAAAATAGATTGATATATTTTCTCAATCACGCCCTGCACATCATGAAGGGGGCGCGCCAGCCGGATATATCCTGTCACCTGCGATCCTGACTTCATAGGTATGGCCACATAGAGCATATCTACGCCTATGGTCTGGCTGTAGCGTATGGATTTTCCCTTGCCTTTCAGCCGGGCTTCCTGCAGTTCCGGGCGGTTAAAATGATTCTCCATTGTGGTAATATCTTTTTCCGAATCAGCTAAGACCCTGCCCTGTGCGTCCACCAGCGTAACCCGTGAATTGGATATTCTGGCAATTTGCCTGAACTGATCTGAAATTTTCTGCGCCGGATTCAAATCAATTAGTTCGGCATCGGCAAATAGTTCGGTCTCAATCTTATCGGTCATGACTTTTTTAATCTCGTCCTTAATGAATAGATCCAGAATAAAAAAAGACAAGCAGACAATAACCAGATAGCTGAATAATATTTTTAAAAAAAGATTGCGTTTCACTCAGATTCCTTTTCCTCTGAAGGATAAGCTTGATGACGCACACTTGCGCCGGTAACCATATAGTCAACCATATCCGCTATGCCCTTGGCATGATCGGCAATGCGCTCCAGATTTTTTGAGACCTGCATAATCATTAAAGACCGGTGAATCGTTTGGGAATCCTCCATCATAAAGGTCAGAAGCTCGCGGAAAATCTGCTCATTGAGATCGTCGGTGATCTGTTCCGTCCGCCGGACTTCTTCGGCCATCTTCAAATCATTTCTGATAAAACTATCCAGAGATTTATTAATCATATCTATAACAAGATCAGCCATGCGCGGTAAATCGATATAGGCTTTGAGTTTGGCTCTTCGTTCAAATGAATCGCCCTTTCGGCGATGTTCACGGCCATATCTCCGATTCTTTCCAAATGCCCGGTAATTTTTATCGCCGTTGTAATGAATCTTAAATCTATGGCGGTGGGCTGCCTTAACGCTAATATTTTAATACATCTTTCTTCCAGTTCTGTGTCCAGTTTATCAATTTCATCATCATCTTTAATGATCTTATGGGCCAGATCCGAGTTTCTTTCGGTTAAAGATTGTATCGCCATCCTAATTGCTTTTTCGGTCAGCACGCCAATATAAATGAGGCCGTTTTTTATTTCCTGAAGTTCCATTTCATAATGCGAACTTGTATGTTTTCTTTCTTCCATAGTGATTCCTCCAGTTGATGCTTAGCCGAATCTGCCTGTTATATAGTCTTCCGTTTGTTTTACATCCGGATTGGTAAATATTTTCTCCGTTTTATTATATTCAATCATGTTTCCCAGATAAAAGAAAGCCGTCTCGTCGGAAATTCTCGCTGCCTGCTGCATATTATGAGTGACGATAATTATAGTATAGTTCTTTTTCAGCTCTTCAATCAACTCCTCTATCTTGGCGGTGGAAATAGGATCAAGCGCGGATGTTGGCTCGTCCATCAGTAGAATGTCCGGCTTCATCGCCAGTGCGCGGGCAATGCAGAGACGCTGCTGCTGGCCTCCGGAAAGATTCATGGCGGATTTATTCAAAATATCTTTGACTTCATCCCAGAGAACAGCCTGTTTTAAGCTTTGCTCGACAAGAACTTCAAGGTCGTCGGTATGAAATCCGTTGAGTCTCGGACCGTAGGCAATATTATTATAAATAGTTTTCGGAAAAGGATTGGGTTTCTGAAAAACCATGCCGACCTTGCGGCGAATTTCGACCGGATCAATATCCTTAGCATAGATATTCTTATCTTCAAAAAGAATTTCTCCTTCGACTCTTGTTCCATCGATGAGATCGTTCATTCGATTCAAAAGACGAAGCAACGTCGATTTGCCGCAACCTGAAGGACCGATCAGGGCGGAAACCTTATTTTTTCTGAAATTCATAGTTATATCAGTCAAGGCTCGCGACTGCCCATAATAAAAATTAACTTTATTCAATTTAATGATGATATCAGAATCCATTCTTACCACCTTTTATTTTTTCTCATATAGCTGCGAATGATTATCGCGATCAGATCTATACTCAGGACAACCGCTACCAGAACAAGCACTGTTCCAAACTGTATGGGCCTTGTTGCCTCAATGTTTGTACCGGCTGTAGCCAATACATAAATATGATAAGGCAGAGCCATCACCTCATCAAAAATAGAGTTGGGCAGTTTGGCAGTAAAATATGCGGCGGCGGTGAACATGATCGGCGCTGTCTCTCCCGCAGCACGGCCGATCCCTAAAATAGATCCGGTTAAGATTCCCGGCAACGCGTTGGGAAGAACAATCCGATAAATAGTCTGCCACTTGGAAACGCCCAACGATAGCGACGCCTCGCGAAAAGTCTGCGGCACCGCCTTTAGAGCTTCTTCAGCTGCACCGATGATTGTCGGCAGAATCAAAAAACCCAAAGTAAGTGATCCGGATAAAATGCTAGACCCGAATTTCATAAAGATAACAAAAAAACCAAGTCCGAATAAACCAAAAACAACCGAAGGAACACCGGCCAGACAATTAATACCTACTTTTATCAGGCGGATGACTCTGCCCTGTCTGGCATATTCCGTCAAATAAATAGCCGACGCAATACCCAGAGGCAGACCAATGGCGATGGCACCGATGGTGAGATAGATCGTACCGATAATTGCCGGCATGATTCCTCCCTTCGTCATAGAATCCGTAGGAGGCTTGGTAATGAAATCCCAGCTGATTGCGCCAATGCCGTTCACAATAATATAAAACAGTATGCCGCCCAGAGCCAGAGCGATAATCAATGCCGATAAACGCACAGCGCCGAAAAAAAGAGATTGTTTAAAATAGCGCCACTTCATGGAATTATTTTTGAATGACTTCATCACATCTTCCATCTAAAGCGTCCCTGATCCTATCTGGCGGAATTTGTGGGAAACATAATCGGCAATCAAATTAAATGCCAGTGTCAGAAAAAATAAAACAATACCAATGGCAAAAAGCGCTTGATAATGGGCGCTGCGAAAAGGCGCTTCACCCATTTCCGCGGCAATGCTTGCGGGCATCGGGCGAACCGAATCGAAAATACTCCCGGGAATAGCGGCCGCGCCGCCGGCAACCATCAAAACAACCATGGTCTCACCGATGACTCTGGCCATCCCCAGCATTACAGCCGTGGAAATACCGGACAGAGCAGATGGGATGATTACCTGAGTAATGGTTTCAAATTTAGTAGCGCCCAGAGCATACGACGCCTCTTTGAACTCTCGGGGCACAGCATACAAGGCATCCTCCGAAATACTGGAAATAGTTGGTATGGCCATAATAGCCAGAATCATGGACGCATTAATGATGTTCAGGCCGGTGGGAAGATCAAAAGTATCCTGCAGCCAGGGAGCAACCACTACCATCCCGAAGAAACCAAGAACGACGGAAGGCAAACCGGCTAAAAGTTCAATGACGGATTTGAGAATTTCCTTAATGCCTTGGGGTGCTATTTCAGAAATATAAATAGCGGCCATAACGCCCAGCGGCACGGCGATAACTGTTGCCAAAATCGTAACGATTAGCGAACCAATTATCAGAGGAAAAATTCCAAAGGAAGGCGGATCGTAGGTCGGGTACCATTCCATCCCCAATAAAAAATCTTTAACGGATACTTTGCCGAATATCGGCAGCCCTTCCCGAAAGAGAGAAAAAACTATCAACCCCAGGACAATAATAGATACCAGAGAAAAAGTAAAAAAGACATACTTGATGATTATTTCTTTTGTCTGTCTGGTCATAATATTTCCGATACAAGAGGAGCAATTTGCGCAGGATCGGTACCGGCGCTAAAGGCCGTGTACCGATCCCCGTAAAGTTTATTTAAAAGAGCCTCAGCCATCTGCGACCAGGCGACATTATGGGTGCAGATAAATAAAACACCCTTCTTTCCTGAATACAATTTTTAAACCTTCCGAAAGTGAGCAGGGTTATTTATTTCTTACTGCTCTTACTCTTTTTTGATATTACCAGAGGAACAAAACCTTCTTTGGCTACTATTTTCTGTCCATCGGCAGATTTTACAAAGGCGATAAATTTAGCCACTTCGCCTGTCGGTTCGCCGTTGGTATACATGTAAAGTTCTCGGGATAAGGGATATTCTTTAGAAAGAGCTGTTTCCACGGAAGCTTTAATACCACCAACCGGCAGAGGCTTTAAACTTTTATTGACATAACCCATGCCGAGATAACCTATAGCATAACGATTTTTGGAAACCGCTGTAACAATCGCTCCGTTGGAAGCCAGCATCTGCGCTTGAGGCGCCACTTTGGCTTTTTTCATTACGAAATGATCCCATGATTCGAAGGTGCCGGAAGATGAATCGCGGGAAATGACCACTATCTTTAGATCTTCTCCGCCTACTTCTTTCCAGTTGGTAATCTTACCCTGATAAATCTGGCTTAACTGATCAATGGATAAATTTGTCACTTTGTTTTTGGGATGAACAACAGGAATGATCGCGTCGTAAGCCACAACATGAGCAACCGGCTTTACGCCTTTGGTTTCCGCCAGCTGTGATTTCTTCTTTCTTAATTTCACGCGAAGAATCGGCGATATCGGTTGTTTTATCAATTAAAGCTTTGATGCCTTCACCGGAGCCACCGCCGGATAAAGAAATTTGCACTCCCGGATTCTTCTTCATATAGGCTTCCAGGGCGGCCTGAGCAATCGGTAAAACCGTTGTTGATCCTTTAATCACAATGGGTTCAACGGCAAACGCCACACCTGCCATCAAACAAAATACTGTCAGTCCCAAAACTGCTTTTTTTACGATATTGAACATTTTCTTCTCCTCCAGATAAATTTTTAAGTAATTTACAGGCTAAATGTTACAATATGATGACAGTGAGATGAAAATGTAATAACAACTGAAAGAAAATGTTTTTAAATGATCTTATAAAATCGTTGTAAATATTAAATCTTAGAGAAGACTTTGTAAAAATTACCAGAGGCAAGGCGCGCAAGTCTTAAGGAATGAGGCCTACTTTTAGTGTAAGCCACATAGCCTGCCCCGGCGAAGGCCGGGGAAAGACGTAGAGGAACTAAGCATATGTAATTTTTACGAAGTTGTCATTTTTTATCGGCAAATTTATAGCCAAATCCCCTGACAGTCAAAATATACTGCGGGTTTTCCATATCCTTCTCAATCTGGCTGCGTAAACGCCTGATGTGCACATCAACTGCGCGATCAGTGATAAAAGTGTCATCACCCCAGACGTGATCAAGAATCTGGCTGCGCGAATAGACCCGGCCCTGATTGCGTGATAAAAAGAAAAGAAGTTTGAGCTCCGTCGGGCTTAGTGATACCTGTTTACCGCTGATCTGTACCAGGCAGGAAGCGTAATTTATTGCCAGTTCTTTATAATTAAACTCTTCTTTGCCGGTTTTATTATCAGTGTCCTGCATACGGCGCAAGACAGCTCTCACCCGCGCGATAAGCTCTTTAATGCTGAAGGGTTTGGTAATGTAATCATCAGCGCCAACTTCCAGTCCGATTATTTTATCAATTTCCTCGCCTTTTGCCGTCAACATAATGATTGGCAAATTTACTGTCTCGGGATTACGCCGGATAGCTTTACAAACATCAAGGCCATTCATTTTAGGCAGCATAAGATCGAGAATCATCAAGTCCGGCTTTTCTGACCGGACCAATGCAAGAGCGGCTTCTCCGTCATAGGCTTTTACTATGGAAAACCTCTCTTTCTCCAGATTATAAGAGATAAGTTCCACAATGTCCTGTTCGTCATCAACAATCAAAATTTTAGACATAAAAATTTATACCATTGGCAGGATGCGTTGAATGTTGCATTTTAAAAGCGTAAAATTTTTTTATTATTTGAGTATAAGAAATTTGGGATCGCCTGTCAATTAAATTAGAGTCAAACCCTCCGGTATTTTGCTTTTTTTCTCTCAATATCTTAACCAAATCTTTCACTTAATGTCATCATACTGAAATATTGACATGCTATTTTACTGCCGGAATTATGGAAAGAAGGTCAAAAAGGAGCTATCAAACTTGAGTAGAATGAATAGCAGTGTAGTTCAATATCCTGTCAAAACGGATACCTCCATGACAAAGTCAACCGGAGAGTTGATGCATTTGATCGGTATTCAATATGACCGGTTGGGCATAAATGTAGGCTCTCTCCCCTTTGCGCCTGCAGACGCTACCGCCGGAAGTGAATCCGAAATGCAAACGGTTGTAATGGGCAAAAGGACAAATGTCGATCTGCCGCTCGTTATAGAGCAATCCAATTATCTGGCCAATATTCGCAGACGAGCCAAATCCGGTGACACATCAACAAAAATCATGACCGATCTTGAACAATATTTAAATGCAAACAATAAAGGTATCTGGGAAAATAGTTGGGTGCGCTTCCCCAGAAAAAAACTGGGTAAATATGCGGAAGAAGTATTACAGCATGATCTTTCAGCGGATAAAGATAATCCGGCAAAAGGCAAACGCGCCGATATCGATCGTTTTCTATATCAAACAAAACGGCGAAGATTTTGTCCGCATGCCCGTCAGCTATCTTTTAAAACTATCACTTGCCGAAGACAATAGGCTCATCAGACTTTACCAATCCATTGATCGGTAAAACCGGCCTGAAGGTCATGAACCATTTTCTCAATGATAATACTTCACCGGAAACATCATCTTTCTATATCAGCTCCATGCCATCGGCAAACAGCATAGGTGGAAATGTCGCCAAAGAAATGGCAATACGCTATCTTCTGGGACAGATTTTGATCATGTATGCCAACAAAAAATTTGCTCTACAGGAAAACGGCCAGGAAGCATTGATGTTTTTCTCACCGCATCCACCCGTCAGGCAGAAAGTTTTAAGTCATTGTATTTCCGATTCGTTTTATCGCGAACTCTTTATGAATCCCTGCCTTTCCGGCTGGAATAGAGGAGAAGAAAAACATGAATACATGCACCTGTGCCACCGTGTGCTGAGCCGCAGCCAGTTTAACGCCGTGTTAAAACTCCGGGAAGCGGGAATCAACACCAGCAACCTGGTTTCGCTGCCTAATCTTTCCAATATCAGCCTTGCCAACAACGGCACTCATGTCAGCATAGGAAGTCTCAAGCTGAGTTCTCTGCTTAGCGACTCATCCTCCGGCTATACCAGGCATCATGAAAAATATTTAGGAGATCTGGTTGTAAAAATTGTGGAACACTTTCTTCCTCTTTTTGTCGGCACATACACCGCAGCGCCTTACCGGCTTGCCTTTACGGATTTTCATCCCGAAAAGGCGCTTGGTTTTCTGCCGCACGAGATGGATTATACTCATCTGCGCATGCTCTGGCGGCGCTGGCAAAAGAAAGCCGACCTCAACATAGCGGGATATCCGTTAACACCATTTGGACCCCGCAGGATTGATCAACTGGCCAGCTCCGTCTTTCATCTGTCCGGAGATTTCGTGCCCGATTTTCGTTTAATCGATTATCTTGTTGCTATCCTGAGTACGGAAACAAGCCCGGCACTCAACGGCAAGCTGCACAATAGTCAGCAGCTTAAACAAGATCTTGCTGACCTCGGTGTCTTTGATACCAAGATGTCACTCTACCTTTTCGATAAATTGCGTGAATACGACAATATGGGTTTTTCCGGTTTTGAGGGACGCCACTACAGTTTATTTGACAGCTTCATGCCGGATATGGGCCAGGCAGTCAACCTGCAAAATCTTATTTACCTCCTGGCATTCAAATATATTGCCACAGGCCAGATCGGCCATGAAAACATACCGGACGATCCGTTTATTGAAAGCGAAAGAAGACAGATTATCTTTGGCAGCGCGATTGGTATTCCCACTTTCTTCGTGCATCGAAGTACAGGCAATACTTTCCTGAAGCGCATTATTGAAAAAACACAAAAGGTCCGGTCAAGCCGCCGCTATAGTGGATATAACAGGATTTACAACATTGAATACCGGCGCGCCTTACTGGATATTATTCGCGATGACGCCGCAGAGATAATCGAGATGCTCGGCATGAGAGAAGCCATCCGGGATTTGGAATACAGAATCAATGAACCGGATAATTTTGCCGCTTCGGGTAAACTAACCCGCGGAATTTTAAATCAGGCCAACGCAAAATCACCCATGAATCTTCCAGCCGGCATATTTAATCTGGCTGCGGAAAAATACTATCGCACCGTGTTGCGCAAACAGCATATAAAGGAATCTTTCGATATTCTGCGCGAAGATATTATTAAACTGGATCAAGCGGTGAGCAGTATCAGCCATGAAATGAGACACTTATTACATAGTATCTTACAGGAAAAGAATCCGGCTTCATTTATGGAAACCGCTCAAAGTGAAGTAATGCGGGAAAAGGCAACACCACAGACGCTGGAAAAACTCATCTATCTTATTCTGGCCTACATACATTACAAAAACAATTTTTATTCTAAATTTCAGGAATCTCATTATAGGGAAATAAACAAAGAACATGAAGCATCAGTATATTGAACGCAATACAAGGCAAGTTAATACAGAAACACTATACGGAAATCAGGCTGTTCAGTTTTTATATTCAAGTATACGTGAACAGTCGCCCTGGCTTTTCCGCAGACTGACCAGCGCAAGAGTGTCCAGCTTTTTGAGTTATATAAACTATTACGGCATTCTGGCTGATAGAATGATAGACTATTTGAATCTACAAACGATCCTGAATATACATAGCGCAGAGTGTGTTGATCCGCCGGAAAAAATGGATTCATTAAAAAAAATATTTGAGCGCAAAATTCGTTACTGGCAGTGCCGCCCCATGCCTAATGACCCACAGGCAATCGTTTCTCCTGCCGATTCCCGGATGCTCTTTGGATCTTTTGCCGAAACATCAAGTATATTTATTAAAGGAAAATTTTTCGACTTTGAAGAAATGCTTGGCCATAATAAAAGAACGTGGCTGACCACTTTTCAGGATGGTGACTTTGCCATTTTTCGTTTAACACCGGAAAAGTATCATTACAATCATACACCGGTTGCCGGCAGGGTTATTGACTTCTATCCGATCTCCGGCGCTTACCATGCCTGCAATCCCAACGCCATAGTATCGGTCGTCACTCCTTATTCCAAAAATAAGCGGGTCGTGACCATCATTGACACTGATGTCGAGGGAGGATCTCATGCGGGCATTGTCGCCATGATTGAAGTGGTTGCCTTAATGATCGGCGACATTGTTCAGTGCTACAGTGAAAAAGAATATGAAAACCCACTGTCCGTGGGAACAGGAATGTTTATCAAGAAAGGTATGCCCAAAAGCCTGTTCCGCCCGGGCAGCTCCACAGTGGTTCTTATCTTTCAGAAAGACAGAGTGAGGTTTGCCGATGATATTGCCGCCAATATGTCATATCCGGACGTCCAAAGTATCTTTTCATTGGGTTTCGGTAAATCACTGGTGGAAACCGACGTTAGAGTCAGATCGTACATCGGCAGTTCATATACACATAAATGGTCTAATTAATATTTTGCAATATTATGAAACAGGAGGTCGTCATGAATAAAGATAAAACAGCTTATATTCGTAATTTTCTGGTTCAGAAAATGGAAGATTTACGCACATCAGCTAAGGATACAATAATCAAACTGAAAATAAGCAACGATAAATTTGCTGATCCCTTTGATCAGGCTGCCGTTGAGGCAAGCAAGGATGTTGAGCTTAACTGCCGGGATAAAGAATGGCATTTACTACTCGACATAAAGGAAACCATTATGCGCATTGATAGCGGTCTCTTTGGAATTTGCGACCATTGCGGCCGTCCAATATCACAAAAAAGGCTGATGGCCGCACCGATGAGCAAGCTTTGCGTAATGTGTCAGGAAGAAATTGAATCCCGGCATAACAAACAAAAACACAGACGCCAATATGTTGGCAGAATCTCATATAGCCATGCTTGATGAAATTTTTATAGCAATTCTGTTTCTTGCCTTAATGTTAATTTTCCGGTGGGCATTTCAGACTCTGCCTGATGAACAGTGGCAAATCATCGGTTGCCTTCCATACCTGAAGCTGACAGATGGAAGCTGGCGGGGATGGAATCTGACCTGGTATGGTTTTTTTAACGCCTCAGCAATAGTATTTGCCGTCTGTATGTTTCTTATTCTTACAGGCTCATCATCCACACCGCTTATTGCCGGTTTATCTTTGTTGATTCTGCTTCTCGCAATCTGTCTGCCTGCGGCGAAAATGATGGCTTTTTTGATTGAGAAAAAGCAAAACACTTTTACTGTCGGCGGCGCTTCATTTATTGGAATCATTGCCGCACCGTGGATCATTCTACTTACTAATATAACAGCAGGCAAATGGCTGGGTTTTAACATCCCACCCATGAATGCTCTGGCCGCCATGTCGATTGCATACACGCTGGGCGAAGGAATAGGCAGACTGGCTTGTATCAGCTTCGGTTGCTGCTACGGAAAACCTCTGGCAGATTGTTCACCTTTGATCAATAAAATATTTCAAAGACATAATTTTATTTTCAGCGGCAAGACAAAGAAAATAGCTTATGCTCATGAGCTTGACGGCCGGCAAGTCATTCCGGTGCAGGCGCTGACAGCCGTGATTTACAGTTTAACAGGCCTCGCCGGCTGCTATCTTTTTCTCAAAGGTTTTACGACTGCTGCTTTTGTTTTGACGTTGATTGTAACACAACTATGGCGGGCATTATCTGAATTTATGCGCGCTGATTACCGCGGAGAAGGGAAAATATCCAGCTACCAGATAATGGCCTCGGCTGCCTGTTTATATAGTCTACTCATTGCTTATATATTTAACAGAACGCCCACAGGCACCCCGGATTTAGCGCAGGGACTTACAACCATATGGAATCCTGCTGTGTTGATTTTCCTGTTGGCTTTGTGGATCGCCACATTGTTTTACATGGGAAAAAGCAGGGTTACTACCTCACTAATAGAAATTCATGTGCTTAGGGAAAAAATCTAATTTTTATCTTAACCAAACTTATTCCAATGCTTATTGTTTTGCTCTTCGATTAGACGCAAAATTATACTGCCGTCAAGTATTTGTGTTTGGATGAACATAATCACGCGGGGAGCCAGTAAAAAATCAATTTGCCATTGTCATGGAATATGTTTTGTTATCTAATAAAGCTATTACATAGTGGAGCCCCATCCGGCAGGAGCCGGAGGCTCCCCATAATAATGAGACTCGCTGAAAACGAGTGAAGCGAAATTTGAGGCGGAAGTCGAATTATCCAGCGAAGCAGAGGATAACGCGACCTCCCGCAGGTTACACCGCATTCTTCCTCCGGCTGAAGCCGGGGGACTCTAAATCGCGGGATTAAACAATTAACCATTATAAATTTTAATGATGCTAAAACGCCTTTTCATTATATTCATTTTATTAACCGTGTCCATTTTCTGTTTTTATTTGTTATTCGGCAACAGAGTTCCCCATCCAATATCGTTATTGGAAAAACTTATCGGTAATCAGGATGATGCCACACAATGGCACAAAATTAAAAGAACAAAAAGAGTAAAGGGTGTCGCCCTGGTTGTTCACGGTCTCAATTTAAAACCGGAAAGAATGCAATCCATCATCAGCGAGCTCAATGATGCGGGCATTGATGTCCTGAACCTGTCCCTTCGTGGTCATGGCAACAACTATCTGAAAAATCCCAATCTATCTGATGACGAGGCCAGACTGGAGGCTTTTCAAACAGTGACGTATCGTTTATGGCTGGAGGAAATTTACACAGCTTATCTTAAAGTAAGGCAAAAAGCTTACAAGAAAGGAGTTCCTGTATTTTTTGTCGGCTATTCCTTAGGCGGGCTAATGGGGTGTGACCTCTTACTTTTACAGAAAGATGTGTCTTATGACCGTATGGTTTTGTTCGCACCGGCATTAAGTATCACTGCGGAAGGTTACCTGTTAAAAGCCCTGATGCCGTTTCCCAACATGGTTATCGACAGTTTGTCCCCGATATACTATCGCTCAAATATGGGGACGCCCATGGCGGCCTACAAGGCTTTGTTTGAAGCTGTTGACCATTTTAATAATAATGCGAATGATAAACTGAACAAACCGACGCTTATTTTTATCGATGAAAAAGATGAATTTGTGCCTTTCGTGAAACTGAACGAGATTATCACGCAGAGAAAACTTGACCGCTGGCAAGTTCATGTTGTGCGCAAAGACAGTTATATCGGTGAGAACATCTCCTATCATTTGATCATTGACAAAGACAGTGTCGGTCAGCAAATGTGGAAGCAGATGAAAGAAGCCGTAAAGAAGCACTTCAATATTGGTGCCTGAAGCATTAATTTGCACACAAACTTAATTCATTCCTTTCCGTATTATGAGGACTGCGAAGGTGGTTTGCATTCCACCGTTTCATCACTGGGGCTGTATTTTACGGCAAGGCTTCTGATGATCCCCAGACACAACAGAAGGAATCCAAAAGCGGCAATCGTTTCCCAGGTCATGTTTTGTTCGCCGTAAAGCTTGACTATTAATTCACGGATAACAAAAAATCACGGGTATGAACCCCAAAGCAAGCTTTGGAAACAGATTCCGCAGCAAGTTGCGGAGTATTAAACCCTCCGCTTCGCGGGATAATTCGTGCAGCAAATTTCAGTCGAAAATAAACCCCGGGAGGTTACCCGTCCTCCCGGGGTTGTAAAATAACAATTAAACATTAACGCTCTTGTTATTAGAAGGTAAGTGTAAGTTTGTTGATAAGCATATAATCATCGTCAATTTTGTTTGAGCCGGTGGTATCCTTGCCCTTGAAATAATTACCTGTGGAGAGGTAACCGAAACCTAGCATATAGGACAGATTGTGGGTGATTTTGTAAGTGCCGGTAAGATCAACTTCCGTACCATAAGTGCCGCCGGTAAAACCGGCAGGTTTCTTGTCCGCTTGCGCGTAAGAAAGCGACAGCATGACGTCCAATTCGGGAGTAGGTTTCACGCCAACTCTGCCCTGGCCGAACCAGGCGTTGGTCATAGGACCGTCAACCATGCTGGTGCCCGGTTTGCCCGGTGCCGTCGGAGCAGTCGCATTGTAACCATAAACAGGACCAACCCACTTCGTGACGTCGTAGGTGCTAAACAAAATCAGACAGGGATTCCAGTCCCAGCCGCCGGTTAATGTGCCGCCTTCCTGTGTATCTGTGGTGTTGGGATCATCGCCGGATACGTACGCAAAAGTGCCGCCTACATAAATCGGGGCGAAGTTAGCGGTAGCATCAAGAAAAACAGACAGATTTGACATAGAAACATCCTTGCCCGTGATGCCACTGTCATAACCCTTGTATTTACCTGCGGCATAGTTTAATTCAGCCTGTAAATCTACAGGACCGATTTTGGCTATAGCATAGGGTGTGAAAAGTGTATATTTTCCAGCATAGTTGTATGAGGAACTGGTTAAAGGTGATGGTGGGGCCGGATCTTGCGGCTCAGTACTAAAGTAAGTGTAATAGGTGATTTTCATACCGGCCTTGCCGCCTTTCCATTTATAATATCCTTCAAGGCCATATTGAGTATTATCGGCATTGGTGACATTGGCAAAGTAAGTGGAAGAATTTGCACTATTGGAACTGTTATCTGCTATTCTTGTAATATCGGCCGAAATAGTAAAACCATTTAAAAACGGGTTAGACGTAAATTTTAGCCGTGCCCCGGGAGTAGAATTATTGCTGAATACTGTTCCTGTGGTTGAGGTCATCATGTAACCCACATCAAAAGTTCCAATGGGAGACACATAATCAATATAAGCCAAATCGAAGGCGATGTTTTCATTTTCCGCCGTCGTTCCTGAAGAATCTATCGCCAGAGGAGAATATCCCGCTCCGGAAACAGGCGATAAAGTGCCGCTTGCGGAAGCGCTTCTTGCCCCGCCCCAGATTCTTTCCAGAGCATCAAAACGTGTAACCAGTTTCAGACCCGGAGATACGATAAAATCTGTTCCTACGCGCAGTCTCTGATAAAAGAAGGCTGTGCTGGGTCCGGGATTAATGGTGGTGGTGGTTTTATCCGGGTTCGTAACAGTGCTGCTTTGACCGATAACATTAGTCTTATCTAAATACAATCCACCAACGTAAAATTCGCCGCTAACCTTCACATCGACCGCGAAGGCCGACGCACTGAAGGCCATCACAAGCCCTAGTGACAACAAAATTAACCAAAATCTCTTCATTTTCTCCTCCTTCTAAATTAAAATTATTCTCTTAACAAACAAGCATTCTTTAACGGGTGGCTTATTTACCTTCATGCAATTGCAAGGGCAGATTTACACGTCCTGTGTTACAGAATGATGACAAACAAGTTAAGATATAAAGAAAGATTATTTTTTGAAACAGTTCATATCAATTCTGCGACTGGGAATCATTCAGCCGGAAAAGGAATGCACCGTAGTTCCTGCCGGAGGAGGCTCATTTAATTTACAGGAGGAAATTAATCTTCAACTTCCTCTTCGGTAAGTGTTTCGTAGAATTTTAGGAAGCCATGTCTTTCTTTTTCGTTCTTGCTATCCGCAAGTTTCATTGCCACATCCGGATGACGGTTCAAAATACCGGTTATCATGTAAGGAATCGAATAACCCCATGAAATTTCCCTGGTGAGAGGCATTATGTCTTTGCTGATAACATCCAGAAGCGGCCGAATATCAAATTTAGGATTTTTTAGAAAACTTATCAAAAGTTCAAGCGGACAATTCCCGGCAGCGCGTCCGAGTCCGTAAAGCGTGCCGTCAAGATAATTAGCCCCACGGATAATGCCGGCGATGGTATTGGCAAATCCAAGCTGCTGATGGTTATGGCAATGAATCCCGATCTCTTTATTCTTCAGATATTTTTTGTATTTGTCTACGAAAAAATCAATATCCTCACTGTAAAGCGCGCCGAAACTGTCTACGATATAGCACGCTGAAATTTTTGTTTCCTCTTCTATCTGCTGAAGTGCCTCATCAAGCTCCCGTTCGAGAGCCACGGAAATTGACATTATATTAATGGTAGCTTCATATCCGTTATCGGTTGCGTTGTTCGCCAGTTTGATCGCCTTATCAATATCCTTTACATATGTCGCAACACGGATTACATCCACAACGCTTTTTTCTTTAGGCAGGATGTCTTCCGCAAACGCTTTATGCGCGTCCTGCATTACGGCGATTTTCGTTGTTTCTGATTTTGTCCCATCCACAATTTTCACCAGGTGTTCTTCGTCGCAGAAACGCCAGGGTCCGTACTCATCCACGGAAAACATTTTCTTGCTGTTTCTGTAGCCGATCTCAACCATGTCTATTCCCGCGGCACAAGCGGCTTTGTAGACATTTTTTACGGTATCAAACGAAAAATTTGATTTGTTCATCAACCCGCCGTCGCGGATTGTGCAGTCAATTACTTTAATTTGCGGTCTAAACATTTTTTATCATCCTCCGTGAAATATTGTCTGTGCTTCTACCAAATCTTTATCTGTTTTACAACCACCTTAAAATATTTGCTCTGAGCATTCTTTTTCAAGTAATATATGCAAACTCACAGATATCTTCAGCAAACATTTTTTGCTGAAACCTCCATGCCGACGCATCGGCACAAATAATAATGAGCATTTAATATTTTTGACGAACATATTTTCTTTCAAACGGTAATCCTTAGTTAACTGCCATCCACTTGAGAATTTAAAAATGGCTGAACTCTAACTCAATATGTGGTAAAGTGAAGGATAAGTGCTAGACATGCAGACGTCCGTCTCAAGACGTCTTGCCGATATTTTTTCGAGTTTTGGTTATGATTTCCGGTTTCACAGGGGTTTTCATAAAAAAGAGGCCGCTCAAAAGGGGAAAAAATCCATTCGGAAGGATAGACGTTTAAAACTCAATTTTTTGTATTTCATACCTTTTTTGAGAAAGGAAGATTTATTTCATGAGTGCATTATATTTGATGATTGGCGCTTTATGTTGTTTTGTTTTGGCGTATCGCTATTACGCTGCGTTTATCGCCGCAAAGGTTCTTATGCTGGACGACAGGAACATCTCGCCGTCCATTTCCTGCAATGACGGCCAGAATTATGTTCCCACCAATAAGTGGATCGTTTTCGGCCATCATTTTGCCGCCATCGCCGGCGCGGGGCCGCTGATCGGACCGGTTCTTGCCGCCCAGTATGGCTGGGGACCGGGCTTTTTCTGGATTCTGCTGGGCAGTGTCTTTGCCGGTTGCGTCCATGACATGATCATTCTTTTCGCATCCTATCGCCACCAGGGACAATCCCTGTCGGTCATCGCCGAAAAGGATGTTGGCAAAATCACCGGCGGCGTCACAGCGATCGTGATCCTGTTCATCATCATCGTCGCCCTGGCCGGTCTGGGTGTAGCCGTGGTCAACGCCCTGTTCAACAATCCCTGGGGCGTATTCTCCATTGCCATGACGATTCCTATCGCGATGTGCATCGGTGTTTACATATTCAAGATCAAACCGGGGGCGATTCTTTCCGGATCCATCGCCGGATTCATCCTCGTATGCGCCGCTGTAATTTTAGGACCTTTTGTTGCCGATTCCGGCCTTGCCTCCTGGTTTACCTTCAGCAGGAAGGAAGTATCCGTCCTCCTGCCCCTCTACGGCTTCTGTGCAGCAGCCATTCCCGTCTGGCTCCTCCTCGCCCCGCGGGACTATCTCAGCACCTTCATGAAAATCGGCGTCATCGCCGCCCTGGCGGTTGGTCTTCTCTTCGTGAACCCGACGATAAAGATGCCCTTCACCACGCAGTTTCTGTCTGGCGGCGGTCCGATCATCTCCGGTCCCTGGTGGCCCTATGTGTTCATTACCATCGCCTGCGGCGCTATTTCGGGATTCCATGCCCTTATCGGATCGGGAACGACGCCGAAGATGATCGAACATGAAACGGAGATCACCTTTATCGGCTACGGCGCCATGTTGACAGAGGCTTTCGTAAGCATCATGGCCCTGCTCTCCGCCATTACTCTTAATCCGAGCGACTATTATGCCATCAATACCTCTGCTGACGTATATGCGAAACTGAAGATGAGCGTCATCGATCTGCCGGTCCTCAGTCAATTGGTCGGGCTGGACATTGCTCATCGCCCGGGTGGCGGCATTTCTCTGGCCGTGGGCATGGCTCATGTATTTGCTAATATCAGCGAGGGGCTCCGGCATACGATGAAATACTGGTTCCAGTTCATCATCATGTTTGAAGCGTTGTTCATCCTGACGACCATCGACGCCGGAACGCGTGTGGCCCGCTACATCCTCCAGGACATTTTCGGCTATGTCTTCAAGCCCTTCAGCCGGAAAGACTGGATTCCCGGCACGGTGTTGTGCAGCGCCCTCGTTTCCTTAGCCTGGGGTTATTTGCTATACACGGGCGACATTTCTTCCATCTGGCCGATGTTCGGCGCCACGAACCAGACCTTGTCCGCCCTGGCGCTGGCCATCGGCACGACCATCATTTTAAGGATCGGGCGGAAAAAGATCTATGCGCTAATCACCTTTGTTCCCTGTGCCTTTGTGACAATCACTACGTTCGCAGCGGGAATCATGAACGTCCATATGTACCTTGCCAAAAATCAGATACTGAACGCCTGGCTGAGCATCGGCATTATCGTGCTTGTGGTCATCATCATTGCGGACAACGTCCGTGTCTGGATGAAGCTGCTCAAGACCGATATGCCCGTCGGCATGAATGTTGAGCGTGATATCGTTTACTGTCCGGAAATTTCCCCTGATGCGCCGCCCGACGCGAGGCCATGATTTCATAACTTAATCGCTTTTTGAGCGAAGGTAGGAACATTGATCCTCCCTTAAACATTATACACGACATTAATACCGGCGCGAAAAGACTGCATATCCACATTGAGCATTAATTTTAATTCTTTAGATGTAATTATTCATGTTTTTAATTATATCTTCTTCCAGATTGCCGCCTTCTGCGGCGTAATGATCAACAACAGATTTTAATCTCGAATACGTTTCTTTATCGGCAAGATCATCAAGTTTTCTTAATGCGCCGCTCCGCCGGCCCAGGCGAAAAATAAGCCTGTCTTCAGCGGAAAGATCAAAATACCTTCTGATCGCCGATAGCATTATGGGTTTATCCGCGGGAAATTTTCCTTCCAATTCTTCCAGCAGATTTAAAATGTGATCGCTTGCCAGATATGTTCCCTGAACATTCAAGTTTTCGATAAATAAATTAATTTCTCTGAGAATATCTTCATCATTCAGCGGCTGGAATTCACCCATTTTCATTAACTCGTCCATCTGGGTGCCCGGTACAACATGCAGCGTGCGCAGGCGAATAAAATCAGGATTGATCGCATTAATGACTCTGGCGGTCTCTAAAGCATGCTGACGGGTCCATTTTACTCCGCCTAACCCGGGCATCACGTATTCGCTGAGTTCAATCCCGGCTTGTCTGATATTCAGGCCTGCTTTAATATGATCATCAGCCGTAACACCTTTATGAATCAACGATAAAACGTCGTCACAGCCGCTTTCCATGCCGATGTGAATACGGGAAAGACCGGCTTTTTTTAATTGCTCAAACTCACTTACTGTCTTTCTCGCCGCTGTATGTGAACGGCAATAAGAAGTGATTCTTTTTATTTGAGGAAACTTTTCCCTTAGAAAATAAAGAATAGCTGAAAGATCGGTGGTTTTTAAAATTAATGAGTTGGCATCCTGCAAAAATATATTTTCGCCTCCGAAATAAAGCCACGCCGCCACCGTTTGAATAAAATCACTATTAAAATCTTTACTGTTATAAATACGTCTTAAAACATTTCTATTAACTTGGCCGCCTTCCCCCCATGTCCAGGAAAGACCGATAACTTCATCGGCAATATCTTTCATTGTCTGGATATCTTTTTTAACTTCTTCCACACTTCTTAGTTCAAACTTGCTGCCGCGGTATGTATGGCAGAAAGTGCACTTGTTCCACGGACAATTTCTTGTTACACGAATTAAAAGGCTTGTCGCCTCACTGGGCGGGCGAATAGGTCCCTGTTCAAAATAATGATTCATTTTTACCTCTTAGTGTTGAAATATGTTTTAATATAGGTATTTTTTATTTTTCGGCAAGAGCGGGGTAAAGATTAAATTAAGGCAGGAAAAGTAAAGGATTGCGCGCTTTGCCCTGCAAGCGGATTTCAAAATTCATATATGCGTTGCCGGCATCATCTGTTTCTCCCGTTACCGCAATCGTTTCCCCTTTTTTGACATTTTGATCTGCACGGATGTATCTTTTCTTCAAATGTGTATAGACCGTGGCAAAATCATCTTTATGCCGGATAATAATCGTTTCTCCATAATTTTTTAATTGGGAAGAGAAAATAACTGTGCCGGATGCCGCCGCTTTAATCTTTGTTCCCGCAGGGGAAACAATTTTAATCCAGTTATGGTACGTTTTGTTGGGCTGAATGCCGAAATCAGTATTCACGGTGCCGCGTACAGGCCAGATAAATCTCTTTTTATTTATCGGCATCTCTTCCACGGGTAATTTTACTTTAGATTTGGGTTCGATTTTTTCGCCAGACTGTTTTTGTGCTGGAATAACTTCTGGAAGTTGAGGTTCTTCAAGAAGTGCAGCTTGGGGCTTTTGTGCTTTGGGGGATGTCCCTATGGATGGCGCCGCTTTTTTATCCGCAGCAGCAGGCACCTTCTTAGTCGCTGTATTTCCTTTTCTTCCATCATCCTTTTCCGCAAGATTTTTAAAATTATCTGAACCATTATTTTTAGCGGAGGGATTGGCTGCTGTATTCATATTTTTTACATTTACCGAAACATCATCAATCACATGATTCGCGTCCGGAATGAATATAACCGAGCCTTCTTTAATGGAGTTGAGATCAGTTATATTATTCGTTTTGGCTAAATTTTGTAATTGGACATGATAAGCATCGGCAATCATCAAAACGGTTTCATTCTTTTTTACTAAGTGATAAACGCCCATCGCCTGCGTTTTTTGAACCTGAGATCTGAAACAGGAAAGAATTAAAGACAACGCCAGTAGAATAAAAAAAACCGACGTCAGCGAAGGTTTTATTTTTTCCATCCGCTCTCTCCAATCAAACTGACAAAGCGGCATCCGCCTAAATCTTCTTTGATAATTTCCTGTGGATTTTCTACAGAACGGGTAAGTTTATATAAGGTTTGCACATCCCGGCCGCCGACGGGAACAACCATTCTTCCACCAACAGCGAGCTGTTCGACTAAATATTGAGGAATTTCCGGCGCCGCGGCTGTAGTGATGATCGCGTCAAAAGGGGCTTCTTCCCTCCAACCGTAAGAACCATCACCAACTCTTATGGCTACATTGTAATAATTAAGCTTATCAAGAATTTTGCGTGCGTTTGTTGCCAAGGAAGCAATACGTTCAACGGAAAAAACACGATCGGCCAGATAAGCCAACACCGCCGTTTGATAACCGGAGCCGGTGCCGATTTCCAGAACTCTTTCCTTTCCCTTTAACTCCAATGCCTGCGTCATTAACGCGACTATATATGGTTGCGAGATGGTCTGATGTTCATCGATAGGAAGGGGGCTATCATTATAGGCCTGATCAATCAGTCCTTCGTCAATGAAAAGATGCCGTGGAATGGTCTCCATAGCTCTTAATACCCGAACGTCATTTATCGAACGCGCTTTTATCTGCGTTTCAACCATCCGCGCCCGTTGCTTTTTGTATCTATCCATTAAATGACCTGTATTTTTTCTTTCTTCTCCGGAATCTGGTAAATATCATTAACCATTTCATGCCGCCGCAGACCCAATGCTTCCCGCGTAACAATCAGATAATAATATTGAAGTTCGGCTTTCTGATGGACGGCATTGAATTTCTCAATGATGACGTTGATTTCTTCACAGATTAATTGTTTTTTCTGCAATACCTCCGAAGCGTGATCATTACAATTAAGAGAGTTTAAAATAGATACCTTTACTTCTATTTCTCTTTCTATGCGGATTAACTGTTCAATAGCTTCATCAACAGCCATACCTGCTCTACTCAGAACCGCAGCCTTTTCCCGTAATAATTCTTCGAGTAAATTATCTTGTTGATCGTTTTTTCTTTTCTGCGACATTTGCATGATTATTCTTCTTACTCCATTAGGGGCATCTATCATTTAAGAGCTTAATTTTCAACTAAAAAGGTCTGATAGAACGTTATCTTTTTGGAAGAATCATTGAGTTTGATTTATCATTGACTGGCAACAGGGTGTCTTTGATTTGCAACGATAGAAATAATTAATCCTTTATTCATCACCTCGATAGATGCAGCCTGATTCCGGGCTTTCCTGGACAATAATTTTACTCAATTGCGGCAGGTGTGGATGAAGACGTTTCCAGATCCACTTGGCGATATTTTCCGATGTTGGATTATCCAGACCGTCAATGTCATTTAAATATTTATGGTCTAACTGATCGAACAAAGGTTTAAACGCTTCAGCTAAATCGGCAAAATCAATTACCCATCCGGAATGCGGATCAACTGGGCCCTGGATATGGATTTCGATGCTGAAGGAATGTCCGTGCAACTGGGAGCACTTGTGCTCCGGCCCGACATTAGGCAGGCGATGAGCCGCGTCAAATTTAAGCACCTTAAAAATTTCCATTCAATGCTCCCTATTTTATACCTAAAATTTTATGTGTCTGTAAGCCCAACCGCCATTGAGGATGGGACAGAACATATTCCAGCGCCAGACGCGTATTCACTTCACGATCAGGTGCATCCATCGGCTGCAGGAAAAAATGCTGAAAATCAAGCAGTGCATATTTTTCCGGTTCTGCCCCCGGCTGCGGAAATACCAATTTTAATTCCTGCCCCGAACTCAGCAATAACTTTGTTCCGGCTTTGGGACTGACGCAGATCCAATCGATACCCGGCGGCGGCAAGAGCGTGCCGTTGGTTTCGACGGCTACTTCCCAGCCCTTCTTATGCAATGCCGATATCAACTCTATATTCAATTGCATCAATGGTTCCCCGCCTGTAAAGACAACAAACGGTCGGGGTGATTTTATATTTTCTTTCGGCCATAATATTTCTATTCTTCCAACTAACTCCGCAGGTATTGGAAATTGTCCGCCTTCCGGATCATCGCAGCCGGCAAAATCAGTATCACAGAATTTACAAACGGCTTTTTCACGGTCAACCTCTTTTCCCGACCATAAATTACAGCCGGCAAAACGGCAGAAAACCGCCGGACGGCCGGAATAAAAACCCTCTCCCTGAATGGAATAAAATATTTTCTTGACGGAATAGCTCAAAAATAATCCTCTATGCTTTATACTTTATAGGATCTTTTACACCGGCATCCCTGAAACCCTTCAAACGCAAAAGGCAGGAATCACATTCACCGCAGGCAAAGCCTGCGGCCTGCGGATCATAGCAACTGTGTGTCAGACTATAATCTACTTTCAGTTCAATGCCCCTTTGGATAATTTGTGCTTTACTCATCTGGATGAGCGGCGTGTGAATTTTTAATTTCTGTCTGCCTTCCACACCTGCTTTCGTTGCCAAATTAGCCATCTTTTCGTAGGCGGCAATGTATTCGGGACGGCAGTCGGGATAACCGCTGTAGTCCAAGGCATTCACTCCAATAAAAATATCATTTGCTCCTATCACTTCCGCCCAGGCCAAAGCATAAGAAAGAAATATGGTATTCCTTGCAGGAACATAAGTCACCGGAATATCCTTTCCCATTTGTTTCGTACTTCTACTTTTGGGAACATCGATATCCGCCGTTAACGCGGACCCACCGATCTTTCGCAAATCGATATCCACTACCAGATGTTTTGCGACATTGCCGCTTTGAGCAACACGCGCAGCGGCTTCCAGTTCCACAACATGCCGCTGACCATAGCGAAAGCTCAACGCGTAAATATCAAATCCCATATTTTGAACGATAGCCAGCGTCGTGGCGGAATCAATACCGCCGCTAAGAAGAACAACCGCTTTCAAGTTATTTTTCATCATTTTTATACTTAATATACACCGGAGAATATCCGATTATTTGCCGTAGGAAGCTTTATACCAAGTTGCTTTCAAAAATTAAAATATGAATTTTTGAAAGCTTACTTGGTATTATGCCCCGTAAACCAACCTCTAAATATCAGATAGCTAATTAGTATTGATACCAAAAAGGTTTATTGTATTGCCAGCAGTCACCTGAGCCACTTCTTCCCAACTAACATTTTTGATTTCCGCCACTTTTTTTGCCGTATGGATAATAAAAGAAGGCTCGTTTCTTTTGCCGCGATGCGGAACGGGCGTAAGATAAGGCGCGTCCGTCTCCAGCAATAAAGAAGAAAGGGGCACGCGTCCGGCTACATCTTGAATTGTTTTGGCCTTATCAAATGTTACCACACCGGGGATGGAAATGCAAAAGCCAAGGTCCATGCATTGTTTAGCCATGGCATAATCGCCGGAAAAACAGTGAAATACTCCCCGGCGCACACTGGAAGCCTTAACCATTTTCAGCGTCTGTTCATGAGCTTCGCGATCATGGATAATCACGGGCAGATTAAGCTCCTGCGCTAATTCCAGTTGCAGGCTAAACACTTCTATTTGTTTTTCCCGGGATGAAATATTGCGGAAAAAATCCAATCCGATTTCGCCATAGGCAACAATTTTTTGACTCTGCGAGAGTTCTTTAAGAGATTCGAATGTCTTTTTATCTGCTTTTGCTGCATCATGGGGATGGATACCGATTGTCGCGTAAATATTTTGATACTTCTGGGCAAGGGCAACAGCTTTGCGGCTTAGCGCTAAACTTGTTCCCACAGTTACAATAAAATCGACTCCCGCTTCTCCGGCCCGTTTGATCACTTCCTCACGGTCGGAATCGAACTCTTTCATTTCCAGATGGGCGTGGGAATCAATAAGCATAATAAACTATTTTTCGTTTTCAGTCAGACTAACTTCCTCGGCATTTTCCGCAACGTCAGGAAGTGTTTTAAGAAAGCTTTGTAAATCTTTTTCGGAAACCTCACCGTGTGAGACCTTGCGCGAAAGAATGCGTTTATCTAAGGCAAGTAGTTCTTCATTAACTTTTTTGGACATGTTAATCTTTTCTCCTTACATGAATTGAACGAGCCGACTACTATTACATTTTTGCAATTTAATCAAGTCTGAACAATTAAGTCCCTGATTCTCTTAACTTGGGAAAAACAGCACTTTAGATGATTACCAGAAAGAGAAATTTAGTCAGCAATGCAGTTGAATAGGAGAATAGACGCGGGAGATATCATTTTTTCAGGCGCGGATCGAGCGAATCCCTTATTCCCTCTCCCAGCAGATTATAACCGACAACCGTAATCAATATAGCCAGCCCCGGGTAGAGAGAAAGCCACCAGGCAATATCGATATTGTCCTTGCCCGCAGTCAAAATATTGCCCCAACTGGGCGTGGGCGGCTGCACACCGATTCCTAAAAAACTCAAGGCCGATTCGGTAAGTATCGCTCCGGCAATTCCCAGTGTCGCCGCGACTAAAATAGAGGCCATAGCGTTGGGGAGGATATGTAAAAAAATAATCCGCATATCGCCGGCTCCGATTGCTCTTGCGGCCTGAACAAAGTCCCTTTCCCTCAATGAAATGAAATCAGCCCGTACCAGCCTTGTTACACCCATCCAACCGGTCAAACCGATGATGATCATAATATTCCAGATGGAAGGTTCCAGAAAAGCGATTACAGCCAGAATCAAAAAAAAGGTGGGGAAACAAAGCATAATATCCACAAACCGCATTATCACCGAATCAACCCAGCCTCCATAATAGCCTGCCACAGCTCCAAGAATCGTTCCTATAATAATAGCAACACCTGTCGCTACAAAACCAACCTTCAAAGAAATCCTCGCGCCCCAGATCATCCGGGAGAGCACATCACGTCCCAGTTGATCCGTTCCAAATAAATGGTTCATGGATGGTGATGCCAGCACATTGGTCAAATCTATTTTACCGGGATCAAAAGGAGCCAGCCAGGGCGCCAGAAGCGAAATAATTAAAAGCAGTAAAACAAGTCCGCTGCCGGCAACCATCAATTTATTTTTATAAAATGTTTCCCAGAAACCCATAACTATATTACCTTGAAAAAGTTATATCCCTGAAGTATCTATAGTTCTACGAAAAACTTACCAAACTGTCTGCCCGGCGCATGCCAGGTCATTTCACAATTTTCACCGTCAAGAAATTCGGATGCGTGGGTCCGCAAGCGCATACGACACATCGGCAATTAAATTGCCCAAAAGTGTTAAAATCGCTCCAATGAGCAAAATGCCCATGACCGTCGGGTAATCCCTCGCCATAACTGCCATATAAAAAAGCTGTCCCATTCCCGGAATAGCGAAAATTGTTTCGAAGATGACACTTCCACCGATAAGACCGGGGATGGAAAGCCCTAAAATTGTTATGGCCGGTAAAAGCGCATTGCGTAGTGCATGTTTGTAAATGACATCCCTTTCGCTCAATCCCTTGGCGCGGGCGGTCATAATGTAATCCTGCCTGATAACTTCCAGCATGTTTGCGCGCATGTAACGGGAAAGGCCTGCCAATCCTCCAAAAGAAGAAATGAACAAAGGTAAAATTAAATGTTTGGCCAAATCAACTAACTGTGCCCAAGGGGTAAGGTATTCATAATTCAAAGAACGTAACCCGGAGATGGGCAGCCATCCCAGATTAATGCCGAAAAATATCATCAACAATAAAGCCAGCCAAAAAGTGGGAATAGCAAAACCAATAAAGACAAAGACTCCGGCGATCTTATCGAAGAGCGAATTCTGATGGACAGCGGAAAGCACTCCCAGAGGTATGGCAATAGCAATGATAATTAAAAGAGATAAAAATTCTATCATGATGGTAATGGGCAGGCGTTCCATAATTTTGGCGGTAACAGGCCGATGGTCAGACGAAAATGAAATGCCCAGATTTCCATGACTGATCTTTTTCAGCCATGACCAATATTGCACATGAATCGGCTTATCGAGTTCATACAAAGTCTGGAGGCGTTCTTTCATCTGCGCGGAAGCTTTCGGATTCATCTGGGTCTGCAAATCGGTGGGAGAACCGGGAGCCAGATGCATAACGAAAAAACAAATGATCGTAATTCCCAGTAAAAGCGGAATCATAAACAATATTCTTTTCCCGATATACTTTAACAATGTATTCCCCTGATTAATACTTGACTCATCTTATCTTAGAAATCTAAAAGATTCATACTTTTAATATTATTCAGCGACTGCCAAAGATTATCCGGATTGTGAGCCTCCAAGGTCATCGAAGGCTTCGCTCCGATTGTCCGGATAGTTTCAAAAAGCTCAGCAAAAGGAAACGTGCCGCATCCTATAGGAAGATGCTCATCCGCTTTTCCCCGGTTATCATGCAAATGCAGATGTCCTAAATATTTTCCCAACTCCTGCATCCAGATATTCAGCGGTGTGAAAGAAAATACGTTAAAATGTCCCATATCAAAACAAAAACAAATATTATCCGAAGATAGAGCGTCGAAGAGACGGCGCAAAATATGCGGATTTTTTTCATAAACATTTTCCAAGGCAATAATTGTTTTGGCGTCTCTGGCCAACGCGATCAACTCCATCCATGTCTTAATACTGCTCTCCAGCCACAAATCATCACAATCAACATAATACCGCTCATCAAACGACGGATGGCAGACGACTTTTAAGGGATGAAAATAAGGCGCTAAATCGAATACCTCTTTAATACGGTCAAGGCTTGCCTGCCGGATCTTATCATCCAGCGCTCCCGGACGTAAATCCATAAAAGGGGCATGAAAAGTTATTTTTAAACCGGCATTCGCCAAAAGTTCAGCCGTTTCCCTGCATTTTGCTTTATCTAAATTCTGCAAAGCATAATGGCTGAAATATATTTCTAGATTTAACTTACGCTGCAAAACCATCTCCAGATATTTAGGCAGAAGATGATAAGGCATATGCGCATGAACCTTGCTTATAATATCCTGCATAACTAAATCCTTATTATATTATCTTATCAACTTGGACAGGGAAATTTGATTTATCATAGCTATTCTTTTTTCACAATTGGAATAACGGATATTAAATGCAACATTGTCAACTTTCATTATTTGTGGCATATAATATAAAATTCAAAATTTAACAGGAGGTCTTTTTGCCGGCGAAAAAAAATGAAACCAGAGAGCGTCTTCTTTTGTGCATCAACTCGACTTTACAGAGAAAAGCAAAAGATGTTGTTGTTTTAAATTTAAAAAAAATTTCCGCCTTTACGGATTACATGATTATTTGTAGCGGTACATCCGAAAGGCAGGTTCAGGCCATTTCCGCAGGAATTCGGGAATTTTTAAAAAACGCGAAAATAATACCCCTGGGCATTGAAGGCGAAGCCAATGGCCAGTGGATTTTGCTTGATTATGATGATGTGGTAATTTCCGTTTTTCTGGAATCTCTCCGTGCTTTTTACGATATAGAAAATCTGTGGGATGCCCCCCGTATGAATATGGACGAAAATGCCACGGAAATAAAGCGGTTAACCAAGGAAATGTCGTGATAATTGAAGCTTTAAATGATGCCAGCGATATTATTTTCCCTCCCCGGTGTCTGGGCTGCGCTGAGATATTGCATCCGCACCGCAGGCAATTGTTTTGTCCTGTCTGTTTGGAAAAAATTAAATTCATAACCGGCAGTCTTTGTCCTGTTTGCGGCACAACTTTTTCCGACAGTCCGGCCGCAAGCCATTTATGCGGAAATTGTATGGGAAATAAAACTTATTTTTCCTGTGCCCGCGCTGTCGTCAGTTACGAAACCATTATTCTCAATACAATTCATCAGTTCAAATATGGAAACAATATATCCGTCGGCGCCCGGCTTGCTTCCTTCATGGCCGATTTTTCTTTTCCGGATGTCGACTTTACCGGACATTCTTTAATCATACCTGTACCCCTGCACATAAAAAGACTTCGCCAGCGCGGATTTAATCAATCCCTCATTTTGGCGCGGGCTCTTGCAAAAAAATGGCAAATCCCCGTTAATTTTTCCCTGTTAAAAAGGCATAGATTTACTTTAACTCAAACAGGTTTGAACAAAGCTGAAAGAAATAAAAATATTAAGGGAGCTTTTGAAGTCAGCGACAAGAAAAAAATTGCCGGTAAAAATGTTATTCTCGTTGATGACGTCTACACTACCGGAGCCACTATCAATGAATGCGCTAAAATCCTGACCAAGGCTGGAGCGCAAAAAGTTACTGTTTTAACGCTGGCCAGAGTTCTTCAAAGTTATACCCATTAGCTATTGGCTATTAAAAGGTTGATTTAACGGGTATAATACCAAGTAAGCTTTCATAAATTTATATTTAAATTTTTGAAAGCAACTTGCTATAAATTCTCATATAATAAGGAGTAGGAATGAATAAAATTTTAGAAAGAAACGCTCTGAAAGATAAACTGGAAGAACTGCGTCAAAAAGGAAAAAAGATCGCTTTCACTAACGGCTGTTTTGACATTTTGCATGTTGGCCATGTCCGTTATTTGCGCGAAGCAAAGAAAACAGCCGATGTTTTGATCCTGGCTCTCAACAGCGACTCTTCCGTCCGGTCACTAAAAGGAGAAGAAAGGCCGCTAATGCCCGAAAAAGAAAGAGCGGAAATTCTTGCCGCGCTTGAATTTATTGATTTTGTGACTATATTTAAAGAATCAACGCCGCTGGAACTAATTAATTACCTGAAGCCGGACATTCTTATCAAGGGAGGCGACTGGGCGGAAGAAAAGATCGTCGGACGGAAGGAAATAAAGAAATGGGGAGGCCGGGTGGCAATAATCCCTGAAGTGGAAGGAAAATCCACAACAAACATCGTGGAAAAGATAAAAAAACTGTATTGTTCTAATCATTGAATATTATTTATGATTTTACATTGATTCTTCCGTGCCGGAAGAATGTGACTTTAAAATATTATGGATATAAATTTTTTCCTTTACAAATAAATTTTCATTAGGTAGTAGTTTAAGTTAAGTTTTTTATGCAAGGAGAAGTAATCTTGGAAAAACAGACGACTTTAAAACCGGAAAAAATGGAAACATACAAAGCTTTGCTAACTCAAAAAATAAATGAGTTGTTAAGCGAAGCGGGTAAAACTGTTTCCGAAATGACCAATGGCAAAGAAAACTATCCTGATCCCAACGACAGAGCTTCTCTGGAAGCCGACCGTAATTTTGAATTACGCATCAGGGACAGAGAACGCAAGCTGATTATGAAAATGCAGGAAGCTATCAAACGGATAGAAGACGGCGTTTTTGGCATTTGTGATGTTTGCGGCGGACCGATCTCCGAAAAAAGATTGATGGCCAGGCCTGTTACCACCCTTTGCATTGACTGCAAAACAAAACAGGAAAAAATGGAAAAGCTGAAAGGCGAATAAACTTATACACAAAATATTTATTGAAAACGCCCCGGACTTGGGGCGTTTTTTGTTTTAGAATTCACCTTCCGCTAAATAATTCCATTTTTTAATCAAAGATGATAATACCATCTCTAAATCAAAGATGATATCGAGGCGGCAAGGAGGAGGCTCCGCAGGCGTATATGAACATACGTTGAGGAAGCTGACGACGAAGCCAACAAAGATAGCGCTTTTAGTTAGAGATGGTAAAATACATGTTTGTAAATGTCGCTCTCAACATTCCGTCGGATAAATTCTTCACTTATGAAGTTCCGGCAAATTTGCAACAGGAAGTCGAAATCGGCAAACGCGTCTTTGTCCCCTTCGGCCGTAAAAAACGAACCGGTTTTATCATCAAAATAATTTCATCCTGCGATCTGAAAAATATAAAATCTATTGCCGAGATACTCGATGACGAGCCGCTGTTCGGTTTAAACGATCTTGATTTTTACCAATGGATTGCCAATTATTTTATGTATCCGCTGGGCAAGACATTGGCAGAACTTATTCCTTTCGGTTCTGAAAAAAAAGATTTCCTCTGGATCACCCCGTTACCCCGGACAACAAAGATTCACCTTCCCTCCACGCAGGAAAAACTGCTGTCATTTTTACAACAGTATCCTCAAGGCATAGCTTTAAACAATATAACTAAAGTCATCGGATTTAAAAATGTTTCTTCAGCAGTGCGGAAATTGCATTCAGCCGGTCTTCTGCAAATTGAAGAAAAACAAAACAAACAACTTTCTCCGCACAACGAAATAATTGTTACCCTTAATGAAAGCAAAATTGCCGAAACAAAATTAACGGATAAGCAGGAAAAACTCATCGGCTTTATTCAAACCAGAGGGTCAATATCCTTAAATGATTTGATTGATGAATCCAACATCTCCGGCGCGGTTATCAAAAGACTGCGCGATAAAGGAATTGTCATCTTTGCTGATAAAGAAAAGACGCGCACGGCCTCCTTCAATTCAACAATTGGCCGAAGCGATAGCCGGATTATTCTTAATGATCAGCAGAATCACGCGCTGGAAGAAATTTCCTGCCATCTGGGAAAAAATGTTTTTACTCCGATTCTGCTTCATGGGGTTACAGGCAGCGGAAAAACGGAAATCTATTTAAAAGCCATCGAAAAGGTTTTGAAAAATGACGGCTCCGCAGTTTACCTTGTGCCGGAAATAGCCTTGACGCCGCAACTGATCTCCCGCATTGCCGGAAGATTCGATGAAAAGAAAATCGCCGTTCTTCACAGCGGAATTACAGAATCAGTCCGCTACGACCAGTGGCGGCAAATCAAACGCGGTCGGATTAATCTGGTAATCGGCACCCGTTCCGCCCTTTTCGCTCCCCTGCCGAACTTAAAATTAATCATTGTCGATGAAGAGCATGATACCTCCTACAAGCAGAATGAACGCCTCTGCTACCATGCCCGCGACCTTGCTGTTTTAAAGGCAAAGATGGCTTCCGCGGTTGTCATCACAGGTTCCGCCACACCCAGCGTCCGCACTTTCTTTAACGCGCAGACAAAAAAATACCGTCATCTGGAATTATCACAGCGCGTGGATGACAGACCCATGCCCGTGGTCGAAATCATTGACATGAAAGCGCAGCAGGAAAAGTCGGGAAAAGTTCCCATTCTTTCCGACGCCCTGATTACCTGCATAAAAGAGACGCTTGCCCAAAAAGAGCAGGTTTTGCTTTTTCTAAATAAACGGGGCTTTGATACCTTTCTCGTCTGCGCCGACTGCGGCTATAACTTCCGCTGTCCCAATTGCGCCGTTTCCCTTAAAAACCATCTCGCGGAAGGCGTGGTCAAATGTCATTATTGCGACTACACGATAAAATCATTACCGCTATGCCCTTCCTGCAAGGGCAGCCGCATTTTAAGTTACGGAGTCGGCACACAGAAACTGGAAAAGGAAATTGAAAAGATTTTCCCGGACGCTCGCATTCAAAGAATGGATTCCGACACCACTTCCCGGAAGGGAACTCAGGAAAAAATTCTTCAGGCGCTGGAACAAAG
This sequence comes from uncultured delta proteobacterium, assembly GCA_963710575.1. Classification (GTDB taxonomy): domain Bacteria; phylum Desulfobacterota; class Syntrophia; order Syntrophales; family Smithellaceae; genus Smithella. The sequence continues at coordinate 258,021 of CAVQAL010000011.1, read as the reverse complement.
AAAAATTGACATTCTTATCGGCACGCAAATGATCACCAAAGGTCATGACTTCCCTTTCATAACACTGGTCGGCGTTATCTCGGCCGACACGGCCCTTAATATGCCGGACTTTCGAGCCGCGGAAAGAACTTTTCAACTGATAACTCAGGTTGCCGGACGCGGCGGCCGTGGAGAAAATCCTGGCAAAGTAATTATCCAGACTTTTAATCCCGATCATTATGCCTTAAGACATGCCCAAAATCATGACTACAAATCATTTTACAAGGAAGAAATTGATTTTCGTCAGGCTCTGCAATACCCTCCGTTTGGCCGGATTATCAATTTACGTTTATCTTCGATAAAGAAAGATGCCTTGATTGAACAGGCGCACATTCTGGGCAAGCTGGCTAAAAAACTGAGCGCGCGGCACGGAAATCTTGCGGAAATAATCGGCCCGGCGGAATCGCCGCTGGCAAAAATCAGAGGACGCTTCCGCTGGCAGATGCTGATCAAAGGACAGGATTTAAATGTCCTGCATCAAATCGCACGGGAACTTTTACAAAGAGGCGCAAATAATACGGTGAAGATTACGGCGGATGTTGATCCGGAAAATTTTATGTAAATAAATGACACTTCCACACCAGATCATCTTGTGTGTATCATTGTGCATTGAAGATCATCCCGCTTCACTCGGTCAATGCAATTCAAAGCCCAGTGTGGCCCCTTTGGGTCCGGAACCGACTTTCAAATGACACTTCTGCACTAGCTCATCTTGCGTACTTGCCGTCACTGCGCACTTAAGATCTTCCCGCTTCACTCGGTCAACGCATTGCTCAATGACTTTGGGCGTTAACTGCGAGGGGATTTGCGCCTTGAGAAAATCAGTGTTTTGTTTTATCTGATCTTCCGTCATATCCTTGCGCATGAGCGAGGATGTGGTGCTCCCGGGTGCATCAAGAGTATCTATCTGTATCTCCATCAAGCGCGTGATGCCTGCCTTGCACTCTTCTTGAGTCGGTTTCTTTGAGCACGCAACGAAACTAATAAGCATCAAAACGAGCGAAGTTATACCAATTATTTTAATAAGATATTTCTTTTGCATGCTTAACGATAGCAAGTCAGGTCTTGTATGTCAAGAAAATTTGGTCACAAAATATGAGGTGGCCGCAATATTTTATGCCGCCATCAAGTCGCGGCATCATTAATGTCTTCATAAACATCTTCGGTAAAACGAGGCGAGCAAATGGCCAGAAAAATCAAATCATCTTTGCCGATATTGGTAATGCGTTGGCGGCACATCGGCGGAATAAGTACGATGTCACCAACGGATACTTCCTGCTGCTGCTGTTTTCCAACCTCTACAAGCCCTATGCCACTGATAATGAAATAGCGCTCGTAAGTTCCTTTAAGGCGATGCCAGTTGGTTGTAACTCCGGGCTCTACTCTCGCCCTTGCTATTGAAATATCCGGATCGTCGAGCGTGTTGGACAATTCAGTAATGTAACACTTCTCGGATGTATAAAACTCTTCTTTAAGATTTTGCTTATTGATTGCTTCTTTCATCCGAATTCCCTGTTCACCTAACTTTAAGCATCACTGGCGGTAAAAAGCAGAAAGAGGAACGAACGGAATTTTTTGCCACCCCAGTGCGTTTGCCTTGTTGTGTCTTTATCCGTGTGAAGACATCTTTCTACAAATATAAGAACCTATAAAGGCTTCCAGCAAGCTGAGTGGAACAGCATAAATAAGAATAGCGCCAGGCAATACATTTAAATTCCAGGTAACAAACCACATCAAAACAAACGCTATAAACCAACTGACCAGTGTTGTTTGTATGAGATTGAATTTTCTGGAAATTATATAAATTGCGATGGCGAATAAAAATCCCCATGCAACCCAAATCATTCCATTGAGCGGTTCAGAAGGAAACGTCATTCCGAGTGACCGATAATGATCTATCCAATATTTTTTCAGAAGAATCTCATTTCTAAAAAACTCGGATGCATTCACCCAAATGCCAATGAGTATTACTGCAATGATGTTTCGGGATTTTAGATTCATAATTGCTCCTTAATTATTTTGTACTGACACATAAGGTATAAATCAGCCGGAGCGCAGGGCCGGCTGGATTGGTTTATTATGCTCATGATACTGATTCAAATAATGCAGTCACTATTTGCCCGGTTCTTCCCATATAATATTATGTAAAGCAGCCCGAAGTTCATCTCTTGCCCATTCCGCCGGCCTGATATTGAAAGGACCGCCTGTGCTTCTCAGCACTCGCATATCAACAAGAACTTCGCCGGTTTTTACAGAAAGCATCCTGATACGAAAATCGGCCTCATTCGAACCACCCCAAAGAACAGGCAATGAAAATGTAAAATATAACCTTGGAGTTAATTCTTCCATACGTAACAGGATAATCGTATCAACGCCTTCATAGGAAAAATCTTTTAGCAATTCAGCTTCAGGTTTTCTTGACCATTTGGTAAATCCTCTAACGCCACCGGGTGCAGAAAGATTGCCGCATGGAAAATTATCAAATGCTTTTCTTATTTCTTCCAACGCCATCAATTCTCTTTTAGCAGGTTCTTTCTGGTCCTCTCTCCATGCCGCTTCCGGCAAAACGGCTGTATATCCAAAAGTTTTACTATTTCTACTGCATATTACCGTTTTTTCGGACATCGGGTAAATCTTTGTTGAAGTAGTTGCACAACTCGCAATAAACATTGCCAGTATAAATGCTGAGATTAGATAAATACCCCGCATATCTAATAATGTTCCTTTATTTTATGAATATCGTACTAACCTTATCTCCCGATGCTTCATACATTCAACCGGAATATTTAAAATCCCGGTGGATGTTTGTATGCGTTGGCAATCTTATCGAGTTGTCCTGAAACACTGAGAAGCTCCATATCATGCCACCTTTGTCCCACAACCTGAACACCTATTGGCAGGCCTTCTTTTGTATATCCCACAGGCATTACAACCACCGGGTTGCCTGTGAGATTGAATATGGAAGTATATGCCATATTTGCAAACTCGTACTTGAGTGATTTATCATCAACCAGAAAAGCATGGTTATAGAGAGGAAAAAGGCCAAAATATCTGTCGGGAGTGATATGTTTATAAGCAACAGTCGTATGAACAGGACATAGAAAAACATCATATCCCGATAAGAAGCGCTCCATTGTTGAAATACATTTTTCCCTTTCCGTAAGTTCTATTAAATATTTTTCATATGACATGGGATAAACCATCTGTATCATAGGGTTGTCTTTTCTATAAGGCCATCCTAAAGTGTATTGGAAAAAACGGGCATAGGATGGTGTATAGATACCCAATTCCATGTCAAGAATCTTACCCCACGTTTGCCATGCCAACATAAAATCAAAATCAATCGGGTTGATCTTTTCAACTTTGCATCCTGCTTGAGATAACTTGTCTGCGAACTGCTTCAATGCAACTTTTGTTTCTTCTGTGACAGGCACACCCCCGAAATCATCTGTCCACGCAATGCGAAGGTCTTTCAGATCTTTTTTTCGCGGTTCGCTTAAAGGGATGTACGGTACATCCACATCTGTTCCATCAGGCCCTGCAATGATAGTAAGGCACAGCTTCAGATCATCGATAGAACGGGCAAGAGGTCCTACTGAAACCTGATGACGGATCGATCGATACTCACCCTTTGGCATACCAGGTGTGATACCGGTAACAGGAACAAGGTACTCTGTCGGCTTCAGGCCGTATATACCGCAGAAATGGGAAGGAATACGGATTGATCCGCCAAGATCATTACCGATTTCCAGAGAGGTCAGTCCTGCAGCCACCGCGGCAGCCCCGCCTCCGGTACTCCCCCCCGGAGTTCTTGATATGTCCCAGGGATTATTCGTAATCCCGAAGATAGGACTATTGGTCTGAGTATCCATCGCAAGTAAAGGAAGGTTTGTCTTTCCCAGGATGATAGCCCCAGCCTTACGCAAACGCGCAACAACAGTTGCATCAAAATCAGGGACATAATTTTCAGTGAGTGGATAGCTGTTTGTGGTCTTAAGCCCAAGAGTGGCAATGTTATCCTTGATAGTTATCGGCACTCCATGAAGAGGACCCCATAGCTCACCTCTGGCAAGGGCCGCATCAGCCTCCTTAGCCCTTCGTATTGCCGCATCTTGATCAAGGGTGACAATGGCATTTAAGGTACGGTTATACTTTTTAATATGATCGAAGTAAGCATTAACGGCCTCAAGGGATGTGACCTGATGTGACTTGATCTTTTCTGCCAGCTCACTGGCAGAAAGAAAGACCAGATCATTTGAAGATAATGCGGTTTCTTTTTCCTTTTCGCCCGCATAAACACATAAATCAAGAAAATGGATACATACAAAACTGGCAATAAGACAAACTAAAACGAAATGTAATTTTCCAACTAATCGCTGTCTTCTTTGTTTCACAGTAAACCTCCTCATCGTAGTATACATTTTTGATTATTATTCTGTTCGTTCAGCACAACAACAAAATCAGCCGGAGCGCAGCGATCGGCCGAATTGAATTGTTAGAGTATATTTAGCTTTGTAAAACCCTCCCAACAAATAGCGAAGCCTATTAAGTAAGTGCCAAAACCATACAACAACCGAAAAAGAAAATCGTGTATTATTTCAGCAAGCCACTGACCAGACATCGATGCGGCCTCTCCAATTTGCCAAAGAGTAGCACCAAGAAGCATGAAGACGCCCAACATTTGCAACACTATCGAGAAGACAGGTGAGATTGCACCGAAAATTTTTATTGCCATAAATGTTGAGATTACAGCAGCTACTAGAAACAAGAAAACATAAACAAGCGATCTGCATAAAGACGCACGTAAAAGTATTACACCGTTTGATTGTTTCTTGATGACTCGTGGCGATCAAACGGTGTCGGTACACCTCCATAGCGTTTCTTCATTTCCTCAACGTATTGTTCATGATATTGCACGGCGGCCTTATTAAACCGCGTAGGTGCAAACAAGAATAAAATTGTAGCCAACGCTTTAGATACTTTCATAAGAAAACAAATCCTTCTTTACTCTAACGAAAAGCTAAGCCGGAGCTTAGCGATCGGCCGTATTTATTTGTTAAGGCTTCGGTGCAAATAACTCTCGGTATTTCGGTGAATCAAGACTATCATTTAAGTCGATGATGCGAATGTATTGTGCCACGGTTTTTTCAAACGCCTTATCCTTTGTAACTAGATAAGCCTCCTCGATATAAGCAATACATGCAAAAACCAAGTCTGCCCCACGCAGTTGGTCGAAGCCGGGTTTGGCAAGAAGATCGTAGCTTTTTGAAACGAGGTCTTGATCAACGTCATACAGCATTGAATTCTCATCCATTATGTAAAACTCTCTCAAGATTCGCCTACCGTTGCGATGCATTCGCGAGACAGTGGCGCAAACCTCAAATACTGCCAGCGATGGGAAAATATTTTGATATGGACCAGAAAGCCATCCGTCAGAAAAATCTTTATATAGACTATGACTTGGTGAATAGCCTTCTGAATTCGGTTCCTTGATGTTTATAATTGCAGAGGTATCCCAAACCAACTTTATCATTTTTACAGCTCCCTATTCTTTGCCTTAACATGTTTATATGGATCTATGCTAATATTGTAAACACCGCGTTGTTTTCTATAAGACGAAGTCATTTGTTTTCCTTCGAATTCACATAGTAGCTGTAACAGAACAAGATCAGCAGGATTGATTGAATTATCCAAGTCGGAATCATCTTTTCAATCTTGATCATTCCGGCAGAAACAGCGAACGCTCCGGCCAATATCAATCCGATAAGAACAGGAATCACCGTGATCATGATGACTCCTTTTCGCTCAACAGGTTTTCTATCCGCCCAAATAAGCAAAACAGTCCAGCCAAGCATTAACGAAGCGCCAATCATCATCGCGTATTTATAATCATTCCCCGGATTAAAATTATCCATTCCAAACATGATGCCGCCGATTCGAGGGCACAACATCGGAATAACCATTAACCCATCGAGAACTGCCCCAAACCAATAGCTGATGCGTAGAAAAATAACTTTGTTAGGCATATTTTGTCTCCCCGTACATATTTTAGAGTTAAAGGCACAAAGACCACTGGGCTAAGCTTATTTTTCTATATCCGTTTTTTTGACACTAATTCCGCAAAATATTCAAATGATCTGTTATATGTTTTTTCCGCATCTTTCGGGAAACAGCACGCGGGCAGATCTCTTTTCTTCAGATGATAGGTGAGGCAGTCGCAACATACGCCTTTCCTGCTGCATGGTTTATAAGTGCAGTTACATTTATCGAGATTTGTTTCTTTTTTGCATTCCATTGTTCTTTTCCTTCAATGACAATTTCTCTTCCCGTTATTTACCTTTAAATACCGCCTTGCGGCGTTCAATGAAAGATTGCAAGCCTTCCTTCATATCCTCGCTTTTCATGACTTTGGCCACATCCTGATGAATTGTCTTTTTCGCGGCCAGTTCACCATCTTTTTCCGCCAGACGGCCGTTTTGCAAAATGTTGCGCACGCCCAGCGGCGCGGCGCTTGCAACTTTACGCGCCAGTTCCATCGCCTTTTCCAGTTGTTTCCCCGGCTCGGTTACATACTGCACCAAACCCATGCGATAAGCTTCCTCGGCGCTCCACTGATCTCCGGTTAAAAGATAACGCATCGCATTGGACCAGCCGATATCTCTGGCTAATCTGAATGTACCGCCTCCGCACGGGAAAAATCCGCGAAGAACTTCCAGTTGTCCGAAACGCGTATCGGATGCCGCCACACGGATATCCGCGTTGAGCATCGTTTCCACTCCCCAGGTAAAGCAATATCCCTGCACGGCAAAAATGATCGGCTTGCGGCAGCGCGTCTCATTCATCATATAAAATGGATCAATTTCATTTTCGCCGCCCAGAGGGAAGCCTACGGCGTTGCTGAATGCATCCGACCAGTCTGTCAACTCCAGCCCCGATGTAAAATGCGGGCCGTTGGCGTAAACAACACCTACCCATAGATTGTCGTCTTGATCAAGTTTGTAATAGGCCTGCGCCATCTGCGTGTACATCTCGCGCGTCAAGGCATTGTATTTTTTAGGCCGGTCGATTTCAATGAGCATAATGTGCTCTTCGGTTTTTATGTTGATTGCCATAGTTTCTTCTCCCAAATGTTTTAGTGATTGGAAGTATAAGGAAAGGTGCATTCCGTGTCAACGGAAGAAATTTGAGGCGGAACCCTCTCCGGCTGAAGCCGGGAGATTCAGCCGCCTAATCTGACCGCGCTTATTTTATCAGATCAGGTTTCCGCCCAATCCATGGTTGCGCCTTTTCCAACTGGCCGGCAAGCCGCAGCAATGTTGCTTCGTCGCCAAAGCGGCCGATGAATTGGACGCCGCAAGGAAGGCCTTGCTCAGTCCAGTATAAGGGCACGGACATGGCGGGCTGACCGGTGAGGTTCGCAATCATGGTAAAAGGCATTTGTCCTCTCATCGTCTTTAGCATAAGCTCTCCCAAAATTGATAACGTCAGCTTTTGATTGCTCAAAATGATTTTTCCCGCCAACGAACTGACGAACTTCATGGCGGACTGATCCGCCTTGGCCGGTTTCTGAGAGCCAACAAGGACCGGCGGCTCTCCTAAGGTTGGCGAAAGTATCAGGTCATATTTATTCATGGTCTGTGCCATGGTTACTCCGAATTGACGCCACTTGCGTTTGGCTTTGACAAAGTCCAGGGCTTTGAGACTCCGCCCTATCTTATACAAGGCGTAGTTCGACAATTCCAGATTCTGCCTGATTTTGGAATCGCCATACGCAATAACCAGTTTATCAACAAGCGCGGCTGTATTCCCAAGCATGATGATGGTCCAGTTCAGGGTCACATCTTCTTCCTGATAGCCGGGCTGAATTTCTTCGACAACATGTCCCAGCCCTTCAAGCAATTTACATGCCTGTTGAACCGCCTTGACACATTCCGGATGAACGTTTCTTCCGAATGCGGATCGTGTATGAAAACCTATACGCAAATGTCCGGGTTCTAAACCCAGTTCTTCAAGGAAAGGCCTGACTTGCGCAGCTATGCCGTAGGGAGAACCATTTTCAGGACCACAGACAGCATCCAGCATGGCAGCGGAATCGCGGACGGTTCTTGTTATGACATGGCTGTGAGACATTCCATCCCATTCTTCATCAAAGTCCGGGCCGACAGGATTGCGCCCTCTGCTGGGTTTAAGACCGAACAGACCGCAACAAGATGCGGGAATACGGATTGATCCGCCTTCATCCGTAGCCGAGGCGATGGGTACGATGCGGGCGGCAACGGCAGCGGATGATCCTCCGCTGGAACCGCCCGGTGTATAGTCGGGATTCCAGGGATTGCGTGTCGGGCCGAAAGCTTTAGGTTCAGTAACAGCAGCAAGCTTGAATTCAGGGGTATTTGTTTTGCCGAGAATATTCACACCGGCGCTCTTGAAGCGTTTTACGATTTCGGCATCGTAATCGGGAATATAATTTTTCAAGGCCATGCAGCCGCTGCTCATGGCGACACCCTTCAAGGCATGGTGCGCGTCCTTCAAGAGGAAAGGAACACCCATGAAGGGCGCATCGGGCATGTGTCCCTTGGCGGTTTCCCGCGCCATATCATACAATGGCAGAATGATCGCGTTGATCTTCGGATTCAACGCCTTGGCGCGACGGATGGCTTCTTCACAAACTTCTTTTGCGCTGATTTTGGCGTCTCGAATCAGTTGAGCCAATCCAAGACCATCGAATTGATCATACTCTGTAAATGACGGCATACCGTACCTCCTTGAATGATAAAATGATAATTGTATGTGAAGATTTCAAAAGAATTACGATGATGAAAACACACTCATTTATAGCATGTCAATATTTTTCTAAAAATTATCAACCGAGACAATTTCATCTCGCTGGAGTATTTCGTCCATTTGTTTTAATTTGCAACGCGGAAAAGAAATTAATCACGGCGATGACCGCGGCCAGCAGAAAGACATATTGATACCCCAATTTAAGCCAGATAAAACCGCCGGAGACGGCGATACCAATTGAAAAGATGTGATCAATGCTTACGCCCATCGTCAGCGTCTGCGTGACATCTTCGGGCTTGACCGCTATTTTCTGGAGGTAAGTGGCCCGCGCCATACTAACGGATAAAAGCAGTTGATCAACGATATAACAAATAAAAACAATAAATAATGCCGCAGTCTCTGTAAATATTTCCCTGGCAAAACCATAGCCGATGCAGACGAATACAAGCATTACCGCCTCCGATGTGAGAATGAATCTTTCCCCCAGTTTATCAATTGCCTTTCCCAGCATAGGTTTGAAAAATATTCCGATCACGCCGCCCACAGCCAGAAGAGTTGCCAAGACCTGCGTCTTTTGCTTGAAAACAGTAACCAGCACCCAGGGAGCGAAGGTAAGAAATATCTGTTTGCGTGTACCGTAAAGAATATTTAACCAGTAAAACAGTTTGTATTCCTTGCGGAGTTGGAACTTCGTCCTGGCCGAAACAGGCTCGTCCTTTTTCATCAGGAATATCAGCGTTGCCACCGTGAGAAATCCCAGAAAAGCCACAATGTATGATTTCTTAAAATTAAGATTGAAAAATTTAAAACCGATGAATACAGCAAAACTGCCGATGATCATGGCAACATTAGCTACGGCGCTGAACTGCCCCAGCCTTTTGCCGGTTTTTCCTTCCGTGGACAACTCCATTCCAATGCTCTGATTCATGGGAATGAACAAATGCTGTCCGGCACTGAATATGAAGAGCCAGATAAGCATTATGGAAAAGGTGGGCGAATAAAATCCAATAAACAATATCCCGATAGCACACAGGATGTTGGCCAAAGCCGCCTGCCTTCTGGAACACAGAAAGAATAATATCGCGGAAACAAAGATAACCAGCAGACCCGGCAACTCCCGGGGAAATTCCAAAAGTCCACGCTGAAGATTGCTGATTAAAAAAGTTTCATTTAAAAAATTATTGAAAGTGGAATCAACAATGCTCTGCGAGAATCCAAAAACAAATGTGGCCGCAATAAAAAGCCGGAAATCCCGCGGCAAATTGAAAAATTTATTTGTGGTTCGTGCAAAAATGTTCTTAACCTTATTTTGTTATTACGTGCTAGAAGATTGTGTAATAATTAGTTTCTATGTCATTTCGACTGTAGGGAGAAATCTTTAAGATTCCTCACATACGTTCGGAATGACAGAAAGGACGTAATCCTTGACACATTTTTCTTTCTTCCATATATGTTTTTATAGAAAAAAAAGAAAGGACATTTTCCCATGGCCAAGCCACGCATTCTTTTTATGGGCACGCCCGCATTTCGCGCTTCCATCTTTGCAGATACTGCATGAGCAACAATACCCGATAATCGGCGTCGTTTCCCAGCCCGACCGTCCTCAGGGTAGAGGTTTAAAAGAAGTCGCACCGCCTGTTAAAATTCTGGCGAGAGAATTAGGCTTGCCGATTTTTCAGCCCGAAAAAGTAAGGAACGCGTCTTTTCTGGAAACATTTTATCAGCTCAAACCCGATATGGTCGTGGTAGTGGCTTTCGGCCAGATTCTGCCCAAAGAGATTATTGATTATCCCCCGCTGCAATGTCTGAATATCCACCCTTCCCTGCTGCCCAAATACAGAGGCGCAGCGCCGCTCAATTGGCCGATCATCAGCGGGGAAACAAAGACGGGCGTCACCATAATGCTGATGGATGAAGGAATGGATTCCGGCGACATCCTCCTGCAGCAGGAAACGGATATTGAAACCACCGAAACTTACGGCGATTTGCATGACCGCCTGGCCCAACTTGGCGCGACCATGCTCATCAAAACTATAGAACAGGTGGTTGCCGGAACCACGCAGCGAAAATCGCAGGATGCAGCCGGTGTAACATTCGCACCGCGCCTGAAAAAAGAAACAGGCAAAATCAACTGGCAGGATAGTGTCTTCGATATTGTTAATCTCATACGTGGTCTGAGTCCCTCACCTGCCGCCTACACACACTTGGATGGACAGGTTTTAAAAATTTTTTCTGCTGAAGCAAAGCAAAATAACGTATCAGAAGCACCCGGAACAATCGGCACTGTAAGTGCCGCAGGCTTGCCCGTCGCGGCATCGGACGGTTATATGATTATAAAAGATATTCAACTGGCCGGGAAAAAAAGAATGCTGATTTCCGATTTCTTGCGTGGGTATCATTTAAAGCCAAAAACTGTTTTACAATAAGAAAATCACGGGTATTATAATACCCTCCGCTTGTAGCGGGATTGTTCGACTTACAAATTTCAATGCACTTCATTTTTGAAAATTGAGTCTCATAACGATACTTGAATTAATCAGGTCTGGAATTTTATGCGTTATACAATGTTTAATACTCCCGTTGTAAAATCATTTTTGCGGGGTATTTCGCTCGCTCTTCTAAAAATACTTGGCTGGAGAGCAACCGGAGAACTGCCCAAGGAAGCAAAATATGTTATTATTGTCACGCCGCATACATCCAATTGGGACCTATTTTATGGAATTCTTCTGGCATTTGCCCTGAAACTCGATGCTCCCCATTACATCGCCAAAAAAGAATTGTTCCGCGGGCCTTTTTCTCCGCTGATGACGTGGTCGGGAGCCATTCCGATCGACAGGTCATTGTCCCATCATATCGTCGAGCAAATGATATCCAAATTCAAGGAAAACGAAAAATTTGTTCTCGCTCTGGCTCCCGAAGGCAGCCGTCATAGAAAGGATTGCTGGAAATCAGGGTTTTATCATATTGCTCTTAATGCCCATGTTCCCATTTTACTGGCCTTTATCGATTACGCAAGTAAAACCGGTGGAGCAGGTCCTCTAATATATCCCACCGGTGACCTGGAACATGATATGAGCTTAATCCGCAATTTTTATCTGACAGTAAAAGGCAAACATCCTGAGAATACAAGCCCGGTAGTTATATATTCTAAATTATGAAAATATCTGTTCGCCATCAGGCCGTCGACATTTTAAATAAGGTAAGCGCCAGTCAGGATTTCGCCAGTCCTCTTCTTAATGATTGTCTGGATAAAAACGATTTATCGGGAACGCCCGATGGTCGTCTGCTGACGCATCTTGTATATGGAGTCCTGCGCTTTCAGGGTCATCTGGACTGGATATTGGTAAAACTATACCGCGGCGATTTTGACAAAATGGATGAAGGCATAAAAAATGATTTACGCACCGGTATTTATCAACTCAAATTCAGCGACCGTCTGCCTGCCTTTGCCGTTGTGGATGAAGCTGTCAAGATTGCCAAAATAATTCAGCCGGAAAAAAGCGCGCTGGTCAATGCCGTTTTAAGAAACTATCTGCGCCGCGGCGATAAAATACCCTTCCCTTCTCTGAAAAACAATCCTGCTGAATATATAGCGGCCTTTCATTCACATCCGCTCTGGCTCGTTAAAAAATGGATAAAAAATTTCGGCGCCAAAGAAACAATGTCTTTATGTTCCGCAAACAACGAAATTCCGCCTTTGACGGTGCGTGTCAATACGCTGAAAGTTTCCAGAGAAGAATTTGTGCAAAAGCTCACAGATGCCGGTTTTACTGCCATGCCGACAAAATACTCTCCGGATGGCATTATTTTGACCGATTCAGCCGGACCGATTCAAAACACTAATTTCTTTTCCGAGGGATACCTGCGTATTCAGGATGAAGCAGCGCAATTTATTTCTTATCTGATCAACCCGAACAGCGCGGACTCGATACTGGATGCCTGCGCGGGTGCGGGAGGAAAGGCAACACATTTGGCGGCAATTCTCAAAAACAAAGGACAAATTGTTGCGGTTGACCGCAACCCGGAGAAAATTGCCGAATTGAAAAAAGATGCGGCACGTATGGGAATCACCATAATCGAAACACAGCAGGATGATCTGAGCATCGGCCTGCCGGATTCATTAAAGGAAAAGTTCGATCATGTTCTTGTGGATGCGCCGTGTTCCGGGCTGGGAACACTGCGCCGCAATCCGGAGATAAAGTGGCGCACTACTGAAAAAGATCTGCGTAATTTTACCGCCGCTCAAAAAATAATTTTGCAGAATTCCTCTCTGGCCGTCAAAAAAGGCGGATATTTAATGTATTGTACCTGTTCTCTTTTGCCCGAAGAAAATGAAAATATTATCGAAGATTTCTTAGCGCAGAACAAAAACTTTTCTTTATGCCATCCCCCATTGTCAATTAACAAGAAGATGCTTGACAGTCGCGGCTTTTATCACACTTATCCGCACAGACATAATATGGATGGATTCTTTGGGGCGATACTTAGATACCAACTCTAAATCAAAGCGCTATCTTTGTTGGCGTCGTTGTCGGCTTCCTCAACGTATAACCTGAAGGTCACGCGTGTATAAATACGCCTCGTCGCCTCCGCCTAGCCGCCTCGATATCGTCTTTGATTTATAATTGGTATAATATTAGCAACTTATATGTTGGATTTAATTTGACGAATTAAGCCAAACAATGCTATTACGCAGAAACCTTTTCAAGGGAGAAAGATTATGTTTGTAAAACAAATGCAGGTAGGCCAAATGGCCGTTTTTGCCTATTTGGTTGGAGATCCTATCACCGGTGATGCTCTGGTTATTGACCCGGCGGATGATGTTAAAAGAATTATCGCCGAAGCAAAAAAAAATAATTTACGAATCAATTACATAATTAATACCCACGGCCATGTTGACCACATTGGCGGCAACGCCGAAATGCAAAAAGCCACAGGGGCTAAAATAGTTGTTCACGAAGACGATGCCATCATGCTGACTTCGACTCCGGCCATGATGCTAAGGATGTTTGGGGCAAAAGCGTCTCCGCCTGCTGATATTTTAGTAAAAGATGGCGATATAATTTCCGTGGGCAATGTTGAACTAAAAGTTATCCATACTCCCGGACATTCGCCCGGTGGAATCAGTTTATATACACCCGGCTATGTCTTTACCGGAGATACTCTTTTTGTGGAAGCTGTGGGCAGGACCGATTTACCGGGCGGATCGTGGCAGATAATGTATAAATCCATCCAGGATAAACTATTCACCCTGCCCGAAAATACCAAAGTGATGCCCGGCCATAATTACGGCCGCACGCCGACTTCCACAATATTTCATGAAAAAAATAATAATCCGTCAGTCCGCTAAAAGGAGCATATTTTTTATGAAAAAAAGCATACAAAAAACAGCTTTTCCAACACTAAATCTAATTGGCCGAGGAAAAGTTCGCGACATTTATTCCGTAAAAGACTATTTGCTGATCATAACCACCGACCGCATCTCGGCTTTTGATGTTATCATGCCTGATCCTGTACCCGGCAAAGGCGTCATTCTAAACCGCATGTCCACCTTCTGGTTCGAGCAAATGAAAGACATTATCGGCAATCACATCGTTTCCGTTAATCCTGCCGAGTATCCCAAAGAATGCGCCCCCTACAGCAAAGACTTGGAAGGCAGAAGCATGCTGGTTAAAAAAGCTGCTCCTCTGCCGGTTGAATGCATTGTCCGCGGTTATTTGAGCGGCTCCGGCTGGAAAGATTATCAGCAAAACAAAACAATCTCCGGTATTAAATTACCGGATGGGTTGAAAGATTCATCCAAACTGCCTGAACCCATTTTCACCCCGACCACGAAAGCCGAGGCCGGCAAGCATGATGCGCCCATTAACAAAAAAGAAATGGTGGATCTTATCGGCGCGGATATCACGGATAAAGTTATCAAAACCAGCCTGGCCATTTATGAACGCGCCGCAAAAATCGCCCGAAAAGCCGGCATTATAATTGCCGATACGAAAATGGAATTTGGAATGCTCGGCAAAGAACTAATCCTGATTGATGAATTGCTCACTCCCGATTCTTCCCGTTTCTGGCCTGCCGATGATTATGAAGAAGGCCGGCCGCAAAAAAGTTTTGACAAACAGTTTTTACGCGACTATCTTCTCTCCATTAAATGGAATCAAAAGCCGCCAGCCCCGGAGTTGCCTCCGGAAATTATAGAAAATACAAGGAAAAAATATGAAGAAGCACTGAAACTTCTTGTGGAGTAATACGTAACCCATATATTGACTAAAACAAAATCATTGTTAGATTACAGTCAAATTCCATTTTAGACTATTTTCCCTCGGAAGGAGATGTTATATTTTGAGCAATATAAACTTGCCTGATTACCGTTTAAAACAAAAATTATTATACGTGGACAAAGTTAATCCCCATTTGCTTCAGAATTATGGCGACATGTTATTAGAAGAGGGTTTTCTTTCCGACGCACTCGATTTTTACCAAAAAACAGATTATAATAACGGGATGCAAAAAATTAAAGATATCGCTTTGGACAGGGGCGATGTTATGCTTTTTCAGCAGGCGGCCAAAGCACTCCATCTGGAATTAAAACCTGCCGACTGGGAAAGCATCGGACAGAAAGCCATCGATCTAAAAAAATTTTTATTTGCCCAACACGCCATGGAAAGGACAAATAATGAGGAGAGGCTCAATTCCCTCAAGAAAATAATGCAGAAAGAGGGAGACGGGAAAAGCGCATGACAAAAAAAGATTATTATGAAATTCTGAATGTGACCCAAACGGCGTCAGAAGAAGAAATAAAAAAAAGCTACCGCACAATAGCGATGCAGTGCCATCCGGACAAAAACCCAGGAAACAAAAAAGCGGAAGAACAATTTAAAGAAGCGGCTGAAGCTTATGAAGTATTAAGTGACAGACAAAAAAGGGAAATATATGACCAATACGGGCATGAAGGCTTAAACAGCACCGGTTTTAGAGGATTCAGCGGCTTCGATGACATCTTTTCCCATTTCAGTAATATTTTTGAGGATGCTTTCGGATATGGCAATGTACGTGGACGCGGGCAATCGCGTTCTTCTGCGAGCGCCGGAGCCGATTTACGCTATGATCTGAAAATTTCTTTCCTCGATGCCGCCTTCGGACTCACCACTACAATTGAACTGGAAAAATCAGCCTCTTGTCATAAATGTCACGGCACCGGAGCCGCTCCGGGATCATCTCCTGAAACATGCCGCACCTGTAAGGGACGCGGTCAGGTAATTCAATCCAGCGGTTTTTTTACCATCAGTTCCACCTGCCCGCATTGTAACGGTTATGGTAAGTTCATATCCAAACCCTGCGACCATTGCCGGGGTATGGGCAAAGAACAAGTATCTAAAACTGTGCAGTTGAAAATTCCCGCCGGCGTGGAAACAGGTTCACGTCTGCGCCTGCGCGGTGAGGGCGAAGCCGGAGACCGCGGCGGACCCGACGGCGATTTGTATGTATTTCTGCATGTCGAAGAGCATGAATTTTTCACCAGATCGGGCGATGATATTATTTGCCGTGTCCCTATTTCTTTTATTAATGCCGCGTTGGGAGGAACAATTGAAGTCCCTGCGCTTCAAGGCAAGGAAAAAGTAAAAATTCCCAGAGGAACGCAAAATGGAAAAACTTTCCGGCTCAAAGGCAAAGGCATTGCTCATATCCGGGGTTATGGACGCGGAGATCAGATTATTGAAATTTTTGTGCAAATCCCCACGGAATTAAGTAAAAAGCAGGAAGAACTTTTAGTCGAGTTTGAAAAACTCAATCAAGCAGCCCATTGATTATGATAAGAGATTGCCGCATAATAGCAATTGCAATACCCGATGATATATGCTTAAATACATAAATGGAGCCTCACTCCGCTGGATTACCAGGGGATTTCAAGCCACGGAATTAAATTTACCGGAGGAAGAAACATGAAAAGAAATAATTTTTTACTCTTGATCTTAGCATTATTTTCTCTTTTTCTTTTTTCTGGGTGCGTACCACTGATTGTTGGAGGTGCGGCCGCTGGAGCAGGTACGGGAACATACTATTATGTTAACGGCGCACTAAAAACCGATTACTCTGCCCCATTCGATAAAGTCTGGAGCGCTTGCGAAAAGACCGTGGCCGATATGCACGGTACTGAAGTAGTTCCTAACAGAGAAATTGCTCAGGGAGCAATTGACACATTGATAAATGATGAAAAAGTAAAATTCGAGATTACATATAAGTCAAAAAATCTAACTACAGTAGCCATTCGCGTGGGCTTAATCGGAAACAAACTATCGTCCCAACTCTTGCATGATAAAATTACCGATTACCTGGCCAAAAATTAAGATATGCTTATATAATATGGCCGGGTAAACCACAGGTATTAAACCCTCCGCTTCGCGGGATTGTTCAACTTACCAATTCCGCTGCGCTTCGCTTTCGGAATTGGAGTTTCAACAACCAATGAATAAAAAAGTTATCTTAGGTATCCTGATCAGCGTCGTTCTGGTTTATCTGTCCGTAAAAGGAATTAATCTTCAGGATGTTTTTCGTGATCTAAAAAATATTCAATTAAGTTATGTTATTTTTTTCATCCTTCTTGTCATTTTAATGCAATGGCTGCGATCTTATCGCTGGGGCGTTATTTTACAGCCGCTGGAAAAAATAGATCAATTTTCTCTCTTTTCAGTTACCTCGGTAGGTTTTCTGGCCATAGCCTCAATACCCGCGCGGCTTGGTGAGCTGGCCAGGCCTTATTTAATCTCCAAAAAAAGCTCAATAAAGATGCCTTCCGCACTGGGAACTATTCTTGTCGAAAGAGTTTTGGATAGCTTTACCGTACTGGCAATTGCTGTAATTGTTCTTTTTCTTACCGACCTGCCGCCATGGATGATTAAATCGAGTATTATTTTCTTTCTGCTCGCATTGATAATGTTTTGTTTTATAGTCTTTCTAATCTTACGCAGAGACGCGGCGCTGAAGTTAATCAACAGAATATTAAGCAAGCTCCCCGGGAAATTTGCGCATAAGATTGATGAGGTGATCCATCATTTTATCGATGGCTTTCAGATTATAACCAATATTAAATTTCTACTGTATTTGTTTTTTCTTTCGGCTTTAATATGGCTTGTGGATGTTCTGGCGATTTATGCATTGCTTCTGTCTTTCGGCTTTACCCTGCCGGTGATGGCATCGTTTGTTTTAATGATTATTCTCATTGTGGGCATAGCGATTCCCGCAGCGCCGGGTTTTATTGGTAATTGGCATTTCGCCTGTGTTCTGGCCTTGAGTCTCTTTGGTTTAGATAAAGCCGCTGCGCTTTCTTTTGCGGTTGTCTACCATTTTCTTTCCATGGTCATTGTAGTTGTACTCGGGGTCGTATTTCTCCCTTTCAATAAATTTTCCATTTCCGATATGAAAAGCCAATTGAATTATAAAAAAGAAGATTAAGACTCATCTTTTGTCACAACTTTGAGGCTTTTAATTTTCTTATGTAAATTACTTCGCTCCAAACCGATTGCTTCCGCAGTTTTGGAAATATTTCCTTCGTTTTCTTCCAATTTCTTGATAATAAATTTACGTTCAAAATCCATCTTGGCATCTTTTAATGAATCGGCGGCAACGGCTACCGAATCCTCCACTGATGCTGTGCTATCTATTTTAGCACTGAGCAACGGAATATCCTTAGCGGTTATTTCATTGGATGGAGTTAGAATAATCAACCTTTCAATAATGTTTTTCAATTCCCGGACATTACCCGGCCAATCATGTTTCATCAGGAGGGCCAGGGCATCGTCAGCTAAAACCTTCGGCGTCTGGCCTTCTTTAATGGCGAAATCCAGGAAAAAGCGTTCCGCTAGAGGCTTGATATCCTCTTTCCTTTCTCGCAGGGGCGGAACAACCAACGGAATTACATGCAGACGATAATAAAGATCTTGCCGGAAACGCCCCGCCTTCATTTCCTCTTCCAAATCCTTATTGGTTGCTGCTAAAACCCGCACATCCATGTCAATTAATTTATTGCCGCCGACCCGTTCAAACTTTTTTTCCTGCAGGATACGCAGAATCTTTGCCTGCGCTTTCAGGCTCATATCGGCCACTTCATCAAGAAAAATAGTGCCTTCATGGGCAAGATCGAATTTGCCGCGCTTCTTCTCTGTCGCACCGGTAAAGGCTCCCTTTTCATGGCCGAATAATTCGCTTTCAATCAACTCTTCGGGGATCGCCGCACAATTGACTTCCACAATGTCTTTATGCGATCTCCAGCTTAAATGATGAATAGAACGCGCCACTAACTCTTTGCCTGTGCCGTTTTCCCCCATAATCAAAATCCACGCATTCGTTGGCGCAACGATGCTGATCATTTCTTTAAGTTCGTTTATCACCTGGCTTTGGCCGGTCAGTTCATATTGATGAGAAACTTTTTGCTTCAATAAAACGTTTTCTTCTTTTAGATGAACCAAATTGATTGCATTGTTGACCAAAATTATAATTTTATCCAGCGATAGAGGTTTCTCGATAAAATCAAAGGCTCCGAGTTTCGTAGCTTTCACGGCTGTTTCAATTGTGCCATGGCCGGACATTATGATTACCAGCGCTTGGGGATTTATTTTCTTAAAGGCTTTGAGAGTTTCCAGACCATCCATGCCCGGCAGCCAGACATCGAGAAGAACAAGCTGCGGCATTTCCTCCTCGACGATTTTAACAGCTTCTTCACCGCTGCCCGCCACCAGAACCTGATAGCCCTCATCGCTTAAGATTGCCTTTAACGACTTGCAGATACTCTCTTCATCATCAACTACAAGAATTGTTTCATTCATAATTCTTACTCTTTTAGATTCATCTTATTATTTTTACATATCACGGGTATGAATCCTAAAGCAAGCTTTGGAAAAAGTTTCCACAACAAACTGCGGGGTATTATACCCCGTTTATTTTGAGTTTCATTACCCTCCGCTTGTAGCGGTATATCCCTATGTGCTTCGCACAAGGGATAGTTTCCAATAGCCAAAGGCTATTGGATAATTCGACTAAAAAACTTCAATGTGCTTTGCTTTTGAAGTTTTAGTCTCATTACGTCCAGCAAATTTCAGTCGCAGATGACCTTCAGGTTATGCGCTTCGCTTCTGAAACTTGGGACTCATTATTTCGACTAACGCTTCCTATAGTCTAGCGAGTCTCAATCCCATTCCGCTCCGCTTCAGGGATAATTCCACTTACGCTTCGAACTTCGTCCCGACTTGTCGGGACTCGTTCTCAGCGAGTGTCATTAAACTTCAGAAACCGGCAACTGAAAAGAAACGATCGTTCCGGTGGGTTTGTTGTCGGCAACACTCACCTGACCACGATGATCGGAAATGATGGAACTGACGATTGCCAGACCAAGGCCGGTTCCCGATTTTTTGGTCGAAAAATACGGTTCAAAAACTTTTCGCTTATAGCTTGAAGGAACTCCCGCACCGTCGTCAGCCACGGATACAGTGGCTTTGCGGTGCTGTTCATCATAACCTATGGTAATTTCGATGCGTCCGGTTTTCTTATTAATCGCCGCAACTGCGTTATCCAGCAAATTAATAATTACCCTGTTAATCTGCTCCGCGTCCAGATTAAATTTCGGCAATCCTTCAGCGGGCTTGAATTCAAACACGATATCCTTATGCGCATCCTGAAACAGCAAAACGGCTTCGGCAACTACCGCATTCAAATCGTTGGGCGCAGGAGTTGTAACGGGCATTCGCGCGTAACGGGAAAATTCATTGACCAGATTTTTCAGCACTTCCACTTGATCGATAATTGTCTGCGTACATTCCTTGAATACGGACCCATCTTCCCCCAGTTTATCTTCATATTTCCGCTGTAATCTCTGTGCGGAAAGCTGTACCGGAGTCAGAGGATTCTTGATCTCATGCGCCATGCGGCGGGCGACCTCACGCCATGCGGCGGCACGTTCCGCCTTTTGAAGCTGGGTCAAATCTTCAAAAACCACAACAATACCGGAATCGTTACTCTCCTCATCCTTGATGGTTGTAATCGTCAGAAGAACAGTAAGAGCTTTATCCTTGAGCATAACTTCCAGCTGCTTTTCCAATAAGCTCTCGTCGTTTTCTTTCATTTCCTGCAGAAATTCGTCAACGAGAGAAAGATGTTCCGGTATCATTAAATCGCGATAATTCTGAAAAAGGACATTCTCCGCTTTGATATCGAACATTTTCTCCGCAGCGCGATTAATGGTAGTGATTATTCCGGTTTTATCTACAGAAACAATCCCTGCGGAAACGTTGCGCAAAACCGTTTCCATGTATTTGCGTCGTCTCTCCAGATTTATATTCGCTTCTTCCAGACTATTTTTGCTTTTCTTTAAATCGCCGGTCATTTGATTGAATGATTTAACGAGAAGTCCGATTTC
Source organism: uncultured delta proteobacterium (assembly GCA_963710575.1). GTDB lineage: Bacteria > Desulfobacterota > Syntrophia > Syntrophales > Smithellaceae > Smithella. Next base: position 236,789 of record CAVQAL010000011.1, on the reverse strand, counting down.
ATCATCCGCTTCAATATTGATGCGGCTATCCAAATCTCCCTGTGTAATTCTATTAGTGGCTTGTACAAGATCTTGAATAGGATCGGTAATTCCTTTTGCCAGAGTCAGTCCGAACCATGTCGCCAAAAATATGATTACTAAAGTCACGATGGATAAAGTGATAATATAATTTGATTTAATCGGATTTTTTAGAAGTTTAATCTTGCCATACTGCTCCGAGGCATTGGCTATACTTCTGAGTTTATCCACAAAGCCTTTGGGAATAACGTAACTTACCGAAACACGGCCAATTACTTCCGAGGGCACCGCATAAGAAAAAACCGGCACAATACCAACAACCGCATCTCCAATATTGGTGGGCTGAGATATAGATTCTTCTTTGCCGGAATAAATATCTTCTATCATTTTGGGGTCGAGAGTTACCGGAATCAGATCCGGATGTTCGGCATCAGCAAAAACCATTTTATCTTTTTGAAAATCAAAATAAGTTTCGACCATGCCCACTTTATAATTCTTTTGGCGTTGGCCGATGAAATCTTTTAGATATTCCACCCGTTCACGTTCATAGAGACGGTTCTTGGTTATATCCGCACTGATCTGACGGGCATTGAACTTGGCTTGTTCCTCCATTTGCTGATAATAAACCTGAGCCACTTCCAATGATTTGTTTAAGGCATCGCCGATCTTAATATTGAACCAGAACTCAATGCTGTAAGAAAGAAAATTTATGGCAAATAAAAAAAGTAAAATTGTCGGAATAAGAGATAACCCGACAAAAGTAGCCACCAACTTTGTTCTTAATCTGGAGCCGATAATACCGCGGCGGTGCTCATAAAATAGTTTGACGACATTCCGGATAATTAGAAAGAGTAGAAGGAGGATTAAAATAACATTAATGCTGGTAAGGCCATAAACGAAAACATTTGTTGATAGAGGCAAATCCTCCTTGTTGAAAAAATTACTGGCAATCAAGGTAAAGGTAATCGCCAAAACGCCCACAACGACCATAATAATCCACTCACGGCGGCGTTTTTTCAATTCCTTTTCATCAATATTATTTTTTCGTTTTTTTTCCATTGGCTAATCAAGGCAGTTCAATTCATTATTTTGGGAAAACAAAAGTTAATAAGAAAAATTCTGCCGCTCCCAGACTGTTTCGAAATCCCAGTAAGAAACGAAGAAAAAGACATTTTCCATATGCAAGGGCAAGCGTGCCTTATCCATTTTAACTTTAATCAGCAGATAGTAATTCTCCCCCCTGACCAGTGAAGCCAGAGGAACGGCAATAATTCCATTAAAGTCCGCCATTGCCTTCTGCGCACTTTCAAAATCAGAAAAAATAACCGGCTGCGTATTGCCATTCGTGTAGATGCTAAATGTCTTTTTGAGATTATCATATTTTATAGTGCGTTTGATTTCATGTCTGGTAATTTTTTTATCCCAGACTAAAGACCTTACCTGATAAACTTCCAGTTGCAGGGTAAAAGTGGCGGGAATTCCGGCCAAAACGGCCAATTCCATATCGGGTTTAAAGCCGTTGACCAATCGTCCATATAAAAGCACGTTTTCTGTGTTGTTTGTAATCAAAATATCCGTTATTTTGGGTTCAATTGCCTGCGCCTGCATTGGAAATTCCATAAAACCAAAAATAACAAACAAAAAAATTAAAATTATATTATAAAAATTCTTCTTTATATTTTTCATAAAACGCCAGTTTTCTCAGGATTTAATATAAACAAACTTATACATTACCAGTATTTATGTTCCAGCAAAGATATCCTGATGAAATAAACCCGATATAAAAATTTTAAAGTGGTATAGTAGGCAACCTGACGATAAAAATCAAGATTAATTTGTTTAAACTGGAATAGCGTCTAGAATTCTAAAGGAAGGAATTTTTAAATAATCAAGCTTATGAACTTCTTCTTTATTGATACAATTAACAATTTCCCAGCAATCTTTCTTGCGCATTAATTCTTTAAGTAACAGGTTATTCATCCGGTGACCGGATTTGTAGGCAATAAAATGGCCGATAATCGGCATCCCCAGTAAAAATAAATCTCCGATCGCATCAAGAATTTTATGTTTGACAAACACATCCGGAATACGCAATCCCTCTTTATTGATGATTTTTTTATCATCAAGAACAATAACATTTTTCAGTGATCCACCCAGCGCCAAGCCTTTTGCCTGCAAGAATTCCAGATCTTTTAAAAAACCGAAAGTCTGGGCGGCGCAAATTTCTTTTTCATATTTTTCATCCGAGAAGGTCATACTGTACGATTGTTTGCCAATAACGGGATGTTTAAAATCGATTTCATAACTTATCTTAAATTCTTCTGCCGGCAACAACACGGCGCTGGCATCTCCTTCAGTTACAGAAACCGGCTTTTTAATAATGAGCAGCTTTTTATTTTTCTCCTGCACGCGGGTTCCGACTTCTTTGAGCATGTTCACAAATGGAAGTGCGCTGCCATCCATAATAGGAACTTCAAAAGAGTCCAGCTCGATAATCGCGTTATCCACACCCATGCCGCTAAAGGCCGATAAAAGATGCTCCACCGTAGAAACTGTAACTCCATTAGTACCTAATGATGTAGCCAGCATTGTGTCGCAAACATTGTTATAATTGGCATGAATCGGGCCGGCATCAGGTAAATCTGTACGGACAAAAATTATACCCGTATCCGCCGAAGCAGGTTTTATCTTCATATTCACCTTGCGTCCGGTATGCAACCCAACACTGAAACAATTTATTTCTTTTTTTAATGTACGCTGCAAATGCATAGTTTTTGACCAAAATGAAATTACAAATTTTTATAACTTGTAGTAACAGCAAGGATCATACCATATTTTAGGATCTTTGCTGTTAAGGCCAAGCTACTATAATTACTATTATTTTATGTTAATGGAAATAGAAGGGAATAAATATCTTGCATATTCATGTGGCGAAAAAGACACAGGGAATGCACTCAAAATAAAAGTGTATGATTATTTGTAAAATCTTTGCTTCTCGCTGTAAATACAACCGCAATAACGCTGGCGGTACATGCCCAGTTCTTTGGATATTTTCACACCTTCATCCCATCCGGTTCGGAAATCCTGATAATAAAAGAATACACCCAGTTGCTGGCTCAGGTTTTTTCCTATTTCTCTGATTAGGTCATGCTTCTGAAATTTGCTGTAAAGCAGGGTGGTTGTAAACCCATCGTATTTTTCCCGCAGCGCCAATTCGGCCGTGTATACCAGGCGATCCCTCAGACAAAATTCGCATCTTTCATTTTCCTTTAAACCGGCAACCGCCCGCAAATATTCTTCCAGCGGATATTCTTCAGGACAAATAATATTGAGAAATGTTTTATTCGCGTAATCAGTGAGAGTCTGGCGGCGTCTTTGATATTCCTGATACGGATGAATATTGGGATTATAAAATACCCCTGTGATCTCATGCCCCTGAGTTCTTAATTCCTTCAAGGGATAAATCGTGCAAGGCCCGCAGCAGATGTGCATAAGTATTTTCATATTATAATAACACCTGAGGGACTGTTGAAAAACGCTCACCTGCTGTGTTGCGCTACACCTAATATCGGTTTGCATGTAAATTTTTATTATTCCGCAATAAACATTTAATGTCCACATCTACAAAATACTGCAATCCATGCCGCAATGGCACTAAAGGCCGACGCAACTGCGGAAATTAAAGCAATGACCCACAATCTATGTTCTCTTTGTGACCTTTCTGCCGTAATGACTCTTTCTTGTAGGAGTGCTTCATTAATGTTACCTAGCTTCTCTGTACATAATCCGTGTTGTGAAACTCCAAGTTCTTCTGCTCGTTTGCGAAGTGATTCACCTTGTAGTAATCGTTTTTTATATTTTATCATTCTATTTTTATCCTAATAATTAATATCCGATTAATAGGTCGAAAAAACAGGGGACATCGCCCTGTTTCTATTATCCTGTTTAGCTTAAAATATTTCTGATTGTTTGGTGGCCTTCAGCCCAAAGTGTTCATAAGCTCTGGCGGAGGCAATTCTTCCCCGTGCCGTCCTTTGCAGATAACCTTCCTGAATCAGATAAGGTTCATAGACATCTTCAATGGTCACTCTTTCTTCGCCGATAGCAGCGGCAAGACTCTCCACGCCGACAGGTCCGCCGTTGAATTTTTCAATCAGCGTCAGGAGTAGTTTTCTGTCCATCTGATCAAATCCTTTTTGATCAACTTCAAAAGCATCCAGCGCTTCCCGCGCGATTTTCCCATCAATTGTCCCATCTGCTTTCACTTCGGCATAATCACGAACACGTTTGAGCAGGCGGTTAGCAATACGCGGTGTGCCGCGCGCGCGTCCTGCCAGTTCTTCGGCTCCGGCAGCGGCAAGCTTTACTCCCAGAATGGAAGCGGATCTTTTGATAATGATGGCCAGTTCCTGAGGCGAATAAAATTCCAGACGGAAATGCATGCCAAAACGGTCACGTAAAGGCGAAGTCAATGAACCGGCGCGGGTCGTCGCTCCCACCAGCGTGAACTTAGGAATATCGAGTTTCATTGATCTGGCCGACGGTCCCTGCCCGATTAAAATATCAATATGGAAATCTTCCATGGCCGGATACAGAATTTCTTCCACGATGTGGGAAAGACGGTGAATTTCATCAATAAAGAGAACTTCATGCTCCTGCATATTCGTTAAAATCGCCGCCAAGTCTCCCGGACGTTCAATAACCGGCCCGGAAGTAACTTTGATTTCCACGCCCATTTCTTTGGCAATAATATAAGCCAGAGTAGTCTTGCCTAAGCCCGGCGGGCCGTACAAAAGAACGTGATCGAGCGCCTCGCGGCGTTTTCTTGCCGCTTCAATGAAGATGGCCAGATTGCTCTTAACTTTTTCCTGGCCGATATAATCGGTTAACTTTGCCGGACGCAAAGTAACTTCAAATTCATTTTCTGCTTCGTCGCAGGAAGGATTGATTAAAGAATTTTTTACGGGTTTATCCATTTTTTACATACCTTATCCGGTCGAATTAACCGGCAAGAATTTTCAAAGTCTTTTTCAGGAGCTTATCCATTCCCAACTTTTCATCTGACGAACGCACAGCCTTATCCAGAGCGTCTCTGGCTACATTATTTTTATAACCCAAATTCACTAAAGCGGAAAGCACATCTTCCATGATAATGTCACTGATTTGCTGCTGATCATCCACCGCCGGCATTTTCTCCATCATCATTTTCTTGATAACTTTTTCTTTTAACTCGAGGATCAAACGCTCGGCCATTTTTTTGCCCACGCCCGGTATGTTTACCAACTTCCCCACATTGCCGCCGGATATGGCACGCAACAGCTCCTGCGCGGAAATACCGGAAAGAATATTCATGGAGATTCTCGGCCCTATGCCGCTCACGGAGATCATTAACTGGAAAAGGTCTCTTTCCTGAACTGTGTAAAAACCAAATAAATTTATGGCGTCCTGTTTGACGTTGGTATGGACATGCAGCGTTATTGTCTGTCCGGATTCCGGCAACTCATAAAAAGTTGTCAAGGGAATAAAAATACGGTAACCAACGCCATGAACGTCAACAATGACGTGGGAGATACCTTTATAAACAATTTTGCCGCTGATTAAGGCAATCATTATATTGGTTGTTCCTTTAAGAAATTAGCATGGCATATCGCGGTCGCCAAAGCGTCCGCGGCATCTGCAGGAGGCAGGGCCGGAAGTTTTAAAATAGCTTTAACCATTACCTGCACCTGTCTTTTTTCCGCCCTTCCGTAACCTACCACTGCTTTTTTCACTTCCAGTGGTGAATACTCAAAAATCGGCATCCCTTTATCGGCTCCGGCAAAAATTACCACGCCTCTTACCTGAGCCTGTTTAATTAAACTGCGTACATTTTTCCCGTAAAAAATATTTTCCAGCGCGATGGCCTGTGGCAAGGTCTGCGTGATTACGTTGGATAACTGCTGATAAATAGAAATTAACATTACGGATAGAAGAGAATCTTTTTTCGCTTTGATTTCGCCATGGAGGACATGCCGTAAATAATTGCCTTCTTTTTCAATGATGCCGTAACCGGTGACATGGCTGCCTGGATCAATTCCTAAGATTCGCAATTTATTTCATTCCGTAAAGAATTTACTTATACCAAACAATATTTAAAAGGGCACTGCTTGAGATTTTATATTCTTAACTTAACTGCTCCATGACATCTTCATCTATATCGAAATTAGCGTAAACATTCTGCACGTCGTCATTATCTTCGAGCTTTTCCATCATCTTCAGCATTTGTTCCGCTTTGTTCGTTCCCAATTTAACGGTATTGGACGGAATCATACTGATTCTGGCTTCCAGATGTTTTATCCCCTTGGCATCAAGCGCCTTTTTTACAACCTCAAAGGAAGCGGGATCGGTAATCACATCATATTCACCATCTTCACTTTGCACGTCTTCAGCTCCGGCTTCCAACGCCAGTTCCATCAGGGCATCTTCATCAATAACTTTTTTATCGATAACAATGCTCCCTTTTTTCGAAAATATCCACGATACGCAACCGTTTTCACCAAGGTTACCGCCGTGCTTGGAAAAGATATGCCTGATTTCCGCTACCGTCCTGTTTTTGTTGTCGGTCATAATTTCTACTAAAACGGCTACGCCGCCGGGACCGTAACCTTCATAGGTTACTTCTTCAAAAGCAGCCGCGCCTTGGTCGCCGCCGGTACCTTTTTTAATCGCCCTTTCTATATTATCCTTGGGCATGTTTTCTTCTTTAGCAACCAGAACCGCTTGTCTGAGCCTGGCATTTCCTTCAATATCACCGCCACCGAGCCTTGCGGCCAGGGTTATTTCCTTAATGATCTTGGTAAATATTTTACCGCGTTTAGCATCTATTGCGCCTTTTTTTCTTTTTATTGTGCTCCATTTAGAATGGCCGGACATGTTCTTTCTCCTTAATGGTTTTTCAACGTACTTCCATTGCGCTTAGCTTTCTGATTTGGATTTTTATAATAACACAAGGTAATAAACTTGTAAAGTTTATTACCTTAACGCTGACCCGATTATTTACCGGTTTTTATGAATGAAGGAAGATCAAATATTGCAGAATATAAATTTGTCACAAAATTTATGGGCGCGATGCCCCTGATTATGAAAGGAATATACAGGATTAAGAAGTTCGCAATTCGGTTATTCTGCCGGATTGCGAACTTCTTTTGTTTTTACTGCGCTGACAGTCCGCCGTCGACCGGAATGATAGCGCCAGTCATGAAGTCTGATGCCTTGGAGGCCAGAAAAACCGCCAACCCTTTGATCTCGTCCTCGTCGCCGTATATCTTGAGCGGAATGGCAGCCAAAGTCAGGTCGAGGATTGGTTTCATCTCCGGCTTGAATACATGAGCCATCATATCGGTTTTGAAGAATCCCGGCGCTATACAGTTTACATAAATCTTGTAGCGAGCAAGCTTGACGGCCAGGGTCTTTGTTAAACCCTCTACGGCGAACTTCGACGGATTGTAGGCCACAGCCGGATGTTCTTCTTCATTGGATCCGCGTGAACCGTAGATTGAAGAGACGTTGATTATTTTACCCCCACCCTTTTCTTTCATAATACGGGCCACCTGCTGGGATAAAATCCATATGCCTTTTATATTAACGTCGAATATCTTCTCCCATTTATCCAACGGGAAATCCAGAGTCGGCGCGCCCCAGGTAAGTCCGGCATTATTGACCAATATATCAATTGTGCCAAATTTATCCATGGTAGTCTTGACCAGATTATCAATATCGTCTTTCTTGGCCATGTCGCATTTTACTGCCAGAGCCTTAACGCCCAGCTTTTCCAGTTCCTGTACCTCTTTTTCGCAATTCTCCAGCTTGCGAGAGGCAATAACCACATTCGAGCCCGCCTCAGCCAAACCTGTGGCCATAAATTTGCCAATACCCCTGCCGCCACCGGTAACGATGGAAACCTTGCCTTTTAAATCAAACAAATCTTTTATATTCATTACAAACTCCTTAGGTAATATAGTTCTTCTTTATTTGAAAAGTATACGGAGAATGATCTTGTGTGTCAAAGGAATTTTTATCATAAAACATGAGGAGGCGTTGCTCATTATCACGGAAGAAATATATCGATGTATCTCTGGTATTTTTATCACGGACGTCATTGATTTTACGGACGGGCGGTTAACTCTCTTCGCCGTTTGTCGGTACGACCAAGTGGATGTGTCGTCTCGCTAGAAGGAGAATGGGGGTGTCCCAGTCACGCCCCGATCCGTCTATCGATCTCAGTTCCACGTTTGTAAGAGTGAGAAATTCCTGTTCACGACGGTTCAGGTAGTCGGAGATTCGGCTACGGTAACCTTCCTGGGGCAACTTAACGTCGCCCTCCACCCGGTAGCGGTCCGTCTCCACCACGATCCTCTCAAGCCGCACTTCTCCTGGAGGCATTAGAGTAGTCTCCTCAATGGAATAGTGGGTGTACCTTTGACCAATGGAGCAAAGGAAATCGCTGGTTTGATAAGAAATTCCCCATTCATGATTGAATTATAAAGAATTCGATCTTGTATGTCAATGAAATATTTACTACAAAATATGGCAGGCGATACCCATGATTACGGAGATGTGTATCGATACGATTATTCTTTTAATAAAGAGGATGTGGCAGTGGAGAATTCTCTTGAGCACATTAATTTTTAGATAACCGGCCATAAATAAAAAAGGGGCGGTCATGACTCGTCGCACCCGTGTTCGCCACGGATGAAAACACCGATAATTCAGAATCATGAACGTTTGACGGTCTGCCGAACAGATGTCCACCAGGTCCTTCGGAGGTGCGAAGAATCTAAAATTGCATGTTTTGTATTGTTGGATTACTTTTTTCTTTTGGCCTTTCTTGTAGCAGTCCATCTACTTTTTTGATGATTTCCTTCATTTTTATACTGAGGTCATTCAATTGAAATTGTATCGCTAGCATGAACACCAGTAGACAAAGAACAATCACGACCAGAACATTATATTGCATAGCACACTCCTTTTGTTAAGTTAGAAATCCGCTATTTTTAAAATATTACTGTTTGCAATGTATCATAAAACGACAGAATTAAAAAACAAGAATAACAGGAAGTAGTCCTTGTTTGTTTTACCTACTTAGTTTCAGTAGAGGGCCGCTATCAGAATTGATGATTACCATTTGAAAGATGCATAAATAAAAGGCAAAGCCATTGTTAACCCTGCCTTTTATTCACTAACCAAGGAGAAGTTTTTGTGAGATTTAGGTTATATACCTCTACATTAAGATAACCTACGCCTTCAGACGAAATTTTTCATTAGTTTTTCCCATTCAAAAAATCCTGATATGCAGTAGCTGTTGCTGCAGGTTTTTCCATCATGGGCATATGACCGCATTCTTTAACTATGACAGATTTGGAATTTTTTATGTTTTTCGCAAATACCGAAACACAGGAAATATTAATCGTTTTGTCCGAATCTCCCCATAAAATTAATGTGGGAGCCGTAATTTTGTTTAATTTGCTTTCCAGTATGAAGAAATCATTCCATAAACCTTTTTCTTTCCATTTTTTTTCATAAATTTCATAATTACGTGTGGCCTCCATGGCTTGTTTAGCTAAATATTGTTTTATAAAGGAAGGCATTTCCGGCGGCTTCAAAAAAATAATTTCCATGAATTTATCAAAGTCATTTACATCTTTAACAAGAAAAGGATTTTTGCCTTTTTCCATAAGTAAGGTCATTTCACTTTTTGTCGGCTCCTTTACGCCAGCGGAATCAAATAGCGCGAGAGTCTTAACCATTTCCGGGTAATCCGCTGCATAATTTCCGGCGATATTGCCGCCCATCGAATGTCCCACTAAATGAAATTTAGTTAGTTTTAATTCTTTTACGAATAAATTTAATCTTTCCACCTGCGGCATGATATTAATGTTTATGTCCAGAGATTTGGAGCTTTCACCATAACCTGGGAGGTCAGGAATGATTACCCTGTAATTAGGCGTAAAGTATTTCGCAGTTTGTAACCAGTTATCTTTACTTCCGCCAAGCCCGTGAAGCATAATGATGGTCTTCCCGGTGCCGCCTTCCGCGTAAACGATTTTAACACCTTGTATGTTAACTGATTTAATCTTCAGATTTGCATCTTTGCGCTGGCCATCAATATATTTATTGTATAAAAAAGGGGCGCAAGAAAGCATTGAGGCGACCGCTATTGAAAAAACTGTGATAACCCAAATAATGGTTTTCTTGGAAAGCTTCTTCATAATATTCCCTTTTTAAAATTAAACTTTAGTTTAATATTTATTAAAGCCATTAAAGATAAAGCCTATCCCACAGGCATAAGAATTACTGGGAGGCATTACATCGGCAACTTCCGACCATGTTTATATGTATATTGTATAATAATCTAAACACGAATAATTGCCGTTAAGACGCCTAAAAAATTAGTTTTTATTTATCACGATTTGCATTTGAAATCTACGACAGCAGTAAAATTATTCTGCCTAACACTTGCAAAAAGTAATCCTTGTTGAGTTCAACTTGCTGTCATAATAACTTTAGTATTAAAGAAAAATTATAGTAGCAGTTAACGGAAAAGGGGTTACGGCATGAACCGTAACCCCTTGATATTCATGGTAGGCGGTGCTGGGATTGAACCAGCGACTTCTACCGTGTGAAGGTAGCACTCTCCCGCTGAGTTAACCGCCCAAGTGACGTGTGCTATAGCTTAAAGTTTTCCCTATTTCAAGGAAAAAAGTTTTTTGCGCTTAGCACAACAACATAATCTATATTAAAGCACTAATTGTGCTGCGCTTGCAATATCTGAGTTTCATTAGAATCGGGGTTTCACAATAATGGAGAGAATTTTTGTCGTCAATCCCTCCGCCATCCCCAATGAAGAGGATGACAGAGGGATTAAACAAAGTTATAGCTTGGCGCTAGAGGGAACAATTTGCTCAATTACAGCATTTCATAAATAGCGGCAGCGCCCATACCGCCGCCGATACACATCGAAACGATGCCGCGTTTGCCGTTGCGACGCTTCAATTCATGGAGCAACTGAGCCGTCAATTTGGCACCGGTGCATCCCAGCGGATGACCCAGAGCAATCGCGCCGCCGTTGGGGTTAATGTCGCCTGCCCAGTAGCGATCTTCGATGCCGACCACGCGGCAGGAATAAATAGCCTGTGACGCAAAGGCTTCGTTGATTTCATAAACATCAATGTCTTTAGTTGTCAAACCGGCCATTTTCAAAACTTTCGGAATAGCGTAAGCAGGACCGACACCCATTTCTTCCGCCCTGCAGCCGGCAACTGCAAAATGGGTCAGTTTGGCGAGGGGTTTCAGTTTTAATGCTTTTGCCTTTTCTGCTGACATTAACATAGAGAAAGCGGCACCGTCGGTCATCTGCGAAGAGTTAGCAGCGGTACAATTTCCACCTAACCTGAATGGTGATTTCAGTTTACCCATATCCGCCAGACTGACCGGCCATCTCACACCATCATCCGTGTCAAACGTGACCGTTTCACGAATGCGTTTACCGTTTTTAGTCTTGTATTTGAAAGCCTGAATGGGAATAATCTCATCCTTGAACTTTCCTGCCTTGATGGCTTCATGAGCGCGGCGATTGCTCTCGACGCCCATTTTATCCATATCTTCACGGGTAATATTATAATCTGCGGCCACATTTTCCGCCGTATTACCCATATTGATCCAAACATTAGGCATACTGCCGTCAAATTTCCAATCCGGATTCGGACGCATTGCGGTACCGCCCATGGGAATATGACTCATGGTTTCACAACCGCCGGCAATAATGATTTCCGACCAGCCGGCACGGATTTTAGCTGTGGCATCGGCAATGGCCTGAACACCGGCTGAACAAAAACGGTTTACAGTCATACCGGAAACAGTGATAGGCAGGCCCGCTCCCATAGCAATAGTCCGCCCCAGGATCATACCTTGTTCGGCTTCCGGAAACGCACAACCAACGATCAAATCATCAATTTCCGCAGGATCTACTTCCGGAACTTTCGCCAGCAGGCCTTTGACTACCTGGATACCATATGCATCAGATCTTGTTGCGGCAAGACCACCTCTTTTATATCTTCCACCAGCGCTCCTTACGGATGCGACAATGACAGCTTCACTCATAATATCTTTCCTCCTTACAGGATTTTGTTATGTTAAATGCCGGCGGCTGATTATTTCGGAACAGCCGCCGGACATATCCTTTGTTTTTAGTTGCGCAGGGGCTTGCCGGTGCTCAGCATAGCCGATATCCTGTCGACCGTTTTCTGTTGACCGCAGAGGCTTATGAAAGCTTCTCTTTCCAGATCCAGAATGTCCTGTTCCGTTACATAGGTACCTTCGGGACAGTCGCCGCCGGAAAGAACATAGGCAATTTTTCTCGACACAAATAAATCGTAATCGGAAATGTACTTACCGTAATACATATTCATAATGATACCTTCAACCAAGCCGCGGAAATTCTCACCCATCACAGGAATCAGAGCGGGCTTAGGTGGTTTATAGAACTTGGACAACCCCAGAACAATTTGCTTGGCTTCGTAAATCTGCATATCTCTGCTCATGTTAATAGCGCATGTCTTGCGGATGTAACCGAGTTCCTGAGCCTCCTGCGCGCTGGTGGCAACTTTCGCCGTAGCGATATTTTCAAAAGCTTTGCCAATATTATACTGCAAATTCATACCGGCTTCCACACAGCCGGAAGGAATACCTTCGGTCAAACGAACCAGAAGTTCCTTGCAGCCGCCGCCGGCAGGTAGAACACCGACACCGACTTCGACAAGGCCCATATAGGTCTCACCGTTGGCCAGACAATAGTCGCCGTGCATAGCGATTTCGCAACCGCCGCCCAGAGCCATACCTGCCGGAGCCGTAACAACCGGCTTGGGCAGATATTTCATCTTCATTAAGGCGTTCTGCAATCCCGCGACCATTTTTTCCAAATCAGTCCACTGTTTTTCACTAATGGCACATAAAACACCGAAGATATCGGCGCCGGCAGAGAACATCCGTTGATCATGGTTGGCTACGACCATTCCCGTAAAATCTTTATTCACGATATCGCAGCTGTCCGATATCATCTGAATCATATCGGCACTAATAGAGTTCATCTTGGTATGGAATTCGAGACAGGCAACACCGTCACCGATATCAACAAGTGTAGCAGCGACATTTTCTTTAACGATCTTCTTTCTTTCCTTAAGGCTGGGCAGGAAGATGATCTTGGGGTTCTCATCCATCTTCACATAGCCCTTCTTAGCGAAGTCATAATAGGATTTACTGCCATCTTTTTCTTTCTTGTAGAAGGATGTGCATTTCTTATCCAGCATCTCTTCAATCTTGGCGGGAACTTTCTTGCCGAGCTTCTTCATGACTTCAACGGCTTCCTTCACACCTACGGCGTCCCATGATTCAAAAGGACCAAGCTGTTGGTTGTAGCCCCACTTCATGGCGTTGTCGATGCCTACGATGGTTTCGCAGATCTCGGGAATCCGGTTAGCGGAGTAAATAAAGTTGTTGCAGAGGTACTCGCGGACATATTCACCCGCTTTATCTTCGCCATTGAAGGCGATCTTCATCATAGCGGCCACACCGTCATCGGCCTTCTTTTTGGCCGCGGAGATGGACGCGAATTTCGGTTTCTCGGCAGGATGATACTCAAGAGTCTTCCAGTCGATGGCCATTTTTACGTTCTTGCCTTTCTCATCCTTTACCTTCTTGTAGTAGCCGCCTTTGGTCTTGTTGCCCAGCCACTTGTTGGCAATCATCTTGTCCAAAAATTCCGCGGATTGAAAAATATCGCGACATTCGTCATTGGGTACTGCAGCATAAAGGTTCTTGCTGACATGGAGGCCGATATCAAGACCTACCAAATCCATGGTCCCGAATATGGCAGTGCCGGGACGGCCGAGTGCCATGCCGACGATGGCGTCGACTTCTTCAATCTTCATTTCCTTTTCCATCATTACGCGGACGGCGTTGCTCAGATCATAAACGCCAACGCGGTTACCGATAAAGTTGGGAACGTCCTTACAGACAACAACACCCTTACCGAGAACTTCCTCACTGAACTTTATCATGTAAGCAACGATTTCTTTATCCGTTTCCGCACCGGGAATGATTTCCATGAGTTTCATGTAACGGGGGGGATTGAAGAAATGGGTACCTAAGAAGTTTTTCTTCAGGGCAGTGCCGAATTTAGCGGAGATATCCTTAATGGGAAGACCGGAAGTATTCGTGGAGACGATACACGTCGGTTTAACAATCTTCTCGACCTTGGCAAAAAGTTCCTGCTTGATCTTCAGGTTTTCGACAACAACTTCGCATACCCAATCGCAATCGGCCAGGAAGTTTAAATTGTCTTCAAAATTACCTATTGTAACCATTGACGCATTTTTCTTGGAATAAAAACTTGCCGGCTTCGATTTAGTTGCTCCGGCCAATCCGTTTGCAGCAAACCGGTTTCGCCAAGCCGGGCTTTTCTCTGTTAATCCTTTCTTCTTATCGTCCTCGGTAAGCTCGAAAGGGATGATATCCAGCAAATAACACTCAATGCCGGCATTGGTTAAATGGGCCGCGATGTTCGCACCCATAACTCCCGCGCCCAAAACAGCAGCTTTTTTGATCTCAAATGACATGACTTTCCTCCTTTGCCTTTTTTAAACTCTAGACTTTTGTCTGACTATGAATATCTATAAATACTCATCATTCTTGTTTTAAGCCCTTGATGAATATCTCCAATGCTAACTTAATCGTGGAACTAATTTTCTCTTTTCGTTTTATTTGCAACCCAAAATAAAGATACAGGGAAATAATGCCATTGAGCAATCCCCAGATTGCATTCTGATTTTGTTTCAAATTTATATTGGAGGGAAATTCTTTTGATTCCACCCCCATCTGTAATATTTTACCAATTGCATCAATTGACCTGGCATTTGCGGTGAGAATTTGAAAATTAATCTTCTCACTCAAATTCATTTTAGCGGGCTGTAACATGTAGGCCATAAGTATTCTAAACAATTCCGGATCATTTAGAAAAAAATCAACGTAAACATAGGAAAATTCAATCAGTAAATCAGCGGCTGTCTTGTTCTTGTTAAATAAAATAGAAACTTTCTGTTTAAAATTATCAATATCATTTAGCAAAATTTGGGCATAAATTTCTTCTTTGCTATTAAAACAAAGATAAATAGATCCTTTGCCCAACTCGGATATTTTAGCTATTTCATCAACGGTAACGTTATTAAATCCTTTTTCGAAGAATAGTGTACGTGCTGATTTGAGAATTAGATTTTTACGGTTATCTTTCTCTTTTCCCCTGCGTTCCAGAAGTCCCACAACAACCTTCTTCCTGCCGAAAATATGAATACATTTCACACTACGGTCAATATATGACCAGTGGTCAAATTGCTTCTAAAACAATAAAATTTTAAAGTCAAGAAAAATGTAATATTTTGTTAATTATTTTTTATTAAATTAATAATACTTTTTTTATTCTTTTCCGGCCTTGCATTTTTATCCCAACCTTGCTATCAAAATGAAATAATAAAAACGATATGTGAACTATAAAAGTGAATTCTTTATTGAGTACATATTAACTTGATAACATTACAAAATTTATATATGTATTTGGCGGCTGTATAATCCGAATATCTTTGAATACGCGATGATACTATGAATAACCTTCTTCTCATTTTCATTTTGGTGCTGATGATAACAGCAACCATCAGCTTTACATATGCGATGTGGCGCGGCCGCAGGGATGAGCAAAAATTGCTCAGCATTATCCACGGTTCCCCTATTGCCACTTTCGTAATATCCAAAGATCATAAAGTAATTTACTGGAACAGAGCTTTGCAGGCATTGAGCAATATCAAACCCAGCGAAGTTCTCGGCACCGATCAACAATGGCGCGCATTCTACAAAAATCAACGACCTTGTCTGGCTGATCTGATTCTGGATGGCAAAACAGGTCAGATTGCCGAACTGTATTCCGAAAAGTGGAACAAATCAAGACTGCTGGAAGATGCTTATGAAGTGACGGCATTTTATCCCGACATGGGAGAGAAGGGAAAGTGGTTTCGTATCACTTCGGCGGGACTTAGAGATTACGGTGGAAATTTATTCGGTGCCATGGAGACCCTGGAAGATATTACCGAACAAAAAATGGCTCAGGATGAGCTTCTCCAACGAACTAAACTGGAATCTTTAGGCATATTCGCCGACGGCGTGGCTAAGGATTTTGACAGCCTCCTCTCCGCAATTCTGCGCAACGTTTTTATGGCTAAAATATCCGCTGTTGATGAAGATAAAATCCTGGAGGATGGGCTGGCAGTGGCGGAGAGGGCCGGTCTGCAAGCCAAGGAATTAGCTCACCGGCTTAGCACGTTTGCCGAAGGTGGTTATCCGGTTCGTAAACTGGAAAACCTGACACCTATTTTGCAGGAGGGCGCTCAAAACGTCTTTAAAGATTCTATTGTAACCTGTAATATCTCCATAGATAAAGACCTATGGCCTTGCGAAGTTGATGCTGCCCAAATCAGGCAGGTTATAGAAAATGTTTTGATTAATGCTAAAGAAGCCATGCCCGGCGGCGGCATCGTGGAGCTTATCGCCAAGAATACAACAACCGGAACTAATATCAAGTCTCTGGGACAGGGGAATTATGTCCGGATTATCATTAAGGATCATGGTAAGGGAATTCCCCCGGAAAATCTTTCCCGGATATTTGATCCTTATTTCACGACAAAAAAGAAAAAAGAAAGAGGTGGCATTGGCCTGGGGCTGGCCATCAGCGATTCGATCATCAAATACCATGATGGCTTGATTTCTGTCGAATCCATTGTTAATTCCGGCACCTCATTTTCCATCTATCTGGCCGCGACAGTGAGCCCCCCTCAGGCAGGAGGAGCCGTAGGCTCTTTAAAATAATTCGACCTACAAGCTTTAGTCGCGGATGCCCTTCAGGGTATGCACTTTGTTTCTGAAGCTTGGGTCTCATTAAGGAGATTTCAAAATGAAGGATGTAGTCATTGTTTCAGCGTGTAGGACGGCGATAGGAACATTCGGGGGCACATTAAAGGACATGATCGGAGCCCGCATTGCGGCTGTCGTCATGAAGGAGGCCATTGGGCGCGCCGGAATAGACCCGGCTATGATTGATGATGTTCGCTTCGGTTGTTGTATTGAAAACTGCAATACCCTGAACACAACCCGGGTAGCAGCTCTTCTCGCCGGTATTCCGGAAACCGTGACAGCTGTAACCGTGAATCGCGTATGCATTTCCGGGATGGAAGCCGCACTCAGCGGCGCGGCTATGATCAAAGCCGGTATGGCCGATATTATTTTGGCAGGCGGTGTAGAGCATATGTCCGGCGTACCCTATGTTAGTTTTGATGCCCGTTGGGGCTGCCGCCTTCAGGACACTGTTTTTGTAGATGCCATGATCCGCTCATTACATTGCGGCTCATATGTCATGCCGTTGTCCGATGATGGTCCCGTCAAATCAGGCCAGCCTTTCGAAAGTTTAAAGGGCAAACCCTACATAATGGGACATACCACGGAACTGATCGCCCAACTTTTGAACATCAGCCGTGAGGAAATGGATGAAGTCGCCCTGCGCAGCCATAACAACGTCGAGCGCGCCACAAAAAATGGCGATTTCAAAGACGAGATCGTACCGATTGAAATTCCCCAGAAAAAAGGCAAACCGCCCATCATCTTCGACAAGGACGAACATTTCCGTCCCGGATTGACAATGGAACAATTGCGGGCATTACCATCGGCATTTATCTCTAAGGTCGGCAAAGTTACGGCCGGAAATTCCTCGGGGCTCAACGACGGCGCTTCAGCCATGATCATTATGTCAGCCGAAAAAGCCAAGGAATTAGGATTGAAACCAATCGCCAGAATACGTTCCTCAGGACTTGGCGGCTGTCATCCTTCCGTGATGGGATTAAGCCCGGTTCCAGCTGTAAAAAACCTGCTCAAAAACGACCCACAACTTAGCTTGGATGCCTTTGAACTGATGGAAGTCAACGAAGCTTTTGCCGGTCAATATCTCGGTTGTGAAAAGGAGCTTGGTTTAAAACGTGAAATCACCAATATCAACGGCTCGGGCATCGGTCTCGGCCATCCAGTGGGTTCCACGGGATGTCGGATTATGGTTACGTTGATTCACGCCATGCAAAAACACGGCAAAACCCTTGGGCTTGCCACCCTCTGCGGCGGCGGCGGCGTTTCCATGGCCTGCGCCATCGAAATATTATAAAATCATTCCCTTCAGGGATGTTTTTTGTTTTCCGTATTAAGGAGTTCAGGGCTTGTGCTCTGTTCTCCTTTCACGGCGTTTTCTTGTTCCGCCATTTGCGGATTGTTTTCATCTTTTGCAGAGATTACGTCATCATACTCTGGGATAACAATGCCTCGGCGCACCATGATTTGATAAATTTTCTCCGACTGATTTTCTACATATCTTGATGTGCCGTTAGGTTTATATCTACGGGGATTAGGTATAACCGCGGCCAGTGTTGCCGCTTCACGAGCAGTCAATTCGGCGGCATGCTTTCCATAATGTTTTTGCGCGGCCGCTTCAATACCAAAAATTCCATCGCCCCATTCGGCCACATTTAGATAAAGCTCCATGATCCTTCTTTTACTTAATTGCCCCTCCAATCGCCAAGTAAGTATCGCCTCCTTGATTTTCCTGATGGGATTTTTATCAGGAGAAAGGTACAAATTCTTGGCCAGTTGCTGCGAAATTGTGCTGCCGCCGGCTTTAAATTTCTTTTTTTTGATATCTTGCTCTAACGCTTTTTGCATGGCTTCAAAATCGAATCCTTCATGAGACCAGAATTTATCATCTTCCGCGATAATTACAGCTTTCATTACGTAAGGCGATACCCTCGAAAGAGGTACCCAAATATTTGTAATTTTTCGCTTTATACCTTTTTCCTGCCATACTTTTTCCCTGTATTTCATAAAAGCAGTCTTGGGGGGACGATTTCTTTTTAGAAAGGCCACATTGGGATAGATAAAATAGCGTCCTAGATCAATAATAAAATACGTTAAGATTAAGATTAAGGTTATTGAAATAATTCTCCAAAGAAATCGCATAATTCCCCTTTTATAAATTTTGATAGTCTCAATTGCTTTCAGCAAATTACAAACCCGGTCTGAAAATCACTTAAGGCAGGCATTGCAATAACTGAAAATCCACACAAAATCCAATGATAATTTGCACTGCCCAGGGCAGCTATTTTTCACGAAATAATTAATATAAATAGCTATTTAAGATATAATATTAGCTAAAGATAGTAAAATACATTTGACAGACAGAGATATTTTTAGTACGTAATATGGCGTATTGCGTAGTTAGTTGTACATTGCTGTAAGAAATGTACAGTTGGTGTGTACAGTAAAATTGGTTTTCGTTTTAAAGTTGAAAGTATGATATCAAAGCGAAATATGTACACCGTTAATAAAATGATACCCCCAATAATTAAGGAGGCATTTCATGAAGAAACGGCGGATTTTTGTAGTTTCAGGACTCTTTGTCCTTTTTTTGTTACTTAGTTTTAATGCGAACGCTCTGGCAACCCAGTACAAAGTAAAAGATGGTGATACCCTTTACAGCATTTCCAAGAAACTCGATGTCAGCATTGATAAAATCAAGAAAGATAATAATCTTCATAAAGCTAAAATTAAACCAAATCAGATCTTAACTATCTCCCCAAAAGGCTCCTCGGAATCTGTTGCTAAATCAAAATCCAAGCCTGTTTATTACACTGTCAAGAAAGGGGATACTCTATCCAAGATCGCCAGAAAAACGCATCTCCCCATGAAAAAAATAATGGCTCTTAATGACGTCAACCAAAGAAATTTACGCGTTGGACAAAGACTTGTTCTGGCCAGAAAAGCTAAGGTGTCAGAAGAATCAACTTATGTAACGGTAAATGAAGATCTGGAAGAAGATATTGATGATTCAGTGACTAGTGAAGATGAAGAAAATACCGCGAATATCATCGAACCGAATGAACCGTTTAGAAAAGAAGAGCTCCTGGGCAAATGGAGCAGCCCCGATGAAGTACAATTATTTGTTAAAGTGGCTACCGGATTTATAGGCGCGCCATACAGATTTGGCGGTTCATCACTTAAAGGAATTGACTGCTCCTCCTTTGTACAGAAGATTTATAAAATTTTCGATATAACTTTACCCCGTAATGCGGCCCAGCAATCCAAAGTCGGCATCAGCGTCACTCGCGAAAATCTTACAAAAGGCGATCTTGTTTTCTTCCATACTAAACGTTCGTTGGGACATGTGGGAATTTACATCGGCAACAATGAATTCGTCCACGCGTCCTCCAGAGGTAAGGTTATCCGTGTTGACAATCTGGATTCCCCCTATTATCAAAAAAGATTCCAACGCGCCGTACGGATAAAAGGATTAGATAACAATAACAATGGCACCGGCGCTTAAAACATAGTAGCCATTTATACCACGAGTGTTAACAATCAACGGGTTTTGGAAATCAATTCCAAGGCCCGTTACTTTTTAGTGAAACTCCAATTCCGAAAGCGCATAACCTAAATACCCTAAAGGGCACCATGGGGTCACTATGGCGCAGCGGAATTGGCAAGTTGTAATGAGACCCAAGTTTCAGAAGCAAAGCACATTGAAATTTGCTGGTCGAATTATCCAAAAGCTTACCTTGGGGTTTCATAGCCGTGAATGTATTCTTAATTTTATAAGGTTTTTGCCAGTTGATTATCTGTTAAGTTTATTATATAAACCCGCAACCATGAATCTGATCTTTTCTCTGTTTTGTTTGGATAGGATCATGATCACCAATCCAAGGAATAGCAAATGGGAAAAAATTTAGTTGAAAAAATTCTTGCTCAGCATTTAATCTCCGGTAATCTTGTGCTGGGGGAAGAGATCGGCATTCGCATTGACCAAACACTGACTCAGGATGCCACAGGCACCATGGCCTATCTGCAATTTGAAGCTATGGATGTACCTAAAGTAAAAACCGAGCTGTCTGTCAGCTACATTGATCATAATACGATCCAGATCGGCTTTGAAAACGCGGACGATCATCGCTATTTGCAGAGTGTGGCGCAAAAATACGGCATTATTTTTTCCCGTGCCGGAAACGGCATCTGCCACCAAGTTCATCTGGAACGGTTCGGCAAACCGGGTAAAACGCTTATCGGATCGGACAGTCACACTCCTACCTGCGGAGCGCTTTCCATGATCGCTATCGGCGCGGGAGGACTTGATGTCGCACTGGCTATGGCCGGAAAACCATTTTATCTTATTTGCCCCAAAGTCATTAAAATCAATCTTACCGGAAGGCTCCGGCCGTGGGTTTCCACCAAGGATATCATCCTTAAAGTGTTGGAAGTTTTTACCACCAAAGGAAACGTCAATACGGTATTCGAGTATGGCGGTGAAGGAGCCGCATCTCTAACAGTTCCCGAACGCGCCACAATTACCAATATGGGCGCGGAATGCGGCGTAACGACTTCCATTTTCCCCAGTGATAAAATGACGCGCATCTTCCTGCGCTCACAGCACAGAGAAAGCGATTTCATGGAACTCAAAGCCGATAAAGACGCCAACTACGCTAAAATTGTTAATATTGACTTATCCAGGATTGAACCATTGACAGCCAAACCTCACAGCCCGGACAATATCAGCACGGTCAGAAAAATGAAAAAAATTGCCGTTGATCAGGTTTGCCTCGGCAGTTGCACTAATTCTTCTTACAAAGATTTGGTCACCGTGGCTAAAATTTTAAAGGGCAAAGTGGCTCACCCCAACATCAGTTTTATTATAGCGCCCGGGTCCAGACAGGTACTGGAAGCACTAGCACAAAGCGGTTATCTGGCCGATTTGATCGCCTCCGGAGCGCGGATTATGGAAAACACCTGCGGTTTTTGTATCGGCAACAGCCAGAGTCCTAAATCAGCCGCCGTATCACTGCGCACATCCAACCGTAATTTTCTGGGGCGTTCGGGAACCATGGACGCCAATGTTTATCTGGTGAGTCCGGAAACTGCCGCTGCCGCAGTAATTACCGGGCACTTCACCGATCCCCGCGATTTGAAAGTAAGTTATCCTAAAGTTAAAATACCGGCGAAGTTTTCTATTGATGATTCAATGATAATATGGCCGGATAAGAAAAATTATTCAGCGAAAATTTATCGCGGTCCCAACATCGGCGCTCTACCCCGCAACTCTGAGCTTTCCGATATTATTCAAGGCGAGGTAACGATTAAAGTCGGCGATAAAATCACGACAGACCATATTATTCCCGCCGGCGCGCGAATGAAATACCGTTCGAACATTCCTAAATATTCCGAATTTGTTTTTGAAAACGTCGATGCCGCATTTGCCAGGCGCGCTCAGGCAATAAAAAAAGCCGGAAAACAAAATATTATCATTGCGGGGCTGTCTTATGGTCAGGGCTCTTCGCGAGAACACGCCGCCTTGTGTCCCATGTATCTGGGTGTTGGCGCAGTAATCGCCAAATCCTTTGAAAGAATTCACGCCGCCAATTTGATTAATTTCGGCATATTGCCGCTGACTTTCTGCGCAGAGAGCGACTATGACAAAATTGACCAGGGAAACGATTTGGAAATTGCCAGGGTAAGAAAAATAATTGCCGGAGATGGAAATCTTCTGGTGAAAAATAAAACCAATGGTGTTTCGTTTTCTGTAACCTGCGTCTTGTCCGCAAGACAAAAACAAATCATTTTAGCGGGCGGAGCCCTCAACATAAGCAAATAAAGGTACCTTTCCCGCAGCAAGCTGCGGGATAATTCGACCAGCAAGCTTCAGTTCACTTTGTTTCTGAAGCTTGGGTCTCATTAAGGAGTAGTAAATTTTTATGGCAAAAAAAATAAAGGTAAAAACTACCGTTGTCGAAATGGACGGAGATGAAATGACCCGCGTCATGTGGCAGATGGTGAAGGATAAGCTCATTTTTCCGTATCTGGATATGAATATCGATTATTATGATTTGCATGTAAAACATCGCGACGACACCGATGACAAAGTAACTGTTGATGCGGCGCGTGCGATTATGAAATACGGTGTGGGAATTAAGTGCGCCACAATTACTCCCAATGAAGACAGGGTTACTGAATACAGCCTTAAAAAAGCCTGGAAAAGCCCCAACGGCACCATTCGCGCCATGCTCGACGGCACGGTTTTTCGGAAACCTATTTTAGTCAACAATATAAAACCCGCGGTTTCTTCGTGGAAGAAACCGATCACCATTGGCCGTCACGCTTACGGTGATGTCTACAGCAATACGGAATTTGCTGTTCCTTCCGCCGGGAAGCTCGAACTGGTTTTTATGCCGCAGGATGGGGGTAAAACCATCAGCGTGCCGGTATTTAATTTTCCGGGCAAGGGAGTTGCGCAAGTTAACTATAATCTGGAACAATCCATATTGAGCTTTGCCCGTGCCTGTTTCACCTATGCTTTGAGTGAAAAGATCGATTTGTGGTTTTCCACCAAAGACACCATTTCCAAAATATACGATGCCGGCTTCCGCGAAATATTCAATAATGAATTTGAACAAAACTGGAAAGAAAAATTTGAAAAAGTTGGCATCGAATACTTCTTTACTTTGATTGATGATGCCGTGGCGCGCATCATGAAAAGCGAAGGCGGCATGCTCTGGGCGCTGAAAAATTACGACGGCGACGTCATGTCTGATATGATCGCTTCCGCAAGCGGTTCTCTGGCCATGATGACATCCGTGCTTGTTTCACCCAACGGCTGGTATGAATACGAGGCCGCTCACGGCACTGTGCAGAAGCATTACTATAAATATTTAAAAGGCGAAGAAACTTCCAGCAATTCTATGGCGCTTATTTTCGCCTGGAGTGGCGGCCTGCGCAAGCGCGGCGAATTAGACGGCACGCCGGAAGTGATACGGTTTGCCGATAAGATCGAAGAAGCAGCCATTGTCACCGTGGAGAACGGCACAATGACCGGCGACTTGTTATTACTTGCCGAAAAAAAAGCTTCCAACAAAAAAGTTAATACGGAAGGCTTTATCGACGCCATCGCCGTAACACTGCAAAAAATGCTCAATGATTAGTCGTACTGAAAATCTGCTTCCCAATTTACTGGATTTTACACTCGAGGAAATGGAAGAATTTATTTCCTCTCTGGGGAAGGAAAAATTCCGCGCGCGGCAAATAATGAAATGGCTGCATCAATCCGGCAGTGTTTCTTTTGAAGACATGACCACCCTCTCCCGCGACTTCCGCGCCAAGCTCTCCGAACTCGCCCGCATCAGCCGTCCGCAAGTTGTAAAGATATTAACATCCACTGATGGAACAAAAAAAGCTCTCTTGCGTTTGGAAGATGGACTTTTTATCGAAAGCGTTTTAATCCCCGGAAAAAGCCACTGGACTATTTGCATTTCCACTCAGGCCGGATGCGCCATGGATTGTAAATTCTGTCTGACGGCGCGCCAGGGATTCAAAAGAAATTTGAATCCTTCAGAAATCGTCGGCCAACTAATCACGCTAAAACATGAAACACCGGAAGGCCCTAACATCAACAACATTGTGATGATGGGGATGGGTGAACCTCTGGCCAATTACGACAACACTCTTAAGGCGATAAAAATATTAACCGGTGATTTCGGTCTGGGTATCTCCAATAGAAAAATTACGGTTTCCACCTGCGGGCTTGCTCCGCAGATTATCCAGCTAGGCCTTGATATTTGCATCAATCTTGCGGTATCGCTCAACGCCCCCGATGACGAAACAAGAAGCAAACTTATGCCGGTCAATAAAAAATATCCACTGGATGTGTTGCTGGATGCCTGTAAAAAATATCCCATGCCTGGCCGGAGGCTGCTGACCTTCGAATATATTTTAATTGACGGAGTTAATTCTTCCATGCAGGACGCCAAAAAATTAGCCACCCTTTTAAAAAATCAGCGCTGTAAATTAAATTTGATTATCTTTAACGAATTCCCCGGTTCATCTTTTAAATCACCGTCGCCAAAAACAGTGGAAGTTTTTCAGCAGACACTGATCGACAATCATTACACAACCATGCTGCGCAAAAGCAAAGGCAGTGACATTCTCGCCGCCTGCGGACAATTAAGCGGCGCTTTCGGCATCTGATGAAGCTATTGTAAATATTTTTTCCTGTAATGTTGTTTTTCTAATTCTACCCATTTATACAACATTTCCGTCGATCATAATCAAAAAATGGCTGGACGTTAACTTAATATGTGGTACAAGTATTAAAGTAAGTGATATTGATTAGACGTAATCTTGAAGAGGTTGAATGACAATGGCAGTCAAACCGGAAGCAGTAAGCAAACCTAATAATAAGAGCCACTCTGCGCAGGACGATTTATCCCTTCTGGCACAAGCTATTATATCAAGTGCCGGAGTCGGAATATATATCATACAGAACGGTAAATTTGTTTATGTCAGTCAGCTATATCAGAAACTAACAGGCTATTCGGAAGCCGAACTTATCGGCACATATTCCCTCAACAATATTTATTCCGATGATAGAGAAATGGTCAGGGACAAAGCGATAAAGTGTTTGAAGGAGGAACGCTTTGATCCTTATGAATACAGATTCGTCAATAAAAAAAATGAGGTAATGTGGGTTCTGGAAACGATCACCCCCATCGTTTATAAAGAGGCTCGAGCCACGCTGGGAAGTTTTATGGATATTACCAATCGCAAGAACGCAGAATCCCAAAGGGAGGTTGCGCTCGAAGCGATGCGTCAGAGCGAGGAGAAGTACCGAACCTTTGTCGAAACTATTCAGGATGGTTATTATGAGGTTGATCTTTCCGGTAGATATACTTTCGTTAATGATGTGATTTGCGACCATCTCCAATATTCCAAAGAGGAATTAATCGGAAGAGACAACCGTCAGTATCAAACGGAAGCAAACGCTAAAAAAACGATCAAGGCTTTTATTGAAGTCTTTACAACTGGCAAACCGATTAAAGCATTAGAAATGGAAATTATCAGAAAAGACGGTTCCATACAGATTTCCGAAGTTTCGATATCACCTGTAAGAAACGCCGAAGGCCAGCCCATAGCATTCCGGGGCACTTCGCGAGATGTCACCAGACGCAAGCAAATGGAAGAAGCCCTGCGTCAAAGTGAGGAGAAATATCGAAATATAATTGAGAACATGCAGGAACCATATTTTGAGACTGACCTGAAGGGAAATTTTACCTTCGTTAATGATGCGATGTGCATGCGTGTAGGATATTCCAGAGAGGAATTGATCGGGAAAAAAATCTACCGAGATAATAGAGATAAAGAAGCCGTTAAAAGAACCTATCAGATCTATAATAGAGTCTACAGAACCGGGGAACCGAGTAAGGGGAATGAAGATACATATATCAGAAAAGACGGATTTAAAGGGTTTTCCGAACTTTCGATATCCCTTATACGTGACGCGGCAGAAAAACCAATAGGATTCCGTGGTATTGCTCATGATATCACCGAACGCAAACAGGCGGAAGAAATAATACGACAGTCCGAAGAAAGATACCGGACCATCATAGAGCAAATAGAAGAAGGTTATTTTGAACTAGATCTTGCCGGTAATTTCACTTTCGTGAACGACGCGGAATGCGTAAATCTCGGCTATTCCCGTGAGGCATTGATCGGCATGAATTACAAACAGTACGCCGATGAAAGAAACGCTAAAGCTTTGTACCGCCTTTTTTCTGGAATTTACAAAACAGGAATACCGGTTAAGGCATATGATCTTGAACTTACTAAAAAAGACGGCACGAAATCATTCGATGAAATATCCGCTTCTTTGATAAAAAATGCGCAAGGAGAAGCCATTGGATTTCGCGGCATCGCCCGTGATGTTACCGAACGCAAGCATATGGAGCAACAGCTCAATTATATGGCTACCCATGATGCACTGACGGGACTGCCCAACCGTTTGATGTTCAGTCAACTGCTGAACCAGGCAATCCGATCTGCGCAGCGTCATAAACGGCAGTTAGCGGTTCTATTCATCGACCTGGATCGCTTCAAAATTATCAATGATACCATGGGCCACGATGTTGGCGACAAACTATTGCAAGAAATATCCATGCGGTTTAAACAATCACTGCGTGCAGTCGATGTTGTCGGTCGTTTGGGAGGAGATGAATTCATTATATTGATCGAGGAAGTGAACGAATCGAGTCAAATCGCAATCGTAGCCCACAAGGTACTTTCCGCCGCGATCAAACCGATGATTCTTTTGGGTGAAGAATGCCGCGTAACAGCCAGTATCGGCATAAGCATATACCCCAAGGATGGAGAGGATGAACAATCCCTGATAAAAAATGCGGACATGGCCATGTATTTTGCCAAAGAAGAAGGCAAGAATAACTATCAGTTCTACTCCAAAGATATTCAGTCACAATCAACTGAACGCTTGGGTATAGAGACAAACCTGCGTTCTGCGCTGGAGCGTAAAGAATTATTTCTGCACTATCAGGCCAAGGTAGATTTTAAAACCGGCTTGATTAACGGTGTGGAAGCCTTGCTGCGCTGGGATAACCCATCCCTTGGTTCGGTAACTCCTACACGACTCATTCCGGTGGCCGAAGAAACAGGCCTGATCGTGCCTATCGGCAGGTGGGTGATGAAAACAGCATGCGCTCAAAATGTCGCCTGGCAACGCCAAGGCCTGCCCCCTGTCTGTGTAGCGGTAAATTTATCGCTTCGTCAACTCACGGACGCTAACTTATTGGAAGATATTAAAGCCGCGTTGGTGGATTCCGGCATGGCGCCAAATCTTTTGGAATTGGAAATCACAGAAAGCATGATGATGCATAATCCTGAGCGCCTGATTGGGGTACTGGCCGATATCAAGAAAATGGGCGTGCGGCTCGCCATCGACGATTTCGGCACGGGCTACTCTTCTCTCGCTCAGATCAAACACTTTCCTGTCGACACGCTCAAGGTGGACAGGTCCTTCATCCGTAACATTCCACAAGATCTTGAAAACAGAGCGATCATCGAAGCGATCATTGCCATGGGCAAAACTCTAAGCCTTACTGTTGTCGCCGAAGGTGTGGAAACACAAGAGCAGGAGGACTTCTTGCGGGAACACATCTGCGATGAGATGCAGGGTTTTTATTTCAGCAAGCCTATTGCGCCTGATCAGTTTGGCGATCTGCTGCGTAAGCACAACATTCCCTTACAAAAGTGAGTTCGATAGTGGGAGTATTACCCGTAGCTTGCTGCGGGATAACCGGGAAAATATCGGTTGATTTTAAATTAAGCATAAAAAAGGCGCTCCGTTTCGGGAGCGCCTTTTAAATTTAGGGTTAAACTTCCTTATTACTAATCGCCTAGTTTGTCAGCAGAAATTCGCATACCGTAGAACGAACGGTAAACAAAAATCAAGGCAATGACAAAGAATGTTACGGCCAGACCATACTTCAAGTTGGTATTGGTCATTGTAACCGCAATTTCCGTTGCCAGCAATCCAAACAAGGTCGTGAATTTGATGACCGGGTTCAAAGACACGGAAGATGTATCTTTGAAGGGATCGCCGACCGTGTCACCTACAACGCTTGCTTCATGCAGCGGAGTGTTTTTCATCTTGAGATCGACTTCAACAATCTTCTTTCCATTATCCCAGCAACCGCCGGCGTTGGCCATGAAGATCGCCTGGTACAGACCGAAGAAAGCAATACCGATCAGATAACCGATAAAGAAGTAGGGGTTAAAGAATGCCAAAGCCAGGCACATGAAGAAGATTACGATGAAGATGTTGATCATACCTTTCTGAGCATACTGGGTACAGATCTGAACGACTTTCTTGGAGTCTTCAATCGACGCCTCTTTTTTATCCAGATTGATATTCTTCTTAATAAACACAACGGCCTGATATGAACCGGTGGTAACTGCCTGTATGGAAGCTCCGGTAAACCAGTAAATTACTGCACCGCCCATGAGCAAGCCCAGAATTACTTCCGGCTGGACAAGGGAAAGTTTGGCAATGACATTACCGAAGAGGCGTTCCAGCAAAATAATAATGCCAAAAACCATTGTGGTTGCACCGACAACGGCCGTTCCAATCAAAACCGGCTTGGCAGTTGCTTTAAAAGTATTTCCTGCACCATCGGCAGATTCCAGGAAATGTTTGGCCAATTCGAAATCCGGCGTAATGCCATATTCTTTTTTCACAACGTCTTTGGCATCGGCGCGCGATTCAATCATAGAAAGTTCATAAATAGACTGTGCGTTATCGGAAACAGGTCCAAAGCTGTCCACGGCTATAGTCACCGGACCCATGCCCAGGAAACCGAAAGCCACGAGACCGAAGGCAAAAACCGGAGCGGCAAAGACAAATTCCGGAGGCATCAGAGCCATGACCGCCGGATTTTTAGAAACCATATACGCGATCAGCATCAGAATCATGATGGTCAAGCCTTCCCAGAAAGCAGAGAAGTTACCGGCAACAAGACCGGATAGAATGTTCAATGAAGCGCCGCCCTGACGGGAAGCATTGACCACTTCTTCACAATGACGTGAACTGGTGCTGGTAAAGACTTTGGTAAATTCCGGAATCAACGCACCGGCGATGGTTCCGCAACTGATGATGATGGAAAGAGGCAACCACAAACCTGCGTATGCATCCGTCAAGTCACCGAGCAGATAATAACTGGCAACGAAGGTCACACCGATGGAAACAAGAGATGTAATCCAAACCAGATTGGTTAACGGATGTTCAAAATTAAATTCTTTCTTCCCGGCAAAAGCCGCCTTGCTGATAACATCATTGACAAAATACGAAACAAGAGAGGTCAGAATCATGAGGATTCTCATAGCAAAAATCCAGACAATCAACTTACCGCCCATTGCGGGATTTCCCGCCAAAGACAGAGCCAAAAAGGCGATTAAGGCAACGCCGGTAACACCATAAGTTTCAAACCCGTCTGCTGTGGGGCCAACGCTGTCACCAGCATTGTCACCGGTACAGTCCGCGATAACACCGGGATTTTTGGGATCATCTTCCGGCAGATGGAAAACGATTTTCATCAGGTCGGAACCGATGTCTGCAATCTTGGTGAAAATACCACCGCAGATACGCAGAGCGGAAGCACCCAGAGATTCACCAATGGCAAAACCGATGAAACAGGGACCGGCTAATTCTTTCGGAATGTAAGCCAGAATGAGGATCATAAAGAACAATTCGATGCTGACCAGAAGCAATCCAACGCTCATGCCGGAGCGTAAACAGATGTTGACGATATTTAAAGGATCGCCACTCAGAGAAGCAAAGGCAGCGCGGGAATTCGCCACGGTATTGATACGGATGCCGAACCAGGCAACTGTATAAGAACCAAGAATACCTACAATCGAGCACGCAAGAATAATAATGATGTCTGATGCACCTTTTCCCTGTAAAGCGCCAAAATAATAGACGATACAAACAGCGATCAAGATCCATAACGCGACCAAAAATTTACCCTGTTGGAAAAGATAAGTTTTGCAGGTTTCCCAAATTGTCTTGGAAACATCCAGCATGGCCTTGTGTGCGGGCAGATTTTTGGTTTGCACATATTGCATGATGCCGAAAATCATACCGATTAGGCAGACGATCAATCCAGCATTAAGAATGGTCAACCCGGCAAGAGCACCACCTAGAAAAGCTGACTTGTGTCAGATCCGGCAATTTGATGTCAGCCTCACCGGCAAATGCGGCGCCGGCCATGAGCAGAAACATCAACGTGCTCAGTAAAAATGTCCAGATACTTCGTTTGTTTTGTAACATTATACATCCTCCTTTATTAAAATACTTATTTATTTTTTGTATGGTATTTAACCATAGCTGTTTGCATATCTGATAAAACAATCTCTGTGACAGCTTCGGATGCAAGCTGAATAATTTGCTGGAGCAAAGCGGTTTCCTCCAAGTCAAAACGTTTCAAAACATAATCTTCAACACGAGATTTATCAGAAGGCTTGCCGATGCCCAGCCTTACTCGCATAAAATCAGCAGATCCGAGGCATGTAGTAATAGATTTTAAACCTTTATGACCGGCATCTCCGCCGCCTGTTTTGAGGCGAAACTTGCCAAAAGGTAAATCAAGATCATCGTGAATCACTATTAAATTACTTATATCCATTTTAAAGTAAGCAAGTAACTTTCTCGCCGCATCACCACTTAAGTTCATGTATGTTTGAGGCATTGCCAGCAGCACATTGATACCGGCGATCTTACCTCTATTCCAAAGAGCGTCAAAACTTTTTTGCTTTAACTCCACTTTCCATTGGGCGGCAATTTTTTCCAGGACCATAAATCCTATGTTATGTCTTGTAAACTGATAACGTCTGCCGGGATTTCCCAAACCCAAAATCAGATACATGGCTTGCTTCCTCTCGTCACTGCGCCAGAAAAACATTTTTGTCAAACTCGAGGGAAGCACTTGCTGTCACCCAATTATTATAGCTATCTATAAGCGAATTATTTCCCCTTTATCCTTGTCCTTATCTACCTTCGTGTAGCTGTGCCGCAACGGTCGTTGCAGCGCCTTCGGCTTGAGCTTCAGCCCCTTCCTCAACGGCACCCTCTTCCTTCACTGGCTCTTCAATCTTGGCAACTTTAATTACCGCCACTGCTGCCACCGCACTATCAGGCCGGTCCAAAATGATTATTTCTTCGGCAATCTTCAAATCTCTTATTTTTATAGAATCACCGATATCGAGATTGGTTACATCCACATCAATATGGTCCGGAAGATTTAACGGCAGACAGGAAACTTTTACTTCCCGTTCTTATATGCTGCAATTCGCCGCCGTTTTCTACACCGATAGCCTTACCGATAAAGCGTAAGGACACATCAACGGTAAGCTTACGTTTTATATCTACTTCATAAAAATCAGCATGGTAAAATTTCCCCGTCAATGGTTGAACCTGCAGCTCTTTGATCAACGATAGTTTTTCTATTTTCTTATTACCACCGTCATCAATAATCAATTTAATAAAGGCATGGTCTTTTTTATCTTTATGCAGTTTGATCAATTCATCATTTCTTACCGCCAATAAAATATTTTCGGCAGAGCGGCCGTAAAAAATCGCCGGTACAAATCCCTTCTGCCGCAAACGGCGAGCCGGTCCTTTCTTCTGTTCTTTACGGACTTGAACCGTTAAATCTGTTACCTCCATTTGTTCCTCCTATATAAATAATGAGCTTACGGAATCGTTGTAATAAATTCGGCGTACAGCTTCACCTAAAATCCCGGATACCGATAAAACTTTTATTTTTTTGCAATTCTTTGCCCGATCACTGAGAGGGATCGTATCGGTGACAATGACTTCTTTAATCTCGGAGCCTTCAATTCGATCCAGTGCGGGCCCTGATAAAACCGGATGCGTACAGCAAGTGGAAACTTCCAATGCGCCTGCCTCCTTCATGGCTTTGGCCGCCTGCGCAACCGTTCCAGCTGTATCAATCATATCATCCAGAATGATAATTCTTTTACCTTCCACGTTACCGATGATATTCATAACCTCGGCTTCGTTGGGACCTTCCCTTCTTTTATCGATAATAGCCAGGCTCGCTCCCAGCCTTTTTCCAAAAGCTCTGGCGCGTTCCACACCGCCGGTATCCGGTGAAACAACCACAGTATTATCCATATAATTTCTTTTCATATAATCAAATAAAACCGGCGTGGCGAAAAGATTGTCCACCGGAATATTGAAAAATCCTTGAATTTGACCGGCATGCAGATCCATGGAAAGGACACGGTTAGCACCGGCGGCAGTAATGAGATCTGCCATCAATTTTGCGGTAATCGGAGCCCGCGGGGCAACTTTTCTGTCTTGCCGGCCATACCCGTAATAAGGAACAACAGCCGTGATACGATCGGCAGAAGCTCGTTTCAGGGCATCAATCATAATCAGAAGTTCCATGCAGGTCACATTTACAGGCGGGCATGTGGACTGGATGATAAAAACATCCATACCGCGAACATTTTCATTTATTTCTACGCGGGTTTCACCATCGCTAAAAGTTGTCACATTGGCTTTGCCTAAAGATATGCCCAAATGCTGGCAAATTTTTGTAGCCAGCGCAATGTTGGCATTACCGGAAAATATTCTGATTCGCTCTAACATCTTAAACCCTTTTTAATATAATATTTTGGCTGGGGCGGGAGGATTCGAACCTCCGGATGCAGGAACCAAAATCCTGTGTCTTACCGCTTGACGACGCCCCAATCAAACTATTCAATGAAGGGTATCGCTCACAATCTTAAGAGGAAGATGCAATAATTACAAAGACTTGGCAAGAAAAAGCTGATATTGATCGGGAACTTCTTTCTCTATAATTTCCAAGACTTTTTTTGCCTCTTTTCCGCTCCTAAATATACCAAAGACTGTTGGGCCGCTACCCGACATCAATGCGCCAAGCGCACCATGCTTGAGCAACATTTTCTTTAAATCAGCCAAATCCGGATGCATTTTAAAAGAAACTGACTCTAAGTCATTATGCAATTCCCGAATTATGTCACTCAGTTCTAAAAATCGCGGAATGCTATAATTATTTTTTCCCTTTGTCAATCTTAAATTGAGGTTTTCGTAAACCATTTTTGTTGAAAGCTCAAATCGGGGTTTTATTAAGACCAGATTGATTTTGGGTAAATCTTGCAGAGCTTTCAGTTTATCGCCAATGCCGGAAGCTAAGGCATTGTTTCCAAAAATAAAAAAGGGGACATCCGCCCCTATTTTTGCCCCCAGTTTCATCAGCTCACTTTTTTTTAAGTTTAAAGAACATATTTTGTTCAAGGCGATTAAAGTTGTCGCGGCATCGGAACTTCCGCCACCAAGACCAGCCGCTAAAGGTATTTTTTTGGTAAGCTTAATTTCCACACCGGAAGGATAGTTGGCATAAGCGAAAATAGATTGTGCGGCGCGAAAGACCAAATTATCTTCAGATATTGGCAAATCGCTTCCGGGGCAATTAAGGACAATTCCCTTCGGGCAGGGAGAAAATATTAATTCATCATAAAGTGTAATTTTTTGCATGAGGGAAACAATGTCGTGGTATCCATCGGCACGTTTCCGCAAGACGCGTAAGAAAAGATTTATTTTTGCCGGCGCCAACCAAAGCATTTCAAGCCTTTTCTTTCACATAGCGCATTTTCAATTCGTAGAGAGCTCCTTGAATTAAATTTTTTTCGTTTTCGTCGAGATTTCCTTTGGTCTTTTCATTGAGCATATCCAGAATATCAATGGTTTGTTTTGCCGCCGGTAAGTTTTTTTCTGTTTTGCCTCCTTCGGGATCGGGAAAATCTCCGAAATGAAAAAGGGCGGAAGTGCTCAAAGACAAGACAAAATTAGTAAAGTTAACCTGCGGATAATCTGATTCTTGTTTCGGCTCGGTTGGCGCACCTTCCCGAACTTTAGGCTTTTCTTCGACAGGGGAAGATTGCGCTTCTTCTTGCGTACGCTCCTTGCCCGATTCATCAAAAAGACGTTTATCTTTCACTACAAATCCCGAATCCTTCTTTTTCTCTTCCATTAATAACTCCTCCCTTTTCCGCACTGCGGAAAATTAATTTTTTAATATGGTTTCATGCTTCTTAAACGGGCAATTCTGTCCTCCAGCGGAGGGTGAGTGCTGAAAAGATTCATGAGCGATTTTCCCGTTAAAGGGTTGACAATAAATAAATGCGCCGTGGATGGATTGGCATTCATCGGAATAATCTGCGAAGCCCTGGCAAGTTTTTCCAAAGCAGCGGCTAATCCGTAAGGATTCTTGGTAATATTCGCGCCGCTGGCATCGGCCATGTATTCGCGGGAACGGGAAATGGCCAGTTGAATGACGGTCGCGGCCAAAGGAGCAAAAATGGCCATCGCTATCAAACCTATTATTCCGCCGTGATCATCGTCATCACTGCGGCCGCCGCCGAAAATCGCCGCCCACTGAGCCATACTGGCCAGCATACCGATAGCTCCGGCTATAGTTGCGGCAATAGAAGAAATGAGCATATCGCCATTCTTTATATGAGTGAGTTCATGGGAGATTACACCCTCAAGTTCTTCTTTATTCAAAATCCGCATTATTCCTTTGGTCACGGCGACAACCGCGTGTTCTGCGTTGCGGCCGGTGGCAAAGGCATTGGCTGTTTCGTCAGGAATAATATAAACCCGCGGCATAGGCAATGAGGCTTTTAATGCAAGATTACGAACAATATTGTAAAGATCAGGCGCCGCGCTTTCGGAAACTTCCTGCGCATTATACATTTTCAAAACAATTTTATCGGAGAACCAGTAACTGCCGAAATTCAAAATTAAAGCGAAGATGAAGGCGATATAAACGCCTCCCCGCCCACCGATAAGACCGCCTATCAACATTAATAATCCTGTTAACGCTCCCAGTAAAAGAGCGGTTTTTACCGAGTTACCCATTACTTATATCCTCCATTACTTCTTGGTTAATAGTACTTCACCTTTTTTGGATAAACCCGCCACGACTCGATCGCCCTCCGCAAATTTGCCGGCCAGAATTTCCATCACCAGCGGATCCAGAATAAGTTTCTGCAGCGAACGTTTAAGCGGACGCGCGCCGTAAACAGAGCTGTAGCCGGCTTCAGCAATATATCGTTTTGCTTCAGCTGTCAATTCGATGCTCAGTTTGCGGTCTTTGAGTCTTTTGTCAATAAGCGCTAATTGAATATCGACGATATGGTTGATATCTTCGGGCGTTAAGGCTCGGAAAATAATAATATCGTCAATACGGTTTAAAAATTCCGGCTTAAACGTCGCCCGCAGGGCATCCATTGTCCGGTTTTGTTTTTCTTTCTCATCCAATTGTTGATCTTGTATCCATTGTCCGCCGACATTGGAGGTCATAATCACAATTGTATTTTTGAAATCGACAGTCCGGCCGTGTCCGTCGGTCAGCCGCCCGTCATCAAGTATCTGCAATAAAATATTGAAGACATCGGGATGAGCTTTTTCGATTTCATCGAAAAGCAGGACGCAATAAGGCTTGCGTCTTACAGCCTCGGTTAAATGACCGCCTTCGTCATACCCTACATAGCCGGGCGGAGCGCCGATTAAACGGGCCACGGCATGTTTTTCCATGTATTCCGACATGTCAATACGCACCATTGCCTGTTCATTGTCAAACATGAATTCCGCCAAAGCCCGTGCCAGTTCGGTTTTACCTACACCGGTTGGCCCCAGAAAAATAAACGAGCCTATGGGACGATTCGGATCCTGCAATCCGGAACGTGCCCGGCGCAGTGCTGCGGAAACCGCCCCAATGCCTTCTTCCTGGCCGATAACACGCATTTTAAGCCGCTCTTCCATATGAATCAGTTTCTGCACGTCACTTTCCATCATGCGGGAAAGCGGTATACCCGTCCAGTTGGAGACAACTTCGGCTACGTCTTCCGCGTCCACTTCTTCTTTAATCATCTGATCATTTTTTTGAACATCATCCAATTTTTTCTGTTCTTTCTGAAGCTCCTTATCCAAAGTAACCAGTTTCCCGTAACGGATTTCTGCTACTTTCTCGAGATTACCTTCACGCTCGGCATTCACCTCTTCTAATTTCAAATCTTCAATTTTCTTTTTAATATCTTGTATTTTATTGTTTATATCTTTTCCGGTTGTCCAACGAATCTTCAACTGATCACCATTGGATTTCAATTCAGCCAGTTCTTTTTCAATCTTATCACGACGTTCCTTGGCGGTTTTATCAGTCTCCTTTTTGAGAGATTGCTTCTCGATCTCCAGTTGAATTATTTTTCTGTCAATGGCGTCTATTTCCGAAGGTTTACTGTCCAATTCTATTTTTAGACGGGACGCCGCTTCATCAATCAGGTCAACCGCTTTATCCGGCAGAAATCTGTCCGTTATATAACGATGCGAAAGCGTCGCAGCAGCGACTATTGCCGAATCTTTGATTCCCACCCGGTGATGAACCGAATAACGTTCTTTCAGTCCGCGCAAAATGGCTATTGTATCTTCCACCGTCGGTTCCTTGACCAACACCGGCTGGAAACGACGTTCGAGAGCTGCGTCTTTTTCGATGTATTTACGATATTCATTGAGCGTTGTCGCGCCCACACAGCGCAATTCACCACGGGCCAGAGCCGGTTTAAGCATGTTGGAGGCGTCCATTGAACCTTCCGCCGCGCCGGCTCCCACGACTGTATGGATTTCGTCAATAAAGAGAATAATCTCACCTGACGAGCTAATGACTTCCTTCAATACTGCCTTCAGGCGCTCTTCAAATTCGCCGCGGTATTTCGCGCCCGCAATCAAAGCGCCTACGTCCAGACCGATGACGCGTTTGTTTTTGAGATTTTCCGGCACGTCGCCGTCAACAATGCGTTGCGCCAGACCTTCCACAATGGCCGTTTTGCCGACACCCGGCTCTCCTATCAAGACCGGATTATTTTTTGTGCGGCGTGAGAGCACCTGCATGATGCGCCGTATTTCTTCATCCCGTCCGATTACCGGATCAAAAGACCCCTTACGAGCCAGTTCATTGAAGTCTCTGGCATAACGCTCCAGAGCCTGATATTTCCCTTCCGGGTTAGGATCGGTAACTCTTTGGTTACCCCTGATTTCCACCAAGACCTTAAAAATGCTGTCTCTGGTGACTCCCGCTTGACGCATAATTTTTGCGGCTTCACGGGTTTTTTCTTCGGTTATCGCAATCAAGACATGTTCGGCGCTCACATATTCGTCTTTTAGCTGCGCTGCTTCAGTCAGCGCTTTATCGAATATTTTATTGAGGCGCCCGGACATATATATCTCGCCTGCGCCGGAACCGTGAACGCTTGGCTGTTTTTTTAAATAATGATTGAGCTCCTGCTCAATCTTCTTAGGTGAAGCGTTAAGCTTATTCAGGATGGCTCCAACAATGCCTTCTTCCTGGCGCAAAAAAGAAACAAGCAGATGCTCCGGTTCAATTGCCTGATGACCGTATGAATTCGCCAGCGTCTGTGCTTCCTGAATCGCTTCCTGGACTTTCAGAGTAAATTTATCAAAACGCATATTGCATTTCCTTTTATTAACTTCTTGATATTTAAATTTATATTCGTCATGCCGGCGAAGGCCGGCATCCAGCATTACTTATACTGGTTCCCGGCCTTCGCCGGGAAGACATCCGTGATTTGTTTGTTTTCTTTATAACAATACTATTTAAGAGACCGTTAACATTCCTCTTACTCTACAGGCTTCTCAATAGTCACAAAAAGTTTACCGTTTTTAAAAACGGTTACGTTTCCCGAAGATTCGGAAATTACTATAGCCACTGCTTTGGTTACACTGGTAATACCGGCGGCTGCAATGTGTCTGCTGCCAAGACCGGCGGGAAAATCACGGCTGTCCAGTGCGGCGTTAAGATGTCTTCCGGCAGTCACCAACACACCGTTTTCTTTGATAATAAAGGCGCCGTCGATTGCGGAAAATTCTTTGATTGTTTCTTCCAGTTCCGGATTCAAAAGATTACGTTGTTCTTCCGAATATCCTAAAAACGGATTGATAATCATTTGCTGGGAAAGCTGCATTACTTTCTCATCATCTCCCAGCACAAAAATTGTTCCCACTTTTCTGCTTTCTCTCCCCTGAGCGGCCAGTTCGCAGGCAATATTGAGAGCGGCATTAAAAACTTCCGGCCGGACATTTTCAATGACATCGTTAATGAAATCGGACGTTAAAATTTCAAATTCTTTGCCTACATCAATAACAAAAATGCTGTCGGCGTAACCAAATTTGGGCACACCGCTTAGACAAACGACTTTATCACCTCTTTTAAAGAAACCCAAGACTATTCCCTTGGCGATGGCAATTTTAATTTTCCCTACGCGGGTTAAATTTACATTGGGAATGTACAATATTTTTGCGTATTTTTTAACCTCATCGGATATTTTTTCATTTTCGCGAGCGATGATAATAAAGCTCATATCTTTCTTTACTTCTTCCGGTAGAGCAATTATATCGTCGATTGCATCAATAGAAACAAGCAATGCGTCCGCTTTGATTTCATTTGCAATTTTAATGACATGTTCAATCATGATTTTATTTATTGATTTCATTTATTCACCTTGTAGTTGATTTTGTTTAGAATAAGCATAAATATAGCCTCTGTCAAGGAGGGATGTGGTTGTGGTTGTTTTTGTTTTATTTTTGAGACTGGTTTAACTTTGCAGTCTGCCCAAGAAGCAATTATATGGTATCCAAACAATTCTTATATTGACAAAAAAATTGGATTTATTTACTAAATACGCGTCCAATAGAATCAAAAATAGCTTCAAAAACAGTTTCACAGCTTTTCACAACTAATAGATCTAAACTGTCTTAGCCGGTGGTTTAGATTGCGAGGAAGAAGAAAATGGCTTTTTTTCTATCGCAAATTATCATTTTTGTCATTCCACCGAAAGGAAAGGGGGTCAAGTCTGCCGTTGACCCTTGAGAAAAGACGATTAGTATGATATGTACAATAAACAAAAAATAAGATGTCTGAAATCTAGGGACACCATACTAGTTTTTATTTATATTTCTTTGGCCTTCCACCCTTTTGAGGCACTATCGCTACGTTCCTGGGATAATTCGACTAACCAATTCCGATACGCTTCGTTTCTGAAACTTGGGGCTTACTACTTCGCTATGCTCGTTTTTCCATGGCGCTACACGCCTGGTATACTTTCCAATAGTCTTTGACTATTGGAAAGTTCGACTTGCTCTTCAAACTTCGTTCCGACTTGTCGAGACTCGTTTTCAGAGAGTCTCACTACGACTTACGCTTCAAAATTCGCTACGCTCTTTTTCAGCGAGTCTCATTATTTCACTTGACCGGAAAATTATAGTTGGATAAAAAGTCACATTGGATAAAATTAATGAGGAGACCTAATCGTTGAAGCTACCTGCAGTAACCGGCACTCTCGATTTATATATAAAGGAAATCAATCGATTTCCGCTCTTGACCGCGGACGAAGAATTCAAACTCGCCGTCCAGTTAAAAAAGTATAATAATGTGGAAGCGGCTGAAAAGCTGATTGTTTCTAATTTGCGTTTTGTAGTCAAAATTGCCCACGAATACCGCAGCTATGGCTTCAAGCTGGCCGATTTAATTCAGGAAGGTAATGTCGGCCTCATTCACGCCGTGAAAAAATTCGACCCCTATAAAGGCTATAAATTGATTTCTTACGCGGTGTGGTGGATTCGAGCCTACATTCAGAATTATCTTATTAAGTCCTGGAGCATTGTCAAAATCGGCACTACGCAAGCTCAGAGAAAACTATTTTTTAAATTAAGCCAGACCAAAAAGGAACTGGAAACCATTTCGAAAAAAAATCCGGAGTTCAATGAAATAGCCACATCTCTGGGCGTCAAGGGTTCCGAAGTAGCGGAAATGGACCTGCGCATGGGCTCACGGGATGTCTCCCTGAACGAATTTATCAATGACGAAGGTGACAGTTCGCATATCGATTTTCTTACTTACAAAGGTGATGATCAGGAATCGTCTTTAATTAAAGATGAAGAAAAGAGTCTGGTCCAGCGCGACATAGCCGGAGCGCTGGCTAATCTCAGCGAAAGAGAAAGTTATATTATTCTTAACCGCATAATGGCTGATGATCCCAAGACTCTGCAGGAAATAGGAACCAAATACAATATTTCGCGGGAACGGGCGCGCCAAATTGAAAAACAAGCACTGAAAAAAATGCAACTGGCGCTGCCGTATTTCAAGCCGGATAAATGACAATGCTTTCTTAAACGGTAACACATTGAAAAAGTTTACCGTCCTCATTAAAACGGTTGCACTGGTTTGAGCCCACTGAGATTAATCTCTAACATTCCTGAATAATCTATTTGTGATGGTTAAGTCTTTGCTCAACCCGTTAATGGAAATAATATATCATCTTAAAAGCAGTGACCTCGTTTCGCCTATTGACCTATATTTCTAAAATTGGTACAAGTATATCGTTTGGATTCAGATGTCATTTTTCTAACCATATTATAAAGTAACGTACAAAGCAGAAATTTCATACAAAACAATCTCTTTAACTCTGTTTTAGAAATATAGGGGAGTCCAATTAACATCTACTGTCCATTGTGAAAGAAACTGATTTTCCGCGAGGCATGGATATGTTTTTGAATAGCCTGTTCTGCCGCCATAAGGAGTAGGAAAACATGGAAGTTAGCAG
The DNA here is from genome assembly GCA_963710575.1 of uncultured delta proteobacterium. Classification (GTDB taxonomy): domain Bacteria; phylum Desulfobacterota; class Syntrophia; order Syntrophales; family Smithellaceae; genus Smithella. The sequence goes on along the minus strand of CAVQAL010000011.1, from coordinate 195,554 downwards.
CAAGATCATTCTCGGGTACCTAAGTCAGCTGATGGCGCATCTCCCTGGAGAAAACTTACGGAAAAAACATGCCGATGACGAACCGTTGCTGCGATCGGAATTATTCAGCGCCAAGCAGATGCAGCAGCACGGCAAAACCATCGCAGGTACACACAAGTTGAGTCCGGGGCGCACTTCGAACCAATTACTGACAAGGATGGCCGATAATGAAAGTGTCTTGTTTGACGTCAGAAATCAGTTGACGAAGGCGGTTAAAGACAACCATCGTATTACGCCGGCCGAAGAATGGTTGCTGGATAACTTCTATCTAATCGTAGAACAAATTCGCACAGCCAGAAGGCATTTGCCAAAAGTTTACAGCCGGGAACTGCCCCATCTGGCAAATGGCCCATCAGCTGCTCTTCCCCGAGTTTATGACATTGCTCTGGAAATGATCTCCCATGGCGATGGGCGGATAGATTCAAATACTCTAAGTTTATTTGTCGCCGCCTATCAGACAGTCACTGTGCTTACGTTAGGTGAATTGTGGGCGATTCCCATTATGTTGCGCCTGGCGTTGATCGAAAATATCCGGCGTATCGCCGTCCGCATATCTACCGACAGAACCAACCGCAATATAGCCCATAATTGGGCGAATAAGATGATCGAAATTGCCCGAAAGGACCCGAAAAGCCTGTTCCTGGAAATCGCGGACATGGCACGATCAAACCCGCCGATGGTGGGTTCGTTTGTTGCAGAGATTGCACACCATTTGCAGGGACAAAGTCCCGCTCTGGCCTTGCCGCTTACTTGGATTGAGCAGCGTCTCTCTGAATACGGCCAGACAATCAAGGCGTTAGTGCATCTGGAAACCCAGCAGCAAGCCGCGGATCAGGTCTCCATGAGTAATAGTATCGGGTCTCTTCGTTTCCTGGGCGCAATGGACTGGCGCGAATTTGTCGAAACGATGAGTATGGTTGAGCAGATTCTGCGTGAGGATCCCGGCGATGTTTACGTTAAAATGGATTTTTCCACCCGTGACCGTTACCGCCACATGGTAGAGAAAATAGCCAAGAAAAGTCGCTTGTCCGAAAGTGAAGTGGCGCGCATGGCGATAAGCCTCGCCCATAAATGCAGCACCGAAAACGGCAGTCATAACTGCACGGCGCATGTCGGTTTCTACCTGATCGACAGAGGATTGCCTGAACTAGAAAAGTTGACGAAGATGCGTTTATCACCGATTGAGGGAATTATGCGGTTAGGCCGCCGAATTCCTTTGCTGCTGTATGTTGGCTCTATTATTGGGTTGACCTTCATGTTTACAGGAAGTTTACTGTCGAAGGCACATGCTGATGGCTTGCAGGGATGGCCATTGGCCATTCTCGGATTCCTTGCTCTTCTAGGCACGAGTCACTTCGCTGTAGCCCTGGTAAACTGGCTGGCGACTCTGCTGGTGGTTCCCCATCCCTTGCCACGAATGGATTTTTCCCAGAGCATACCGCCTGAATACCGCACCCTAGTTGCGGTTCCGACGATGCTTCTTGATGCGCAAAACATTCCGAATTTAATTGAGGCATTGGAAATCAGATTTCTGGCCAATAGAGACGACAATTTGCGCTTCTCTCTCCTGACCGATTTCGGGGACGCTAAGGAAGAAACACTGCCGGACGATGAGCCACTGCTGCGACTGGCCAGGGAAGGAATTGAAGGATTAAATGAAAAATACAAGGACTCAAACGGCAATATGTTCTTCTTATTTCATCGCCCGCGCCGCTGGAATCCTAAAGAGCTAATTTGGATGGGTTACGAACGAAAACGGGGGAAACTGGCCGATTTGAATTCCTTTCTACGCGGTATAACACAGGGACCGTCCGGAGATTTCTTTTCGCTCATCGTCGGTGATACAACGGTATTAAGAAATGTGAAGTATGTCATTACTCTCGACACGGATACAAAGCTGCCCCGGGATGCGGCGTGGGAATTCATTGGAACCATGGCGCATCCGCTGAATCGCGCACAATATGATGAAGAAAAAAAACTAGTCTGTAAAGGATACGGCATACTGCAGCCAAGGGTTTCCGCAAGCCTCACCGATATGAGCCGGTCGCTGTACTCAGCCATGTACGGAAGTAATTCCGGCATTGACCCCTATACGCAAACCGTTTCCGATATATATCAGGATATATTCGGTGAAGGTTCGTTCATCGGCAAGGGCATTTATGATATTGATGCTTTTGAAGCCGCCCTTAATGGGCATCTTCCCGAAAACCAGATTCTCAGCCATGATCTTATCGAAGGATGTTACGCCCGGTCGGGATTAATAAGCGATGTGCAATTATACGAGGAATATCCATCAAGCTACAACGTGGATGTGAGCCGCAGGCATCGGTGGATCCGTGGAGACTGGCAGATTTCTCAGTGGATCGGAGCTGGCGTTCCCGCTCCCGGCGGGCGCACACAGAAGAACCCTTTATCGATACTGTCCCAATGGAAGATTTTCGATAACCTGCGCAGGAGTCTCATATCCGCAGCGTTGACCCTTCTGATGCTACTGGGCTGGACAGTCTTGCCTAAGGCCTGGTTCTGGACATTGTCGACCATCGGAATCATCCTGCTTCCTTCTTTAATCATGTCCGCACTGAATCTGTTTCAAAAACCGCGCGATGTAATATTGACGCAACATTTAACCTCTGCGCTGCACACCGCCGGCAATCACCTTATGCAGGCATTATTTACGCTCATCTGCCTGCCGTATGAGGCTTATTTTAGTATGAATGCAATTGGCCGCACACTCTGGCGGATGTTTATTTCACACAAACGGCTTCTTGAGTGGAATCCATCGGACAACGCCCGGCATAACAATCGCAATAAAATAACCAGCCACTTCCGGACAATGTGGTTCGCTCCGGCATTTGCCGCGGTCACGGCAATCACCATATTTTTTTCCCGTCCGTCCGCTTTGACAGCGGCAGGACCGCTCCTTTTTATCTGGCTGATTTCTCCTCTGATCGCCTACTTGTTCAGCCGACCATTTGCTCACCATGAAGCAAAACTTACGTCCGGCCAGATTATTTTTCTTCGGAAAATTTCCCGGAAAACCTGGAGCTTTTTCGAAACCTTTGTTAGTCCGGACGACAATTGGCTGCCGCCGGACAATTATCAAGAACAACCGGCTGCCATAGTAGCCCATCGCACGTCGCCGACTAACATGGGTTTGGCGCTCTTGGCCAATCTCTCCGCCTGCGATTTCGGCTATATCACAATGCGGCAATTCATTGAGCGCACGGCAAATACACTCCACACAATGGGAACCATGGACCGGCATAAAGGTCATTTTTATAACTGGTATGATACGCAATCTCTGGAACCGCTAATGCCTCTCTACATTTCGTCGGTGGACAGCGGGAATCTCACCGGATATTTGTTGATATTACGGTCGGAACTCCTAGCCCTTCCCGATCAGAAAATAGCAGGAACGCAGATTTTTGCGGGACTTAAAGACACTCTTAATGTTTTCGAGGACACGGCGGGAAAATCTTCCCTTGCGTCTCTTGTTCAACTTAAAAAGGAATTGGCAGAGGCGATCGCTTTAGAGCCAACCACGCTAACGGCAATACGATTGTCTCTTGAACAACTGGCAAAATCAGCAATTCAGATGGTTACAGACGTCAATACCGCCGATAGCGATCCCGCTAGTTCTTTAAGATTGTGGGCAAAGGCATTCGCCGATCAATGCTGGGCAGTTATTGATGATCTGCGGTTGCTCGCACCTTGGATATTTTACCCGGCATTGTCGGACATGATTAATAAATTACCAAAATTAAATGATATACCGACTTTGCGAAAAGTAACTAATCTGGAAACGGAATTGTTATCTGCCATCGAGGAGCAAATGACCGCTGATATAACGCCCGACGGGCATATGCAGCTTGGCGAACTTCGCAGACTTTTTGCCGATGCCAGCCGGTGCGCCGGAGCATTGATTGCGGATGTCGAAAGGCTGGCAAAGCAATGCGGTGATTTCACCCGGATAGAATACGATTTTCTGTTTGATAAGGGGTGCAATCTGCTGGCTATCGGATACAACGTCAATAACTGGAGGCGGGATACAAGTTTCTATGATTTGCTGGCAGCAGAAGCAAGATTCTGCACCTTCGTAGGAATCGCGCAGGGGAAACTGCCACAGGCAAGTTGGTTCGCCTTGGGACGGCTCCTTACCACTGTCGGCGGAGGACCGGTTCTCGTATCGTGGAGCGGTTCCATGTTTGAATACCTCATGCCGCTTCTGGTGATGCCGACATACGAAAATTCTCTTCTCGACCAGACCTATAAAGCGGCTGTAGCCAGGCATATCCATTATGGAAAGAAGCACGCCGTGCCCTGGGGCATTTCGGAATCGGGCTACAACGCCATTGATGGCCACCTCAACTATCAATACCGGGCTTTCGGTGTACCCGGCCTGGGTCTCAAGCGCGGATTAGCCGAAGATATGGTCATCGCCCCCTATGCCTCAGCGCTGGCTTTGATGGTAGCGCCCGAAGAAGCGTGCCTGAATCTGGAAAGGCTTGCCGCGGCAGGTTTTGAAGGGAGATTCGGTTTTTATGAAGCGATCGACTACACGCCGTCGCGTCTGCCGCGAGGTCAATCGAACGCTGTGGTTCGTTCCTTCATGGCACATCATCAGGGTATGAGTTTGCTCGCGCTGGCCTATCTGCTCCTGAACCAACCCATGCAGAAGCGATTCGAGTCGGAACCGTTGTTCCAGGCAACCATGTTATTGCTCCAGGAGCGAATTCCCAAGGCTATAGCCTTTTATACATCCCCCACCGAACTTGCCGATTCACACAGGGAGTCCGTTGGCATGGAAACGCCCGTGCGTGTTTTTAACACTCCCGATACACCGGTTCCAGAAGTGCAGTTGCTTTCGAACGGCAGATATCACCTGATGGTGACTAATGCCGGCGGCGGTTACAGCCGTTGGAAGGACATGGCCATCACCCGTTTTAGAGAAGACACTACCTGCGATAACTTCGGCACGTTCTGTTATCTCCGCGATGTAACCAGCGGAGATGTCTGGTCAACAGCGTATCAGCCGACCCTCAAACAACCTTTGCATTACGAGGCCATTTTTTCGGATGGCCGTGTGGAATTTCGCCGCCAGGATCATGATTTTCACGTTCATACAAAAATAGTTGTTTCGCCGGAAGATGATATTGAACTGCGCCGCACCATCATCGAAAACCGCTCGCGATCACGAAGAACCCTTGACGTCACGAGCTATGCGGAAGTGGTCTTGGCTCCGCCTGCCGCGGACAAGATTCATCCGGCATTCAGCAATCTCTTTGTTCAATCCGAGATCATAGAACCGCGCCGGGCGATTCTTTGCACACGCCGGCCGCGTTCAGAAACCGAGAAAAATCCCTGGATGTTTCATCTGATGGCCGTACATGGAGCGGAGATCGGACAGATTTCATACGAAACTGACCGGATGCAGTTTATCGGCCGCGGGAACACCGTCAGTGATCCGCAAGCGATGGGTTCTCCCTCCGATCTTTTTGGAACACTCTCGGGCAGTCAAGGTTCGGTGCTTGATCCGATTGTCGCCATCCGGTCCCGAATAACACTTGACCCGGAACAATCGGCCACAATTGACATGGTTTTCGGAATCGGCGAAACTAAAAATAATGCTTTAACTCTGGTCGAGAAATATCAGGACCGGCGGATCGCGGATCGTGTCTTCGATCTGGCCTGGACGCAGAGTCAAGTGCTCCTGCGGCAGATCAATGCCACCGAGGCCAACGCTCAGCTTTACTGCCGCATTGCCAGCTCCGTCATCTACAACAACGCGTCGCTGCGCGCTGATTCCAACGTCATAACAGAAAATCACCGGGGGCAATCCGGTTTATGGGGCTACGCAATATCAGGCGATTTACCGATTGTATTGTTAAGGATTGCCGATCAGTCCAATATCGAATTGGTACGCCAACTCGTACAGGCTCACGTATACTGGCGATTAAAAGGATTGGCCGTGGATCTCGTAATCTGGAATGAAGATCATGCCGGTTACCGGCAAATCCTGCACGACCAGATAATGGGACTCATTGCCTCAAGCACCGTCGCCAGTTTAAACGATCAGCTCGGCGGGATTTTCGTCAGATCCACAGATCAGATATCAGAAGAAGACCGCGTCTTGATTCAAACGGTCGCTCAAGTTATCATCACCGATAGAAAAGGGAGTCTGGCAAACCAGGTCAACCGGCGTGGCAGTTTGAAAACAGCCGTGCCGCGCCTGACACCGGCCCGTACCCATCGCGCCATAACCGCGCCGGTTACCGAGCCGCCTGACCAAAATTTGATGTTCTTTAATGGACTGGGCGGATTCACTCCTGATGGACGCGAATACGTAATTTCGACCGCCCAGGATAAGGTGACACCGGCACCATGGGTAAATGTGCTGGCCAATCCTTTGTTCGGCACCGTCATTTCCGAAAGCGGTATGTCCTACACTTGGGCAGAGAATGCCCACGAGTTCCGTCTCACACCCTGGTACAACGATCCGGTGAGCGACAGAAGTGGGGAAACATTTTACCTCCGCGATGAGGAACGCGGCCACTTATGGTCCCCTATGCCGCTGCCCCGGCGCGGAGAGACGCCTTACATAACCCGGCACGGTTTCGGCTACAGCGTATTCGAGCATACCGAACGCGGCATCCATTCCGAAGTATGGGTTTACGTAGCTCTGGACACAGCGATTAAGTTCATTGTGTTGAAGGTAACAAATAAAACGGGAAGAGCGCGCCGTCTCTCCGCTACGGGATATGCAGAATGGGTTTTGGGTGACCTTAGAACGAAAACAGCCATGCATGTGATTACCGACATTGACCTCGAAAGCGGCGCTATTTTTGCGCGCAACCCCTACAACACGGAGTTCTCCAACCGGATGGCCTTCTTCAACACAAACGCGCTGACACGAACTTTAAGCGGCAACCGGACAGAATTCCTGGGACGTAATGGAACGCTGCATGATCCGGCGGTCATGAAACGGCTGCATCTCTCCGGCAAAGTCGGCGCCGGATTGGATCCCTGCGCCGCAATTCAGGTCCCCTTTGATCTGGCTGATGGGGAAGGAAAAGAGATTGTCTTCACCCTCGGTCTGGGGCGCAACGCCGATGAAGCCCGAAAACTCGTGCAGAATTTTGAGGGAGAAATCGCAGCCCGCAACGCCCTCGATGCCGTGCGACAATACTGGAATCAAACGCTCGGCGTCGTGCAGGTGGAAACACCCGATCCATCTCTTAACGTGCTGGCCAATGGCTGGCTTCTATATCAAACACTGGCCTGCCGGCTTTGGGCGCGAACCGGAAACTACCAATCGGGAGGCGCCTTCGGTTTCCGCGATCAGTTGCAGGATGTAATGGCGCTAATTCACACCGAACCGGGCTTCGCGCGCGAGCATCTTCTTCTGTGCGCATCCCATCAATTCAAGGAAGGAGATGTCCAGCATTGGTGGCATCCCCCTCTGGACCGTGGTGTGCGTACGCAATGCTCCGACGATTACCTCTGGCTGCCCTTTACAACCTGCCACTATATATCAGGCACCGGTGACTCCGGGATATTGGAGGAATCTATTCCTTTTATCAAAGGCCGCCCTGTAAATAAAGAGGAAGATTCATATTACGATTTGCCGGGCAGGTCTTCAGAAACAGCCAGTTTGTATGAGCACTGTGTACGGGCTATTAAGATAGGACTTAAGTTTGGCGAGCACGGATTGCCGCTAATGGGCTCGGGAGACTGGAACGACGGCATGAACATGGTGGGAATAAAGGGAAAAGGCGAAAGCGTCTGGCTGGGTTTTTTCCTTTATAAAGTCCTTATGCAATTTGCGGAAATTGCCCGCCGGCGCGGCGACATATCTTTCGGCGAACATTGTGAAAAAGAAGCGTCACAGTTGCGCTTGAATATTGAACAGCATGGTTGGGACGGCTTTTGGTACCGGCGCGCCTACTTCGATGACGGCTCGCCTCTGGGTTCGGCTAAAAACCCCGAATGCCGGATTGATTCAATCGCCCAAAGCTGGGCAGTTTTGTCCGGAGCCGGAAAACCAGACCGTTTGCCTCTGGCCATGGGATCCCTGAATCAGCATCTCGTGCGCAGCGACATTGGAATAGTCAAACTTCTGGAACCGCCATTCGACAAGTCCAATATGAATCCCGGCTACATAAAGGGATACGTCCCCGGCGTGAGAGAGAATGGAGGACAATACACTCATGGGGCAATCTGGGCGGCGATGGCCTTCGCGGCTTTGGGCGACAATCGCCGCGCATGGGAAATTATGACCATGATTAACCCTGTGAACCATGCAAAGTCCTTTGAGGCGATGGCGACTTACAAAGTGGAACCGTATGTTGTCGCTGCCGACGTTTATGCGTTTCCACCGCATACTGGCCGTGGCGGTTGGACGTGGTACACCGGCTCGGCCGCCTGGATGTACCGGCTGATCGTGGAATCGCTTCTGGGACTTAAGCGTGAAGGAAACAAACTACTTTTCACACCATGTCTCCCTGCGGATTGGGATGGTTTCAAAATCCATTACCGCTACCGGAAAACAACCTACCACATCACAATCCTGCGCGCGCAAGCAGGAAGAAACGAAATGAGGGTGACCATTGATGGCGTCGAGCAGGGCGAGAAAACAATTCTCCTTGTTGATGATGGAAAGGAACATAAGGTCGAGGTGAGGGTCTGTTGAAAATTGCAGAAAGAAGTGCTTGTTGAGTTCACCGACAAGGACTCAACCTGTTTGAGCCAGCAAGATTGAAGATTACAATTTGAAAGAGCGTAAAACTACACATCAGCCGCCACAGTGCTGAGTCGAGTATTACCAAATAATCCTTCCCTCGCTTAACAAAATTAATTTCCTGCTATTATTATGCAGGACATTTATTCGCCTGAAACAATAACTTTGTAAGATCCGTAAATTCCCAGAATGTTCATGGCATCCCAATCAACATTGTTCACTTTCGTGATACCGCCGTTTTTCTTGGCGGCATCAATACTGCAATCGCCAATGGCAATCAGGGAAAGCAAGCTTTTGCATTCAGCTTCTCCCGTCTTAGAGGAAGCGCCGCTGTTGCTGGTTGCGGTCACTGGCAATTTTACTTCCGTGTATAAACCGCCCACCGGTACCATGGTGGCACAACCCATAAGCATACCAACTACACCAAGAACAAAAACAAACCAAAATCTTTTCATATACCCTCCTTAAGAGTTTAAGATTTTCATAAGCTGTTAAATTCGTGGAGCCCCCTCCGCCAAGAGCCGGAGACTCCCCACAATAACGCGACCTCCCGCAGGTTACACCGCATTTCTCCTCCGGCTGAAGACGGGGGATTCCAACCCGCGGGATTGAGGATGCCTCATTCAAACTTTTGCTTACTGTGCCCCCGAAACTTTAGAAAGTCAATATTGAAATGTTGTGTAAATTGTAAAGATAATGAAAACCATCGACCAACTGATGATACTTATATGACAATTTATCTCAGCAGCCAAGACGGTTCCGTTTTGTGTCGGACAATAGCCGCCCAATACGGTGAGCTTTCTTAAAGCAATTCTTGAAACAGAAATATGAAACCTATCAGCCCGAGAACGCCGCTACCATACCAAAGCCATTTTCTTCGGGTCAAAACAGATATCGCTGAAACTGCAATCGCGATCTGGAAGACTGTGACAGCCTTTGCCAGTAAGTTGTGAGCCGTGAGATGAATGGAAGAAGACCTTTCCTTTTCTTTCGCTTGCCCTTCAATTTCTTTCTGTTCTTTTTTATAAATTATAACCGTTTCTTTGTCTTTTTCAGCGGTCTGCTTACTTAATGCCTGGAGTGTTTCAATCTTGCTTTCGAGAACAGCAGCTTTGATTCCCTTCGCCTGGTAATATGCCCATTGATCAGAAGCTTGGATCTGCTCAATCAGTGCTTCATTTGCATGATGACCCGCCATTAGTGAACATAAGGCAGCAAATACGGCGAGGATGGCTGTGCTTAAAGCTACAAGTAACACCCACCTTTCTCTGGCTTTTTCCGCTTCCTCTTGAACGGATTCGTGTAACTTTTCGATTGGAACTTCAATTTCTTCAGGCATGATACTCCACTATATGTTTCGTCTACAACGGATTGGAATTTCTCTTTCCATCATCCCCCGGCAACGGATCTGAAAGGTTCAGTTTATAATGACATTTTTTATTTATAGTTATAATTTATAATATAGCATAAATATGGCGCATGAAAAAATCAAAGATTCAGGAAATTGTCAATAGAAAACTTAACGATTGATTTTGAAAAACTAAACCATCAGCGGAATTGTTGACTTCAGTTGCAAAATTTCAGTATCTGGTGGTTTCTAGAATTAAGAATTACGGATGGAAAATGATTTCATCTCGCCGCCTTACTATATCCCGCCCTGATAGCATCAGTTTCAGAATCAAATTCCACACGGTGATAAGCCTTTACTGCGTTGTAGTATTTCATACCGGAGAGATGATATATTTTACTGTCGCTATTACCAATAACTTTTGTTTTTTGCGTTACCTCTGGTGCCGGAGCTGGCGCTGCCTTTGGTGCTGGAGCCGCAACAGGAGGTGCAGGTAAAATCGCTGATTTTGTAGTTATAGAATCATGGGCAAAATTATTTGTAACTTTTTTATTTGCATGTGGGTAGAAAAAATCCAGGAAAATGGAGCCGAATATATTTAGCAGAACTACTATCAGAATAATTGTGCCTAATGAAATTATTGCTATTTTTATCCATTGTTTATTTTTAATTGGGGGCACTTTTTTAGTTTCTACAATATTTTTATAACCAGCATCCATTGGAGATAGTCTTTTAGTTTCTACGATATTTCTATTGCCAGAATCCATTGAAGGTAGTTTTTTAGTCTCTATGATATTTTTATTACCAGAATCAATTAGAGGCACTTTATCTTTGATAAACTCAGATTTATTAGATTCTAGTTGCCATGAGATATAATCACCAAGTTTCTCCATTTCCTTGCTGGGGTAGAATTCCACACCAAACTCATAAGACTCATTCTCATTGATGACTTTACCCCATTTTACTTTTCCGAGGATTTTTATCTGTTGGCGCACACCCTTCGATGTGAAATCCAATTCAAGGAGGGTACTTACGGGCAAAAGAATATTGGTCTGAATTTTGGCCCCGCACACGGAGATATCCTTAGTGTGGTTACCGTTGATTTCTTTTTCCGGAAGATTTTTTCCTCCGGAGACGACTGTTATGGCAACCTTATTCTCCTCCTCTATTCTTGGCACTCTTCTTCTTTCTTCCATCCCTTCATCCTTTTTAGAATACTCAGGTTTCACTCTTCCCTTCAAACACTACTTGTTCATGGTCTAAATATAAGAAAATCATTCTTGTATATTAATGTAATATTAGCCACCATTGACCTGCCTCAAATGCTTTGACTTAACTCGAATATTTGTATCATATGTTAAATTGGATTTCAGCCATTTTTTGATTATTTCCGATTGAAATGTTGTATATTTGTCAATGTTGATAATTTGAGGAGGAAGTAGTCCTCAATTATTTACGCAAAGAAGGACACAAAAATAATAGCGACAGTTCTTCTAATTAATTAACAACATCATTGATTCTTACTATTTCTCATCAGACACATGTGACCTTTAGGTTATTCGCCGGACTTGCGGTTCTAATTTTCAGGAATGGTTTCTGCACGGGCAAGATTTTGGAAACTCGTATATTTGTCCACGAAGGCGAGTTTGACAGTGCCGGTGGGACCGTTTCTCTGTTTGGCGATGATAATTTCCGCGATTCCTTTTTCTGTGTTTTCTTCCGATTTGTTATAAACTTCGTCGCGGTAAATAAAAGCAATGACGTCAGCGTCTTGTTCAATAGCGCCGGATTCCCGTAAATCCGCCATTTGCGGACGGCGGTTGGTGCGGTCTTCTACTTTACGGTTGAGCTGTGAAAGAGCGACAACAGGCACTCTGAGTTCCTTGGCTAAAGCCTTCAAGGAACGGCTTATTTCCGAAATTTCCTGCTCGCGGGAATCGCGATAACTTCCGGAACGCATCAGTTGTATGTAATCCACGACAATCAATCCCAGCCCCTGATCGGCTTTCAGCCGGCGCGACTTGGCTTTCATTTCCAAGACGGTGATGGCGGGAGTATCATCAATGAAGAGCGGAGCGTCGGAAAGACGGCCGGCGGCAGTCGTCAATTTCGGCCAATCAGTTTCGCCCAAAAAACCTTTCCTCAGCCGCTGCGAATCAACCTTGCCCTCGGATGAAAGCAGACGAAAAGCAAGCTGCTCTTTGGACATTTCCAGAGAAAAAATAGCTGCAGGCGTCTGCGCTTCCATTGCAGCAAACAGGGCGATGTTCAAAGCGAAAGCCGTCTTGCCCATGCTGGGGCGCCCGGCGATAATGATCAGCTCGGATTTCTGCAAACCGGAAGTTAAATCATCAATTTTTTCAAAACCGGTCGGCACACCGGTAATCAGCTCTTTGCGGGAATAAAGATCTTCAATCGACCGGAAACTGTCCTTGACAATATCCCGAATCGGGAAGAAAGCGGGACGCACTTTATTTTCAGAAATTTCAAAAATGCTGTGTTCGGCTTTATCCAGAACTTGATCCACATCGGAACCGGTTTCATAGCAGCTGTCGATAATCTCCGTCGCCGAACCGATTAATCCACGGAGAATCGCTTTCTCCTTGACAATCTTGGAGTAATTGGCAACGTTGGCCGCCGAAGGGACGTTATCGACCAGAGAAGCCAGATATGTTGCGCCTCCCACCGAATCCAAAAGATTTTTATCTTTCAGGGCATTGCTTAAGGTAATGAGATCAACCGGCTCGTTTTTTTCAGAAAGTTCGATGATAACGCTAAAAATCTTCCGGTGAGCTTCGCTGTAAAAATCACCTTTGGACAGGATTTCCAGCACGCTGTTGATGGCATTATTTTCCAGCAAAATACTCCCGAGGATGGACTGTTCAGCCTCGATATTTTGCGGTGGAATCTTGTATAATGATGGATCAATGTCTCTCATTTTATTAGTGAAACTCCAATTTAATGAGCCCCAAGCTTCAGAAACAAAGTGCACTGAAGCTTGTAGGTCGAATTATCCCCAGAGCGAAGCGACGTGGGGCTATCCCGCAAAGCGGAGGGTATAATAACCCGCAGCTTGCTGCAAAATAATTACAATCCTTACTTTAGGGTTCATACCTGTGATTCGCCAGTAACAATTAATTTTATTTCAGCTTCGACATCGGCTGCCAATTTGACTTTTACTTTAAACTCGCCCAGCGACTTTATATGTTCATCATGATGATGGACAATCATTTTTCGATCAATGTTGTATCCCTTTTCTTTGAGCGCTGATTCTATATCCTTGGTTGTTACCGAACCAAATATTTTACCCTGGTCACCGACTTTACGGACCATGGTAATAGTCAAATTAGCCAGCTTGACAGCCAGATCCTGAGCGGTCTTGTGCTCTTTGTCCGCCTTCTGCAGGATATTCTTTTTTTCATGTTCATATGTTTTGATATTTTTTTCGTTAGCGTCGATGGCTAAGCCTTTCGGGATTAAAAAATTGCGGCCATAGCCGTCATTGACTTTGATTAAATCTCCGGTCTTGCCTAAAGAAGGCACGTTTTGCTTCAAAATTACTTTCATGAAAATCCTCCGTTTTTTAAAGAATATTGCTGATATGAATCAAGTAGCTGTCTGGTCTTTTTGAAAATATTTTCTGAAATCAATCCAAATGTCAAATAATCCAACGGCTGCTATAGGTATCATAAGAAATTGCTGAACTGCAATTAAAAAATAAAAAAAATAACGGAAGAAGAGGGGCACATTTTTGTCCTGAAAAAGGAAGCTAACAATAGCAAGACCTTGCAGCAGGTATATAAAACATACAACCAGAAATATGTTTAAACTGAAAATATTTATGTCCTTATGCGGCACGAAAAAAAGACCGCCGGAGATGATAAAAATCCAGATAATCAATTCCGGAGCCTTCCAGCGAGTGAGTTCCGTCAGCCTCGGCCAGACGATACCGGCTTTGCCGAGAATTTGTTTCCCCAAGAGAAAATTTGCCCAAACAATTAATGTTGACGATATGATGACGAGTGACGGGAATATTTGAGTGAGACCATCTATTATGTTCTTTTCATTATCTTTAATAAAATTAATATCCTCCATCTTTAAGGGTAACTGGCTGTAAAGTTTCACATTGGCTTGAATTGTTGCGGCGATATATTTCTCCACAAGCTGCCATGGATTTACGGAAAGCACAAAACCACCGTAAATAAAATAGAAACAAATTGCGCTAATAATGAAAAGAGCCGGATAAATAATTATTTTTTCAACTGATCCATTTTGAGCAGCAATCCGGGCAATAAACAAACCTGCCACTCCCATGGTAAAAATGGCGATAGTCGGCAAATCCAGGTGCAGTAATGCTGATAGTAAGAAAAGGAGCGAAAAGGGGATTAAAAAAGCTGCAACGGTTTTAGTTTTATCATTAACCGTACCGTTAAGAAATAAAATCATGGGCAGAAAAAGAAGACAAAACGAACCGATTACAGGAATAAAAACTGTGGCAAAAACAACAGATGAAATGATTAATAAGAGCTTTAAAAAATGGTTATCGGGAAAGGGTATGCTTAATTTTTTCAAGGACAATAACCGTTTAAAAAATATTGATCGCCTCTTTACTTAATGGAAAGAGGCGATCAAATTCAATTGAATCTCACAATCCCCATTCGCTTCGCTCCTGGGATAATTCGACTTACGCTTCAATGAGCCTTGATTTTCCGAAACGTAGTGATCGGAAAATCTTAGAGCGAATTATCCCGCCACCTTCAGGTGGCAGGGACAAACGTCGCTACGCTTTTTTACTACGGCGCTACGCGCCTAGTATAATTCGTCCAGCAAGCTTCAGTGCACTCTGTTTCTGAAGCTTGGGTCTCAATTATCAGCTTGGCTCATTATCTTCCTTCAGCGGTGACAAAAGGCATAATCGCAATCATTCGAGCGCGTTTTATTGCCACGGCCAATTCTCTTTGATGGCTGGCGCAATTACCGGTTATTCTGCGCGGCATAATCTTGCCCCGCTCGGTAATAAAATTATTGAGAATGGCCGGATTTTTATAATCTATCTTTATATTAGAATCCGTGCAAAAACGGCAAAATTTCTTTCTATGAAAAAACTTTTTCTGGGGATATCGATTTGGTCTATCTCCGTTTGGTATTGCCATTGCTTATTCCCCCTTCGTTGAGATTTCTTCTTTATTATAAGTTTTTTTAGGTGAAGATATGGTAGGCTTTGCTTCTCCTGAGGCTTTTTCTATCTGATGAATAACCCTTCCTTCTGCCGCCGTGTCACCTTCCACGCGCACCTGGGTACGTTTTGCCTCTGCTGCGGCAATTTCCTGTTCAATGCCTTCGCGGGTGGACGCTCCCTCTTTTTTCACCGTAATGAATTTCAGAATGCGGTCGTCAATTTTATAATTTCTTTCAATTTCAGCGACAATGGCACCGTCACCGGCAAAATCGATAAGAAAATAATAACCGTCTTTTTGTTTTTTGATTTCATAGGCAAGGTGTCTTTTTCCCCATTTATCGATTTTGGCGATGACACCTTTGCGGTCGGTAATGATTGTCTGGCTGCGTTCGATTAATGCGGTGATGTCTTCATCACTTACATTAGCTAAAACTATAGCTATAACTTCGTATCTCTGCAAAATTTTCTCCTTTCGGCTCTAAAGCCCATGATGCTCACGGGCAAGGAGTCTTAAAAATTAGTAGATGTGGCTTCTATATCAAACTAAAGTAGAAATCAAGGGTTTTTAATGAGACCCAATCTTCAGAAACAAAGTTTACTGAAGATTTCAGGTCGAATTACCCCAGGAGCGAAGCAACGCGGGGTTAATGAAAATCAGATATTATAATCAAAGATAAGTAATATCTATAACTTATAATGAGACTCGCTAAAAACGAACGAAGTGAATAACCTAAAGGCCACTGTAAGTTTGAAGCGTTAGTTGAATTATCCCGTAAGACGGGGATAATATACCAGTAATTGTTTTTTAAAATCAAATAATTAATGCGGAATCAAGCTGAAAACTTAAATGCGATCCATATGCCTAATATCCCGCCGACAGTGCTTCCCAAAAAGGAAGTGAACGAAATTGCCTCAGATCCAAGCAATGCCGCTGCATATCCACCGGCAAAAGAACCGCCGATCATTCCTATTATAATTATAGTTTTTCGAGACATAAGAATTTACTTTGGGGGATTTTTTCAGAATACACTACCCCCCTTTCTCCCCCTATTGATAAACCGTCCGGCAAAGCGAGTAATCCGCCGGTAAAGGGGAAGAGAAGCGTTAATTTTTGCAAGAGAATCGCGGGCAGCCTCTTCTCCCATTTTGATCAGATCGCCTGCCCGGTTGAAATCCATCCAGTGGAGGTCTCCGACCTGAGGGCGGATGATCACATCCGCATCCTTCAGTTCCGCAGCTTCTAAGGTGCTGGCTGTGATTTCTCCTGCCCGATATAAAACATCCTTGCCCGTTTCGATGTTGGTGGATACCGACAAATCGCGATCGACCATCACGGCGATAACAACATCAGCCCCGGCCTCGCGCGTCGCGTGAACAGGAACGATACTCGTGATGCCGCCGTCAGCGAGAAGACAGTCTCCTTCACGAACAGGCTCAACCGCTCCCGGAACGGAGCAGCTTGCCAGCACCGCCTGACGTAGTGAACCTTCGGAAAAGACGACCTGCCTGCCGGTGATCAGATCGGTGGACACAACGTGGAAAGGGATGCGGGTCTCGCGGATGTCTATTTCGGGAAGAAAATAACTGATCAGAGATTGAAAATCACCGGATGGAAGCATGGAGGGTTTGAAGAATGCCCGGACAAACCAGAAGCGATTCATAACGAAGTTTTGTGCCTTCTTGAAAAAACTCTTATGCTCTTGTGAAAATGTCAAACCGATTGACTTGAGTGTTGAGGCGTCGAATTCAGGACTGCGAAGATAAGCGTCAATTTTAGCCTGAATTTCCCGGGGCGACTGACCACTGGCGTAAGCGCCGCCGATCAGAGCACCGGCGCTTGTTCCCGCAATGACGTCAATATCAATGCCTTCCTGTTCCAGAACATTGAGGACGCCGATATGAGAGAAACCGCGGACACCACCGCCGCCCAAGGCGAGACCAACTTTTTTCCCAGTCCATTTCATTAGTCGATTACCTTTTATCTGACCAACATCACTCGTTGAACATTTTTACCAGTGTCACATTCCCGTGTCAACCTGATACTCAGCGGAATTGATCAAACGGTATGCCGCAAGAAATGATTCAACTTCTTTAAAAACTTCGCCGGCAATTTCTCCGCGAACAATTCCGTGCCGGTTATAATCAATCCAGGAAAAATGTTTTTTATCTGTACCTAGGAGCTTGAATATTGCGGGACCGCTCGCCGGCGCAACTTTAGGATCGTTTTTAGCTTGAATGACAAGCGCAGGAATTAAAATATCAGGAAGCGATCTGCGGACTTTTTTCATCAGCTTTTTGACCTGAACAAAAGCGCTGACCGGACAGAGAAGATAGTTTATGTGGGGATTGTCCGCGTCGTTTTTCATAAACTCTTTTGCCAGATTCCCCATACCCAAATGATTGCAGAAAAGATTAAACCCATTCAAAATTTCAGCAAATCGGGATGATAAGCTTTTAAATCTCAGCGGCGCGCTGACAGCAATAACAGCCTCAAAATCATGGGGGTTCAAGATAACCGATTGCAGGGCAAGACCGGCTCCGGTCGAAAAACCGGCAACCAGAATTCTTCTACAGCATGTTTTCAGAATAGCATGGCCGCGATCAACCGAATTCAGCCAGTCATTATAATTGCGAGCAGAAAGATCTCTAGGTGATGTTCCATGTCCTGAAAGCCTTGGAGCATATACGGTGAGACCTTTTTTGTGCAGAAACTGCGCCCATTCCCTTACTTCTTCCGGCGCTGCCATCAGCCCGTGAATTAGCAGAACGCCGGTATCGGACCAGGGTGAGTGCAAAAAAAACGGCATCCCGATATCCGAAGGTTTGCTCTCTCCCACGGAATAGTTCTTTTCATACTCTCTTATAAATAACTCCGACTCGGCGGCCAAAAGCATCTTCGTCGCCTTGCCGGGTTTCTTGAGCGGAAGGGCTGTATTCATTCTTTTAGGCGCCGATATGGGAATAAACTCCATAAATCATGGCATAGTGCAGAACTCCGCCAATCAAGACCATTATATGAAAGAGTTCATGGAAACTGAAAATACCCGGAAGCATTCTTGGTTTTTTTATGGCATAAATAATACCCCCCAGTGTAAACGCGGCGCCGCCTGAGAACATAAGAATTCCCTGACTTACAGACATATTGGTAAGTATCTGTTTGATAGTGAAAAGTCCTGACCAGCCCATGAATAGATAGATAACAGCGTATAGTTTTCTTGGAGCCATGGGGAAATAAATCTGGGAAATTACGCCAACGCCTACAAGACTCCACTGGAAGGCAATCATCGCCCATTTGTAAGTGCCATCGAGGTAAAAATAACATATCGGAGTGAATGTTCCTGCTATCATGAAAAATATTGCCAGCCGATCCAATCTTCGCCAGAAAGACAACTCATTATCCTTCTTTTTGAAAGCATGGTACAGAGCGCTTGCTGAAAAAAGGAAAACAACAGAAATTCCATAAATCAGTGCGGTGACAAGACCGGATGCAGAACGACTGGCGACCATTGCCAGATAGACAGTGCCGATGACAGCAGCAATCATTCCAGCAAGGTGTGAATAAAAATTAAAAAGCTCCTGAGTTCTTACTTTCATAACCATATCCATTAAAGAAAAAATTTTCTATTATTAATATTCTGTTCACAAATCCATTTTTAAAACAAGTATTTAATATACGATCTTTGTAAGTATCTATTATTTATTATATATATAAAATTGTTCCTTAAAAATCGAATATCCCTCCGTGACTGGCCTTCGACGTCCTGCATTTTAGACGGTTGACGATTTGTTTGTTACAGGGAAAACTTAAATTCTGCTTTCTGCACAGTATTAATCTTTTGATTTGTAAGTGAAGCGAGGATTGCCAAACCACAACGGCATCTTTAATTAGCGCATCAAAGCAATCACAATAACCAGGGAACCCAGTATAAATCTGTACCAGGCAAAAGGAAGAAAATTTCTGGTCTGAATATATCGAAGCAAAAACCCAATACTGAGTATGCCGGTAATGAAAGCGACCAGGATACCGATAATGAAATTTATATTTATTACGGATGGATTTGATATAAGAAAGGGAATCTTCACCAGAGCGGCGCCAAATATAATGGGCGCAGATAATAAGAACGAAAACCTGGCCGCCCCTTCTCTGGTCAGTCCCATCAACAATCCCGTGGTCATGGTGATCCCCGAACGCGAAACCCCGGGAATAATCGCCAGCGCCTGAGATAATCCGATTAAAAGACTGGTTTTAAAAGTTATTCGATTCATCTCAATATTCTTGACGCCTCTCCTGTCTGCCCGGTACAAAATAACGCCCAATACGATCAGCATAGTCGCGATTAAAACAGGCTCTCTGAATATGGTCTCGGCTTTTTTCTCCAGCAAAAAACCCACCACTGCTCCCGGTACAGAGGCGGCAACCAGATACCAAAATAATTTACCTTCCGTACTGCGAATATTTGTTAATCCCTTTGTGATTAAATTAAGCCAGTCCTTCCAGAAGTAGATTGCCACCGCAATAAGAGTGCCGATATGAAGAGCAATATCGAAAGTGAGTCCCGGGTCATTCCATTTTAAAAGCCAGGGAATCAGCACCAGATGTGCCGAACTTGATATAGGCAGAAACTCTCCCAACCCCTGAACCAATCCAAGTATAACCGCTTGTAATGAAGACAAACCACGCCTCGTTATTTAGAATATATGAAACTGTATTGAACTTTAGACCGGCATCCCATATCGTATTTTGTTTTAATTGTCTATGAGATTCTACCCGCAATATGATCATTACCCCAACATTCAATGTGCCGCTATGACAAAAAGGCCTACATTTTGCGGCCATTATTCCCTTTGACATTAAAGGCACTTCTTTGTATATTTTACACGGTGGCCATTAGTTAACATTTCAACCAATAGAATTATTTCAAGACGCAGGGGGCAATCCTATGAAGGATCAATCACTCCGGGTATTAATGGTTGAGAATGCGGAAGACGATACGCTTCTTATAATCCGTGAGCTTAAAAAAGGCGGATACAAGCCGGTGTATGAAAGGGTGGAAACCGCCGCCGCTATGAAAAAAGCCCTCAAAGAGAAACAATGGGACATCATCCTTTGCGATTATAAAATGCCGAAATTCAATGCTCCTTCAGCCATTGCCGTATTAAAAGAAACAAATATCGATATTCCTCTCATCGTTGTAACCGGAACCGTTGGCGAAGAAACGGCCGCAGACTGTATGCGTTTAGGCGCCCAGGATTATATTCTGAAGGGTAACCTGTCCCGTCTTTGCCCAGCCATAGCCAGAGAATTAGAAGATGCAAAAGTTAGAAACAAACAAAAGCAGGCAGAAGCACAAAGAAAGATTATGCTCGAAGCGCTACGAGAAAGCGAAAAAAAATATCGAACTATTCTTGAAGACATCCAGGAAGGTTATTTTGAGGTTGATCTTGTCGGTAATTTCACCTTTTTCAATGATTCATTATGTCAATTCTTCGGTTACTCCAAAGAAGAATTGATGGGCATGAATAACCGTCAATATACAGACGAAAAGCACTCAAAACAACTTTTTCAAACGTTTAATAAAGTTTACAATACAGGGGAACCTATCGAAGGATTCAATTGGGAGATAATAAAAAAAGATGGAACTAAAAAATACGTTGAGGCCTTTATATCGTTACAAAAAGATTCATCAGGCAAACCAATAGGGTTTAGAGGAATTGCACGCGACATTGATGAGCGCAAGCGGGCGGAGGAGGAACTTAGACAGGTGAACCGCACGTTGCGGATGCTAAGCGACACCAATGAAGCACTGATTCATAGTACGGATGAAGCGAAGTTATTGAACGATGTTTGCCAGATTATTGTTGAAGTTGGCGGTTATTGCATGGCGTGGATCGGGTTCGCGGAGCAGGACGAAGCAAGGACTGTGCGCCCGGTAGCCTATGCAGGCGTCGATTGGACATACGTCGAATCTGCCAATGTTACTTGGGCAGATAATGAACGCGGTCGCGGTCCCGGCGGCACCGCAATCCGCACGGGACAACCACACATCGCGCACAATGTTTCACTGGATCCAGCCTTTGCTCCCTGGCGAGAGGTAGCCATCCAACGCGGCTATAAATCTAACCTTGCCTTGCCGCTCATCAGTGAAGGCCAGACTCTTGGAGAACTGGCAATCTATTCTGTTGATGCAGATGCGTTCAATGCCAAGGAAGTTGAAATTCTGAAAGAACTGGCGAACGATCTGGCCTTTGGTATCACCGCATTGCGCACGCGAATCAAACGGGATCAGGCAGAAGTTGCGTTGCGCGAAAGCGAAGAACGATACCGTCTCATTGCTGAAAACACCGCGGATACAATTGCCATTTTTGATCTAAACCTCAATCCGACATATATTAGTCCTTCAATACTAAAGCTGCGGGGATACACCGTTCAAGAAGCGATAACACAAACGTTGGATCAAATGCTAACCCCCGATTCTCTGGAACAGGCAAGAAAGATGTTCGCCGAACAAATGGCCTTGGAGTCAAGCGGAACAGCCGATCCAGCGAGAACTGCTTTGATGGAGCTTGAGGAGTATTGTAAAGATGGGTCTACTATTTGGGTGGAGCTTGTGGCATCATTTCTAAGGGACAACAATCTCAAACCTATCGGAGTATTAACGATAACAAGGAACATTACCGAACGCAAGAAGGCGGAGGAAGCGCTTAGGAATAGCGAAGCAAAATATCGCAACATTTTTGAAAACGCCGTTGAAGGCGTTTACCAGTCGACAATAGAGGGCGGGTTTATCACGGCCAATGCTGCTTTAGCCAAGATGGCCGGATACGACTCACCGGAGGAATTAATTGAGTCTATCAACGATATAGGAACCCAGCTTTATGTTCATCCGGAGGACCGGAAAAGATTCCTGGAAATCAGGAACGCAAAAGGCTTTGTCGAAGGCTTTGAGGTTGAATTTTACAAAAAGGACGGAAGCAAGTTCTGGGTCGTCGTCAATGCCCGGGCAGTAACGGATGAACAGGGGAAAATCATCTACATGGAAGGACTCATAGAAGATATCACTATTCGTAAGCATGCCGAGGAACAACTTCACCAGACCCTTAACAGGCTCAAGAAAGCGGTTGGCACGACTATTCAGGTCTTGGGCACGGCGTCGGAAGCAAGGGATCCTTATACGTCAGGTCACCAGAAGAGAGTGGCCGATCTCGCCCGCGCCATTGCCACGGAGATGGGACTTCCTCAGGACACAATAGAAGGAATCCGCATGACAGGTTCTATCCATGACATCGGGAAATTATCCATACCCGCGGAGATATTGGTCAAACCTACCAAGCTGACAAATATCGAATTTTCTCTGATTAAAGAACATGCTAAAAGTGGATACGAGATGCTGAAAGATGTGGACTCTCCCTGGCCGCTGGCGGAGATAGTTTACCAACATCATGAACGGATGAATGGTACCGGCTATCCCAGAAATCTGAAAGGGGATGACATTCTTATAGAGGCCCGCATTATGGCCGTTGCCGATGTCGTGGAGGCCATGGCTTCCCACCGTCCCTATCGGCCGTCCTTGGGTATTGAGGTAGCTCTTGAAGAGATAGAGAAAAATAAGGGAATTCTTTATGATGATACCGTCGCCGATACCTGCCTTAAATTATTTCGAGAGAAAGGCTATCAGTTTACATGAAATAGAGAAACCAATCACGAAAAAAACATGATTACAAATGCTAATCTTCAATGCTGATAATCGTCCTCTAATGAAATTTTTTAGATGTAACAAATAATCGACTTCTTTCTGTTATTCTTGTTTCTCCATGCTGTCGTTTTATGCTATATTACAATCAGAAATAGTTGAAAATCCCGACTATTCTTTTTTTACATGAACTCGAGAAAAAAGATACTGAATAGATTTTTAAATCTATGGACATTTAAAGGGGGTAAATGATGGAAGTAAATCTCACCAATCAAGAAATTATTAAATTCGCTTATATAACAAAAGAAATAATTGGGTATGCATGGGGAGTAAAACTATCTAATGCTCAAGCAAATTGTTACGTGGAATGCTTTTATACAATTCAATATCTTCTAGAGAAAGTCGATAAAAAATACTTGGATAAGCATACTGAACTTTGTAATTATTTTCTCAAGGGTAAAAGGCTGAAAAACGAAGATGATCGGCTGCTTTGGGAAAGAGAATAGAAAGCTGAATCATGGGTATGAACCTCAAAGCAAGCTGCGGGGTATAATTCGTCCAAAAAGTTTCAAAGATCTTTTGTAAATATTTGACTTTAATTGGTGGGCGATGTGAGATTCGAACTCACGGCACCTGGCTTCGGAGGCCAGTACTCTATCCAACTGAGCTAATCGCCCTTATAAAAAACTTCGCATAATTTTCAGCGTTGATATCATCTTTGGTTTCAAAATGGAATTATTTTTACTTTCCGTACACACTACTGCCTTGTTTTTTCGAGGTATGGTCTTTCCCCAGATAGTAATTAATCCAGGATGATGTTTGATTAAGATCCCAGTTGCAGGGTTCGACAATGCCTTTCTCCAGTTGTGCTTCCTCCCCGTGTTTCTTCAACCGGACATATGCCCGGACATAGATGCATTGTTTCTTTCCGGGATAGACTTCGCACCACCCCTCGAAGCTTCCGCCGCAGGCCCCGTTGCGCTGATTCTTCGGACATTGCGACATCGGACAGAGGTAGGCCACATCGATGAGGGCACAGTCCCCACAGTCCTTGCAGTCAAAAAGCATAACCTTGGTTAAATGTTCCAGTTTGTGAAAAATACCCTCCATCCTTGTCCCTTCCACTTTGCGGCTCAATCTCTTCATAACACCGTAAAGTTTTTTTCCCGGCTCAAACATGAGTTTATGAGAGAACCGTGAAAAGCCATAGCAACATTCGCCCTTGGCATCGAGGGAACGTGATTTCCTTTGGGTCGGCTTCTCCCGGTTAAGGCCAGTGTTTGTGTCATGCTCAAAATAATAAAAGCCGCCGGGGATGGAATAATCGAAGTGCCGGATGAGGTCGGTCCACTGGGGAAAAAGATCTTCTCCTTGCCTGATAATTTCTTGCACCTGTTCATATTTGATATTGTGTCCGCCGATATGAACGCCGCTATAACCCATTCCTTTCATGATTGCGTACATCCGGGCAGCGCGCAGGATTCTTGCCCCTTCTCCCTTATCGGGATCGTTTCGCTCCCGATCCAGTTGCGCGAGGAGTTTATCTGTAACGACGGAACCGGGCAATTCATTACGGTTCATCATTTTGGCCGCTCCATAAGGAAGGATATAAATATTTCCCATAAGCGGAACCTTGAAACCGCTTTGTTTCATAAATAGCAATGCTTCATGAAATTTTCGAGCATCGTATCCCAGTTGCGTAACGATGAATTGAGCGCCGGCATCTATTTTCTTTTTCATTTTGTAATACTGGAGCATCTGCTCTGATTCGTTCGCCTTAAAGGGAGAAACGACGGCTCCAGGAAAAAAATCGCTGGACCGGTGACGAACGTTGCCTTTTACCCCTGGATATTCCAATCCCCTGTTCATGTCCGATATCAGTTGCAAGGTATGAATCGGATCCATGTCAAAGACGGGCGCAGGTCTTCCCTGATAACCCGACACAGGATAATCGCCGCTCATAACCAGCAGGTTTCTGACCCCTGCCCTATCCAGAGCATAGAGTTGGCTTTCTATTTGATTACGGTTCTTGTCTTTGCAGGTAAAATGGACGAGAGGTTCGATGCCCAGCTTCAAAATTTCACAACCCATGAAATCAGCAGACATGGCCGGGGTTCCCCCCGGATTGTCGGTAACGGTCAGGGCACATATCTTCCCGCCGTCAGCGGCCTGCCTGGCATAAGCCATGACCTTTTCCTGGGCTGCTTCCCGTGCGCCCCTTCCCGGCACCAGTTCCCATGTGACAGGGAACACGGAAGGATTCAATAAAGACTCTTTAAAACGATTTTCCCGCATAGGTATCCTCAATCATCCAGCCTTAACTTCTGCAAAGAGAAAATGACATTATCAAAAGAGCTTGTCAATATCTTTTCTATCTAACAGTTGCACTTCCTGAACAAATTTGCTATTTTTCATTCATGATGTGTAAAAAAAGAAATATTTTAAAGAAATTTACTTACTCCCTGACAATTTTTATTATAATCCTGCTTTCTACCAATTGTTATGGCTCTGTAGAAATATTGAATATTCGTCATTGGACGGCGCCTGATCATACACGAATTGTTCTGGACGTTGACGGCGAGCCCGGTTATGAAATGAATGAAAGTGAAAATCTTCTCACTTTAAATTTTAAGGAAGCCTCTTTTTCTAAATCAATACCAGCCGAAATCATCATTAATAAACCCGGAATTAAAAAGATGGTTTTTTATCACATTGATGAAGATACTGTTAAAATCGAATTTGTTCTGGATAAATACCAAAAAATTGAAGTTTTTAAATTAAAGAAGTTTCAGGATAAGCCTAACCGGGTTGTTGTGGATATTTTTTTGGAACAAGTCTCTAAAGAAGAAAAAACAATCCAACAGTTACCCGAACCCAAACAGAAAAAAATTATTATTATTGATCCCGGGCATGGCGGTGAAGATCCGGGTGCGGTAGGAAAAAGGAGAACGTATGAGAAAAATATCGTGCTCTCCATTGCCCGTGAAATCAAAAAAGCTATTAACAAAATGCCTGGATACCGCGCAGTATTGACGCGTGATGGCGACTATTATGTTTCTTTCCGCAAACGGCTGCAAAAGGCTAAAGACTTGGGCGCCAGTCTCTTTATCAGCATTCACGCGGACGCGGCCAGAAGCCGCAGTGCCAAAGGAAGTTCGGTATATTGCCTTTCCACCGGCGCCGCCAGCAACGAAGCCGCAAAATTATTGGCCAAAAATGAAAACTTATCCGACATTTTAGGCGGCGTTCCCGAAAGCGAAGGCAACAATGAGTCCAATCAGATCATCATGAATATGTTTCAAACCAATACAATTAATTTGTCGAAAATTTACGCCGGCATTTTAATGAAGCATCTTGATATGGTTAGTCGTTTAAAACATAAACGCATTCAGGAAGCGCCTTTCCGCGTGTTGAAATTACCGGATATTCCGGCGGTATTAATCGAAACAGCTTACATATCCAATCCTCAAGAAGAAAATTTGTTAAAACAAAGTAGTTTTCAAAAGAAACTGGCAAAATCTATAACCTCCTCAATAGGAGAGTATTTATCTGGCGCTGCCGTAGCTTCTCCAAGTGAGGATGCTTCTAAAAAAGATGATGAAACCTGCAAAGCTAACAAAAAACAAAATGATGATGAGATAGCTACCACCTATTATAAAATTAAACGCGGTGACACACTTTTTTTAGTGGCGGAGCGTTTTAATACAAAAGTTGCGGTGCTTTTAAAGCTTAACCATTTAAAGTTAGAAGATCCGCTTTTTACCGGCCGGAAAATCATGGTGCCGGCAAATCCCTCCCCCAATGATGAAGATGCCACCGTGGGGAAACTAGATTCCAAGAGTAATAAGTTTCATAGTAGAAAAAAACCGATAAGATTATACATGGTTAAAAAAGGAGATACTCTTTTCCTTGTGGCGAAAAATAATTTGACAACAGTGCAAGATTTGCTCAAAATAAATAACATGAAAATCACAGATCCATTGCTATATGGACAAAAGATAAAGCTGCCTTGAAAAGCCGGTAATATTTTATGAACCATATAGAGAAAACAATCGGATTTAGAATGACCATTATTATTATTTTTTCTTTAACCGCTGTTGCTTCAGCCCACGCCGCTGGATTTATTTTTAATTGGCAACCTTTCGCCGCCAATGCCGATTTGTTTTTAAAAAGTCCAAGCAAGAAAGTTTTAATTAAGGATTTCTCTGTCGCTGATATAAATATACCGATTTCTGAAGATTTCAGAGATATATTTTATTTATCTCCTGATCAGAATAATTATTCAACACCGAAAGCAGAAAAAAAAGCCGCACCGGGCAGCATTAAAATTGCTCTTTCCCCGGCAAGCAAGTTTATGACGGGAAGAGATGAAATGTATACCCATAGCAACGATGAGCAAGTATCAAGGATTATCAATGCCATGACATCTTTGATTTACGGCGATTCGAAAATGAAATCATTGGACACAATTGGCAAAATCATTGAACCGCAGATAAATTTCTATTTCGAATTTTAAATAGGCCTTGGTTAAATTGCCGGGTTCAGAGATATATTCAAAAATTTATTTTTTATATTCCCTTGACATATGAACCGAAAAACTATAGTAATTTCCCGCAAAAAAGGAAATTATTATCAAACGAGATGAACATCTCTTCCCTAGGCAAAAACAGGTACTTGATTCTCCCAAGTGACAATAGCAGTTATCAATGAATGAGGTTAGGCGGAAATGCGAAGAAGTCTCAACGAAAAGTCAATATCTGGGGACCGAATAACACTGGGATGTTCCGGGTTTACTATGATGCAATTAATAACTGCAATTGTTATTATGGGAATTTTTGCGGGAATTGCATTTTATATCTACACCAGCTACATCAGCAAAGCAGAAGTTACTGTCGCCACCAGCACTCTTAATAACGTTAAAAAGACCCTTACGACCTTCAATCTTGACAATGGCAAATACCCCGCCAGTATCAATTTCCCCAGTTGTGTAGACGAACAGGGACACACGGTGTTTCCTTCCATGCTTTGCGACCAGATAAAAGAAGATCTCTATTCCATAGAAAGTTACTCCGGCAGCGGCACAGGTTACATTCTAACTGCTCGGGCAAAAGACCCCAAACATACACTCCTGACGTTAACTGAATCCAATATTACAACCCAAGGAAACTGAAATGACACTTCAAAAACGCAAAGCCTATTACATCGACAAGCATTTTCAGACAAAGCACATGCTTCTAACCATGCTTCTTCTGATGACCTACACTTTTTCCTTTATCATCATTATTTTTGCCCCATACATTCTTACGCTTTTTTTAGATTATCCTCTGGCCGAAAAAGCCGAAGCAGCGAGGGCACTACTCCTTCTCCACAGCACGGTCTGGCCGGGGATCGGAGGAGTTATTCTATTATTCGGAGCAGTGAGCATATTCATTTCTCACAAAACCGCAGGGCCATTGTATCGTTTAAAGAAATCAATCGCTGAGATAACAGAAGGAAACCTGGACGTAAAGATCAAGCTAAGAAAATGGGATGATCTCAAAGATCTTGCAGAACATGTTAATATGCTGGCTGAAGAGTTACGAAATTTTGTAAACACATTGAAGGTTGATTATGAATTGCTTTCCGATTATATCGTGCAACTTGAGCGTGAAATAGACGCAAAGAGACTTAGTGAAGAATCGGGAAGGAAGATTATAAAGAAAGTCCAAGATAGCCGAAAAAATATTGAGGCGGCTCTAGAAAAATTCACAATCCCGCGATAAACTGTGGCTCGCCGTACACAGGTATTGTATAGGTTTTAAATTGTTTTGCCGTGCCACCATCTATGGGTGATCATTTAACTCTAATCAGAATATTTGTTTAAACTGCTAAATGAATCACGGGTATGAACTCCAAAGCAAGCTTTAAAAAGAGGTTCCGCAGCAAGCTGCGGTGTATAATTCGACTAATGCTTCCTATAGTCAGCGAGTCTCATTACAACTTACCAATTCCGGCTTGTTACCTCGCTTGACCCTTAGGTTATTAGGTTATGCGCTTCGCTTTCGGAATTGGCGTTTCACGATAAATTCGGTACAACACTTTTTATTATTTATATTTCCTTGACATGCAAAACCAAATTTCCTTATACTCTCTTGTGAAAAAATCATGGGTATGAACCCCAAAGCAAGCTTTGAAAACAGGTTCCGCAGCAAGCTGCACGGGATTGTTCAACTTACCAATTCCGCTTACGCCTGTAATGATCCCATGGTGCCCTTTAGGAGGGTATTTAGGTTATTCGCCTTCGGAATTGGAGTTTCAACAATAAATTCTTATCAAATAGTTAAACGCAGCTGGTAGAGGATAACGATATGGCCAAAAGCAGAGGTTTTATTCCTGACTGGACTGAAAAGGCCCCTGTACCCGGGACATACAGGTCTATCGCCAAGTACGGAGACCCGCATCATTTCAAACATCCCAGTGATACCTGGGTAAGGATGATAAAAAAAGAATTCTGTATGAGCGATGCCGATTTTTCAAAAAAGCAGGATGAGGGGAATGCTCCCGTGGTGCTGAACCGTAAACCGGCCCTCAAGCCAGGACAGATCAGCGCGATCGTGGCCATTGTGGGCAAAGAAAATATCGCGCTGGACGATTACAACCGTGTCAAATACTCCTCGGCCAAGACCTCCGAAGAGATACTGGAACTAAGAATGGGAATCATTCGTGAGGTGTCCGACGCGGTTGTGCATCCGCGCGACAAGAATGATGTGCAAAAGATCGTACAATACTGTGATAAAGAAAATATACCCATCACAGTCTTCAGCGGCGGCTCGTCCTGTAATTTCGGATGTCGTCCGTTCAAAGGCGGCATCTCCCTGGTGATGAGCACACACATGAACAAGCTCTTGGAAGTGAACGAGCTCAACCAGACCGCCTGCGTACAGCCGGGTATGTTCGGGCCCGCCTACGAAGAGGCTCTCAATAACGCCCCTGAACGCTTCGGCAGCAAGCGCCGCTACACCTGCGGACATTTTCCGCAATCGTTTGAATATTCCACGGTGGGTGGCTGGATAGTAACTTTGGGTTCCGGCCAAGCCTCAACCTATTATGGCGACGCCTACGACATCGTCTTCAGCCAGGAATACGTCACCCCGGTTGGGACCTTCAAAACCCTGGATTTCCCGGCTACGGCCACAGGCCCCAAGGTTAACGATATCATGAAGGGATCGGAAGGAACTTTCGGTATATTAGTTGAGTTGACAATGAAGATATTTCGCTACATGCCGGAAAACCGTGCGCGATTCAGTTTCATGTATCCCACTTGGGAGGCCGCAGTGAATGCCAGCCGCGAGATTATGCAATCCGAGTTCGGCAAGCCCGCCATCTACCGCATCTCCGACCCTGAGGAAACCGACAGGGGTTTGAAACTCTACGGCATGCCTGGTTTTCTGGAACCGTTCCTTGCCCTCCGCGGATTCAAGCCTATGAAGCGCTGTCTATGTTTGGGCAATGTCGAAGGCGATCATGACTACACGTCTCTTGTGGCACGTAAAATTAAGCAAATTGCCCGTAAGCATTGCGCCATGTCCCTTACAAGTTATCCTCCGCGCAAATGGGAACACACCCGCTACACTGAACCCTACATGCGTGAGGACCTAAACGATTACGGAATCCTGATCGATACGCTGGAGGCCAGCGTCACCTGGGACAACCTCCACCATTTGCATGAAGGGGTGCGCACCTTTGTTAAGAGTCGCCCCGGAACCATTTGTATGACGCATGCCTCGCACTTCTACCCGCAGGGAACCAATCTTTACTTTATTTTTATCGCCCGCATGGATATGACCGCATATGTTACCTTCCAAAGCGGCATCATTGACCATATAGTGAAATTCGGTGGTACGTTGAGCCATCATCACGGAGTGGGACGCTTGCTGGCACCCTGGATGGAAAACCATCTCGGCAAAGAACAGATGGCGGTCTTGCGGGCAATTAAAAAACACTTCGACCCGCACAACATCATGAATCCGGGAGGCCAGCTCGGGTTAGATGAGATTCCCCAACGGAGATGAACGATAGATAAAAAAATCAAGAAGGAGTATTTTAATGATGAAAAGAAATTCTACTGAAGTTATGCTGGCGGATACATTTCCTGGTATTGCACAGGCAGTGAATGCAATTTTCGAGCATTTTGGTGGAGGCGGAACTCTCCTTCGCTCCAGTAAGGATGTCTACATCAAAGTAAACGCCGTAGGTCTCGAACCCAACGTTTATACCGACCCGGAGGTACTGCGCCAGACCATTCTCTACTTTCAAAAATGTGGAGCGCATAAGATATATGTTATAGAGAACTGCACGCAGGCCAACTTCACGCGCCTGGTATTTAAGGCCATCGGGTATCTCAAGATATGCAGGGAAACAGGCGCCATTCCTGTCTTTTTGGATGAAACACCCTCTGTTCCTATCTTTCTTGAGAGTATCGAAGAGTTCATCGATATTTCGCGCTTTGTATTCGAAAGGCTCATCGAACAGGGCGCCGAAAACTTATACCTATCACTTCCCAAGCTCAAAACCCACTCCATGTCCCAAGTAACTTTATCCATCAAGAATCAGTTTGGTTTCGTGCACCAGCGAAGCCGCATTGCGGACCATAACTATCGCATTCATCAGAAATTCGCGGACATTTACCGTGTACTGCGGCCTGATTTTGCTCTAATTGATGGCCTGATTGCCACCACCCATGGACACTATCCTACGACGTATAATGCCGGCAAGTGCGTGGTTCCCATGAACCTTCTTATTGGTAGCCCCGATCCGCTCGCCACCGATGTGGTAGCATCGGCCCTAATGGGTTTCGACATTAAGGATGTCAAACACTTGGAACTTTCAAGTGCTACAAGGATCGGTCAAGGCAACATTGCCCAAATCAATATCATCAATAAGCCACTGTTCGAGACCCGTAAGAAAAAGCTTACCTGCGAATTGCTAGACGACTACCCAGCGGATATCATTTTTCTCCGTGGCAGGGAGCGCTGCTGCAAGGAAGGTTGCCGCCGCAATACCGAGAGCGTGGTCGAAATGCTCTACCGTGATCATAGGGGTAGGGGCGGTTTTACGATTCTCATGGGCAAAGGCATCGATAAACAAGAGGTTGAAAGGATTGCCGGCCGGGTGCATATCGCGGGCAGCTGCGCCATCCAGGATTATAGCGTAGCGCTCCAGGCACGCCTGGGCAGGAAAAATGTTACCTTGAGTCCGGGGTGCAACGACCTGGCGTTAACCGTCTATGGCCTGTGCAAACACATGCGAGTAAACCAGGTCAGTTTATCGGGAGTAAGTTTAATCCAAACCGCGGCACCTTTTATCATGGCCAAACTCAAAGGTTCACAGGCTAATATAGTACCGTTGATCTGATGTCTGACAAGATAAATAAGGATCGGGGAGACCTAATAATTAGCAACTATTATAAAATAGTTAAAAAAATATAGCGAGGTGCATATGCCACAACTTAATAACAAATCGAAAGAATTAATCCTGTCTATAGACGCGGGCACTCAGTCAATAAGGGCAGCCCTTATTGATACAAGCGGAAACATACTGCATATCGTTAAATCGCCAATCCAGCCTTATTTTTCAGAGCATCCCGGCTGGGCGGAGCAGCAGCCGGATTACTATTGGGAGGTGTTCTGCAAAACAACCTGTCAACTGCTGCAAAAGCAGGAGAACTTAAAGAAAGATATCGTAGGCGTCACGATTACGACACAGAGGACCACAATGATCAACGTGGATAAAAACGGCAAAGCACTGCGGCCGGCGATCATCTGGCTTGATCAGCGCAAGGCTGATTCTTCAAAAATTCTTCCGGGAGCACTGCGTCCTGTATTAAAAACAGTCAATTTATTGGATACAGTCGAGGAAGTAATTCAGAACTGCGAAGCAAACTGGATGTGCCAGCAGCAGCCGGACATTTGGGAAAAGACTCACAAGTATTTGTACCTGTCAGGATTCTTCACTTACAAGCTAACAGGTGAATTTGTTGACTCGGTCGCAAACAACATAGGATACATGCCTTTCGATAATAAGACATACCAATGGGCGGGGAAATACGATTTTAAATGGTGGATTTTC
The DNA here is from genome assembly GCA_963710575.1 of uncultured delta proteobacterium. Taxonomy (GTDB): domain Bacteria; phylum Desulfobacterota; class Syntrophia; order Syntrophales; family Smithellaceae; genus Smithella. The sequence goes on along the minus strand of CAVQAL010000011.1, from coordinate 162,453 downwards.
AAGATTCAGCGGGAGAAGCTTCCCGATCTTGTCAAACCCTCTGAAATTATGGGCAAGATTTCAAATAAGGCTTCTACGGAGACTGACATACCCGAAGGTCTGCCGGTTTTTGCGGCTGGATCAGACAAAGGTTGCGAAATACTGGGAGCCGGATGCCTGACTCCCGAGACCGGATGTCTCAGCTTCGGAACAATAGCTACCTTTGATGTAGCCACTCCCAAATATATTGAACTACTTCCGATGATGCCGCCATTTCCCGCGTCAGTACCGGATAATTACTATACCGAAGTCTCAATATTCAGAGGATTCTGGATGGTCAGCTGGTTCAAGGAAGAATTCGGCCTGCAGGAGTGCATGCTTGCTGAAAAGAATGCTGAACCGCCGGAAAAGTTTTTTGATTCGTTGATTCAGAATGTGCCCGCCGGTTCCATGGGACTTATGCTACAACCCTACTGGACACCGGGCAGGGGTAGTGATCCTTATGCAAAAGGATCCATCATCGGTTTTGGCGATGTGCACACCCGCGCGCATCTTTACCGTGCTCTTCTTGAGGGACTGGTTTACGGTTTGAGAGAAGGAGGAGAGCTGACACAGCGAAAAACAAAAGTGCCAGTAAAAAAACTTAGGGTTTCTGGCGGTGGTTCGCAGAGCGACGCGGCCATGCAGATCACAGCGGACATTTTTGGAATGGCGGCTGAACGCCCCCACACCTATGAAACATCGGCGCTGGGAGCAGCGATCGATACGGCGGTGGGGCTCAGGCTGTATCCTGATTTCCCATCGGCGGTAAAAGCTATGACCAGAGTGAAGGAAGTGTTTGAACCCATACCCGCAAATCATCAGCTCTACGACCAGCTTTACCGTGAGGTGTATCTTTGCATGTACCCACGGCTGAGACCACTTTTTAAAAAGATTCGCAATATCACCGGATATCCGAAGTGACAAGGCACCTGCCGTTCATTTCCGGATTAACCGGTGCCACCGTGGGAAAAGGCATAATGACCGGTAATTTGTCCGCACTAACAGAAAATATTTTCTTCAAAAAAAATTGATACGGAAAGTTTTATTAACGCTATCGCCAAAACAATAGACATTACCATCAAAAGCGTTTCTTTTATTGTTGAAACTCCAATTCCGAAAGCGAAGCGTAGCGGAATTGGTAAGTTGAACAATCCCGCAAAGCGGAGGGTTTAACATTCCGCAGCTTGTTGCGGAATCTGATTCCAAAGCTTGCTTTGGGGTTCATACCCGTGATTTGCCGCTCTTTTTTGCCGGAAACACATTATCTTTTTTAGACCGCTGAGGCGGATTATATTTTTTTTCGCGCAAAAGCCTGGAGATGTCTTTTTGCCTTCTGGTTATTTTTTGTCCGGCCATAAACACTGATACCTTTTTTCATTCTATACACATTCTTCTTTTAATAAAAAAATAAACGCCCTTCTCAGGATATCCTTCACTCACCTCCACCCAGTGCCATATAGAGCATCACCCGATTGACAAGCCGTGCAAGGCGAAGATTGATTATTCCCTGCTGTGCGCCATAGAGAGAACGCTGTGCATCGAGAACGCTTAAATAGCTGTCAATTCCCTTGGTATAACGCGCGTTGGAGAGGCGATATGTTTCTGCAACAGCGTCAATCAGCGATTGTTGCGCTGCTATCTGTTGCTCCACTGTGCCTCGCACGGCAAGAGCATCCGCCACTTCCCTAAAAGACGTCTGAATCACTTTCTCGTATTGGGCCACGGATATGTCCTTCTCTGCTTTTGTTACATCGTAGGCCGACCATGTGCGGGCATCAAAAATCGGCATAATGATCTGCGGCGTGAACCCCCATGTACCCTGTCCGGCCTTAAAGAGCCCGGATAGATCTGCGCTGGCGGTTCCGATGAAGGTCGTCAGGGAAATACGGGGAAAGAAAGCGGCACGGGCAGCGCCTATATTGGCGTTGGCCGCCTTGAGCCTGTGTTCCGCCGCAAGTATATCCGGCCGGCGCAAGAGCAGTTCGGAAGACAGGCCGGGAGAAATATCTTTCGGCGGTCTGACACTGCCCACCTCCGCCGGCAGAAGCGTTGACGGCAGGGAAGAACCGGCCAGAAGATTCAAAGCGTTTTCATCTTGCGCTGCCAGTTGTGTGTAGCGAGCGACGTTTCCTCTGGCCGCATCCACCTGGCTTTGCGCTTGCCGCAGGTCCAACTCGGACGCAATCCCAAAGTCATAACGTTTTCTGATCAATTTGTAGGAGGCTTCCTGCGTCTCCAGCGTAAGAGATGCCAGTTTCAGGTTCTCTCTATCCGCAGCCAGAATAAGATAGGCCTGTGCAACTGCGGATATCAGAGATATCTGTGCGCTGCGGCGGGCATCCTCTGTGGCAAGATACTCTTCCAACGCCTGGTCTTTCAAACTACGAATGCGGCCGAAGAAGTCAATCTCCCAGGAACTGATGCCGAGATTGACGCCGTATTGCTCGGAGGTCACTGCGTTACCTGTGGTCGAAAGATCAGCAGGAATATGCTCTTTATCCCAAATACCGGCCGCGTTGACCGAAGGCAAAAGTTCGGCCCGCGAAATGCCGTAAAGCGCCCGCGCTCTTTCCACATTCAAGACCGCCAGCCGCAGATCGCGATTGTTGTTCAGAGCAGTCTCGATGATTTTTTGCAGGCGTTCATCAGTGATAAATTCCCGCCATGACAATGTGGATGCTTGCGGTATGGATTCATCATCCGCATTTTTTTCAATATAGATATAGGCCGCACCGGTAGGCCATTTCGCAGGAACGGGAGATGCCGGTTTCGTGTATTTAGGAGCCATCGTGCAACCCGATATGGCAATAACCGCAAAAAAAGCAACTGAAATGCCAAAGGCATTTTTAAATATTCCCATGTCAATTCACCTCTGGGGAGTTACTGGAAACGTCAGGTTTTACATGTGCCTGTTTTTTCTCAAACAGGCGGGAGACCAGGACAAAGAAAAACGGAATAAAGATCAGATCGATAAAAGTCGCCGAGAGCAGCCCGCCGTCTACGGCGGTGCCGATGGCATTCTGGGCTCCGGCGCCTGCCCCGCGGGTCAAGGCCAGCGGCAGGGTACCGAAGAAAAACGCCAGTGACGTCATGATGACCGGGCGAAGCCTAATCTTTATCGCCATCAGGGTAGATTCTACCAGTTCATGGCCCTGACGCATCTGAGCCTTGATAAACTGGATGATCAGAATGGCGTTCTTGGTGGAAAGCCCCATTGTGGTGAGTAAACCGATCTGGAGATAGATATCGTTGGGAAGCATCCGTAACGTAACCGCAGTAATAGCCCCCACAAGCCCGAGCGGTATCATCAGCATATTGACGAAAGGGATGGTCCAGCTTTCATATAAAGCCGCCACGCTGAGAAACACCACCAGCAGCGAGATGGCATAGAGTAACGGTGCTTGTGCGCCGGCATTTTTTTCTTCGTAAGAGAGGTCGGTCCACTCATAGCCGATCCCCGTCGGCAGTTGGGCTGCCATTTTTTCCATTTCGGCCATCGCCTCGCCTGTACTCACCTTAGGCGCCGCCTGCCCCATAATCTCCACGGAGGGAATACCGTTATACCGTTCCAGACGTGGCGAAGCATACTGCCAGTGGGCGGTAGCAAAAGCTGAAAGCGGTACCATGTCACCGGATTTGTTGCGGACATACCAGCCATTGATATCCTCCGGCAGCATCCGGTATTTTGCATCGGACTGGAGATAGACCCTCTTGACCCTCCCGTTTTCGATGAAGTTGTTCACATAGGAACTGCCCCAGGCGGTAGCAAGAACATCGTTGACATCCGCCATGGATACCCCCAGAGCGCCGGCCCGCACATCATCAATGTCCAGCTTAAACTCTGGGGCGTCATCCTGACCGTTTGGGCGCACCGCGATCAATTTCGGGTTTTTCGAGGCGAGGCCTAACAACTGGTTACGGGCTTCCATCAGCTTAGCGTGACCAAGTCCGCCACGATCCTGAAGCATAAAGTCAAAGCCGTTGGCCTGTCCCAGTTCCATCACCGCAGGCGGTGAAATGGCAAAAGCCATGCCGTCCTTGATTTTGGAAAATCCCTTCATTGCCCGTGCCGCAATCGCCGGCGACCTCATCGCAGCAGGCTGGCGAACCTTCCAGTCCTTAAGCCTGACAAAGGCAAGTCCCATGTTCTGACCACGACCGGCAAAACTTATCCCGGCCACCGTGAGCACTTCTTCCACCGTATTTTGTTCATTTTGTTTGAAATACTGATCAACCTGTTTAAGGACACTGAGAGTCCTCTCCATCGTAGCTCCGGCCGGCAACTGGACCATACAGTACATGAGGCCCTGATCTTCATCAGGCAGAAAGGATGTTGGCAGACGCAAGAAGAGGAAAACCATGCACGCAACGATTGCGCCGTAAATAGCCAGATAGCGCACCGGTTTGCCGAAGGAACGACCGACGATTCCTTCATACGTTTTCCTGCAGAAGTCGAACCAGCGGTTGAACACCCGGAAGAACCCCTTGAACCAGCCGGATTCACCTGCGGAATGCCCTTTCGCTACCGGCTTGAGCAGGGTGGCGCAGAGTGCCGGGGTAAGGGTCATCGCAAGAATTACCGAAAGAATCATTGCGGAGACTATGGTGACAGAGAACTGACGATAGATGACGCCGGTGGAACCGCCGAAAAAAGCCATCGGCACAAAAACTGCCGACAATACGGTGACAATACCCCACAGTGCACTGGTGATCTGCCCCATGGACTTGATGGTCGCCTCCTTGGGGGACAACCCTTCTTCACTCATGATCCGTTCCACGTTCTCGACGACGACGATGGCGTCGTCAACCAGAAGACCGATGACGATGACCAGGGCGAACATGGTCAGGGTATTGATGGAAAAACCGCTGACTGCCAAAACCCCGAAGGTGCCCAGCAGAACCACCGGTACCGCGATGGTGGGGATCAACGTTGCCCGGATATTCTGCAGGAAGATGAACATGATGATAAAGACCATGAATATCGCCTCGAACAAGGTCTTGACCACCTCTTCGATGGAGATCTTTACAAAAGGGGTCGTGTCATAGGGATAGACGACTTTGACTCCGGGCGGAAAGTATCTGGACAGTTCCGTCATCTTTGCCTTGATCCTGCTAGCGGTTTCCAGCGCGTTGGCGCCGGCTGCCATCCTGATGGCCATGCCGCCAACCGGTTCCCCGTTGTCGAAAGATTGGATTTCGTAGTTTTCGGTGCCGATCTTGCACTCTGCCACGTCCTTGAGTTTGACAGTGGAGCCGTCACTGTTGGTGCGCAGGATGATGGCGTCAAACTGCTCGACCGTCTTCAGCAGGGTGCGGGCGGTAATGGTGGCGTTCAGCTGTTGCCCGGCTAGCGCGGGATTGCCGCCGAACTGACCTGCTGATACCTGAGCGTTTTGAGCCAGCAGTGCGGCAGTTACATCACCCGACGTCAAGTGGAAGTTACTCAGCTTGGTCGGGTTCAACCAGATCCGCATGGCGTTCTGGGCGCCGAACACCTGCAGTTCACCCACCCCTTCCAACCGACTGACGATATCCTGGACGTTGGACACCAGATAATCGGTCAGGGCGTTGCGGTCCATAGATCCATCTTCGGAGACAAGCCCAACCAATATCAGATAATTCCTGGTGGACTTGACCACAGAAATGCCTGACGTCTGCACGATTTGGGGTAAAAGCGGCGTAGCCAGCTGCAGCTTGTTCTGTACCTGCACCTGGGCGATGTTCGGGTCGGTGCCGGCTCTGAAAGTCAGGTTGATGGCTACCGCCCCCGATGAATCACTGGTGGATGACATATAGATCAGGTTGTCGATGCCATTCAGTTTCTGCTCGACAACCTGGGTGACCGTATCCTGCACCGTCTGGGCGGATGCCCCCGGATATACGGCGTTTATGGTTATCTGTGGCGGAGCGATAGGCGGATATTGGGAGACCGGCAGTGCTTTGACCGCCAGAAGACCGGCCAGCATGATCATGATGGCGATCACCCAGGCAAAGATCGGTCGATTTATGAAAAATTTTGGCATGGAGCAGCTCCTTTATTTTTTTGCTGCTGGCGCTGCAGGTGCTGGGGCGGCGCGGAAGGCACTGCCGGTGCGCTATCGAACGGCACGGCTTTGACCGGCGTTCCAGGGCGCGCCTTCTGAATCCCTTCCAGGATAACGCGATCTCCTGCTTTTAACCCTTCACTGACCAGCCAACTGTCACCAACCGTCCGGACAACCTTGATGATCCTCGGTTCAACCTTCTCCTCAGCACCAACAACCATGACCATGGCTTCACCTTTCGGATTTCGGGTCACTCCACGCTGCGGGACAGTGATTGCCTGCTCGCTGATCCCTTCAATCAATATGGCGCGCACGAACATCCCGGGAAGCAGCAATTTTTGGGGATTGGGGAAAACAGCACGCAGAGTAACGGAACCGGTACTCTGATCCACCGTAACTTCCGAAAATTTGAGTGTCCCCATCAAAGGGTATGGTGAGCCGTCTTCCATAAGCAGCTTGACCGGCGCCTGTGCAGAGTCGCCTTTTTTTAGTAATCCTTTGGCAAGATACTGCTTCAGCTTGAGCAGGTCAGACGTTGACTGAGTCACATCCACATACATGGAGTCAAGCTGCTGGATAGTGGCCAATGCTGCTGACTGGCTGGCGATTACCAGTGCCCCATCGGTCACGGCAGAGCGGCCTATTCGCCCTGAAATCGGGGCTGTAACCTTGGTGTAGGCCAAATTGATTCTGGCGCTTTCCACCGCCGCCTTGGTCGATGCCACATCAGCCTCGGCTTGTTTAAACATTGCATGAGCATCATCATACTCCTGCTGGCTGACCGCCTTGATTTTCACCAGATCTCTGTAGCGTTCCTCTTTGAGCCGCGCTGCCTCCAGGTTGGCCTCAGCCCTTGCTTGAGCGGCCCTGGCGCTATCAAAGGCAGCCTGATAGACTGCCGGATCAATTTGATACAACAACTGACCAGCGTTAACATCGCTCCCCTCCGTAAAAACCCGTTTCTGAATGATCCCGTTAACCTGAGGACGCACTTCAGCGACTAAATTGGCGGACGTTCGGCCTTCCAATTCGGTCGTGATAACCACCTGTTTCGGTTGTATTGTCACAACTGAAACTTCGGGAGTAATGATTGGAGGTCCTGCAACCTTTTTTCCGCAACCGCCCGGAATTAAGCCTAAAGCGAAAATACTCGCAACGGCCATTAGCCATCTGGCTCTGTTATTGTTTTTCATGCAACACCTCTATATTATTTTAATGCAGTTATAATCCGACGAACAACAAATTTACGGCCAAATAGTTCCCATGGCTCTTTGCAGTTTCGCATAATTTACATTATAATCGCCCAAAGCATTGGCGTATTCCGATTTTGCTTTTGTCAATAAAGTCTGGGCATCGAGAACCTCCGTTGAGGTAGCGACTCTTTCTTTGTATCTTTCCTCGGAAATGCGAAAATTCTCTTCGGCCTGTTCAATCACTTTCTGCCAGACAACAATTTGACTTTCCGTTTCCTGTAATATCAGATAGGCATTTTTTATTTCCAAAGTAATTTGGTCATTCAATTCTTTGGATGCCTCTATCGCTTGATTCTCCTTGGCTTTGCTGGCATCGACCCTGAATTTAGTTTTACCCCATTCCCAGAAATTCCAACTGGCCACCGCCATCAAGTACCAGTTTTCCGAGTCTTTATAGTCACTGCCAGAAACAGATGGATTATCACCAAATCTTGAATAATTGCCAACCAGACTTACAGTGGGAAAATAATCGCTTTGCGCTATCCGAACTAATTTCCCCGCCTGCTCCGCCTTGAGTGATGATATTTTGAGCTCCGGACGTGCTTGCTGGGCAACTTTCAAACATTCTTCAAATGATTGGTTTAGTGGATGATAGGCTAGAATGTCCACAACTTCTACCGGCGTAAATATTTTGCGTTTCAGGACCGTATTAAAACTGGACTTGGCCAATTCCACGGCATTTTTTGCTCTGACAAAAGCTTGCTTGCCGTTAGCCAATTCGACTTCTGCGTGCAGCAAATCATTTTTGGGGATCATACCTACCTTGAAATAATTTTCAGCAACATCACGATGAGCGCTGAGCATATCAACCGACTGCCGCGCCGCATCCTGAATCCTCTGCGCCCGCAGAATGTTGAAATAAGCAATTTTTACGTCCTGCACCACGTCTTGATATTTAGCCGTTTCCTCTAAATGAGCGGCGTCTTCGCCAATGCTGCTGGCCTGATAATTAGCCAAAATACCGCCACCTGCAAAAAGCGGCTGTGTTGCTTCTATGGCCCAGTTATAATTATTCTGAGTTCCTGCTATTAGCTCTGTGCCGTTAAAAAGGTTAAATGGCGGGGGAGCACCAACAATCCTCATAAAAGGAGCTTCGTTCAATCGTTGATAAACGTAGGATGTATTGAACTTGGGCAAAAATCCGGTAAACGCTTCCCTCTTTTGGGCACTGGCGCCCTTGTACCCTTCTTTGGCAATATTTATGACTATACTGTTTTTCAAGGCTGTATCAATGCTTGCCTCCAGCGTTAAAGGCTCTTCGGCGAAAACCAGATGTGGGAAAAAAGCAACTGTGAAAAGTGTTAAGATAATTATGCGCCAATTTTTTCTAATCATATTTTTTCACTCCATGTAGAAAAATGTCCATAATAAACCCCTTTTTAGAACTAAGGGACTCTTGCGTCGGCACTAACATCCATTCAATTGATGATGCTCTGATCAAGTGAAATAATGCTGAAGCCATTGTATGCGGAGGTAATGCGCGTAATAAGTTTTTTTTTATACCATCTTTTAATAAATTTTCAATGAAGTTTATATGTTTGAAATAATCATCAAGAATTTTTTGGCGCAATAATGTCATGGCTTCCGATAAAGCGGCATTTTCTCCTTTTATAAATAACCGGCAAAAATCTGTGTTTTTTTCAATAAACTGCAAGTGCGCATTAATCAGTGCTTCAATTTTACCGGTTATATCTTTGGCCGCCTCCGTTGCTTTTCTAATTTCAGCGTACATCAAATCGAGTTTTTCGCTGATCATTGTACTGTATAGATTCTCTTTGCCTTCAAAAAACTGATAGATCCTATGGAAAAGCCGGAATTATGGGTAATTTCCGCCATTGTGACGTTATGAAATCCTTTCGTGGCGAATACTTTTTCCGCCTGTTTTAAAATTTCCGCCCGACGCATATTAAATTCGCGCTCTTTTCGTTCCAATCTTGCCATCAACCAGATTCTTTTATTCTTGAATAAGCATTCAAAAATTGAATACGGGTTCAGACTATAAAATATTGATTATTTGTCAAGGGGAATATGCACTTTGTTTCTTGAACAGTATTTTAATGTGGTTAGTAAAAAAAATCTTGACAAATGAGAAAATTTTAATACAATTGTTTTAAAATATTGTTTTAATCGATTGTTTAATTTATATGAATTCTAAAATTAAAGAAAAGCCTAAAGTTGAATTGATCCTGGAAACCGCGGGGGAAATCTTTGCAGAACAAGGTTACCGTAACGCCACGATAAGGAACATATGCAAACGTTCCGGCGTGAATCTTGCGGCAATAAACTATTATTTCGGCGACAAAGAGAGATTATATCTGGCCGTTTTAAAATACTACCGGGAACTTGCCATACGAAAATATCCCCTTACCTTCGGCATCAATGAAACGGATACTCCCGAAGAAAAACTCAGAAATTTTATTCGTACTTTTATCTGCCGCTTTCTGGAGGAAGGGAAAACTGCATTATTCGGCAAACTGCTTGCCCGTGAATTTAACGAATCTACCGGGGCGCTGGACGTTTTAGTGGAAGATTTCATCAGGCCGACGTTCACTAAATTATCGTCCATCGTCAGAGGAATTGTTGGAAATAAATCTCCCGAGAAAAAAGTAGAACTTTGTGCTATGAGTATTATCGGTCAATGCCTTTACTTCCGCAATGCCCGGCCCATTATTTTCCGGTTGCGGCGTAAAGAAGGATATACGGACAAAGACATAAAGGAAATAACCGAACATATAATAAATTTTTCGCTAAAAGGATTGCTGAAATATTAGAGCATAATTATGATCAGGCAATCCGCAGCGATGCAGTGGTGTTATCAAAAAAAAGGAACAGGAGAAATCTGATATGGATCAAAAATCAATGGTTGAAAAACCAACTGGGACGTATTTAACCAGAATCCAAAGATTCTCCCATTTTATCCGCCGCCACTGGGTAATAGTTGTTGTAACTTGTGTCATCATCATTGCGGGTATAATATTCATCAGACCAATTATAATGAAGTTTGGTGCAGGTAAAAAATCTGATAATCAGCGTCCCCAGCCTGTAACAGCGGTAATGACAAACAAAGCCGACTTTGATGTATATCTGAAAGGATTGGGCACTGTCATTCCTACAAATACCGTCACTGTCAAATCTCAGGTCAGTGGCCAGCTCATGAGCGTGCTCTTTAAAGAAGGGCAACATGTTAATAAAGGCGACTTAATTGCAGAAATTGATCCCCGACCTTTTCAGGTTCAACTAATGCAGGCCGAAGGGCAACTTGCCCGTGACGAAGCTTTTCTGAAAAACGCGGAAAGTGATCTGGCGCTTTACAAACAGTTGATTGCTCAGGATTCTATTGCCGCGCAACAGGTCACGACGCAAGACGCATTGGTGAAGCAGTACCGGGGCGTGATTGAAACAGACAAGGGTCAAATTGCCAACGCTAAACTCCAGCTTATTTATGCCCGCGTTATCGCACCGATTACAGGACGCGTCGGTTTGCGGCAAGTTGATCCCGGCAATATGGTTCAGATTACCGATCCCAACGGTATCGTAGTGATTACGCAACTGCAACCGGTCACTGTTGTCTTTTCACTGCCTCAGGACAATTTGACTATGTTGTTAAAACGTTGGAAGGCCGGAGCAACCAACTTACCTGTCCAAGCCTATGATCAGGAGGGCAAGGTATTACTGGCCAGCGGCAAACTGCTCGCCATCGATAACCAGATCGATACTACAACGGGAACAGTTAAACTGAAGGCAATATTTGACAATAAGGATAATAAACTCTTTCCCAACCAGTTTGTTAATGTCCGGCTGAAAGTTGATACTCTTCATGATGCAACTGTAATGTCCTCTGCCGCAGTGCAGCGCGGAAGCATCGGCACTTTTGCTTATGCGGTCAAGGCTGACAAAAGTGTGACTGTAAAAATGTTAAAGCTGGGTCCGGCTGAAAGCGATAACGTTGTAGTAATGGAAGGCCTGACACCTGGAGAATCGGTGGTGACCGTCGGAGGCGATAAACTGCGCGAAGGCACCAAGGTAGAGATTATGACACCGGATGGAAAAGGAACATCAGGCCGTAGAGAAAAAATAAACAATGCTCCCGGACAAAAAACGCGGCAGTCTTCAGCACCCCAATAAACTATGTCAACGTTAACTCTCTTTAATATAATTTATACCCTTTCGATTTCAAAGGATAACGCGGCGACAAGGAGGAGGCTCCGCAGGCGTATTATACATACGTTGAGGAAGCCGGCGACGCCGTCAACAATGTTAGCCAAAGAAAGCGAAAGGGTATGATGTTCTCAGGATAAGATAGGCAACGATATGAATCCTTCACGTCCTTTCATCTTGCGTCCCGTAGCCACATCATTGTTCATGGCAGCAATTCTGCTTGCGGGCATCATTGGTTATCATGTACTGCCCATTTCCGCATTGCCTCAGGTTGATTACCCGACTATTCAGGTTGTGACCCTTTACCCCGGGGCAAGTCCGGACGTTGTTACTTCCTCAATTACTGCGCCAATGGAACGCCAATTCGGCCAGATGCCGGGGCTGAACCAGATGTCTTCAACCAGCTCGGGCGGAGCATCGGTAATCACTCTGCAATTCAGTCTTAGCCTGAGTCTTGATGTTGCAGAACAGGAAGTGCAGGCGGCAATCAATGCGGCCACCACTTTTCTTCCCACAGATCTGCCGATGCCGCCGATCTACAGCAAAGTCAACCCGGCGGATGCGCCGATTATGACCCTGGCGATAACATCCAAAACATTGCCGTTGCCGAAAATTCAGGATCTCATCGACACGCGTGTCGCCCAGAAAATATCACAATTGCCTGGTGTCGGACTGGTCAGTATCAGCGGCGGACAAAAACCGGCTGTACGCATTCAGGCCAATCCCAAAGCCCTGGCATCCCATAATCTCATGCTGGAGGATTTGCGCACGGCCATCGGCAATTCCAATGTCAACCAGGCCAAGGGCAGTTTTGACGGTCCGGAGCGCGCCTCGACAATCGACGCCAATGATCAAATCAAGTTGGCGGCGGAATATGAAAAAGTCGTTGTAGCCTACCGTAATGGCGCGCCGGTGCGCATCATCGATGTGGCGGATGTCCGTGATGATGCCGAAAATGTCAACCTGGCGGCCTGGCAAAATCAAACGCCGGCTGTCATTGTGAATATTCAGCGTCAGCCGGGCGTCAATGTCATCGAGGTTGTCAACCGTATCAAGAATATAATACCGCAATTGCGTTCATCACTGCCCGGTTCGGTTGACGTTATCATGCTGACCGACCGCACCACGACCATCCGGGCATCAGTGAATGACGTTCAGTTTGAACTGTTACTGGCCATTGCCCTTGTCGTTATGGTCATTTTCCTTTTTCTGCGCAATCTATCCGCAACGATTATTCCGAGTATCGCCGTGCCGCTATCGCTTGTCGGAACATTTGGAGTCATGTACCTTTCCGGCTTCAGCATCAACAATCTTACTTTGATGGCTTTGACGATATCGACCGGTTTTGTCGTGGATGACGCTATTGTTGTCATAGAAAATATAGCCCGCTATATCGAACAGGGCTTATCCCCAATGGAAGCCGCCCTCAAGGGTTCGGCGCAGATTGCCTTTACAATCATTTCGCTTACTTTTTCTCTGATCGCCGTTTTGATTCCTCTTCTTTTCATGGGAGATGTTGTAGGCCGGCTTTTCCGGGAATTTGCGATCACCCTGTCCGTTGCCATATTGATTTCGGCCGTTATTTCGCTGACGCTTACACCGATGATGTGCTCAAAACTGCTGCGGCATGTGCCGGAAGAAAAGCAGGGACGTTTTTATCACCAAAGCGGTTTGTTTTTTGAGAGGACAATTGCCCGCTACGGTAAGATGCTCACGTGGGTTCTTGATCATCAGAGGGCCACCCTGCTGGTGGCTATTGGCACGCTTGTTCTGACAATCCTTTTGTATATCGTTATCCCCAAAGGTTTCTTCCCCGTGCAGGACACGGGCATGATCCTCGGTATATCGGAAGCTCCGCAATCGATTTCATTTTCCGCCATGGCCGAACGTCAGCAGGCGCTGGCCAAAGTTATTCTGCAGGACCCGGCAGTGGAAAGCCTGTCTTCCTTTATCGGTGTGGATGGAACCAATGTAACATTAAACAGCGGACGCATGATGATCAATCTGATCCCAAAGAATAAACGCAACCTTGATGCTTCCGGCGTTATCCGCCGTTTACAGACAAGACTTGCCGCAGTAAGAGGTATAACCCTTTACATGCAGCCGGTGCAGGACCTGACGATTGAAGACAGGGTAAGCCGCACACAATATCAATTTACATTGGAGTGCGCCGATCCTGATGAACTCGGCCTTTGGACGGGACGTCTTGTAGATCGCATTTCTCACTCACCGTACCTTACTGATGTGGCCAGTGATTTACAGGATCAGGGCCTGCAGGCTTATGTGGACATAGACCGCAACGCGGCCGGCCGGCTCGGCATTACGACTGCTGCTATTGATAATATTCTTTATGACGCTTTCGGTCAGCGCCTTGTTTCCACCATATTCACGCAATCAAACCAATACCGCGTGGTTCTGGAGGTAAAGCCGGATTATAAAAAAGGACCGGAAGCCCTGAACGATTTGTATATAACCTCACAGTCCGGAACACAGGTCCCCTTGGGGGCAATCGCGCGGATATCGGAAAAACCGACGCCGCTTGTCGTCAGTCATCAGGGACAATTCCCCTGTGCCACAATTTCATTTAATCTGACGCAAGGAGTATCATTGGGAGATGCCGTCTCGGCTATTGAGGGGGCCGAGCGCGAAATCGGCATGCCGATTAGTGTCAAGACCGGCTTCCAGGGAGCGGCTCTGGCTTTTAGGGCATCGCTTACCGGCACGCTGTTTTTGATTCTGGCTGCTATTATAACGGTGTATATCGTTCTGGGCATTCTTTATGAAAGTTATATCCATCCGATGACGATTCTATCCACTCTGCCTTCCGCCGGAGTCGGCGCGCTGCTCGCTCTGATGATTTCCCGAACAGATCTGGGGATTATAGGAATCATCGGCATCATCCTGCTTATCGGCATAGTGAAGAAGAATGCCATTATGATGATCGACTTTGCCCTTGATGCCGAACGCAAAGAGGGCAAACCACCGCGGGAAGCGATTTATCAGGCATGCCTGTTGCGCTTCCGGCCGATAATGATGACGACAATGGCTGCCATACTTGGCGCGCTGCCGCTGATGATCGGTACCGGAGTGGGATCAGAGTTGCGCCATCCTCTGGGCATTACGATGGTTGGAGGGCTTATTTTGAGTCAGATTCTGACTCTTTTTACAACACCGGTAATTTACCTGGCTTTTGACCGCTTGAGCCGTCGAATTCGAGCCAAAATAGGACGTCATCCAGCAATGGCCAGTCAAGACGATGGAACTGCATTATGAGTATCTCCACTCCTTTCATTAACCGTCCCGTAGCGACAACCCTGATAACGCTGGGCATCGCTCTGGCTGGCCTGGTTGCGTTCAGACTGTTGCCGGTAGCTGCACTGCCGCAGGTGGACTTTCCGACTATCTCCGTCCAAGCTTCTTTTCCCGGAGCCAGCCCGGAAACAATGGCCGCCACAGTGGCCACGCCGCTGGAGCGCTCGCTCGGCCGCATTGCCGGGATAACCGAAATGACTTCATCAAGCTCGCTTGGTTCGACTAGGATCACTTTGCAATTTGATCTTGACCGGGATATCGATGGGGCGGCGCGTGATGTGCAGGCGGCCATCAATGCAGCGCGCAGCCTTCTGCCTTCGGGATTACCCAGCAACCCGACCTATCGCAAAGTGAACCCGGCGGACGCCCCTATTCTGATTTTAGCTCTTACCTCGGATACAATGACCAGAGGCCAGCTCTACGATGCAGCGTCCACTATTTTAGCGCAAAAACTTTCTCAGACAAAAGGTATCGGACAGGTCTTCGTCGGCGGCAGTTCGCTTCCTGCTGTGCGCGTGGAATTGAATCCGGCCATGCTCAACCATTATGGGATAAGTCCGGAGCAGGTGCGCGCATACATTGCTGCTTCCAATGCCAACCGGCCCAAAGGTTCCTTGGAAACAGGCGATAAACACTGGCAGATTTATGCCAATGACCAGGCAAAAAAAGCGTCCGATTATATTCCGTTGATTGTGTCTTATCGCAATGGAGCGGCGGTGCGTCTTTCGGATTTAGGCGAGGTGGTCAATTCGGTAGAAGATTTGCGCAATGCCGGATTATACAACAGCAAACCGTCTGTTTTGTTGATCATAACCAAACAGCCCGGCGCCAACGTCATCGAAACCGTCGAGCGCGTCAAAGCAATTTTACCGCAGTTGCAAGCCTCCATTCCGGCGGCAATTAATTTACAGATTGCTTCGGATCGCACCCCGTCAATCCGCGCATCACTGAGGGAAGTCGAACGCACCCTGGTGATCTCCATTGCGCTGGTGATTCTTGTTGTTTTTTTGTTTTTGCGCAATATTTATTCTACATTTATTCCCAGCATTGCCGTGCCTGTTTCGCTGATCGGCACCTTTGGCGTTATGTATCTGGCCGGTTACACGCTGGACAACCTATCGCTCATGGCGCTCACCGTTGCCACAGGCTTTGTAGTTGATGACGCTATTGTTGTTTTGGAGAATATCTCTCGCCATATTGAGGCAGGCATGAAACCTTTTCAGGCAGCGCTGCTGGGAGCAAAAGAAGTGGGCTTTACCGTGCTTTCGATGAGCCTCTCGCTTATCGCTGTATTTATCCCCATTTTATTGATGGGTGGAATTGTGGGCAGGCTTTTCCGTGAATTTGCCGTTGTGCTTTCTGTGGCTATTATGGTTTCTCTGGTTGTATCTCTGACGACAACACCAATGATGTGCGCCCGCCTGTTACGGTCGAAAGAAGAACTAGGCTCTGGATTGTTCTATCGAAAAAGTGAACAGGTATTCGAGGCAGTTCTCGGCTTTTACAGGCGATCTCTTCATTGGGCACTGCGGCATAGCCGGCTGATGATGGCTGTACTATTTGTTGTGATCTGCCTGAATGTTTTCCTTTATATCAAAATCCCCAAGGGTTTCTTTCCTCAGCAGGATACGGGAGCTCTTGTCGGCACAATTCAGGCTGACCAGAATATTTCTTTTCAGGCCATGCAACGAAAACTCATTAGCATCATGGACATTATTCGTGCGGATCCGGCTGTTAACAGCATCGCCGGTTTTACGGGAGGCGGGCAGCGCAATTCCGGTTTCATGTACATTAACCTGAAGCCGATCCGTGAACGCAAAGCGTCCCCCGATCAAGTAATGGCAAGGCTGCGTCCCAAGCTGGCACGTGAAGCAGGGGCAAGACTTTTTCTTCAGTCGGTTCAGGACATCCGCGTCGGCGGCCGGGCGGCCGGAGCTACCTATCAATATACTTTGCAGGCCGAAGATCTTGCTGAATTGCGGTTATGGGAAAAACGCATCAAAGACGCATTCAGTGAACTTCCCGAATTGACGGATGTAAATACCGACGAGCAGGATAGAGGATTACAGACTTCCGTTGCCTTTGACCGGGATACGGCCTCGCGCCTGGGAATCACTCCGGCGCTCATTGACACGACATTAAATGATTCCTTCGGCCAGCGTCAGGTATCCACTATTTACAATCCCCTCAATCAATACCATGTCATTATGGAAGCATCACCTCCCAACTGGCAAAGTCCGGAATCCCTCAAGGACGTATACGTGATTATTCCTCCCAATGCGGGGCTTCCCAATGGTGCCAAGGTGCCTCTTTTGTCCTTTGCCAGCTATGGGTTGACCAATACGCCGCTTGCCGTCAACCATCAGGGACAATTTGCCGCATCCACGATTTCTTTTAATCTTCCTCTGGGAGTGTCGCTTTCTCAGGCAACAGAGGTTATTCAGAAAACAATGGCTCGCATCGGCGTTCCCGGTTCCATCAGAGGAAGCTTTCAGGGAACGGCCAAAACATTTCAGCAATCATCACAAAGCCAGCCCTGGTTAATTCTTGCGGCAATAATTGCCATATACATTGTGCTGGGCATACTCTATGAGAGCTATGTGCATCCAGTCACAATTTTATCCACACTGCCGTCCGCCGGCGTGGGAGCATTACTGGCATTAATGATATTTAATACGGAGTTCACCATTATGGCCTTGATCGGAGTTATTCTGCTAATCGGCATCGTCAAGAAAAATGCCATTATGATGATTGACTTTGCCCTGGACAGGGAACGAAAAGAAGGTAAACGCCCTGAAGACGCAATATTTGAAGCCTGTCTGATGCGATTTAGGCCGATCATGATGACGACAATGGCCGCGCTTTTCGGCGCCCTGCCCTTGATATTGCTTACCGGAGAAGGTTCCGAGTTGCGCAGGCCTTTGGGAATTTCTATTGTCGGCGGACTGATTGTCAGTCAGATTCTCACACTATATACGACTCCGGTCGTTTATTTATACCTTGACCGTTTCCGGCTGTTTTGTTTAAGGGTATTAAAACGGAGGTCTGAGAGTTTGCCGGGGCAGGCATTGGAGAAAATTTAAAGAGGATAATTATGAAAAAATTATTAGTATTAAAAATTATTCTTGTTATCTTAATGGTGATATCCGGCTGCTCTGTCGGACCGGATTATAAACGTCCCGACGCGCCGGTACCATCATCCTTCAAAGAACTGAAAGGATGGCGCCAAGCGCTGCCCCGCGATCAGGAAATCAGGACAAAATGGTGGGAAGCCTTCGGCGACCCGGTCATGACCTCACTGGTAGAACAGGTAACTGTATCGAACCAGTCGATAGCGCTGGCGGAGTCTCAATACCGTCAGGCACAGGCGCTGGTGCAGCTGGCCCGGGCTAATTATTTTCCCACTGTTAATGCGGGAGCGGCTTATACCCACTCGCTGCCGGCCGGTGGAGGAGGAACCTATAACGCGGTAGACCAGCATCAGGTTTCGCTTAATGCCGCATGGGAAGTAGATTTATGGGGGAAAGTGCGAAGACAAGTGGAAGCAAACACTGCCAGCGCTGAAGCATCTTTTGCTGATTTACAAGCTATGCGTTTATCGATGCAGGCAGAACTCGCGCTGAATTATTTTCAGTTACGGATTTTGGATGCCCAGAAAAAAAATCTCGAAGACGCGGTTGCGGCATATGAAAAAGCTCTGGAGCTTACTCAAAACCGTTATAAAGCAGGCATAGTGGCCAAGGCTGATGTTGCCGCAGCTCAGACCCAACTTGAGTCTGCTAAAGCGCAGGCTATAGATATCGGTGTGCAGCGGGCACAACTGGAGCATGCCATTGCAATCCTAATCGGTCAGCCGCCGGCCGATTTTTCTCTGACGCCGGTTATATTTGTTCAGCCGCAAATCAAAATTCCCATGGCTATTCCTTCCGATCTGCTGGAACGCCGGCCGGATATTGCGTCGGCAGAGCGCAAGATGGCCGTGGCGAACGCCCAGATTGGCGTTGCCAAAGCGGCATATTATCCGACCCTTTCTCTTTCCGAGTCACTGGGATATGCAAGTACAGAACTGGCCTCGCTGTTTACATCACCCAGCTTTTTCTGGGCGTTAGGACCTACGGCTCTGGCGACAACTTTATTTGACGGCGGAGCGCGTAAAGCACAGACCGAGCAGGCAATGGCCGCCTACGATGGAACAGTAGCTTTTTACCGGCAAACAGTTCTGGCTGGATTTCAGGATGTTGAAGACAACCTGGCCTCCCTGCGCATACTGGATGAGGAAGCGCAGTCTCAAGAACTGGCGGTAAAATCGGCAAGGGAATCGGTAATATTGACTACTAATCAATACAAGGCAGGGCTTGTCAGCTATCTGAATGTGGTTACTGCTCAAACTATTGCGCTGACAAATGAAAGATCGGCCATCAGTATCAGCGGTCAGCGCCTGAACGCAACCGTCCTGCTCGTCAAAGCTCTTGGCGGCGGCTGGAGGGCTCCGAAAACTGGAGTTAATCCCACGATTTTGAATTCCCCAGCGCCATCATGGGGAGAGAATGCGCCGTAATTTGCGGAAGGTCGCGTTATCCTCTACATCGCGGAATACCGCTGTGTACTTTGCAAAACAGATAATTCGTCCAACAAATTTAAGTCGCAGATGACCTCATGTGACCTTTAGGTTATTAGGTTATGCGCTACGCTTCTGAAACTTGGGACTCATTATTACAGGAATCATATGAAACGTGAAATAGCAGATCTGCGCGAAAGCCTTATCCTTATCGGCGCCATTATCATGCTGCTTGGTTTGGGTAGTTCCATCTTGATTTATCAGTCAGCTGAAAATGATTCGGGCAGTGTTTTGGGTTATGAAATAATAGATGGATCTGCTTATCCGATCAGGCCTGAAGATTCCAGAGTGTATAGACGAGATTTGGAACTCTCTGGTGGAAAAGCAGCTATGGTCGTAGATGATTTCAGTCGTTGGTTTGTAGGACTATGGCATGGAAAATCTCTCGCCTTCACAGTAGCCGGCATCAGCATTTTTATATCCTTTATATTTTTCTTTGCCGCCACTCGCTTGCCATCCCGCTTAAAACCTGATGTCCACAGTGAAAAAAATAGGGAGTGACTCTATTAGACAATTCTTTATATCATCAATCTAATTCTCTTTTCCCTGTATATTTATTACCCACCTGGATACCAATAAGTGAATACATTTTATCCGCTATCCCTTAAGAAATTTAAGTGTCTATTAGATAATATCTAGTAATATTATATTCTTGGCATACATTATTCTGGTTGGCCTATTTATTGCTGCTAATATGATCAAAATACTTTTACGGAAGGAGTTTTAGAAAATGAAAAAAATATTTATCGTTATTGCTGTCCTTATAGTATCTGCAGCATTTGTGTTGCCGACCTATGCCGCTCAGACCGATAAGAAACCTGGTTATCACAAAGAATTCTGTTTTAAAAAACATCTTGGCTTTACAGACCAACAATTAGCCAAGATGAAAGAGCTGAAAAACCGCTTCCATGCTGATACGAAAGATTTGAGATACAATCTCGAAATCAAGCGGATAGAAATGCGTAAACTTTTCACAGATCCCAAGACAGATGATGAAACACTTCTTGCCAAACAGAAGGAAATAAGTGAACTTCGCCAGCAGTTATCGGAAAAGAAAGGGCAGATGAAAATCGAGTGGCGTAAAATTCTTACACCGGAGCAGATTGCTAAACTGGATAAGATGCCTCACAGACACCATAAGATGTGGGCACATCATCATGATCACGATAGCCAACCAGCGAAGAAAGAGATAAAATCAACACCATCTCGATCCTGATCATAGTGAGGAAGCCTGGGCAAAAAACAGAAGAGATTATTTCGTAGCTAAATAGTAGATGTAATGATAATTAATAAATTACTTAGATGAATTTTGCGTCCTCCTTTATATGTAGTCGCTTCATCAATAGAGGATTTCATAGCTCCGGAGTGGTGCCCGGGGCTATGAAATATTGAAACAAATGATTTTGGAAAAGAAAATAAAAAATATATTTGAAAAAAAATATAAAGATAATTTGCCAGTAGTACTGGGGAGAAAAAATAATCCCTTAATCAATATATTGACCAGAACATCAAATAGGTCGAATTATTTTAATCGGTGTTGCGATAGTATCGACGCCCAAACTTATAAAAACATTAACCATATTGTTGCTACTGACAACAAAAATGATATTGCATATGTTGAAAAGAGGCGGCGGGAACCAATTTTAATTAATTGCGAGGAACTTATAAAAAATGATAATTTCCCAAAACTTACCCCACCGTATTCACCGCATAATTTATATTTTAATGTCATGCATAATAGAATTCAGGATGGCTGGGTTATTTATTTAGATGATGATGATTATTTTAGGAATAAATATACTGTTGAAAGAATAGCAAATTTAATCGACAAAGCTAACGAAGACACCATGTTCATTTGGAGAATGACATGGGGCAATAGTTATCTTCCCATAATTATTGATAAAAATAACCCTCCCCAATTGGGTGAAATTGGTGGTTCTTGCTTTACTTTTAACAAAAAATATATAGAGCATATTAATTGGGATAGTTGGAAATGTTCTGATTTTAGAATTATCGATAAATTGTATAAAATAATGCCATTTAAAGTTTTTATACCTGAAGTATTTATTATAGTGCCAATTGCTAATGGGGGTAATAAAAGAGATATTAAGAAATGGGTGAGTTCGATGAATTTTGATTTTCATCTAAATAAATTTAAAAATAAATACCAAGTTGCCTAATAATCCGTTGCACTTTACAACCAGTAAGCTTCAATTTTAATGGTCGAAAAATACTGTGGATGTGTAGTGAAAGATGTGACGATACTTTTTTATTGAAGCAAATATTAGCATATACTATTTAAAATGATAATAATTGACAATATTTCCCAATTGTTTATTATCAACCAACCTTTTCGTACTTATCCAATTTTTTGCGGAGAGTCTTACGAGTAATACCTAATCGCCGGGCGGCTTCACTTTTGTTGCCGCCGCAAGCATTGACCGCTTCCAGGATGCTTCTTCTTTCCACCTCATCCAGCGGCATATTCTCCAGCAATCTAAGTTGATCATTACCGCCGGCAATTTGATTATCCGCCATAAGCAGCACCAGATCATCAGCATCAAGATATTCTAAACGCGATAGAACAACGGCTCTCTCCACCGCATTCATAAGTTCACGAACATTTCCCGGCCAACTGTATTTCACCAACTTCTCCATCGACCGCGGCGTAAAACCTTTGATGTTTTTCTTATTTTTTGCGGCAAACATTTGCAGAAAATGCAGCGCCAGAAGAGGAATATCTTCTTTCCTGTCTGAAAGCGCAGGCACATTCAAAGCCACAACGTTAAGTCTGTAAAACAGATCTTCGCGAAATCGTTTCTGTTCCATTTCTTTTTTTAGATCCTTATTGGACGCGGCAATCACACGCACATTGACCGCTATCACTTCCGCTCCGCCCACCCTTGTTAATTCTCTTTCCTGTAAAACCCGCAGGAGCTTAACCTGCATCGCAGCGGACATTTCACTTACTTCATCCAGAAATATGCTGCCGCCTTCCGCCTGCCGGAACTTCCCTTCCCTTCTTTTATCTGCTCCGGTAAAAGCTCCTTTTTCGTGCCCGAAAAGCTCCGACTCCAAAAGCGATTCGGCAAGCGCCGCGCAATTTATTTTTATGAACGGCGCAGCTTTGCGCAGGCTGTTATAGTGAATGGCGTTGGCAATCATTTCTTTACCCGTACCCGACTCACCGGTAATCAGGACGGTGGCTTCCGTTGCGGCTACCTGTTCCACGGTTTCCAAAAGCTTAACCATCAGCGGACTGCGGCCGATCATGTTTTGACTGTCAAACTTCTGACCCAATCTTTCTTTTAGATATTCATTTTCTTTTTTTAGCCGGTTGTGCTCGGTGGCACGGTTGATGGCAATTTTGAGTTCATCGAAATCCAGCGGTTTGGTAAGATAATCATAAGCTCCTTTTTTCAGGGCATCAACGGCTGTCTCCACTGAAGCATAGGCCGTCATAATGATAATGGGAATAGCGGGATTGATAATTTTGATTTGTTCGAGGGCTTCAATACCGGAAACCTTTAGCATCCTGATATCCATCAAAATTAAATCGAATGGCTTCTTACGCACTTCGTCAATCGCGACCGAACCGTCATCCGCTTCGAACACTTTATAGCCCCAGCCACCCAATAGTTTTTTGAGCATTGTTCGGTGAGCCAGATCATCATCCACAATTAAAATCGATAGATTCTCTTTCATATCTTATTCTTTAATTTTGTAATATCGTATAAAGGGAAATACAAAAATACTTTTGTCTCCTTTCCCGCGATGCTCTCGACATCAATCCTGCCGCCGTGCGCTTCCATGATTTTTTGGACGACTGCCAGCCCCAGGCCGGTTCCCGCCGGTTTCGAGGTAAAATAGGGATCGTAAATCTTCGGTAAATCCATTTTCTCTATCCCTGCGCCGTTATCGGAAATCATTACAGTCAGGTTATCCACCTTTGGCAAAAGCTTAATTGTCAGCTTGCCGCCTTCTTTCAACGCCGCAAGAGAGTTGAGAAAAATGTTGAGCAGCACCTGTTTGATTTTATCGGGATCAATTTCCAACGCAGGCATTTCCGCGACAGCGTCAATTTCCACACTGATTTTATTTTTCTGCGCGTCGGCGGTAATTAACTTTATTGTATGCTGCACCAATTCCACCAATTGAACTTTTTCTTTTTTCAACTCCAGCGGTCTGGCAAATTCAATGAGCTGACTGATTACGCGATTTAGCCTTTCTGTTTCGGCAATCATAACATCCGCCGTCTGTTCATCTTCTTTATTACCGGATAGTCTTTCCTTAAAATAAACGGCGAATCCTTTGATGGAACTAAGCGGATTACGGATTTCATGGGCAACGCCCGCCGCGAGTGAGCCGATGGAGTTCAAATGGCGGCTTCTGGCCACCTCATTTTCCATCTGACGGATCGCCGTGACATCGCGTATCAGCAGGATGCGGCCGGCGGGAATTCCTTCATCCATAAGCCCTGCCGCGACTGCTTCCCATATATGTTCCTTGCCTTCAGAAATCAATTGAACATCCCGCTCCAGAAAGCCGCCTCTTGCAGGAAGCTCGGCAAGCATTTTTTCCAGCGGCTCCGATAAAACGGTTGTTGCTTCTCTACCCAACGCATCACTGTAAGAAACTTCCAACACCGCTTGCGCCTTTTCATTGCAGGTAACAATTTTGCCTTGATCACTAATTGCGATCAGGCCAATGGGCATATTTTTCACCAGCGCTTCCGAAAATATTTTAATGCGGGAAAGAGATGCGCGGGTCAGACGATAGGCTTGTGCCAGAAAAAGAGAAATTATGGCTGAAGAACCGATCAATAAAAGAATCAGAGCGATGATGATCGTATTTCTGGTGTCTTCGGAATCGGCCTTTTCAATTTTCGCCATATTAAAACCGACAAAAATAATCATATTGCCGGCTTCTTTATCTTGAGATCTGCTTTGCGCAGAGTCTATTCTCCGCACGAATACTGCCCGAGGAAAGAGACCGCGATAAACTTCAAAAGTGCCCGCACCCTGAGGATTGGCAACCTGTCGCCAGCGGATATCGTGGGATAAAGTCAACGCTCCTATATCCAGATCCAAACCGTATTTCTCACCAACTTGTGCCGGATCACTATCGGCAAGAATATTGCCCTTGTTATCCGCAACAATGATGTAGTCAATATCGGGTTGTTGGGCCGTTTCTATCAACAACTTTTGTATTTTAAACGTTTCGTTCTTGATGTCTAGCGGAGTGCGTAACCCGGCTTCAAATGACCGGATTAATGTTCCGCCTTTTTCCACCAGAAGCTCAACGGCCTGTTCCTTTTGCCGCTGAAAATGCGCCAACGTCATTACCGCAGAGACAGTAGCCATAACAGCTATTGCACCTACAACTACCCAAAAGGAAACATTAAACCAAATTCTTTTCTTAGCTTTTAGCACTGTACTTAAATCTCCACTGTTCAATGGTTATTTTGTACCCATGTGGATACCATCAACTGGATATATATTATCCACTCAACTGCGATAAAAAACAAATGATATTTTAGCTTATACATAGTTTATCATTCAATAACAGTAACTTATCTATTTTAAATTTTATTGGCATAAGCCATGCTTATATGAAAGCTAAAGCAAATAAAATACCCTTCCTACAGAGAGATTTATTATGAAGAATCTGACATTGACATTAATAAATATAGCCATGGGATTGTTATTGAGCCGTTATTATTCACTCATCCCGAGAAAAATGCTCGTGGAATATATACTGGCTGCATACCTGTCTGTCAGATTTATAAATAATAATGAGGGTGATTTAATCACTGCAAGAAAATAGTTTCAACAAACAATATAACTCTAGAAAGGAGATTGATTATGAAGAAGTTAACATTATCATTAATGGCCGTTGTTCTGGGAGTGCTTTTAACATTACCGGCGTTTGCTTTCGGCCCTAGCGAAGGCAGAGGTCCCGGCGGAGGCAGAGACGAAGGTTATTGCAGTAAACCGGGATTATGGAATTTGAATCTTTCTGATGAACAGAAAACAAAAATCGAGACACTGCAAACAGCCCATCTGAAGGAAGTAAGACCTCTCAGAGAAAAAATATTCGATAAATCGGTTGAACTGCGCCGGCTATGGTTACAAACCAATCCTGATAAGAATAAAATTATCGCTGCTCAAAAAGAGTTAAGAACATTGCGTGATAAGATGGAAGACAAAGCTACAACGTTGCGTTTTGAAATTAACAAAGTATTAACACCGGAACAAAATGAAAAACTGGCAAATTCTCACTGGGGCAGAGGCCCCGGTTTCGGACCGCGAGGCAGTATGAGAGACCATCACGAATTCGGACCCGATGGCCCCGGACCAGGAATGATGTATTAATAACTAGAAAACCCTTGCCCTCCTAGGGAGATACTGTGTCGCAATGTCTTTGTGAATGTGAAGATTGCGCGGCACAGTATCAAAAGGAGCCTCCGGCTCCAGCCAGCGGGGTCTTCACTCGTCTGTCCGGATTTGAGTCTGTTAAGGAAATTATCCTATATTCCATTTGCACTCAAGATCGCCACATACTCTCAACGTGAAAAAAGTGGGTATTTTTTCCACAGGTGTATACTAATATTGGATATTTATTCTCCACATTTATGTATTCAAAAGAAGTGCACTGATTTCTGTAAATCCATATAACAATATCAATTCAATATGTTGCATTTAGGATGATACGACTGGCACATCCCTTGCTTTTAATTGTTATATAAAGATGTAAAACACATAAAAAGAAAAGGATTGATTAACAACCGAAAAAGCCATCCTTTTGTGATTATGGTTTATATGTTGTTTAACTAAAAAGGAGGACACAAATGATGATGTCAATCCGGAAAATAATGACAGGAAAAAATATACTAAAAAATTGGTTATTAAGAACAAGTCTTCGGCTTTTGCTTATCTTATTAATCCTTGCGCTGGCTGCGTGTTATCCTGCGGCTTATAGCGAGATCCCCGGTGCAGGCCAAAGCCCAAAGGCTCCCATGACTCAGGTCTATTTCTATCCCAAAAATGGACAGACGACTGAACAGCAGTCACGAGACCACTATGAATGTTACAACTGGGCGGTACAACAAACAGGCTTTGATCCGAGTCAGTCATCGATTCCAGCCCAACAACGCGTAAAAGTTGTGCCAATGCCACCGCCAGGACATGATACCGCAGTGCTGGCAATTACCGGTGCTGTGCTGGGTGCCTTAATAGCCGGACCGAGGCACGCAGGGGCTGGCGCGTTAATCGGTGCAGGAAGCGGAGCCATTGTAGGCGCTGCATCTGATGTGTCCAGGCAGCAAAATGCCCAGCAGTTGGAAGAAGCTTATGTGAACCGCGATCAGGCACTCGATGCCCGCTATGAGGGAAAGGCGAGCGACTTCCGCCGTGCAATGTCAGCTTGCCTCGAAGGCCGCGGTTATAGTATTCAGTAAAGAAGATTAATATTTAAATTTTATTTTATGGAGGTAATAAACATGTCATATATTAGAAATAGAAATCAATATTTTGTGATTGGGCTTATGCTCGCAATATTTTCGGGGATTATGCTTTTCGGGTTTATGCAGGTGGCAAGTGCGGAAGAGCACGGCTCCGGCCATCACATGGATTCACGTTATGGCCATAACCATGCCTATCTGGCACGCGGTCAGCACTTTGACAGGCTGCCAGGTGGATTCCGGACGGTGACTTATGGCCATTCAAGATACTATTTCCACGATGGTGTCTGGTACCGCCCGTTCGGCCGGGGTTTTGTTGTTGACGTTCCTCCATTTGGTCTCATAGTTCCCTTCTTGCCTCTATACTACACGTCGCTCTGGGTAGGCGGTATTCCTTACTATTATGCCAACGACACATATTACACTCAAACCGCGGGCGGATATATGGTTGTTGAGCCGCCAAAGGGTGATGTCGCGCAGGCGCCACCGACGGCGGCAACAGGACAGTTGTTCGTCTATCCCCGCAATGGCCAGAGCAAAGAACTACAGGCAAAGGATCGTTACGAGTGCCACAGTTGGACTGTTGGCCAGACACATTACGATCCGACTCAGCCGCCGGCCGGAGGCATGCCGGAAGCTCAGTTGAACCAGATACGTGCAGACTATAACCGTGCGATGGGTGCCTGTCTCGATGCCCGCGGGTATACCGTAAAATAATATACGACTGCAAAGTGGAGCCTCCTCCGGCTGAAGCCGGAGGAGGCAAAGCCACGGAATTGAATATTCTTTTCGATTTCTTTAAAATATTGAACGTTTCTTTCAATATTTTTAAGTCCAGCACACCTCCCTATTGATACAATATTAAGCAGTGTAAATTTTTTATCATTAAATATCAAATACTTAAAAAAATTAATGTCCACAAAATTTATTTGGCATACTTATTTCATGAGAATAAGTGAACAAGAGAAAATTTTTCAAATCAAGGAGAAACGAGAGTTATGAAAAAGACGATGCAAACAACGCTTTTGACGATTTTCGTAGTTTTGGCAACAGCATCTTTTAGCTATGCCCAATTCAGCGTTACAGGGAATGATAGTTTCCCCTTCTTTCATCTGGGCTGTTTAATTATCGGAGGATTAATTATTGTTTCTCTAAAACAAAAATATGCTCAACTTCACATGAGCGAAGCTATTGGATCATTTGCCCTATATACTGTTTTGGTTGCTCTTTTTACCGTACCGGTAATCGACGCTCTCAAAACTTTAATTAATTAACCCCTTCCTTCACCCCCTCGAAGCTATACCTTTAAAAACCCCGTGCAATCCCGGCGGGGTTTTTATCATAATATTTCCGCTTCAGTTCGATCATTTTATTTGATGGATTATTTTATTGACGAAACGAGCTCAGTCAGGCGCACGGATACCGAATGGGCCAGATTTTGTAAAAGATTGGTTCCCATATCCGGCGTGTAGCGATCATGATAGGCATCGCCATTATTCCAGCTTCCTGCAATTTTATCATTCACTTTAAACGGAACCAGGGCCAATGATTTGACAAAATATTTTCTATTCGAAGGCAATAATTTATAATACGGTTGCAAATCCTTATTGACTAAAACTGGTTTTAATCCGGCAGGAAGAATTTCGCGAAACAACTCCGGTGTTATCACCTTGAGCCTGTCTTTCAAAATATCAGAAGATTTTATTGCCTCGATGACAGGCTTGTTATTTACAGTATCCATTAATGTAAGCCAAACAAAAGGAACTTTAAATTCTTTTTCTATTCCCGCAAAAAGAATTTCAAAAAGCCCGGCAATATCCTTGGCCTCCGACACTTTTTTTTCAATTTCTCCGAAACCAGCGGCAATTTTCTTATTGATGCGCTCAATATCTTCCGTTTTATTCATATTGTCACCTTTCCCACTGCGCATAGAGAATTAAATGGTCGGAAGGCTTTTCGGCAAGCCTTGATTCTAAGTCAATAGAACAGCTTTTTGATTTTGCGGCAAGTGATTTTGTCGCCAGAATATGATCAACGCGCCAACCCAACTTTCGAGCTACGGAATCCTTGATACGATAATCGAAAAAAGTATACTGACCGGCAACACCCGGATGATGTTTACGGAATATATCCGTGAAGCCCCAAGCTTTAGTTTCTTCGTACGCTTTCCAGACTTCCGGATTAAAACAAACGTGTCCCAATATTCTTTTCGGATCATGCACATCAATATTTTCCGGCGCGACGTTAAGATCACCGCACCAGATTATTTCATCTTGCGGCTGAAAATGCTTTTGCAGACATTTTTTCAAACGCGCAAACCATTCCAGTTTGTACGCGAACTGCGGGCTTTCCATTTCCTGGCCCTGGGGGACATAGGTATTGATTATCGTCAGGTCATTATATGTCGCTACAATTAAACGGTCGGAATCGGCAGGTTCACTATCAAAACCAAATACTACTTTTTGCGGTTTCTGCTTTGAGGCAATGGCCACACCTTTATATTGTTTATCGCCTTTGAAAACTACATGGTAACCTAATGCTTCCAATTCAGCCGCGGGAAAGCTGGCGTCAGCAACCTTTGTTTCCTGCATACAAAAATAATCAGGGTTATTTTTTTGCAGCCAGGGCAAAACGATATGCAGGCGGGAGCGTATGGAATTTACATTGTAAGTCGCAATCTTCAAAATAAGTACCGCCTTTCATAAATTACCGATAATTAATATCACGACAGGAGATTGCGCTCAAGTTTTTTTGCGGCAGTTTTAAAAATCATGTGTAATTATCAAATTAGAATCAAAGAAGCCTGCCTCGGCGAATAAACACTTGCCTGTCATTGCAGTAACCGCAGTAATCTATCTTTTTTAAAACTGAATATATCAACGAACGACTTCCAGAATAATTTTTATTTCTTCTTGGGAAAGAACGGCCGGGCTGTTTTTACTGTCCGAAAGCGAGATGACTTTTGCCATATCAGCAGCGGTCATGCCGAAATAGGAAAGCTGAGGAAGCTTCAGTGTCCGTGTCCACTTGTTAAGAACACCTAAAAACTGTTTGCACTGTAAGATATCTTCACCACCTGCGTCACCGGTAAAAAGTCTTCCGATATCGGCAAAGCGCTTCCGGGCAACTAGATTATTTTCGTCAATAATCTTTTTTACAACAAAGGTCATGACCGGAAACAGGAGTTTCCCGCAGGCCACGCCATGCGGCACCGGGAACAATCCGCCCAGAGGCCCCGCTATGCCGTGTACAACACCAAGCCCGGAATGGCTGAGCGTTATCCCCGAAACCAAAGCCGCATAAGACATTTTACTGCGCAGAGATATATCATCGCCATGATCAAGGCTAAGCGGAAGCAGACCCTTCGATGCAAAGGAGAGCGCCTTTAAGGCCAGCAAATCGAGAGAGGGGTCTGCTTTTGTTGACGTGTAAGATTCGATCAATTGCGAAACGGCATCCAGCCCGCAGGCGATTGTAAGCAGCCGGGGCATTGTCAGTGTCAGTTCGGGATCGACAACGGCGGCATCGGGCACATAGGCATCATGCCGGAGGGATTTTTTATAGCCTTTTCTCCGATCACACACAACGGCATTTTTTGTTGCTTCGCTTCCCGTGCCTGCGGTTGTCGGAACGGCGATGAACGGAACTTTTGCTCCGGATGGTTGTTTGGTCCCGACACCTTCCAGGTAGTCGCGAACGGAACCATCCTCGGCCAGCATGCCTGCAATCGCTTTGCCATAGTCGATGACACTGCCGCCGCCGATGGCCACAACGACGTTGACCGGCATCTTGCGATATTCACCGGCAATAGCATCGATAGTTTCTGTTGTGGGTTCGCCCCGGACGGATACAGCCTTATATTGGAGGCCGGTTTGATTAAGCTGTTTTGCCAACATATTCCATCGGCCTGATCTTACAAGCGATTCATCGCCGGTAAAAATGAGCGCATGACTGCCATACGAACGTATGATTTCAGGAAGTTCGGAAAATGTACCGGCGCCAAAATAAATTCTGGGCAGGCCTGGGAGATTGAAATCGTTTAGCGTTTCCATGCCGATTTTTCCACAGGTGCCAAAACGTTATGGGCGATTCCCTCACGCGGCTTGGCCATCCAGGATTCAACGGCATCACGCCATTTTAAATAATGAGCGGTTTTTCTATGCGCGGCGGCCTCCTCGTCGGACTCATAGGCTTCATACAAAGTAAACGCCGACGGATTATCCCGGTGCTGTAAGATATCAAACCGGAGATTTCCTTTTTCTTTGATCGAATGTTCATGATTTTCTATGGTTGCTTCAATAAACTGATCAACTTTTTCCGATTTAACAACAATATTTACAACAGTAACAATCATGAAAGTCCTCCACCTTTGGTTGTCATTCCGGCGAAAGCCGGAATCCAGGAAATAATTGATAATACCGGATATACCCTAAGGGGCACGCCGCCAGCTTTCGTAACCGGAAGGTCATCTACGACCAGCATGACATAATTGCTGGACTAAGTTAGTTTCTTTAAATCTTCATCCCGACTGAATATTTCCATAACAAATTAATGCCGAACGTCAAAGTAAAATAATTCTTCCGAAAAATTAAGGATTAAGTATACTATAATGAGATCCAAGTTTTAATGAGACTCCAATATGACGAGTAAAACGCCGTCAGATTGGTTAGTCGAATTATCCCACATGCGTTGTCATGTGGGACAGAAGGTGGTTTGTTAGTTGAATTGTCCCTTCCGCCCAGGCTGATAGGGATATCCCCGTAGCGCAGCGGAGGGGACTGATTTCTCGCATTGGTATTGGTACTATTGGTTAATTGGGATGAACATATGGAAAATTTCAAACAGGATCGCACTTCGGCCGCTTCCGCAGTATTCTCAAACGACAGATTGTTGGAGGCCGATGTCACACGTCGAACAGTCGGCACGTTTATCGCCGTTGTGATCGCGCATGTTATGGTTGATTTCATGGGAATGAGCGTCTGGCCGGTTTATAAGACACTTGCAGGTCTGGATGTAGCCAAAGCCGGATGGATCGCCACGGTCGTCGCCATGAGCGGAACAGCGCTTCAGCCGTTATTTGGTTCGATTGCCGACCGATTCGGTGCCCGGCGGATCATCCTGCTGGGCGCGCTGCTGACTTCGTTTGCCCTGCTGCTCGGTCCGCTTGCCGATTATCAAACGACGTTGAACCGCCTGCTCCCGACACTGTTTGGACTGAGCGGCTTTTACATTGTCGTGTTCATCATCCTTGCGTCCGGCCGGCTCGGGCAGGATATGTTTCATCCGGCGGGCGCGGGGCTTGCGGGTAGCTTCTCCGCGCGGCGCGGCTCGACGTTCCTAGCTGTATTTATTGCGGTCGGCAGCATCGGCTTCGGTCTTAGTCAGATCGCTTTCCGCACCGCTTATAACAACCTCGGTCATCACACCGAGATCCTTCTCATTCCGGCGGCAATCTTTTGGATGTTCGTCTGGGTGTGGTGCCGGCCGGCTGAGGCGATGCACGCAGAGAGAATATCTGTTATCGCTTCGCTTCGATCCCTTCGCCCGGTTGCAGGACAGATTCTGGCATTATTTCTGATTCTTGCGATCTCCAGCGGCGTGTTGAGCGGGCTGTTCTTCCTCATGCCGGAATTCATCCACGAGAAAGGTTATCCGGCCTGGATCGGACAGGGCGGGGCTTTCGGTCTGCTCATCTTCGGCGCAACGGTGTTCATGATACCGATGGGGCACTTGGCGGACCGCATTGGCAGGCGTCGGACGCTGATTGCAATGACGATTCTGTCGGCCATCAGCTATCATGCAATCGTCCGCCTGACGCTGCCGGTACCGGCGTTTGTCGTGCTTTGTGTTGTGGGCGGGGCGTTTCTGGGAACAGTGAATCCACTCGGCGTTGCGTTCGGCCAGCGGATCGCGCCACGGGAAAATGTTAGCATCGTATCAGCGATCCTGATGGGCTGGGCATGGTGTCTCGCCAGTACTGTGCCCAGCATTGCCGGCGAACTCTACACGCACCTGGGCAACAATGCCTCAAAGGCTTTGATGCTGCTTGGAAGCGCTAATGTCTTGATGGTACTGCTGGCTTTCCTGCTGCCTAATAGAAAATAGCGGAATTATAACTTAACTTGTGGTAAATATTCATGGGGCGGATGCAACGGCTATAAATATCCCCGCTGTTTTGGTACCTTTTTGTAAAACTGTTTTATAATGTAAGTAGTCTTATTATAAAAAAGCGGAAGGGGAAGGAAATGGATAGGGAACCTGCTACAGGAATCTGTGCCGAAGATATTATTCATTATCAGGATCTGGCCCGTCAGTATGCTAAAAAATCAATTACCCCGATTTTTGAAGGCGAGTATTCCGACGGAAATTTATCGCTTTTGCCAGAAAAACTGAAGACCGCTTTTGAAATCGGGATTGCCGCCACTCCCGACAAAACGCATTCAGGATGTCAGTACGGCATATGGGGCGGCGCAACCGATGAAACAGGCCTGCTGCCGTCCATTCTTCTTTTATCCACTATCGCGGAAACCTGCGGCGGAGTGGCTATGTGCCTTCATTCGCAGGGCGTGGCTTCCAATCTGCTGATTCAGGCAAAAAAAGAACTTCCGTTTACACCGGTCATGGCGGCACTCTGTCTTCAGGAGGGATTTGCGCCGCCTTATCTTGGCACCATCCTGTCACCGGACAAGGATGCCCCCGCGAGGGTGGACACAACCGCTGTCAAGAATAAATCAGGATATATCATTAACGGCCGTAAGTCGTTTGTCTATTCCATGAACGGCTCGGACGCTTATGTGGTGTTTGCCAGGATGGATAATGTATGGGGATGCTTTCTTGTTCCGGCATCGGAGAGCAATGTATCCGCAAACGACGTAGGTGTGCGAACCGGTCTTCGGGCATGCCAAGTTGAACATGTCGATTTCAATTCCGTTGAGATCCCTCCGGAGGCGCGGATAGACGGGGGCGACGCCAGTGCTTTGGTCATTCGCGCGATGAATCTGAACTGGACGGGAATGTCGGCCGTAGCTGTTGGAATAGGCAGGGGCGCCTGTGCCGCGGCACGCAGATACGCTGCGGAACGTTATCAGGGAGGCTCTCAAATTGAAGAACATCCGGCGGTAAAGATGCTGATTGGCGGCGCCGAGTCGGCCACTGCCGCCGCCGAAGCGGCTCTTTATTCATTGCCCAACGGCGATTTAGGCTCGTTCAAAAATATGAAAAAATCAGCCGCCGTGAAATTATCGGTCATGGAGCAATGCTGCCGCGCGGTGACCGATTGCCTCCAGACATTCGGCGGATACGGTTACATGGAGGATTACGGCATGGAAAAACGGCTGCGCGATGTGACTGTTTTAAAATCGGCATCAGGTTCTTCCTCTTATCTCAAACAGTTGATTTTCGATATCGAAAAGGAGGGTGCGCTATGAAACAGCCCATGGAAGAGCGCATCGAACAGCTCAAACTGAAAAACGCGACTCAGAAGATGAACCTTTTCGGACGCCTTTTTGTTGATAACCGCGAGATGAGTCTCTGGGAACACGATACAAAAACCCTGAGCTGGGGCGTACGGCGGTGGCGGCGCAAGGCCCTGAAATTTGCCCGCGAATATATCAGACCGCTGGCACCTCAAGCCGATCTTCATCCCCACGATTACGATCCAAAACCGATATTGGCCGAGGCGGCCCGGCAGGGATTTCAAACACTCATGCTTACTCCGCCTCTGGGCACGGCAAGTACTCTTCAATATTACAAGGGGACGGCATTCCAGATGACAGTGGTAGGTGAAGAGTTCGCGACCGAATGCGGCGGTCTGGCGCTTTTATTGCTGGCGCATAATCTGGGCATGGCTCCGATTCTTCTTTCGGGAAGCGTTAGAAATCTTTTTCGGCAGATGATTCCTTTTTATTTGAAATCCCACCTGCTGGGCAGGCCTGATTGCATGGCCTTCGCCATCACCGAACCCGGCGCCGGGTCTGATGTTGAAGATACCAAAGGCGGAGCGAAGGCCAACCTTATAACCACGGCGAAATACGCGCCGGATAAGAAAGGCTACATCCTCAACGGGAGAAAATGTTTTATTTCGGATGGAGCCATCGCAGATAAAGTCACCGTTTACGCGAAAATCGGGGACGAAGGAATCGAATCATGGACGTGTTTTCTTGTGGAAAGAGGCATGCCGGGATTTTCCGTGGGACGCAGCGAACGCAAGATGGGTCAGCGGGCGTCGGACGCCTCGGAACTTATTTTCGATAACGTGTTTGTTCCCGATAAAAATGTCGTCGGCAAACTTCGTTCCGGCTGGGCCAATAACCGCAATGTGCTAAATTATTCGCGTCCGGTTGTCGGATCCATGGCGCTGGGACACGGACGCGGCGCGTTCGAACGTTGTCTGGAATTCTGCCGTAAAACGTATCTTGGACCCAAACGTCTTATTGAATATCAGGATGTTCAGATGGAACTGGCGGATATGGCGATCAGCCTCTGGGCGGCACGCTCCATGATCTGGCAGAGCTGCAGACAGTTCCGGTGTTATCAGTCAGTTTCGGCTTCCGCCAAAGTTTTCGCTTCCGACACGGCATTTAAAGTCTGCAATCAGGCTATGGAACTTATGGGGGATTGCGGATATCTCCATGCTCATGGCGTCGAACGTGCGTGGCGCGATTCCCGCCTAACGCAAATATACGAAGGCACGAACCAGATCAACCGGCTGGCGTTATTCGAACATCATTTAAGCACGGATTTTTGTATGTAAACCCATTCAAATTTTAGGAGGTATCGATAATGAGCAATACAGCAAAAGGTTTCTTTGACGGTACAAGGCCGGGCAAACAGGCAAAGTATGGCGAGGCAAGCTTCGAACTTCCCATCCTGTATCTGCGCGACGATTTCTTCGGGCTGTACTATACGGCAGACATGAAAAAAATCAGCGAAATCCTCCCGTCGGATAAACTCACTCCGGTTACGATGCCCAACGGACGCGCCGTTATTGCCATCATGGCATATAATTACCTGGAGACCTCTATCGGCTCTTACGGCGAGATTCCGGTGGCCATACCGGTTCTCTTTGAAAAAAAGCAGTTGCCGCTGGGCGGTTTCCTGCCGCTGATGCTGCAGGGCGCATATCCGGGTTTCGGCGTACTGGTGATGCACCTGCCCGTGACCAAAGTCGTGGCGCGTGACGCGGGCAGGGGCGAATGGGGCTATACCAAGTTTGTGGCTGATATGGATTTCAACATCACGCCTGAATTTCTTGAATGCAGGATGTATGAAAAAGATCAGTTCATCCTCGATTTAAAGGTCATGCGCAGGGGATTCCATATGCCGGACAACAAACCGCTTATCACCTTCAGCGTGAAGGACCGCCAGCTTATCAGAACGATTATCCCCATAAAAGGCGTGATGCGTTTTTCTCTTTGCACAAAAGATTCGTATATAAAATTCGGCGCCCATCCCATGGCACAATCCATACAGGCCCTCGACATATCGGAGAAGCCCTTCGCGCAGTCTTTTTACACGGAGCGGGCAGCCATTCTGCCGTCCGGTGAAATTGTTGAGAAAAACGTTAAGCCGTTGGAAGGCTACATTGGGGAAACAAGGGTGGGAAGACATTCTTGGAAATATACGGCTGACTAAGACTTTGATGAGAGTTATATTTTAAGAAAATCAGGACTGAACAAAGGGAAAATTGTCATGGGTAAATCAGAACATTTTTCCCTTCACCCTCATCTGTCATTCCCGTCCCGCATATGCTGGATTGCATTCCGGCAGCACAGCCGGGGGAATCCAACTTTTTCACCATTCATTTATCAAGCTTCTTCAAAATCGGATCGTCATGCCGGAATATATTGGTCGTTTCCGTCTCGTCATCATAAAGAAGAACGGCCAATCCCTTTTCCAGCTTTTGTTTTACCTGTCTGATCTTTGTTTCCATTGCGGCCTCAAATTCACCATAATCAGTTCCGTTTCTAGAAATGAATTCTTTGATGACGCCGTCTAAGGCTTCGGCGCTAAGTTGATCAACTGGAATTATGTGTATCGGCATTTCAATTTTCTCTCTACGATAATTCAGAATTTGTACAACAGTTCGCTGCAATTGCCAAGATAAAGAAAACTATTAATATTCCGGCGTGACGACCTGATCTTAAAGAAAATTGATAATTTCCAATAACCTAAGGCTATTGGATAATTCGGCTAACGCTTCAAACTTCACTTTGTTCGTTATACGACGGCGCTACGCGCCTGGTATATCAAAGGATGCTCATTATCCTACGTCGCTTCGCTCCTAGGATAGTTCGTCCAACAAATTTCAGTGCGCTACGCTTCTGAAACTTGGGACTCACTAAAATAATTCTTGACAATACATATGTACTAATGTATATATAGACTAAATTATCTATATAAAGGAGGCCGCCGTGTCGCTGCCGCATGCGCTCTTGGGTTTAATCAATTATCAGCCGTCCACCGGATACGACCTGAAAAACAAATTTCAGAAGTCTATTCATTTTTTCTGGAATGCCGCCCTGCCCCATATCTACCGTTCTCTGAAGCAGATGGAAAACCAGGGGTGGATTGCTTCGACCATAGAGCAGCAGTCGGGTAAACCGAACCGCAAGGTTTACAGGATAACCGGTAAAGGGAAAAAAGAACTTCTTCAATGGCTTGCCGAACCGCCGGAAGAACTGGAAATGCGCCACACGCTGCTTGTAAAGGTTTTTTTCGGGAAGCAGTTGCCGCCGGAGCGGTTCGCGGAGCATCTGAAGAACTGGCGGGAATACAATATGAATCTTCTTAAACAGTATGAAACGGTGGCAATGCCGGTTATTCAGCGGCAGTCGGAGAAAACATCTTATGCGGAGGATTCACATTACTGGGGCCTGTCGCTTGATTACGGCATACGCCATGCCCGCATGGCCATTGAATGGTGCGATCAGGCGCTGAAAGGCCTGGAAAAAGGGAAAATAAAGAAACGGAAGGAGAAAAAACATGGTCGATGAAATATATCAAAACCTTGCGCGGGTACTCGATACCCTGCCCAACGGTTTTCCCGCAACCGAAAGCGGTGTGGAGATTAAACTTCTGAAGAAAATTTTTACGCCCGAGCAGGCCGATCTTTTTTGCGACCTTAGGCTGACTTTTGAAACAGCCCAGCAGGTGGCCGAAAGAACAGGCCGCCCTGTGGCAGACCTGGAAAAACAACTCAGAGATATGGCGAGAGCCGGACAGCTTTTTTCTATAAATTTTGGGGGAATCCGGGTTTTCAAGATGCTGCCCTGGGTTTTCGGGATATATGAATTTCAGCTCAGCCGGTTGGATAAAGAACTCACTTTGCTGGTTGAAGAATACGCGCCGGTTTTCGGAAAGCAATTTTATTCCGAGACGCCTCAATTGATGCGTACGTTACCTGTTGAAAAAGAAATAACAGGCCAGCAGGAGGTTATATCTTATGAGAAGGTTTCCGATCTTATAGAACAGAACCAGTCTTTTCTGGTCAACGACTGCATCTGTAAAAAAGAAAAGGAATTG
Source organism: uncultured delta proteobacterium (assembly GCA_963710575.1). Lineage (GTDB taxonomy): Bacteria > Desulfobacterota > Syntrophia > Syntrophales > Smithellaceae > Smithella. The sequence continues at coordinate 124,062 of CAVQAL010000011.1, read as the reverse complement.
CTGGGACACCCCTGCGACCGGCCGATGCACGTCTGTCTGGCGCTTGCGCCCGTACCCAATGTTTTTAAAAAGTACCCTACAGGCAAGGAGATTACAAAACAGGAGGCGCATGACCTGATAAAAATGGCGGAAGAAGTTGGGCTTGTCCACCTGACCTATAATGTGCAGGGAGGCGGCTTCTACATCTGCAACTGCTGCAAATGCTGCTGCGGTGTGTTGAGGTCAATCAATGAGCTGGGCATTCCTGCTTCAATGGTTATCAATTCCAATTATTATGCCGAAATCGATGAGGATAAATGCATCGCCTGCGGAACATGTTTGGACGAACGGTGTCAGGTGGGAGCCATTGAAGAAGGCGACGATGCGTACCGGATAATTCCGGATCGATGCATCGGCTGCGGCCTGTGCATCAGTACCTGCCCGAATGATGCCATCCGGCTGGTGCATAAAGGGCAAGATCAGATAGTGCAGCCTCCCGTCAATGAAGATGCCTGGTTTGAAAAACGCGGCCGGATGAGGGGAGTTGATTTTTCACGGTATAAATAATGCCCAAACTCCAGCACATGAAAGGGAAGATATAAACCACTTGTCATTTACGCGGGATTGTTCTCCGGCAGCACAGCCCGGCAGGGAACCCCGGCGAATGCCTGGGAATGCCGGGGGAATTCAGTATCCGCTGTCATTGCGAAACGCCTCTCAGGCGTTATGGCAGTCACATTCAACTCAATGTAGGGCGCATTCCCCAAATGCGCTGCATGTCGGATTGTTCGGGCATCGTGACCTTTAGGTTAGAACAATCCCTACAAGAGATTGCTTCGCTTCGCTCCATGACCGAGCAGATAATATGCAAAGATCTAACGATGTTATTCCGATGAGCGTGAGCGAAGAGGAATCTTACGCATCAAAGTCAAGACTTCTCATCCCGGCAAATCGGGATGAGAAGTGACAAATAAGGCCGCAATGGCAAATTGCTATCCACCATCTATATTTTTTACTGAGACTCTTTTCTTTTTTTCAGTTCCAATGCCGCCTTGAGTCCTTTTTGCCTGATCACTTTTATTTTTTGTCTCATCTCCGTAAGCCTAAAGAATCGTTTCCCGTATTTGCTCAGCAGCTTTTTATTAATCTCAAAACCGAGGCCGGGCTTTGTAAATGGCGCAAGTATTGCGTTTTTATCCGGGAGGATAGGATCAATAATCCCTTCTCTTTGTTCAGGCACCCAGGAAGGTTCTTCCAAGGGATATTCCAGGGGAAGTTTATTGCCTTTATCGGCAAGCACCATATTCCAGTTGATATAAAAACCGATGCCGTTTGTCCATGTGTGTGGAGAATATTCTCTGTTATGCGTATGACAGGCATCAATTACTTTTTTCACCTGCGCGATTCCTCCCGCGAATGTGGCGTCGGGCTGATAAATGTGGAAACAATCCTTTTCCAGCATGATCTTGATTTCATCCCATCCATAGTTGAGTTCGGCGCCGGAAATCTTTACTTTGGAAACTTTTTTCAAAGCGGCATTGCCGTCGTAATCTCGCGAATCAAGCGGCTCTTCCAGCCAGGTGATGTTGTTTGCGTAACAGGCTTGCGCAAACTCCGTCGCACGTTGCAAATCCCAGGCGGGAATTTTATCGACAATAGTCACCAGCCATCCCTGATTGGCATCCACACCTAAAGCAAGGCCATCGCCAACACCTTTTCTTATCACCTCGATATGCCGGATATCATCTTTAAGCTCCTTATTCTTCACTCGCAACTTTGCCGTTTTGAATCCGCGCTCTTTCATAGCCAGAAGTTCATCCACCCTTTTTCCCGGCTCGTGCATTTCTCCCGTCGAGCAGTAAACTTCAATGGGACGTGCCTGGCCGCCTAAGAGTTCATATACGGGTTTGCCTTTGCTCTTACCTATAATGTCCCAAAATGCCGGCTCAATCCAAAAATTTCTCCAGCCCAAAATGCCGGCTTGCTTTAATAAACTCTGGCAAGTTTCGATATCGGTCGGATCAGCGCCCAGCAAGTATCCGCCAATCAAATCTCCCAGGCCTTCTCTTTCATGACCCAGGGCGGAACCTGCCGAATAGCCTTCGATGCCGTCATCGGTGGCTAATTTGATTAGCGTAAATCCATTATGCGTTTGAGGATAACCGGGAATCCAGGTAGGCCAGAATGTTTGTTTCAATGGAACCTGCACATGATAAAGCTCAATCAGAGATATTTTCATAAAACCTCCTTGAGTGGATAAAATGCGCATTCATTCACCAACGGTAGCCGGAAGATGAATGTCGCGAAATTACATTTAGATGAAATTTACATTTTCCTACAAGCATTGTCAAATTTGATAATGAGACTCGACAAAAACGAACAAAGTGAAGTTTGAGTCGTTAGTCGAATTATCCCAGGAGCGCAGCGACGTGGGAATATAAGTGCAAAATTTTCCTTGAATTCTATCTGAAAAAGGCGTTAATTAACTTCATCCCACATTATGCGGAGGGTAACGATAGTTACCTTTGTTTCCGCATGCTTCACTAAAATAAATAGGATAAATAATATGAGTAACGACACTCAAATTGAAAAATCGATCTCAGAACAAATCATTGATAGAATGATTAGTAAACTTAGAAGTTCTGAAAATTTTACAGATACTATTTTGGATAATTTAAAAAACACGAACTTAATTAGCAAGAAAGATGTGAAAGAGATCATATCCAAAGAAGCGAAAAATGAAGATACTAAAACTAGAGATTAAATATATCAGGGGTATTCCTGACCTTAAAATAGAGCCGAAAGGTAAGTCTTTCGTTATTTATGGTCCTAATGGTTCTGGAAAGAGTGCAGTTATCGATGCACTTGATTTTCTACTTACCGGCAGAATAGCGCGGTTGTGCGGGGAAGGTACTGAAGATGTCTCTCTAAAAGAACATGGGCCTCATATTAATAAGATTGCCGATTTGAGTAATGTGGAAGTAAACGCTGAAATTGCTTTTCCTGGCATCAAGGCAGCCGTGATAATGTCGAGAAAAATGAGTAATCCTAATGAACTTCTGTATGATCCCAAATATAAAACTCAATTGGCACCCATTCTTGAGCTTTTAAATAGAGGGCAATATGTGCTTACACGTAGAGAAATCCTGAAACTTATAACTGCTAAATCATCAACAAGGCTACAGGAAATACAAAAAGTGCTGAGGCTAAGCAATCTTGAGGATATTAGAGCAAATTTAGTAGCAGTGCATAACGAAAGTAAGCGCGAATATAAAGCGGCACAAGATGCATTGGAAAAAGGGAAAAGAAATGTCCTCGCGACTACAGGCCACGCAGTATACGATGAGGGCGAGGTATTAAAGTTTGTCAATGAACAACGAACTAAACTGGGTGGTGAAGAAATTGAGGGACTTAAAGCAGATCAATTGCAACAAGGGATAACAGGCATACAGGTCAATCCTTTGAGCATCAATCATAAGAACTTAACGGATCGAATCAAAAACATTAGTTCAGAAGAGATAGGTAAGGTTTGTACCGAAGTTGTAGTGGCAGACGTCGCGCTGAAAGAAGCTATACAGGTAATAAAAGAAGATGCTCAAGCAAGTTGGAACGCTAAGAGGTATGTATTTACAAAGGATGGTATAAAACTAATTCGAGAAACAGGGGAATGCCCTTTATGCGATAAAGAATGGCCAGTTGGGGAATTGAAGAAGTATTTGCAAGCCCGAGTCGTTGAGCAAAGCGCAAGACAAACAAAACTTACCGAGAATTGCAGCACTATAATGGAAAAAGCGAATATTGTTAAAACTAGAATAAAACAGATAACAGAATTGATACAACCTGTGGCTGATAGTAAAATTGCAAAAGCAAGTGTGGTATTTTCTCAATGTCTGCAACACATTAATGGTTGGAATGATTCTTTGACCAATCTTATCAAAGCTTTAGAAGAACCGATTGAAAAATATACAGATGAATCATTCACTGCTAATGATGTGAGAAAATTATACTCTGATGACACTTTATTCGCTGAACTTAAAGAGTTTGAAAAAGAAATAAAACAAAATTTTCCTGAAGCGACGCCAGAACAAACGGCTTGGGATAATTTAACAAAACTTGCGGACCGTATTAAACTCGTTGAAGAAGGCAAGGTTGCACAGGACCATTCACTAATGGTTTTTAACCGGGCCACAAAACTATCAGAAGCTTATATTGAAGCGAGAGATGAAATTCTTGAAAGTTTGTATGATACAATAAAGGATAGATTTGTTGGGCTCTACAGGGAAATGCATGGTAATGATGAAAAGAGCTTTAATGCTGATTTCTTGCCTCATGGGGCAGGACTTAATTTAGAAGTGGACTTCTATGGAAAAGGTCTGCATCCTCCACACGCACTGCATAGCGAGGGGCATCAGGATAGTATGGGTGTTTGTTTATTCCTTGCACTTTCAGAACATTTGAATACGGGTCTTATAGATTTATTGATACTAGATGATGTAGTTATGTCAGTAGATATTGGGCACAGAAGAGCTTTTTGCAATGTTCTTGTTAACAACTTTCCTGATCGACAGTTTGTCATTACAACGCACGATACAACTTGGGCAAATCAACTAAAAAGTGTAGGGCTCATTCCGGGGAAACAAATGTTAAACTTCTCTAATTGGGATGTGGAATCTGGACCCGTGGTACACTATGAGGCTGATATGTGGGGGAGAATACAGGCAGATCTTGATAATGATGATGTACCAAGCGCTGCAGCAAAATTAAGGAGAGGAATGGAGGAATTCGCACGCTTTGTTTGTCATAATATACGTGCCAACCCACCGTACACAATTGGCGATGAAGGAGATTTAGGTGATTTTTTACCCGCGGCTATCTGTAGATACAAAGAACTGCTTGGTAAAGCAAAAGCTGCGGCTAATTCATGGAATCGGATAGAAGTTATTAAAGAACTTAATCAAGTGGATAGCACGGCAAAAGAAATAATAGAACGAACTAGTGTTGAACAGTGGCAAGTAAACAAAGCGGTGCACTATAATGAATGGGCAAATTTTTCAAAGAATGATTTCTTGCCTGTTGTCTCAGCGTTTAGAGATTTATATGAGAAAGTGTTTTCTTGTCCCAATGGGGAATGCCAGGCAGTACCTCAAGTAACCTATGATGGTGCAAAGATAAATGGAGTAAGATGTAAATGTGGGACTGTGAACTGGAATTTAACCAATAAATAAATGAACAGAGAATTGGAGTTAAGTCTTGAAATATTAGTTTTTCAAAAATCCAAGCATACCATACTGGTTTTTAAAAATAAAAAACTGGACTAATACGCAACACTTCTTTATTATTCTCACAAATACATATCCTTAAGGTAATACATGTTAAGGTTTCCCTGATTTTATTAATCATGTGCGCAGATAAACAAAAAATATTTATACGGGGATTTTCTGCCGAGGAGTGCACCCAGTGCGGGAAATGTATTGCCGGTTGCGAGTACACTGATCTTGAACTTAAGCAGGCTCGCGATGTCATGAAGAAAGTCACGGCAATGCCGCGATGGTATCCGGAACTCGCTTTCTGCATACGATGCGGCAAGTGCGATCACCGCTGTTCCAAGAACGCCCACCCCAGTGATTTAAAGCGGGAGTGTTTGGAATATAAAAGACGAGAGGAAAAAGAGGTTCCATCTTCCATTGCTTATGCCATTAACGGTATGAGTGCCGAAGGCTGGCAGGCAAATTTTTTCAAGGATGTATATAAAGGGCTGGGAAAGACTGATAAGAAAATTCTGCGCAATTGGGCAACCCCGAAAAATAATAAAGACATTCTCTTTATAGGTTGTACCGACCGGATGCTTCCTCGCACATGGGAGGAATCGCAAACGCTTCGGAATATTGCGAAATTCGGAGGCCCTGACGATTGCTGCGGCGTGTGGGCAATTCAGGGAGGACTGTTGGATGAAGGATATCGGATTGCCAAAAGGTTGATGAATCGTTTATTGGAGAATAAATTCGATCGTTTGGTGGTCGCGTGCGGACATTGCCAGAAAGTGCTGACCAGAATCATGCCTGAAAAGTTGGGCATCGTATTACCTTTCCCCATCATAAGCATTTACGATTATTTTCTGGAAATGATTGAAACCGGCGCCGCCCGTGTTACAACGCCGCTTCATCTTGACGCGGCTATCTCGGACCCGTGTTTCGGATATGAAAACGGAGAAGAGTTCTTAAATGCAGTTCGTCGTCTGGCCAAAACCATCGGGATGACCATTTCCGAATTGCCGCATAACCGCGAAAACTCTCTCTGCTGCGGGTACACTGGATTTTTTAATGACGGCAAGGTTGCCAAATTTGTGAAAACGGCGTTGGTGAAGCGCAAAGATTTCGCCCAAAGCGGGAAGAAGCATTTTGTAAGCTATTGCCCGGGATGCCATCTTTTCAATCATTATTTCCAGCCGGGATATAAGTCACATTATCTTCTGGAAAGTGTGCTCCTGGCTCTTGAGGGAAAAGTGGCAGAACCATTTTCTATTTTTTACAGACGCCTCATCCGACCCGGAATCGGATGGAATCTGGCGAGAGTTTCAAAAAGTGCTCTCCTGCCGGTTCATAAATAGAATATCTGCTGAAAGCCGGACAAATCCGGGGACAGCATGCATATCCCATGACGCTTCGCTCCTGGGATTCGAGTGTCATTATCCTACGTCGCTTCGCTCCTAGGATAATTCGACTAACCAATCTGACGGCGTTTCACTTGTCATATTGGAGTCTCATTATATTTATTGAACTCGCCTATCTTCAGTGATATCAATAGTGCAATAGTTGACGTTCAGCAACCGGAGGTAAAACCATTTGGTTTTTGGTCTTTATTATCATAAAATACCAAGTGTCAAAATTTCATTGTACTTGATTTAATTATACACTTTTCATGCTGACCTAAATAAGGTAGGATTGCATTAATAATCGGGAAAAACCAACCAAGTATATTAATTGTTATATATCTATATATTCGAGACAAGGAGGGGTGATTATGGAAGAAAAAAATCTCATACTTGCTGTTGATGTTGGTACCACCGAAACTAAAGCGGTGCTCGTAAGCCCTGACGGATACATAGATTCCGATCAGTCAACTTGCAGCCTTTCATATCCGGACAAGTCGTGCGTTGAGCAATCTCCAAAGGAAATATCGGATGCAATCTACAACTCCACCAGGAATGTTATGGCGGCACATCCCGATCTGCCCGGGAGACTCGCCGGCCTTGTGTTCACGAGCCAGATGCAAAACACTGTTCCGGTTGGCAAGGACGGGAAGCCCCTAATGAACATGCTGTCATGGATGGATGAACGTGCAGCCTGTTTCACCCAGGAAGAGATGTTCAAGGGGTTTATCAAGATTGAGGGTTATCCCATCATGAAGCTTCTCAAATTCATGATGATAACCGGTGGCGCTCCTGGGAAAACTGGAAAGGATACCGTATGCAAGCTCGCCTGGATGAAAAAATACAATCCCGACTTGTATCATGCCGTCCATAAATTTCTGGACGCAAAGGATTATGCCGTTTTTCTTGCTACCGGCAATTATGTGACGTCATACGACATGGCAAACGTCACCTGGCTCATGGATACGCGGAACAAGGACCAGGGGAAGTGGACATGGTCGGAAGATATCCATAAAATGTACGGGCTCGATTCACGCAAAATGCCGGAACTTAAATACTCAACGGCAATTGCAGGCAATGTCACAGAGGATTTTTCCGCAAAAACCGGTGTACCGGTTGGCCTTCCTGTGGTGACGGGTTCCGGCGACCTCTTGGCATCGGCAATCGGCTCCGGCGCCATTAAGATGGGGCATATGCACGTTAATATCGGCACGGCCGGCTGGGTTGCCACGCACCACCCCGGGACTGCTATTGATACCAAACATTACATCGGAGCAATTGTGTCAGGGATTCCCGGCAGGTACCTTTTGATCAGCAAGCAGGAGACGCTGGGCGCCGCCCTGGACTGGCTCAGAGGCATGCTTTATCCCGCCGAGTTAGCGCAAGGAAAATCGACCGCTGAAATATATAAGATGATGGATACGGAAGCGGCAAAATCACCCCCGGGAGCGCATCAGGTCATTCTGACGCCATGGCTTTTCGGAGAGCGATCACCCATCAATAATCCATACCTGCGCGGTCAGATATTCAACATCAGCATGAATACCAAACGGGCTGATCTCTGCCGGTCGGCAATGGAAGGGGTTGCCTTCAACATCCGTTGGGGTATGGACTTCGTGGAAAAAATGTCATTGAAAAAAAGCAAACCGACGACAGACGAAGTCCGATTAATCGGCGGCGCTTCGAAGAGCGACGTATGGTGTCAGATCTTCGCCGACGTCTTGCAGAAACCGATCCTGCAAATGATAAATCCGCAGATGGCATCCGCTCAGGGCGCCGCTGCCATCGCGATGGTGTCCTTCGGAATTTACAAAAATTTTAGTGAGATTGATAGGATGCTGAAAAAAGGGAGCCTCTATAAGCCAAATCCGGACAACAAAGCGGTGTATGACAAGCTTTATAAACAGTATCAAGCGTTATATAATAATAACAAAGGCGCTTTTAAAGAACTCAATCATTAAGGATTATTTATTATGAAACGTTTCATGGATGACTACAATAACGAATTATTCGATATTCTCGTGATCGGAGGCGGTATTACCGGCGCCGCTGTAGCTTATGATGCTGCGAGCAGAGGGTTGAGCGTTGCGCTTGTGGAAAAAAGCGATTTTGGCGGGGCGACATCCGCCGCGACTTCCAAAGTAATCCATGGCGGCTTGCGATACCTGAAGACCTTCGAACTCGGACTTGTGCGCGAGTCACTCCATGAACGCAGGATTATGGGAAATATAGCCCCTAACTATGTTTATCCCATTCCATTCATGTTCGTCAATCCGACATTGGTCATGAAGATAGGTCTTTACGTTTACGATCTGCTCGCGTTTGATAAAAAATTTACCTGGGACAAAAGTAAAAAAATCCCCAATCACTATCCTCTGTCCAGAGAAGAAGTTATCGGGCGGGTGCCGAATGCGAAGCGCGAGGGCTTGCAGGGAGCTATGATATATTATGACAGCCTCAGTATTTTCCCCGAGCGGTTGACACTTGCATTTTTAAAATCAGCCGTTCATTATGGAGCCAAAGTCTCCAACTATACCAAGGTGGAAGATTTTTTCATTACTGATGGGAATAAAGTTTCCGGCATCGTGGTGCGGGATCTTGTGAATAACAGATCGCACACCATCAAAGGAAAACTTACCATCAACTGCACCGGACCCTGGGCAGACATAACCCTCAAGTTGGCAAAAAAGGGTGATTCGCATGATAAGATCCGCCGTTCCGAAGGGATCCACCTGATTGTGAAAAATCTTATCAATAACCAGGCCGTTGGCACCATGACCAGGACTGGCCACTTTTTCCTGATTCCCTGGCGCGGGCATTCATTAATCGGAACTACAGACAAGGAGTATCCCGGAACTCCGGATGAATATCACGTGACTAAGCAAAGCATTCAGGAGTTGCTGGATACGGTGAACATGGATTTCGGCAACAATAATCCAATTCAATACGATGATGTGCTATTTACTTACGGCGGCCTGCGCCCGCTACTCGATGCGCAAAAAGAGGATGTGCATACCACTACCCGTAAATACGAGATTTATGACCATACGGACGAAGGGCTTACCGGCCTGATAACAGTCGAGGGCGGCAAGTATACCACCAGCCGCAATCTCGCCCAGAATGTTTTAAAAGCCGTGGGAAAAAGACTGGGGAAAGAACTCGGCAGGTGTAAGACTCATAAACAACGGCTTGTTGGCTGCGAGATAGATGACATTGAAAAATTTATTGATTCTATAAAAAAAGAAAACAGCGATTTCAAAAATACGACCGTTGAATATCTAGGAAGAAATTATGGTACTGAGTATGGCAATGTCCTGAATCTTGCGCGACAGGATAAAAGGCTGGCGGAAATAGTAAACGATGACGGCGAGATTCTGGCCCAGGTAGTATATGCGATCAAAAATGAAATGGCCGTCACATTGAAAGACATTCTTTTCAGGAGAACAGGCATTGGAACACTGGGCAATCCCGGTGAAACAGTTGTAGAGAAGATTGCCGCTATCGCGACAAATGAGCTGGGATGGAGCGCTGACAGGAAGAAAAAGGAAATCCTTGAAGTTGAAAAATTTTTTAAGCTTCCTGATTGAAGAGAAAAAGTGGATAGATTTGTTTTCTGCAGACAATCATTAGATTTTTGTAGTCAATCAAAACAAAAACTTATTGTTGAAACTCCAATTCCGAAAGCGCATAACCTAAAGGTCACTATAGGCGCGGCGGAATTGGTAAGTTGTAATGAGACCCAAGCTTCAGAAACAAAGTGCGCTGAAGCTTACAGGTCGAATTAATGAAACTCAAATATTACAAACGTAGTGCAGTAATATTTGTAAGTTGAATTATCTCTTGTGCAAAGCATATAGGGATATCCCGCGAAGCGGAGGGTATAATACCTCACAGCTTGCTTTGGGGTTTATACCCGTGATTTTTCTTCAGGGGCGAAAACTCGTCAAGCAGTATTCCCAGCATCCTCCCTACATCGAAAAGAATCTCAGCCGTGATTTTGTCAAGGAAGTTCAAAGCGGGGAGATGAGAATCTTGAAAAATAACCTTTGCCGCATCTTTCGAACACATATTGGTCTGAGCGGCGGTATCCATGTGACTGTTTTGATCCATTTGCCGGAAAGCATCGATGAGTTTCTGACCGAACTCATCGAGAAAAAAATTGAAAATTGGCCTCAGCCGTTTTTCTGCCTGATGCGTATAGGTATTAATTTCCCCGGTCACATCACCACCTGCGGCTTGCCCAATACGTGAGCCCTGCAATAAAGCCTCTTTGAAAGCAGGGAGTCCTTCGCGAAACCGGCGTTCCACATATATTTCATAACTCTGATGTACTGCGGAGACAATCCGGAAAAGTTTTTTCGATGAGAATAAGTTCTTGATCAAAAACCATGAAGGTACGGCATGAACATGGAAGGGGTTGCCCAGGTCAGCCAGATAATGGGTACAACGGGATAAATAGCGCCAGCCCCAATAATCGTTGCCGCTTTTAAAAGCCATCCCGGCAAGATCCATATGTTTATATACAGACTCGGTTGCTATACCGAACTTCATACCCAGTGCCTGGAATTGCATGTGCCGCCAGCCGTGAGATCCGCCAGTGACTTTCTGATTTTTATGGAGGTTGAGATCACAGTCCGGATGCAGATCCGGTTCCGTGCTGTAAATAACAAGTATCTTCCATGGCTCAATGGTTTTATTCTCCGGGGGGGCAATGCTGTATTCACCATTGCGCTCGTCATAAGCAAAAGACCATAGCGGAGAAAGTTTTCGATATTCTCTGTAACCTTCCTTATATAAATCGATATGCTTTGGACCGATAGGCCAGTTTTTATTGTTGAAATCAGGCTTCGGTTTTACCTGAACCTGCGAAATAGACATTAGCCAGTCCATGGCTTGGACAGAAAAATAAGTAATGTATTCATGAGAGAACCACGGCGCCCAGGCTAAAGGCAGTCGCGGATCGTCATGCATGTAGTAATCCAAGGTTAACATTCCTCCATAGAGGTAAATTTTTTCGGCGTCAAAATGTATAGCCGGGCGGGCTTATCGACCCGCTCCGGCATGAAAGAATAATTTTGACTTTAATCTAGATTTTGAAATCTGTTTTTTTACCCCAAACCCCTAAGGCTATACCGAGTTCTTCATGTTCTTTGGCATACTCTTCCAATTTGATGCCTTTCATTGCTGCATCGATGGCTTGCCGCAAAGCACGTGCTCCGGCTTTAGGTCCTTTGGGATGAGCATGAATACCGCCGCCGGACCCGATCATGATGTCCTTGCCCAGCGCGTTGACGATATCCTGCACGTTGTTCGGCGTGATGCCGCCCGAAGGCATGGGCATGGTGGGCTTGAGGTTCCCCATCGGATAGATCAGGTTCCTTGTTGTGGCCATAAACCGTTCGTGCATGTACATGGCCTTTCCACCCATGGAGAAGGGAAGCACGATGGCGTCCGCGCCGCAGAGCCGCGGAATCTTGCCTAAGATGATTGGGGATGACATTCCCTGATAGGGAGACATGAAGAACGCGCCCGCCACATCCATGTGGGCCAGAATCGGCACGTTGATATTCGGATCATCGGCCAGGGCACGCATCGCCTCGGGCCCGACTGCCAGATAGTTGACCATCATCGCGTTGGCGCCCGCGTCGATACACCGCTTCGCCAGATCGAACATCCGCGGCAGGCGGTCGGTTACATTGACGGTGTATAGTGTATGTTCGCCGGTCTTCTCGAACACTTCTTTTTCGATCTTCATGTAGGCCTTGACCCTTTTTACCGCGTCGTTGTAGCGCATGTTGGCGATAAGCTCGTCGTCCTTAATGACGTCACAACCGCCCAGCGCTGCCTGCCTGAAGAGTTCGGCCCCTACTTCCAGCGGATAGCCGCTGCAGGGCTTGACCATGTTATTAAGAAGCGGCCGTCCCTTCTTGAGACCGAGTGCAGTCCACCATCCGTCGGTCCCGAACCTGGGCCCGTTGTACTGATCCAGCGTGGCCTTGGGGAATCTGATGTCCAGAAGCTTAAAATTGGGCACAAGTGATATGTTTCCGACCAACGCGGTCAGCACCATGGGAAGCTGGTCCTCGACGTTGGCGGCGGGGAAGGCTAGCTGAATAATATATTGGCGGTTTGTAACGTCCGCAGGAACGCCGTATTCATAGTAGGGTGACTCGTACACGCCGATTACCTTGGCCACGTGCTTAGCCCGTATCTCCGGGGTTTCTCCCGGTACCGGGGTCCAGGTTCCGGTCGTCTGCTCGATGGCGATAACCTGGCTCATTACCGACGCGTCCCACGCCTTGTCCATCTGGGCCCAGTAGGTGGCGATCAAATGGTTTTCCATGTCGATATTCTCCGGTATCGTGATGGGTTTATCCGCGAAGGCATCGATGTCTTCTTTTATGCAGATCGCTTCTTTCTTTTTTTTCATAAATTGCTCCTTTTAAATAGTTTCTTTTAAGTTTCTAACTTTTGGGAATCAGCGAAAGCAGATATTTCCATATCTCCAATGTCTTTTTCAGTGCTTCGTCATCGTGCTGCATGCAAGTGTACATACGGGTTCCGGCCAGAGTGCACAATCCGTGAGCCATCGTCACCACCTGGTAATCGTCCGCAACCTGCTTCCGTGTAAAAATCTCGGTGAGCGCGTCAGGCACGGTCAAGTCTATGGAAAAGAACGCGGTCGTCATGTAGTGCATGATGGCGCCGAAATTATAAACAAATAATCCCAGATCGGGACGTGTTGCGTAAAATTCATTAAGAGCCTTGGTTAACCTGTTCGCGTTAAATATAACACGTCGCTTTATGAAAATCTGCCAGATCAACAGTGACCTGCCCCAAATACTTGTACCACATGTTAAGTTAGAGTTCAGCCAATTTTTATTTCTCAATTCAGGTGCGCCTCTGGTATATTCTCGCTGTATTCAATCCTTGATTAAACATTTCAAACACAAATCATCAAAATATTTATTTGTAATGTTTGTTTCTTTGTGAAAGAAATAATCACTAACTTCTTGAAAAAAGCAGATTGTCAACCTAAATCACGGGTATGAACCCCAAAGCAAGCTGCGGGGCATTATACCCATGCTATGCAGGATAATTCGACTAACCAATCTGACGGCGTTTCACTTGTCATATTGGAGTCTCATTAAAATTCGAGTCTCATTATATTTATTGAACTCGCCTATCTTCAGTGATATCAATCCCGCGAGACTTGGAATCCCCCGGCTCCAGCCGGGGGAGGAATGCGCTGTAACTCGCGGGAGGTCGCGTTATTATAGGGAGCCTCCGGTTCCTGCCGGAAGGGGCTCCACTAGTGCAATAGTTGACGTTCAGCAACTGGAGGTAAAACCATGAAAAAGCCAATGACCTACAAAGGCTATTGTGCAAAGATTGAATACAGCGACGAACATGGATGTTTGATTGGCCGTGTTTCCGACATTCGCCGCAGCATAACTTTTCAAGGTGATTCGGTGGAGAAAATTAGACAAGCCTTTGAAGAAGCTGTTGACTTTTATCTTACTGATTGCGCCGAAAGAAACGAGGAACCGGAAAAGCCTTCTACTGCCCGCAAAGTTGTACGCGTCAGTCCGGCACTTTATAGCGTGCTGGCCTTAGCCGCCAGGCAAGAAAAAAGAGTGTCAACGAATGGCTTGCCGAAACCTGCAAAAAACCGAACGACACAGAGGATTAATCAGGGGACACCATAATAGTTTGCAAAAATCTCCCCTCACCCCTCTTTATACCCTGAAGGGCACAAGCAAAAGAGGGGAATAGAATATTTGAGACAGCACCCTATTAATTAATGGGTGCAAGGGGTTCAGTCACATCCTAGCTCATTAGAACCGTCAAAATATTATGTGAATAGTGCCCCTCTTAGCTTAGGTTTCGGTAATGCGTTCGAACAAGCCCCGTGATGAAAACAGCCACTGCCCCCGCTGTTACCAGCGCCGGGAAATCTGCATCTGCCCGATCCTGCCCACTGTAACAACGCGAACAGAATTTTTGATTCTGCGGCACATTTATGAAGCCCAGCGTCCCAGCAACACCGGCCGGTTAGCAGCGCTGGCGATGCCGAACTCACGAATTATCCCCTGTGGTGGCGGAACCCGCATCGGGCTTTCGCCCATTGATGATGAATTTCTGCGGACTCCCGGAACCTGGCTGTTATGGCCCGATGGAACAGGCACAAAGTCGAATGTATCAGATATGACACCACCGATTCGAGTAGTGGTTATCGACGCAACATGGCAACAGGCTCGCCGATTGTATAGCAGTATGCCTGTTTTGTGGGCGCTGCCCCGTTTGTTTCTGCCTGAACCAACTCGTAGTAGAGACCGGTTGCGGGAGCAACATCGTTCAGACGGGATGTCAACGCTCGAGGCGGTAGCTGCCGCGGTCACTAAGATCGAGGGGGTCGAAGTGGCCAATCCGCTGGAAAAACTTTATGATGAATTGGTTAGACGAACAACCTCCTTACGATGGGGGCGCAAACCATCCTGAACGTAAGCAAGGGATCAAGTCTCTTCTTGACTCAGATATCGTTGTAATTATAATAATGGTGACGGTTCTATTTTATGCTGCCTCCATGGGCGCGCTGTAATTCGTGCTCAAAACCTGCTTGCCTAATTTTTGTTTTTGAAAGATAATTATGATTATTAAAAAGGAGGGGAAACATGAAAAAAAAAATTTGCCTCACATTGATAATTATACTGATTGCCGGTTTTGCATTGACAACGTTTGGAAAGGATAAGGCCATGCCCATCGTTATTGACGTCAGAACAGCTATGGAGTGGAATAACGGCCACCTTGAAGGCGCTGTCCTGATCCCCTATGATCAGATCGATGAAAAAATCGGCACTGTTGTCAAAGACAAGTCACAGAAGATCTATTTGTACTGCAGGACAGGACATCGAGCGGGCATTGCCAAAGAAGCCCTTGAGAAACTGGGATACAAAGATATAATCAATCTTGGATCGCTTGAAGATGCCGCCAAGACTTTGAAGCGAAAAGTTATTAATAATAAGGACAACGCCCCTGTTCGCGATTAACGAAAAGCCGGATTAGAGCGTTCCGTAAAATTCTTGTCTTCTTGTATCATCATGTGATACGATGATATCATAAAAATACAATATTCATGATAGTAATTATTAAAAAAGGATGGAAAAGATGAAAAAAATTTTGAGTATCATAGCGGTTTATTCAGTCGTTCTGAGTTTTTTGGCGGCGATGCCTGCCGTTGTCATTGCAGCAAGTGATTGGAAACTGGCGGTACAGAAAGACGGTATCGAAGTTTCAACAAGGCCTGTTGCCGGTTCGGATTTTGATGAATTTATGGGATCGGCCGATATCGATGCATCTATCGATGTCGTTGTTGCGGTGCTAAAGGACATACCTGCAGCAACACAATGGATGGCGGATTGCAAAGAGAATAGAGAAATCCGCAAAATCGATGAACATACGTCTGTGCAATTTAATATAACAAAAGCGCCATGGCCGGTATCAGACAGAGAGTCGCTTTGTATAGTTACTGAAAAGAAGGATGAAAAAACCGGAATGATTACCTTTGAATTTCATGAGACGAATGATACTTCTGTTCCGGTCGGAAAAGGCAATGTCAGAATGCCGGAAATTAGTGGTAAATGGGTCTTGACACCTATCAATCCGGATCATACAAAAGTTATTTATACTGTGAAGAGTAATCCGGGTGGTTCTTTGCCAAAATCCCTCGCCAATTTGAAGAGCAAAGAGATTCCCTACAAGACTTTGCTGGGTTTGAAGATGATGGTCAAAAAAGATAAATATAAAAAGGCCGCCAAATAAATTTTTAAAAAGTCCTGTGCTTTTTCAATGATTCGGGAAAGATAATAGGGGGGATTAGAGCGTTCCGTCAAGAACTGAGGCAACCTCCGCTTTGCATGCCCGGCATCGTTTCGCACCCCTGAATAGCGGCTTTCCGCAGACAGGGCAGTGATAGCGCTCCAACTCGGCCCGGGCCCATTCCTCACTGCCCTTTTCATCTCCGAGTTCGGCTGCCTTAGCGCGCCACAGAGGAATCGTCCTTTTCATCACCCGCAATCCCGTAGCCAGACCGAAATTTTCTATCATGTCGCACGGCCATTGGCTGCATTGATGACAGGAGTAATAACCTTTCTCCCGCACACAATTTCTGATCGCGCACAGGGCGCAATAGCCGTATAGTTTCTTCGGCGGTTCGGCCTGCATGCAGCCGTAACATTGTGTATCTTCTTTCTTTGTCCCGTAGAGGTTGCCCATGACCTCCATTAATTTTTCGTTCTTGTCCCTTGTTGCAATGTAGACCCCGCAGGCGCCGCAGTAAAGGCCGCACGGCGCCATCAGGTTCTTATCTTTTATTTCTTCTTCCGTCCAACCTTCCATTCCCGTCGTTCCTCCTTCCCTGTCGAAAATATTGTATCATCAAATCACGGGTATGAACACAAAATTAAGCCTTTAGTTTCATAACCTCAGCCAAGGAAGAAATGTTTTTTTCTGAATTACCGAGGATTTCATTGACATACAAGAATTTTACTTTTATTGTTGAAACTCCAATTCCGAAAGCGAATGACCTAAAGGTCACTATAGGCGCAGCGGAATTGGTAAGTTGAACAATCCCGCGAAGCGGAGGGTTTAATACCTCGCAGCTTGCTATGGAATCTGTTTCTAAAGCTTGCTTGGGGTTCATACCCGTGATTCTTGCAAAACAATAATGAAGTTTTTGTCAAACAAAGCTGGAAAACAGCAGGTAAAGTTCGATAAATAAGGAGAAGGCATATGGATCAGGTACTATACCGGCGCGAGGGAGCTGTGGAGGTGGTCACTCTCAACCGTCCGGAGAGCAAAAATTCCTTCAGCTTCGCCATAATCAAGGAACTGGGGGATCACTTCCAGCAACTGACCCTGGAGGATGATGTCCGCGCGGTAATCATTACCGGCGCGGGAAAGGGCTTCTGTACCGGGGCGGACCTCAACAGCCCGGACAACCGCCCCGATATCGCCACGCCCGTGGGCATGCGGCTCACCACCCAATGGTACAGCCGTGTTATCGGAGGCATCATGAATCTGGAAAAACCGGTGATCGGCGCCATCAACGGAGTGGCGGCGGGAGCGGGATGCAATCTGGCGCTCTCCTGCGACATGCTCATCGCTTCCGAGGCGGCTCGCTTCATCCAGGTATTCCTGCGCCGTGGATTGATCGCGGACATGGGAGGAACTTTTTTCCTGCCCCGCCTCATCGGTCTGGCACGCGCCAAGGAGCTCATGTTCTCGGCGGATGAAATAGACGCGCGACGGGCCTTGGAATTGGGCTTCGTCAATAAGGTTGTGCCTGAAAATGAGCTGATGCCTACCGCTATGGAACTGGCGCAGCGAATGGCCCACGGACCAACCAGAGCCATCGGACTGATGAAGAATATGCTCAACCGCTCCTTCGAGAGCGACCTGGAGAGCGCGCTGGAAAGGGAAGCGGCCATGCAGGGTATCGCCGTCAGCACCAATGACGTGAAGGAAGGCGTCATATCCTTTTTCGAGAAGAGGCCACCGAACTTCACGGGAAGCTGACTCTTAATTATTTTGACCAAAATAATGAGTTATGTGTTATATCCCCTGCGTCCACCAAAAGGAGCTTAAGCCTTAAGGAAAAAGTTAGCAGTGTCCCTTAAAAATATTCAATTATTTTAAAACAAAAGTGAGGTATAAAAATGAGCGATACAGTTTTGAAAGAGTTAAATGATGGTGTTCTGTTATTGACATTAAACCGTCCCAACACAAAGAACTCGTTTAACCTGGAACAGTGGACGGCTTTTGCCGCGGAGCTTGATGCGGCCCGCGTAGATGATGACGTTACGGTGGTTGTCATCACAGGCGCTGGCAATGATTTTTCGGCAGGCCAGGACTTGAAGGATTACGGAGTTTCCGGCGCGGCGCATAGTTATCAAATTACGGAACGCGCGGTTGTTGATTTTGACAAACCGCTTATCGGCGCGGCCAAGGGAGTCGCCGTCGGGGGCGGCGCGACCATGCTGTTCCATTGCGATGTGCTCTATGTCGGTGAAAGTCTGCGCATGCGTCTGCCCTTCAACAGCCTTGGGATGGCGCCGGAGTTCGCAAGCAGTTATATGTTGCAGACTCTCATTGGACCGCAGCGGGCGGCCGAGCTGCTTTTTACCACGGAATGGATTGACGCCGATAAAGCGTTGGAAACGGGCATAGCCACCCGCAAGTTCAAGGATGATGAGCTTCTGCAAAACGCGATGGCGAAAGCCGCCGAGATAGCGCAGTTGCCTTTGAGTTCATTGCTGGAAACGAAGCGGTGTCTCAAGATGACGCATAAAGCGGGTATCGAAGCCGCCTTGAAGATTGAGCGGGAGGCCATGGACAGACTGGCGGGCGGTCCGGCAAGTATGGAGGCCATGATGGCATTCATGGAAAAGCGAAAACCGAATTTCCGCAATCTGAAAAAGAAATAGCTTTAGATTGTTGCTGCGGTAGTGTCTCATAAATATCTATTACAGTATGTCATTTCGAAGCGAAGCGAGAAATCTTTGTGATATTCAAAATACACAAGATATCTCCCGCTGGTCGATATGACAAGCTTTCATTGAAACACTACATTACGCATTAGGAGAATAGTCTATGAAGAAGGCGGTATCCGTTCCCGGCAGAGATATACCTGTCCTGGCGGACGCTGACGTTGTAGTCGCGGGCGGCGGTCCTTCGGGATTTGCCGCGGCAGTCACGGCGGCACGAGCCGGACTGCAAGTGATTCTCATCGAGCGCTATGGTTTTCTCGGCGGGCTTGCTACTGCCGGAGCCGTGGGTACGCTTTGCGGTTTGTACCTCCATCATCCCGACCGGATAGAAGCGATCATCGGAGGCTTTGCCGCTGAACTGACCACTGCGCTTACCGCCCGTGGAGGCGCCTTCGGTCCCATCATCCGCGAAGGATTTACGGCCCTTCTGTACAACCCCTGGCATATGAAACGTCTATGCGACGATTGGATTGAAAAAGAAAAGAACATAAACCTGCTGCTTCACAGCACTCTTGCCGATGCCGTTGTATCCGACGGCGCTATCCGGGCGCTGTTGATTGCCGGCCCCGAAGGTCTTAGAGCAGTCACAGGGCGCGTCTTTGTCGATGCTACAGGCGATGCCGCTTTGGCGGCTGCTTCGGGCGTGCAGACGATCAAAGGCGATGATGCCGGCGCTGTAATGAATCCCACCATGATGTTTTTTGCCCAAGGGATGGATTTTGCGCTTTATCAGGAAAAGGGAATGCCGGTGCTTAATGACCGCATCAAAGAGGTCATCAAAGACGGAAAATATCCGCTGACGGTCAGCCAGGGATTAGTGATACCGACATTTCGTCCCGGCGAAGCCATCATCAAATTGTCTTCTCTTGCCAGAAACGGCCGCGCCCTCGACGGAAGCCTGATTGCCGATTTAACCTACGCTGAATTGAAGGGCAGAAAGGACGCAGAGATCGCCATGGAGTTTCTCAATAAAGAAATCCCCGGTTTTGCGGGTGCTTTCCTATCCGACACGGCAGTCCAGGTCGGCATACGTGAGACAAGACGCATCGTGGGCCGGTATGTGCTCACGCAGGCGGATGTCCTCGCCGGCCGCATGTTCGACGATGCCGTATGTTTGTGCAGTTGGCCTCTGGAACTTTGGGAAGGCGGCACGGAACCGCGCATGGTATTTCTCCCTGAAGGGCGCTACTACGGCATTCCATACCGGTCGCTCCTCAGCCGGGAAATCAATAATCTTCTTGTCACCGGCAGGGCAATTTCCATGGATCACGGAGCGCTTGCTTCCGCGCGTGTCATGGGCCCCTGCCTTGCAGAAGGACAGGCGGCGGGAAAGGCTTGCGCCATTACGCTGGCATCGGGACGAACGCTGGATGAGATATCAATCGGCAAACTCCATGAAGTTCTGGCAAAGGACGGAGCCAGGCTTAGCTGAAGTCTACATTGAGGAAGCTGACGACGACCCAGGCATGAGTAACCTCATGTGACCTTCAGGTTATTAGGTTATACGCCGGGGTTCCCTTGAAAATGGAATAATTTTTGTTTTTGAAAGTTTATGATGATCAGTCCGGCAAAAGTTTTATTTTATCTCATTGAATTAATCAATTGTTACGCCGCCGTTTACTATTCCAATTTTCTTTTCTTTTATCTGCGACGAACATTCGGCTTCGGTGAAGCGGAGAATCTGCTGACTGCGGCACTTGGCGGCTTTGTCTATATTTTCGCAGCCTGGCAGGGCGGCAAATTAGCGCAGCGCTACGGGTGCATCAGGCTGATTTACACAGGCTGCTGTGTCATGATTTTGTCGCTTACCCTGGGCATGATATTCACTACTCCGACGGCGCAAGTCATGGTGTTTTGCTTGTGGACAGTGGGGGTTTGTTTTGTATGGCCTGCTCTGGAAACGCTGATCAGTGACCGGGCAGGAGCGGAACTGCCGAAGATGGTCGGTATCTATAATGTAACATGGGCTGCCGGCGGCGCGCTGGGATACTTCACTGCAGGTATCCTGATTGAGAAATTGGGCGCGGCAAGTTTGTTCTGGTTTCCCCTCGGGCTTATAGCTGCCGAGCTGGCCATACTGCCTTTCGCCGCAAGCCGGCTGAAAAAAGAAAATGACCGTCAATGTTATGAGGACCCCCCGCACCCGGCGGTCTGCGGGACCGACGCCAGCAGGTTCCTGCGGATGGCCTGGATCGCCAACCCCTTTTCCTATGTGGCCATCAACACCGTCATCCCGTTGATTCCCTCCATTGCGGAAAAACTTGACCTTTCAACAGGAATGGCCGGCATTGTCTGTTCGCTTTGGATGTTTGTCAGGCTGGCTGCTTTTGCTGCCTTTTGGCGATGGACTGGTTGGCATTATCGTTTCCGGTGGCTGGCGGGGTCTTTTCTACTAATGATCGTCTGCTTTTTCGGATTTCTCATGGCGCACTCGATTGGATTGCTCTTGGCTGCGCAAGCCGGTTTCGGCCTCTCAATCGGGCTCATCTATTACTCATCTCTCTACTATTCCATGAACGTGACGGAGAATCAGGGTTCAAACGCCGGCCTTCATGAAGCGATGATCGGGACGGGCCTGTTTATCGGTCCCGCCTTTGGCGCCGCTACGCTCTATCTCGTTCCCACCGCTATCGGCATCGGCGCCTGGTCTGTGGGCGGCCTGCTTTGCGTAGGATTTTCCGGAATGTTATTTGTGAGACATTACCGGAAAAAGGAATAAGCGGAACAGAGGGACGTTAAATAACTAGTATCGTGTCTCCGGAATTTTGACTCTCATTAAAGCTTGGATCTCATTATTTTGCCAGTCTCAGATCCCACGGCGCTATGCGCCTGGGATAATTCCACTTGCGCTTCGAACATCGCATAGCTCGTTCTTAGCGAGTGTTATTAAGATTTTCTTGACATACAACGCCATTCTACGTATCTTTTCACTATTACAAAAATAGAATTATTTGATTGGTTTAACAGAAGGCATCTATGCGTGAATCTGCAGACAAACTATTGAATAATGAATATCGATCCCGTCTGAATCGTACAATCGATTATATTCAAAATCATTACGATGAGGATTTGAATCTGACGAAACTCGCTGAAATCGCCTGTTTTTCCAAATTTCATTTTCATCGAATATTTCGCGCTATGGTTGGTGAGACGCTCAATGATTTTGTCCAGCGTATTCGTCTGGAAAAATCGGTTCAGAAACTGACGACCGACTTGAACAAATCCATTACAGAAATCGCCCTGGATTGTGGATTTTCCAGTTCGCAAAATTTCGCCAAAATATTCAAATCACATTACGGCATGACGCCCTCGACTAGCCGTAGAGAATATAATTGGGATGATTGGATAATAAAAATGCGAAATTTGAAGGGGAAAAATAAAGATAATCTGCAACCGGGAGAGGCATATGTCTATGATTACTATCATAATAAACGTCAACTGCCTATCGATAAAATATTGGATAAACGATGTGTTTTACAGGTAAAAATAGAGAATCTACCTGATTTGCATGTTGCCTACATTAGAAGCAGGGGACCTTACAATTATAAAACAATCGAACCGGTCTTTAGACAATTATCGCAATGGGCATACCCAAGAGGAATGAACGAAAATAACTCCATGGTTTTGGGTGTTGTTCGGAGCAATACCGTGATCACGCCAGAAGATAAGCTGCTCTATGATGTCTGCGTTACCGTGCCTGAATCCATCAAGGCGGACAGATGGGTGGACATTCAAAATCTTCCGGGAGGTAAATTCGCCATTCATCATTGTGAAATAGAAACCGATCGTGATGAAGAGGCCTGGCTGAACTTGGTTTTAAATTGGCTGGCATCAAGTGACTATCAGCCGGATGACCGCCCCCTGTATCAAATCTACTATAATGATCCCGATACCCACCCCTTGAAACATCAGATATTGGATCTTTGCCTGCCTATTAAACCGTTGTATGAATAAGATAGACTGAACCATGTTTCTTGGGCAAGTCAGATAAAAAAGCAAGATTAACCACAATGAAAGCAATACTTGCCAAGAAGTTAATCTGAAATAAATGTATATCGCAGTCAACACAATAAAGGAGGTTGTTTTATGGGCTTTGTAAAATCATTTCAGGAAATCATGGCCAATGTAAAAACGACCGCGGATTTTTATGACGCGGAGATGCTCAGTGTCTTTTGGGAAACGAAGCCGGAGATCGTCGCCAGACTCCTGCCGCCGCCGTTAAAACCGGCTGAATATCCAATGGCGATGGCGTTTGTGGCCAATTATCCCCGAACAAATTTCGACGTCACTTACAGGGAAACCGCTTTATTCTTAAGAGCCGTTTATGAGGGAGAAGAAGGGAATTATTGTCTGGCCATGCCAGTGACCAATGATATGGCGATGGTTGGCGGACGCGAATTCTACGGCTTCCCCAAAAAAATGGCTGACATTCATGTTCAGAAGAACGGGGACTTCATGGAAGGATGGACCGAACGCCGCGGTGTCCGCTATATGGAGATTCGCGCTAAACTCACCGGCAAGTGCAATGATCCCGAGTCGGAAAAAAGACTGACGAGCCAGATTAAAGAAGATGGCTCCCTGACAGGTTTATCCTATACATATCGATTCTATCCGACGCCGCAAGGAGGCCCCATGGAATATAACCCGTGGCTCATCAGACAGGAAACGGTGTTAAGGCCAAAAACCATCCAGTTCGGCGAAGGCGAAATTATCCTTAAGCATTCGGACTATGATCCATGGGCCGAAGTCGAAGTTGTGAAGATGCTGGGCGCCGTTTACATGGTAGGAGATAATTCCATGCAGCCCGGGAAAGCGGTTGCCGGAGTCGACCCGATGCAATTTGCCCCGTATGCGTTCATTAAGATGGATGTGAAGTGATTAATCTGAAAGGATTTTACTATGACACCTATGAATATCGATAACACCATCAGCAAAAACTCGGAAGCGATGCTGGATCTTGTCACTAAATTCAGCATGGACATTATGCGGAAGGCGGGTATCGAACTGGATAAAATGCCCAAGCCTGAAGATGTGATCGCGCCGGATTCCGTCCTGTGGGATGTTCACAGAAAATTTCAGGAACTGGGGATGCATACCGCGCAAATTCCAAAACATCTGGGCGGCACGGCCGGAGAAGCGGATCCCCTGGCCAGTGTACTGATGATTGAACAGATGGGCTATGCCGATGCGGGTCTGACTATCAGTCTTGGCGTATCCGCCGGAACATTCCATCTGGCGTCCCAGTTTCCCTATCCGGACATGCAGCAACTGGCCCGCGAATATTGTGAGGACAAAGAGGCGAAAATGATTGGCTGCTGGGCAATAACCGAACCTGATCACGGGTCGGACTGGATCATCTGTGGAAGCGATCCGCAGTGCGGCCCTTCGGTCAAGGCTGTTCTTAAGGGCGACGAATATATTTTGAATGGAGAAAAATCGGCATGGGTTTCCAACGGAACAATCGCCACCCATGCGACTCTTCAGGTCAGCCTTGATCCGTCCAGAGGAATGCAGGGACAGGGACTGGCGATTATTCCGCTGAATCTGCCCGGTATATCCCGCGGCAAACCACTGGACAAAATGGGACAGCGACCGCTCAACCAGGGATCAATCATTTTTGATGATGTCGTCATCCCGAAAAAGTATATGGTCGTACCGCTGCCGGACTTCATGAATGCCACATTCGGGCAGGGATTGGCCAATGTCAATGGCGGCATGGCTATCATCTTTGCCGGTCTGGCCAGGGCTGCCTTTGATGAGGCTTTCCGTTACGCGAAAGAAAGGATTCAGGGCGGCGTGCCGATATTCGAGCATGCAACCATCAAACAGAAACTGATGAAAATGTTTGCCATGACGGAAGCAGCCAGGGCAGGAGCGCGCAGAATGGCCATCTACAATCTGAAAAATCCGGTTTCTCCATCCGTCGCGCATGCGGTTGCGGCAAAATGTTTTTCTACGGAAACGGCGACGTTTGTTGCCAGTGAAGCTATTCAGATTTTCGGAGGGTACGGGCTGGCCAAAGAATATCCGGTAGAAAAAATGTTTCGCGATGCTAGGGCTGGTATGATCGAGGATGGCTGCAATGACGCCTTGGCGATAAAAGCAGCCGAGTTTTTATAAATATGTTAATTATCTTGAAGGAAGGATGTTTATGGAAGTGAAAAAAGAACTTCGTATTTATGACGGCGCGACCGCGATTATTACCGGCGGCGCATCGGGAATCGGCCAGGCGATTGCCGAGGAATTGGCAAAGAGAGGCTGTGAAGTTATTCTTGCCGATCTTCAATTTGAACTTGCCCAGAAGGTTGCCGCAGGAATTCTGGCTACCGGAGGAAAGGCCACGGCGGTGAAACTGGATGTAACGGATTATCCCGCGGTGGAGCAGGTTGTCCGGGATACTGTCGTGCGCACCGGGAGACTGGACTATATGTTCAACAATGCCGGAATATTTATCAACGGCGGCGTTCATCTATTCAGCATTGCTGACTGGGAGCACATCGTCAATGTCAATATTCGGGGCGTCATTCATGGCGTTCACGCCGCATATCCGGTCATGCTCATGCAGGGTTTCGGACACATTGTCAATACAGGTTCGATTGCCGGACTGATCCCCAGCCCGGGGGAAGTTTCCTATGCGATGACTAAACATGCGGTTGTCGGGCTTTCCAAATCGCTGCGCGCCCAGGCGGGCTTGATGGGAATACGCGTGAGTGTTCTTTGCCCCGGTATCATCCGCACGCCGATGGCGGAAAATGGCGGAATATTCGGCAAATCCTATGTCAATATTTCCCCCGAATTACGAAGGGAGCTGCTGGAGAAAGTAAGGCCGATGCCAGCCGATCTTTTTGCAAAAAAGGTTTTGGATGCCGTTGCCAAAAACCGCGCTATCATCATCGAGCCATCCTGGTGGAAATGGTTCTGGCGCATGAATCGCCTATTTCCGGAATACAGCATTACCCTGACGCAAAAGCTTTTTAAAACGACCCTGATCAAACTGGGACTATGGCCGAAATAACGTATATAATTA
This sequence comes from uncultured delta proteobacterium, assembly GCA_963710575.1. Taxonomy (GTDB): domain Bacteria; phylum Desulfobacterota; class Syntrophia; order Syntrophales; family Smithellaceae; genus Smithella. The sequence goes on along the minus strand of CAVQAL010000011.1, from coordinate 97,859 downwards.
GATAGACCTTATCAGGGATGTGATCTGCCGTTGACTGTTGTAATGGTCAAGGGCAGTTCTATTTAATGATGTCCCCTGAACATCAAATCCCTTTGCGCTGAAAGCTTACGGGATATCCCTCTGCGCTTTGCACAAGGGATAGTTCGTCCAGCAAATTTCAGTGCGCTTCGCTTCTGAAACTTGGGACTTACTAATTCGACTTGCGAATTTCAGTCGCAGATGACCCGATAGTGACCGTCAGGTTATTCAGATTATTCACTGCGTTTTTGATAGCGGTGTCATTAATCCCGCTACGCTTCCCTGCCAACTATGTTGGCGGGATTGTTCCTCTTACGCTTCGAGCTTCACTCCATTTGCTATACCACGGCGCTACGCGCCTGGTATAGTTCGCCTTACGCTTCCTATAGTCAGCTTGGCTCACTATCAGCGAGAGTCACAATCGCTTCGGGGATAAGTGAGACTAAGATTTTTGCTTCGCTTGAAGCTTGCAAAAATCAAGTCTCACTACCTCTACCTGCAGTGAGATAATTCGACTTGCGAATTTCAGTTCACTGCGTTTCTGAAATTCGAGTCTCATTAAATATTTTGTTCACAACGTCAATATAGTTATCCCGGTGATGAGTTTTATTTATTCTCTTTCGTATTTTTTCTCCGTTTTCAAAAAAACCTGCCATATAAGTCCAGCTTTCTTTCATTTTATTGGTGATATGCGCAGGGCCGGACAAAATTTCCAAATATTCGGCAAACAATTGATCATGGAAAGCTTTTATGATTTTGATTTTTTCATGATAAGACTTTTCCGTATTGAATTTAATTTTTTCTGCAAGGAACGGGTTTGCCAGCAGGCCCCTGCCGATCATCCACCGGTCAACCGATTCGAATCGTTTCGCAAGCATCTCCAGTTTCTCCAGAGAATCTATATCTCCGTTATAGACAATCCTGTGTTTCGATAAGCCAAGACACTGCCCGAACATATCGAGGTCCACTTCACCTTCGTACATTTGCATGCCGGTTCTCGGATGGATGATCAATTCCTCAAGCGGATACTGATTGAAAATTGGAATGAGCTGCAACACCTCGTCGGGATATTTTAACCCTATCCGGAGCTTGATCGATAACTTCGGTTTTATGGCCGGCATGATTTTTTCGAGGAAAGATTCGACTCTGTCCGGATAACAAAGCATGCCCGCCCCCCTGCCCTTCTTCACAACCATACGGAACGGACAGCCGAGATTCCAGTTCACCGTGCCGTATCCAATGTCGTATAAAGCATTGGCGAACGCTGTGAAGTCATCCGGCACAGAACTCATGATCTGCGGTATCGTCGGAATACCCGTATTTTTATCAGGGTAAAATTCGCGCAGAAGATTATTCTCCGCCTTCATTTTCTTCGATGTGGAGATAAATGGCGCAATAGCCATATCAACTCCCTTAAAATAAACAGGGAACAGGTTGCGATAAATCCTGTCGGTTATCCCCTGAATTGGTGCGAGGTATATCATGGGTGTTCCCTAAATCCTTTGGCTGTTATTATACCACGTTGCATGTAATATCCCGCCTTGTGGCGGGAGTTACCGGTAAGGTAAAAACTTTATTTGCTATGCGCTTCCTTGCGGGACGCGCTCCCGGTCAAAATGCTACCTTTGTTAGCAGCGTTGTCGGCTTCCCCAACGTATCTTTCGTTTCATTCAGGCTATATGCAAGCATTCTCTTATCAGTAAACGCGACTTTCTTGCCGACACTTTGTTCTATTAATCTGGTTAGATTACTGGGTGACGTGCTGCGAGGATTTAATCGGACAATCTTGATATCATTGATTGTTTATAGAAATTACTTCGCCCTGCAATTTATTATCACAATCTTCTGTGACTTCTCCTGTAAGGACAATCTCAAAAATATTATCATTCACAGATGTTGAAATGCCATACTGGCTTATTTCCCATTTGTGAACTCCTTTAAGTAACCTAACAAAAATTCAACTTTTTACAGACTATTTTCCTCCTGCAATTTTAGTCCACGAATCTCTCAACGGCACAACCCGATTGAAAACGGGCTTGCCGGATGCAGTATCCATATCAACACAAAAATACCCCAGTCTTTCAAACTGATATTGGCTTCCCGGGACGGCGTTTTTCAGGTTTGTTTCAACATAGCAGACCGTCAGGGTCTCCAGCGAATTCGGGTTTAGATCCTTAACAAAATCATCTCCTTCGCTTCCCGGATCTTCGATGCTGAACAGCCGATCGTACAACCGCACCTCTACTGGTAAACAATGATCGGCGGAGACCCAGTGAATAACGCCCGGCACCTTGCGTCCGCCCGCCGGCGGCGCATTGCGGGTTTGGGGATCATAGATGCAGTGCAGTTCAACAACCTCTCCCGTGCTCTCCTCCTTCACCATGTTCTCAAATTTTATGACATAAGCGTTTCTAAGACGGACTTCGCGTCCCGGACCAAGACGATGATATTTTTTGGACGGATTTTCCATAAAATCGTCGCGCTCGATATACAGCACTCTGGAGAAGGGAACTTCTCTGATTCCCATCTCGGGATTTTGCGGATGGTTGGCGCATTCGAACTGCTCCACCTGATTTTCAGGATAATTGTCGATGACAATGCGGAGAGGTCGAAGGACGCACATTGCCCTGGGCGCATGTTCATTGAGATCCTCGCGCACGCAATGCTCAAGCAGGGCGACATCAATCAGGTTGTCATTTTTAGCCACACCTATCTGGGCGCAGAATTTTCGTATGGCCTCGGGCGAATATCCCCGGCGCCGCATTCCCGTCACGGTGGGCATACGCGGATCATCCCAGCCTTTAACATATTCTTTCTTAACCAGTTCAATAAGTCTGCGCTTGCTGAGAACCGTATAACTCAAATTGAGGCGGGCGAATTCGATCTGCCGCGGGCGCGCGCCGGTGATCAGCTTCTCCACGATCCAGTCGTACAGTGGGCGGTTGTTTTCGAACTCAAGAGTGCAGATGGAGTAGGTGATTCCTTCCAGAGCATCGGAGAGGCAGTGGGCAAAATCATACATGGGATAAATGACCCATTTGGTTTCCGTTCTATAATGCGGTTCCCGTTTGATGCGGTAGATGACGGGATCACGCATGACAATGTTAGGCGATGCCATATCAATTTTAGCGCGCAAAGTATGAGCGCCATCCGCAAACTCGCCGGACCGCATACGTTGAAACATATCCAGATTATCTTCCACGGAACGATTGCGATAGGGACTTTCCTTGCCCGGTTCGGTGAACGTTCCTCGTTGCTCCCGGACTTCGTCGGCGTTCAAACTGCAGACGTAAGCGTTGCCTGACTTGATAAGCTCAACGGCGAACTGATAAAGTTTTTCGAAATAATCGGAGGCATAAAACAGACGCTCACCCCAGTCAAATCCCAGCCAGCGAATATCGCGGATGATTGATTCCACGTACTCCATGGATTCGCCCAGAGGGTCGGTATCATCCATCCGGAGATTACAAGTTCCGTTGTACTGTGCGGCAATGCCGAAGTTGAGACATACGGATTTGGCATGGCCAATATGGATATAGCCGTTCGGCTCCGGCGGAAAACGGGTAGCGACACGTCCATCGTTTTTGTTCGTCTGTAGATCGTCATCGATAATATCACGGATAAAATCGGTTGGGTTTGAGGTTGTAGCTTGCGTCATACGTTTGAAACTCCTTAAATTCTATGAGATACGGATTGATATCTATAATATTAACGGAAATATATCAAGGGCGTAAACAAGAAAGAAGTGTTTGTTGACTTCACCTACAACTAAATGAAATCAAAGAATTTTAATTCTGTTGATTATCAATAGAAATATGCGATAGCCGCTCCCCGAATTTCACCACCAGTTTTTGATACCCTAAAGGGCACGCGTGGCAGGACGAGCGGAAATGGCAGCGATAATCTAATCAATAGAAAAAAACGAACAGCACAAGTAAAATAACAATAACGTGCGCGGCATAAATACAAATTTTGTGCCGATGGTAGAATTCATTTGCTTTTTGAATACGCTTAAGCCCGCCTAACAAGCGTCGGATTAACACAAGCGTGGGATACTTGTCATTATCCGAGGTCAAATTATTTTGAACTGCGCACATAGGATAAATTGCATAGACATCATCAGTCAATGGCCGAAAGAGGGTATCATGAATAATATTCTGCCATGGCTCGTATGCTAAAGTTTCTGCGTAATGCCGATTTAAAACGTAGGCATGAGCCAGACTCTGGTAACGAACTTTCTGTACGCATGGATTAGTAGTTTTACGGCTGGAGCGAATTAAAGCTCCAAGGAGCAAAACTTTCCATTCTGGATGTTGTCTCAAAAATTCAGTGCAACTTCTTAATCGTTCTGGATCAAAACAGTCAAATTCTACATCGTCTTCAAAAACAACGATATTTCTCGCACCTGCCTCCAACCCTTTACGCAGGCACATCATGTGGGTTTCATACACTCCCTGCTCAATATTGTACGGATGCCGTTCAACAATCACGAACTCAACTCTGTCAGCCAGTCCTACTTTTGAAAATTCTTTGAGCGCCGACTTGCGACGATCTTCACGTTTTTGCAGAGAAGTGCAGTATAAGCGATCAAAAAAATCCCAGCCATTCGTCTCTTTCTTCATGGTATCCTTGATCAATCGTTTTTTCTTTATCGTATTTCTATAATATTATGAGTATTACGCACTGTCAAGAAATAGCTGGAAGCAGAAAAGCCGGGCAAAAAGGGGACGTCGCATGTATGTCATCATTCGTGCCGGTTAAAGGCGTCCGGATTTAAAACAATCGCCTTGTTTCAAAATAGAAAGAACGGCGTGTAAAAGCTTCATCTTTTCTAATGGGATTACCTTTAGGCTGGGTTTGGCGTCTCGATTTTATTTGATTTAGTCTTTATAATTTTTTCTTCAAAAAGATTTCTGACTTGGTCAGCGACCGTGGAGATTGAAAAAGTATTGCCCTTGTAATCCGGTTCCAGAGAACCGATTAATTCTAATTGAATTTCATTAAAATTGCGAGTGTTAAACAGAAAATGGCCGGGTTTAAATAGTTTATCCGTATCCTTAATAAAAATAAGTTTTAGCGGAGCGTTGCAGTAACGGGCAATAGAAAAAACGCCCTTATTGAAGGGTAAAAGATTTCCGTCACGGCTTCTGGTTCCTTCCGGAAAAACAAATAAATTTCCTCCTGATGCCAGATGTTCCTTGATGGCCTCCAGATTATTGATCATTGCCGGCCCAAGCGTATCGCTTGCCCCGGAAGAAATATAACCGGCATTTTTTAAAAACCAGCCGAAGATGGGAACTTGAAAAAAAGTATGCTTTACGATCGTTCTCTGCCGCTGAAAAAGCGATACGAGCAAAATAGGATCAAGATAGGATAAATGATTGCAAACAACGATGGATGAATGGATTTCCCGCACATCTTTGGGGATTTTAAATTTTGTGTGGGGAATAAGCAATCGTGTCAACATAAAAAAGCTTTTCAAATGAACGTGGTTTAAGTATTGCAGCGCGGTGGCGCGGTTTTCCGCAAAAATGTATGCGGGGATATACAAAAACAATAAAATAAACAGATAACCGAAAAGAAAATAAAACCACAAAATTAATGTTATGAACAAATCAATTATACGCTGAAAAAATCGGACAATAGACATTTTCATCTCAGGAAAATTTTTTTATCAGTAAGATGGTATTGACGCCGCCAAAAGCGAAATTTTGTATTGCCGCTGTTTGCACCGGCTGCTGTAATATTTTTTGCACGTGCTTAATCATCGTGCAGCGCTCATCAACTTCTTCCAAATTCAATGTTGGGGCAATAAAGCCTTCCCGCATCATGTAAAGAGACATAATTGTTTCAATGGCACCGCAGGCGGCCATTGTATGTCCGGTATAACTTTTTAAACCCACGACATAAGGATTGCCGCCAAAGACTTCGCTGATGGCTTGCGCTTCGATGATATCGCCCATCTTTGTGGCGGTGGCATGGGCGCTGATCAAATCAACATTCTGAGCATTAATTTTGGCGTTTTCCACGCCAAGCTTGAGTGTATTGGTTATTCCTTTTAAGTTCGGCAAAATCAAATCGCCGCCGTTGTTGTTGCAGGCAAAACCGATGACTTCGCCCAGTATATTCGCGCCGCGTTTTCTGGCAAATTCATATTCTTCCAGCATTACCGCGCCTGCACCTTCTCCCACTACAAGCCCGTCGCGCAATTTGTCAAACGGGCGGGGAGTTCTGCTCGGTTCGTCATTGAACGCTGTAGAACAGGCCAGCAGGTTATCAAAAACAGCCACTGTGGTCGTATCGTATTCATCGGCGCCTCCGCAGAGCATGGCGTCCTGCATGCCGAATTTGACGGACTCGTAACCATAGCCTATCGACTGAGAGCTTGTTGTGCAGGCGGTTCCTGAAGATATGACGCGGCCGGTAATGCCGAACATCTTCGTGATATTAACAGCCGTTGTATGCACCATTGATTTCAGATAATCAACGGCCCCGATTCCCTGCACCGCTGATTTTTCGGTGGCTCCGAAAAAAATGCGGTAAATATTTCGCTGCACTGTCGGAGAACCGTGAATAGAGCCGAATGCCACTCCCAATCTTCCGGATGTTATAAAATCCTCGGTAAGCCCGGATTGCTGCAGAACTTCCTTGGCCACCTGACAGGCGTAATAGGCCACAGGCCCCATGGTCTTGCGGTGATTTCTCTTAAAATCATAATCGATGGAATAATCCACAGTGCCATAAACACGGGAATGAATATAGCGGCTGAAGAACTCCTCTTCGCGCAATGGTTTTACGCCGGAGGCGCCTTTTAACAGGCTTTCCACTATTTGATCTTTTCCATGACCAATAGGCGTTATAGCCGACAAACCTGTGATAACTACTCTGCGTTCCATAAATTATTTCATTACCGGTGAGAGTTTTCTTGTTTGGGCGATCTTTTCAATATAGTCGCAAATCTGATTGATCGTGCGAATATTTATGGCTTGTTTTTTTTCTTCCTGAGTAATCTCATAACCCAGAAAATTTTCTATCGCCAATAAAAGTTCAATCGCATCGATGCTGTCGAATTCGTATGTCTCCCGCAGATCGTCATCCATGCCGGGGTTTTCAATTTCAAACTCCTGCAGAAAAATTTTTTTTACTTCGCGTTCGATTTCCTGACGTGTCATAGATTTGGATTTAACTTTCCGAATTTGATTGTGTGGCTTTTAGCAAATATTGTGTTGCTTTTCAATGTTTTATATTAATGAGTCCCCAGTTTTAATGAGACTTAAATTTCACAAGCGTAGTAAAGTGAAGTTTTTAAGTCGAATTATACCGCATAAGCAGGTGTACAATACCCCAAAGCTTGTTTTCGGATTCATGCCCGGGATTAAACATTCCATTTAATTTCCTGAGCAAATCTATCAGCACCGATAATTTGCCTGGCCGCGTTAAAAGAACCCATTATACTACCCAATACTCCCGGCGCCAGAGCGTTTTGTCCTGCAAGACACAAGCCGGGTAACGGAATATTATTTAAAGAAGCGACTTTAAGCAACTGCTGCGATGAGCGCATTATACCGTAGCAGGCGCCTTCAGGAGCATTTACATAATCCCTGATAGTTAGAGGGGTATAAACATCGAGTATCCGGGCGTCTTTCAAGTCTCCAAAAATTTCCTGCGCTTTCTGCAAGAGATTATGGGCCATGCTCATTTTCTTGTCTTCATAGTCTTTGCCGCGCCGGCCGGAAACCGTATTTTCCCACTGGCTCCACTCGCCGTATAATGATTTCGTGATAATAGAAAGTAGATTAGAGCCATGGTAATTGCCGCCGCGCAACTGGTAAAACACTCCATTTTGGATAATACCTTTTTCGTCTCTATGAAGCCGGTAAATATTATGATTGATTTCGGGATGCGCCGCAGCATCCACGCTTATCTGAACCGCAATAACCCCTTCCGTTTCCTTTAATCCCAATATTCGCTGACGGTAGGAGGGGCGCAATGTGTCCGCTTCCAGTAATTGGAGCAATACCTTCGGGTGTATGGCGGCAACAACGGCATCAGCCGAAAGATCAGTTCCTGATTCCAAAATTACTCCTGTTATTTTGCCTTCAACCAAAGATATTTTTTTGACGCCGTTATTCAGGATGAGCGAGCCGCCCAACTCCTGAAAATGTCGTACAAACACTTCGGCCATCTTGCTGCCGCATTCCTTCAATCTCCAGGAAGAAAACAAATAGCTGGCTAAAACCATGTGATGGAAAATGACCGGACAGTCGTTAATAGGCACGCCGATAAGATTGCAGGGCATGGATAATACCGCCCGTAATCGCGCGGAGACTTGAAAAGTATCTAATAATTCTCCCATGGATTTATAATAGTCCATGTTTTGAAAAGGATCGCCCTGGTTGAGCAAAAACGAAGGGGCCATCATGCGCCGGGAAATTTCGCGCAAATTTTTTATGATTATGTCCAAAGCCGCCGTGTCTTCAGGGAAAGTGCTTCTCAGGTTTTTTTCCAACGCATCAATGCCTGTGGGCAAATCGAAAATTAAATCATCAAAAATATAACGGTCGATGATGCCCTCCTGTCCCATTGGGGTAAATAGTTCATCAACCGGTATGCCCAGAACATGAAACATTTTGCCTAAAAGCTCGTTTTTGCCCAGAGCGCCGACATAGTGCACACCGACCGGACAATCAAATCCCGAACGGCGGTAAGAACGCATCAAGCCGCCCGGCTGCGGATTTTTTTCCACAACCATTACGCGGAAATTCAAAAGCGACAAAATAATTCCCGCGCTCAGCCCGCCAACACCGGAGCCGATAATAACAATATTTTTACCTTCTGCAGGATTTCTCATTTTTTAATTTCCTGGAATTATTCTTTTTTTATCAAATCGCTTTCTACCGGTTGGGCTTCAATGAGCGTCATCAATAGCGAATAATTAAATGTCTCGTTTGCCTGCAGTTCAATGCTCTGATAAATTTTCACCGCCGTATTGTTAAACTTTATCTGGCGTTTCAGAATGCCGGCTGATGAGTAACGTTTAATTGCCGTCCCTTCCGATTTATTGTTAATTACGTCAATCCAATCACCGTTTTCTTCGTGATAGCGGCAGGCCGCTGCTCCGTTTGGAAGATTGCCTTTCTTTTGGATTTTTCCTTCCGGCGCAAAAAAGATCAGTTTAATGTCTTCAATCATATTTTTCGCAAAATCAGCGGAATCGAAAGGAGGCAGCGCCCGAGTGACTTTGAGGGCGCCCGGACCGGACTCGGCTTCAAACAGAACCATTCCTTCCGCGGTCATGATGGCGGAGGAAATAAAGCGGGTGGAAGGATCAGCCAAAGTTACGCCGATGATCGCGCTTTGCGTTGTGCCGGCCACGCGTGTTTCTATGACGTGCACCAGACGATACTTTTCCTTTAAAAAAGGAGATGGACATGTAAAAGCCTTTTCCTCCGCCGGAGAAACAGGTGAATTGATCAAAGGCAATGTCTGGCAGGAAAAAAGAAAAACTGCTAGTATTAAAAGAGGTATTCTCTTCATTGTGCATCCTGAAATACTGAGGGGCTAATTGCTTTATTGATTTCCACGTTGTCGAAATTTATTTGAGTGAAGTTATTTGCGCTTTCAATAATTTTAACAGACTTAACGGTGGCTGATTTTTTAGAAAGGGTAATCTCAATTTTCTCAATCATGCCGGTCATGCTTTTTTCCGTGGGCGTCAGCGTGATTCTGGTATTTGCTCCATCATTAATAGTTGCCGCAAACGAGGGATTTTGGTCGAACTTGCCGCTCATCCAGCCGGCGACCTCACCCAGCACTATCTTCATTGCCTGTGCGCCGCCGGTTTTGTCCTCCACCATTTTTCCGCCGGAAGCAATGTAACGTTTGGCATTATTGTTGTAGGCAATGACGATACTCCTTAAAGGCTTAAAATATTCCCAGCGGAAAGAATCGGGAGCGGCAAAATAAAAATGGCCTTCCGAGATAAGAGGCCTGGATAAAATTTTCATGGATTTCTTTTGGACAAAATGAGCCTGAATGGTTTTGATGTTGGCCGATTCCCTGCGCAGTTGCTCAAAATCATTCGCCCCCGCAAAATTTGCCGAACTTGAAACAAACAGGATGGCGATGAGAATAAAAATAAAGTAAAATAAATTGCGATGAGTTTGCATCAGCATATTCCGCCATTAATACCTATTACCTGTCCTGTTATATAAGAAGCATCAGCCGAACACAAAAAGCGAATAATGTTTGTTACCTCTTCCGGTTTGTCCAAACGCGCCATGCCGTTTTTTTCTCATCTATCTTCTCATTGTGCTCTCTAAAAAATAATTTCTTTATTATCTGCATTCAGGCGCAGAGCCTGAAGAGTGGCTGTAGCCAGGATTTTATTGCCGGCTTTAACAATCCCTTCCACTACTCCATAATTATCAAACGAATACTTGTTTTCAATCACAATAATTAAATTTGTTTTTACCGGAATTTGTGCCTCTTTAAATTCGGCGCTCTTGATGCCGACAAGCCACCCCTTAACGCCATCTTTTCCCTTTTGCTTTCTCTTGTAGCCCTCAACAATGGCTGCCGTTTGGGCAATGGCCTCAATTAAAACCAGTGAACTTACCGAGTCTCCATTATAAAGAGGCCAATGGGGATTTACGACAGCTGTGCCGATAGCAGTGGTTTCTTTTATTTCCAGAATTCCACTGATAATTTTTATTTTCTCCCGATGGGGAATCAAACTTTCAATATCAATGTTAAGCATAGGCAACTTTTAGAAAATTTTTATATAATTAATGAAAAAACCGCATGGAAGTCAATAAGAATTGTTCCTCTTTTTAAAATAAGTGATTTTTTCCTCTTTTTGCGGTAAATGAATCACGGGTATGAATCCCAAAGCAAGCTGCGAGGTATTATACACCTGCTTATGCGGTATAATTCGACTAGCAAACTTCCATTCGCTTCGCTTTTGAAGTTTGGGTCTCATTACAACTTACCAATTCCGACGCGTGACCTCGAAGTGACCTTTAGGTTATTAGGTTATACGCTTCGCTTTCGGAATTGGAGTTTCACTAATAGAAAATATTTAATGGAATTTATCTAAGCATGACCGACACAAAAAAAGACTCTTTTATCAATTTATATAAAAAAATTCTGACGCCGACCAAAACTATTTATCATAAAGATTTTACTTTTTCCGAATGCAGCTATGGCGATATGTTTGAATTGGCCGCTGGCCTGAAAAAAACTCTGGCACGGCGCGGCGGAGAGAAAACTCTTTGCCTATGCACAACAAACAAAGCGGTCGCCGCCGCTTGCATAGTGGCTTCGCTTGCCGGTTTCTGCAAACTGATCCTGCCCTATTCCTTTTCCTCCCATGCTCTGGCGGAAATGTATGATGCCGCTGGTTTTGATTTTGCCATAACCGATCATCCGGAAGAAATGCCGGCGGGCGTGGAAATAATAACACCGTTTCCCGCCTCAATAGAAAACATCAAACCTGAACTAATTCGCCATCCGGACGAGCCGTTTTTACGTCTTTTCACCGGCGGCTCAACGGGCAAACCGAAAGTCTGGTCTAAATCCCCCCGTAATTTGTTTGCGGAAGCTTTTTATTTGAATCAAATATTTGCACTATCAAATAAAGACCTTTTTGTGGCCACCGTTCCGCCTTACCATATTTACGGACTGCTTTTCTCCGTTTTGGTTCCTCTTGTTGCCAACGCGAGTGTACTGCCGGATATTTACACCTTTCCGCAAGAAATCATTTCCACTACCAACAAACATAAAGCCACTGTACTGGTCAGTGTGCCTATTCATTACCGCGCCCTTAAAGTTGATAATTTGTCAGTTCCTTCGCTTAAAGTCGCGTTTTCTTCTTCCGGCGTCCTGAATCGCCCCGATGGTTTGCATTTTCTTAAAAAGACAGGATTGGGAATCACGGAAATATATGGTTCCACTGAAACCGGCGGCATTGCCGCACGATGTATCAGCCAGTATACGGATAGCTGGAAGGCTTTTGATATTGTAAACTGGAAGTTGGTGGGCAGCAGGTTGTCCGTCAAATCCGATTTTGCTTCGCCGGAAATGGAGCGGGATGCCGATGGCTTCTGTCTGACCGGGGATGAAGCCCATAAAGACAAGGATAACCGTTTTGTTCTTCTGGGCAGGGCCGATGGTGTTGTTAAGGTTGCAGGAAAAAGAGTTGACCTGCTGGATGTGCAGAATAAAATAAAAACATTGCCTACCGTCAGCGATGCTGTTGTTGTGGCGCTGCCCACGGAGAAGGGACGGGAAAATGTCATTGCGGCAGTTGTTGCCTGCGACCTGACTGAAACTCATTTGAAAAAGCTTTTTATGGATATGCTGGAACCTTATGCTGTCCCTAGCCGCGTTAAAATTGTTTCCTCCATAGCCAGAACAGCCACCGGCAAAATTGACCGCCATCGGATTGAGCAACTGCTGGACGATAAACGGCCAGCTTCTCGCTGAATCCTTCTATTAAAAAGTAGGATTTGGATCCCGGCATTCAAAAATGCATTGAGGGTAATGACCAATGTACGGCTTACCCAATTATGCCCAATACATTAAATGTGAACTGAGTAGGCAATTTGCTGACGTTACGCCTTTAGGCCCTGTGCAGGAAGTCGGAGACTTGATCATTACCGGGATTTCGAGACCTTGGTAGCAGCCGGCAACGACGCCGATAAAAATAGCGCTTTGATTTATACCAGGTTGGTTTACCGGGCATAATACCAAGTAAGCTTTCAAAAATTTATATATTAATTTTTGAAAGCAACTTGTTATTAGAATTGGTATTAGGAAAGTAATTTTCTAAAGAAGGCTTGTATGGCGTATCTCGCCAGAATCCCCATGTAGTGAGGTGTGTGTGAAAGCCAGGCACCGAAAATAAAGACCACACAGGAAAGAGCGTAGGCCGCCGGGCAGCCGATGATGGCAAGCAGCGGTTCCCGAATCCAAACCGCCAGAACGCTCAAAGAGGCTATCATCGGCCAACCTAAGATAAAACTCAAAACAATCAAGATCAATCCGATAGTCAATCGCGGTGTCAAACGCTCCTTGAATTCACTGAGATCCGCCGGATTCTCCAGTATCTTTTTGATATATTTTTTTCCTGCAAGGTATTGGCCAATATTTTTTCGAATCATAAAACATTATCCTTGGGAACAAGCCGACCATTCTGAATCTGGACGCTTTTCACCGGCACGAACAATGACATACATTATACCAATTCTAAATCAAAGCGTTCTTTTTGTTGGCAGCACAGCATGCCGTATAACATAATAACCTGAAGGTCACACGTGCCCGGGTTATTGTCGGCTTCCTCAACGTATTGGTAATACATCATATGCTTATCCGGCGAATGCAGGGGGAATCCTCCTTACCGCCTTATTATCCTTTTAATGCGACATGGCATCAGCGGCTTGGGGGTTTTACGATAGTTGGCAATATTTTTTCTGTGATTAAACAAGATAAGCAGAAATGTGACGAGTGCGCCGGTGACCGCGCTGAAATTCCAGTCAAGAATAAAAGCCTGTCCGCAAACCAGAGTAAAAATCATAAAAAATGAAGCAATGAAAGTAGTTCGGACAATACCGTAAACAACAAGCCAGATTGCTGCGGCAATCAGAGCCGCCCACGGCACGATAAGGGCTGTAAAGCCTAGATAATTGGCCACGCCTTTGCCGCCGCGAAAGCCATGAAAACAGGGAAAACTGTTTCCCAGGACAAGAAAAAAACACGCCCAGGTCAAATATTTCCCTTCCAGAAAATGCACGGCCACAGCCGCCACACCCAAAGCCCTGCCGATATCGAGTAATAATATTACCGTCGCCCGGAAATATCCCGCCTGACGGTAAACGTTTGTTGTTCCCGCATTGCCGCTGAAACTCAGGCGGGGATCTTCTCTGCCGGTTAGTTTAAAAAATATAATGGCGAAATTTATGGAACCGGCAAGATAAGCAAAAAGATAGATTAAAAATATTTTTCCCATTTGTTAAAGTTATACCTTTATCCAATCCGGCGGACGCAGGCGGCCTTGCGACACATCCCGCATTTGAATACCGCTGATGCTTTCGTACAATATACCATCTAAATCATAAATCCAGGCATCAAAGATCAGCGATTCATGATTGACCTTCACCGGCACAATCCGGCCAATATAGGCGCCTCCTTTTTTTGTCTTCTGATAAATCACTCTTTTTTCAAATCCTATGGGAAAGGAGACAATGCCGCCAAAGCGCTGCCCCCAAACACAAGCCGCGTGCATTGCCGCGTCCAGAGGAAATGGAGAACCGAGCAAGTCTTCATCCGCCTCGTTGCCCCCGCCTGAAAGATAAGCCAAAGCTCCTTTAGCCGAAACTGATAAATCACCAACAATGTTTTGATAAGACGTTCCAAAAGGCACCAGTTCACGATAAATTGTTGTCGAAGGCACACTGATACAATCTCCTTCCAGTTTCTCCATAACACGAAAAGTAGGCGCGGAAGATAGAGTGGAATCAGCGGCAACAAACTCCACGCGGGCATGTTCGACTGTGCGGCTGATTGTACCGGTTTTCGATTTTACCGAGCTTAAAAGCGATACAACAAGGATGCCATCACCAGTAGTTTCCATATCAACAAATACCGCCAGGCGCCGAGTATCCGGCGCGATTGATAAAAAACGGGAAAAGCGCGCCTTGTGCAGATAACCGATGTTTCCTTGCGGAAAATTGATTTTAACAACTTTGGCCAGAACAATTAAAACTTCCACCGCGGGCAGAATGACTTTTCCTTCGAAATGGTGGTCATGCAGATACGGGTATAACTCAATATTCCAAGGATACCGTATTTTTTGATTTAACTGGGGAACGATTTCCATAATTGAACCGTTTTGGGATCGACGGCCACCGGAGTGCCCATCAAATTTAAAGCGCAATGCTTTGTAAAGCCGATGCAGATTATATGTCCCTTTTCCGCGTGTGTGATAACATAGTCAAACTGCAAACGCACCCGCTCCAAATTTACCGGCCGCGTATGTATGTACATTAAATCGTCGTAATACAAAGGCTGATAAAAGCTGATGCCCAAATCGAAAATCGGATAAACATAGCCGCTCTCTTCGATTTCTTTATAGGCATAAGCGACATCACGCATCAATGAAGTCCGTCCAAATTCAAAATAACGCAGATAATTGGAATGATAAACCACTTGCGAGCGATCCGTATCGACGTACAAGGTCCGGTATATCGACCGATGCCAGACAAACCCGGTCGTAAGGTCGCGCACGTAAGGTTCATCATTACTGTATATTTCCGGTTTAAACGGTTTAGGTTTCATTTTTACACTCCTCTGAAAATAACACAGCAATTTGTTCCGCCGAATCCGAAAGCGTTGGAAAGAGCAACTTCATATTTTTGTTTGCGGGCATCATTAGGCACAACATCAATATCCGCAAGAGCAGGATCGGGAAGATGATTAATCGTGGGCAGGATGATGCCTTTTCTCATTCCCTCGATGGTTAAAGCGGCCTCAATGGCCGCGGTCGCGCCCAGCGTATGCCCCAACTGCGATTTGTTTGAGGATACAGGAATCTTTTCTATTTTTTTGCCAAATACTTCCCGCAGACACCTTACTTCCGTGCTGTCACCTTTAGGCGTGGAAGTGCCGTGAGCATTGACATATTGGATATCTTCCGGTTTCAAGCCGGCATCCTCAATCGTTTCTCTGATGGCGCGGATAATCGTTGAAACATTGGGGCTGGTATAATGATGGGCATCCGAAGTCCATCCAATACCCAAAACTTCCGCCCGGGGTTTTAGTCCGTAAGCTTTAATCATTTCTTCCGCCGCCAGAACGACCACGCCTGCGCCTTCCGAAAGGACAAATCCCTTGCGGTCGACGCTGAAAGGACGCGATGCCAGCGCCGGATCAGCATAAGCGCGATCATTGGAATTGACCTTGATCGTTGCGTTCATATTGGCAAACCCGTGAATCAGCTCCGGTAAAATCGGCGCGTCGGCGCCGCCGGCCAGGACAAAATCGCAATCGCCATCCCTGATCATTCTTGCCCCGATGCCGATGGCGTGATTGCCGGAAGCGCAAGCGCCCTGCGGCGAAAAAATCGGCCCGGTAAATTTTAACAGCATTCCCGCTTTGCCGGCGGGAAGATTCGCGCATAAATTAGGCAGCAAATAAGGGCTGACCCTGAGCGGCCCGCGGTGTTCCAAGTCGTGCGCGGCTATGCGAAACGCATCCGATCCGTTGAGGGCCGAACCGATGAGGCAAGCCATTCGAGAAGCAATTTGGTCATCAATGGAAATTCCTGAATTTTGCAGCGCCTCTTTGCAGACAGCCATCGTTAAAATCACAAAAGCAGCGTTCCAGTTATAAACTTCTTTCGCGTCGGTAAAATCAAGCTCCAGCGGATACCAATCTGGAATTTCCCCGACTATGTCGCAGGCCGATTCCACTTTACAACGCGTTACCTTCCGGAAACCAGCTTCCCCTTTTACCGCCCGCTTCCAAGTTTTTTCAAAGGTGCTCCCCAGCGGGGTGGCCGCGCCGTATCCGACGACAAATACTTTTCTGTTCTTAGGAGCTTTCATATTACGACCATTAGCTTTTATACAAGTCTGCGCAAAACCATGCAGGAATTGCATCCGCCGAAACCAAATGCGTTTTTCAGCACAAATTCCTGACTCAATTTTCTGGCGCCTTCGGCAACACAGTCAATAACAATTCCCGGATCAGGAACATAATTTATCGTGGGAAGCAAAGTTTCTTTCATCATCCCTTCCATGGCCAATATGGCTTCAATGGCGCTGGACGCGCCCATCGCATGGCCGAGTTGTGATTTGTTCGCCGATACAGGCGGAACATTTTTGCCGAAAATATTATGCAGGGCATCAGCCTCTACTTTATCGCCTACTTTTGTGGATGTTGCGTGCGCATTGACCGCATCGATGTCCGCCGGCTGTAATCCGCTGTTGGCAATGGTTTCCTTGATACATCTTTGTACGGTTGTCAAATTGGGTGAAACAAAATGACTGGCATCGGAAGTCATTGACCATCCGGCCATTTCCATTTTTGGTTTGAGCCCGTGCGCTTTGGCAAATTCATCCGTTGCCAAAATAATGCAACCGGCGCCTTCGGAAACTACAAAACCACGCCTGTTGACGGAAAAAGGCCGGCTCGTTTTTTCCGGCGGCTCTTCCGGCTGTCCTTCTTTCGGACGATAAGCGCCATTCATAGTGGCAAATCCGGCAACAATCGGCTCAACCAAAGGAAAATCAACAGCGCCGCAAATAACCACATCCGCCATATCACGTTGTAACAGCATTTCGCCTATAATCAAAGAAGTTACTCCCGTCGCACAAGCTGTAATAGTCGAACATATTGGACCTGTTGCGCCCGTGAGGATGGAGACCTTGCCGCCGACCATATTGATGCAGGAATTGGGGTTGGTGAAAGGATGAGGCATCTTGCCTTCCGCGATTATCAGACGATCAGCCTGCAGTACCGCGTCCAGCCCGCCAACAGCCGTACTGAATGTAACCGCCACTCGCGGCGCGATTTCCGGCCCAATTACAATTCCGCTGTTTTCCAGAGCCCGATGCACAACAAGAAGAGCATATTTAAAGATCGGCGATGTCCAATGTGCCAAATCCCTGGGCTGTAGAAAAGGATATAGACGCAAATCAACTTCCGCAACTTCACCGGCAACACGCACCGGAAAATCGGCGGTAAGCGGAAATCTGGTCAACTTTCCTATTCCACAATCTCCAGCTATGGCACGCTGCCATTGGGCTTCCAGATCAGTTCCTAAAGAAGACACGGCATCATAACCTAATATTAGAGCTTTCTTTGAACTCATAATTGCATCACTAGAAAAGATATCACTGGTATGAAACCCCAAAGCAAACCGGGAATATTATACCATTTCTAAATCAAAGATGATATTGAGGCGGCAAGGAGGAAGCGACGAGGCGTATTTAAAAATACGTCGAGGAAGCCGACAACGATGCCAACAAAAATAGCGCTTTGATTTAGAATTGGTAGTGTCTATATCAAAAAATGTCGGATATTACCAAGGAATAAAGTGGTATAGTTTGGCAAACATTTCGTAAACTTCGATCCAGCCCTGTAAATCTTTGGTCGAGCGCATATGTTCCCGTTTGTTGACCATTATCCAACTCATGTGCGCCGCGCCATCTTTGCAGGTGGAACAATCACGGGTTGCCGATGTGCAGCAGCGATGAACTGTTTTTAAATCGGACGCCCAACGGGAAAAATTGATCAGACGTCGGGGCCGGGGTGTTCTATTGTCCAGAGATTCGGTGACCGATGGGCATTCGTTCCAGCCGAAGGTACGTTTCATCATCCTGCCGGTGGTGATAATTTCGTGATAATATTTACTGGAAATTATAGTCTGCGGATAAAGATCCAGCATTTCGTCCATTTCGTAGCGTAAATCTTTGAGTTCGCTCTCGCGCCACGAAAATCCGTTAACACCTTCATCATTCGATAGAAGTTGCAGATGCACTTTTAAACCGACATCGGCAATTCGTTTAATTACGGGTTCAATTTTTCCTACCTGCGGCGGCGTTATAGTATAAAGATAATAAGTGTAAGCGTCGCCGGCATAATTTTTACTGGAAATAGCAAAAGTATCGCGCCCGCGAAGAATCTTTTCATCTTCGCTGCTTCCCCAAAGTGAAATCCCCACCATCAAGTCGGGGAATTTTTCCCGGGGAACTTTGATCAGACCGTTGGTGGCGCAATATGTGGGCAGGCGCTTGTAAAAAGCTTCGACGCGATCCATGCAAAGAGTCGGCTCGCCGCCGATCAAAATCGCCAGATTTACTCCGCGCGCTTTTTCGCAATCAATAAAATCTTCCCATTTTTTTATATTCATTTCTTCCTGGGCCGCCTGATGTTCCCCCGAAGAAAAAAAGAAACAGCCTTTGCAACGCAAATTACAGCGGTTGGTCACATCGTATATGGAACTGCGGATATTAAGGCTGGAAATTCTTCTGTATCTTTCGTGCCAGTCTTTATCTAATAATGTACTAACGGTTTTCATCAACTTGTCCTTACATGCATCAATAGCAATTAAAGCGCTGTCTTTGTCGGCAATGACTTTCTTAACTTATCGCCGCATGTGGCGGATTTATAATTTCCGCGCAAAGATTTTCGCCTTTTTCATAACCCATGACCCAGACCGCAAGATAAGTATCCACATAATCAAGCCAGGATTTGAAAGTATCCGCGTTATTCACATGCCGGTAAAGGCGCGCCGTGACGACCGCAGAACCGGCGGCGTAATGACGGCAATCGGCGCAATCCGTATCCGGCACACAACAGGCAACCGACCTGTCCCAATTAAGATCCGTTCTGTATTGCCGGAAAGACCTTCCCAGACCGATATCCTGCGAAGAATTCCAGCGGGGATATGAACAACTGTAAAGATCGTGCAGACCTTTTTTATGAGTATGCGCCACGGCATTGTAAACGGAAAAAAGAACATTCTGCGGATATTTATTCAAAAGCGCTATCATCGTTTGCTTTGTCCGTCCGAGAGATTCATCATCATGCCGCAGATTTCCTGTGTAACCGACCGGAGAAGAAAAAACATTAAAAGTCAGTTTACAATCATGGGCAACAAGCTGTGCGGCAACTTCATTTACCTCATCAATATTTTCCCGCGTAAAAGTGTAAACAAAAACCGCGCGCGGATCATTTTTATAATTTTCAATCTGTTTTTTTAAAAGATCCTTAGCTTTTCTGATCCGCAGACTGGTTTCGTCATTACCCCAAACGGAAATATGTATTTTGTAGCCGACTGATTCCGGGATTTTTCTATAGCCATTGGTGGCAATACTGCCCAGCGGCATTTCCTGATAACATACATCCAACAGTTCCGGCACAAGTGATGGTTCAGCTCCGGCCAGAACAACATAAGTGATGCCGCGGGTTTTTTCGGCCTGCATCAGCCTGCGCCATGCTTGAACGTCACCAATCTCTTTGGCAAACTGTTTTTCTCCTTCAAAATAATAACAACCGTCGCAGCGAATATTGCAGCGGTTAGACATGTCATAAGTTGATTCCCGCAGAAAAAAATATTTCCTGACTTTTTCCCAACGCGCTTTTACTTCCGGCTGGGCTAAGAGTTCGGAAAATTTCGGCTTGGCTGATTCCAGCGATGCTTTATTATTAACAGGCATAGACAATTAACTTCTATCACTTAATTTTTCGCGGCAATTTTTTCTTCAATGTAATCAGCGATCAGGCGAATGGTTTTCAACTTGGGATAATCGTCTTCGTCTATCACAATCTTGTATTCATCCTGCAGGACTAAAGCAATAGTGGCCAGGTCCATACTATCGATGCCCAGTTCATCCACCAAATCCATATCCGGATTAAATGTCTCCGCCGTAACGTCTTCCAATTTAAGTTCCTCAATAATAATTTCGGCCACATGCCGGATAATGCCTTTTATATCGTGACTTGCAGGCATCACTATCCTCCTTCTATACTTATTTATTTATCTTTTTTGCAACGATTGCGCCGCTGCATACAATATTTTCTTTATTCGCCACTTTAAAGGAAAACAAAATCTCTTCACCGGCTTCTTCACCGGATATATTTAGCGATAAAGTTTCTCCCGGTCGCACCGGCTGGGTAAATCTCACTCTTTTCAGCGCGTACAATTGAACGTGCTCACCTTTTGCCAATGCATCCTGGATGATGGCCTGCTCGGCCATATAAACTAAAGCTATTCCCGGAAGAATCGGTTCACCGGGGAAATGCCCTGAAAACCAAGGAGAATCAACCGGCACATCCGCTAATGCTTCAATATAATTATGATTAGTTACTTTAATCTCTTTTAATAAACTCCATTGACTTTCCAACAAATTGTACCCCATTGGTTAACGTCAAAGTTAAATTAACGCCAAAAAGTAAAATTTATATCATTGATTGTTTTTTCAATCAAAATTTTTTTTATAAGGTCAATGAAAGATATTTATAATTTTACCGTTCAATTATCATTACTTCTCTGTTGATTAAAGTGGAAAGAGGCACAACTTTTAGACCCTTAACAGTAAGCCCCGCCAGTATGGTTTCAATTTCCGACAATAAAATAACGTCGTCTTCTTTATCGCGCGGCGGCACATCGTGCAGCAAAATAATATCATCGGCTTTCACTTTGTTCAGTATTTTGGAGCCAAGATTTTTCATGCGGCGATTGCCGGCATCAAAAGCGCGACAGTTGAAGGTTACACAAAACATCTCTAATTTATTCAGAATTGGGGACAGTTTGGGATTAATTATTCCCACCGGCGGACGGAAGGCAAGTGTTTGTATTCCCATTTTTCTCAACACTTCCTGAGCCCTGAATATTTCCTGATAAAGATAATTATAACTTCTAAGCATCATAAATGGATTATGATTAAAAGAATGGTTTCCAATTGTGTGGCCACGGGCGATTATTTCCCTGATTATACCAGGATGCCTCAAAGCATTGACACCGGAAACAAAAAAAGTCGCTTTCACTGAATACTTATCCAGCAAATCCAGTATCTGTCTTGTTGTCGGTTCCGTTGGACCATCATCAAAAGTGAGCGCAACCGAATTTTGTCCTGTATTGCCGCGACTGATTACGGACAGAAAGAAATTGCTCTGCGGGAAAAAAGAAGCTGCTATACACAAAATAATATATAAAAAGGCAACAGCGGCAGCCAACAAGGAGTTAATAAAAAAAACTACCACAGCAACAGATAAAAGAATTATCCCTATGACTTGAGCCGGGTTCCAAAACGGCAACCTCTTTTTCATTGATAACCTCTTAAGAAATCTTCTTTATTGAATCAGGTACTCCCACAAAGGTCCTGTTAATCCCCGTTTATAGAGCTTGGGCAAAACACGGGTTGCTTTAGCTTCCCCTGCGCCGATAAGCCAATTCAAACGACCGTTGGCGTGATTTTCCACCGTTTGCATAATCTCCCCAACGGATATGTGCGGCGATCGGTAAAATACAGGCGACAATATATTTTGTCCGGCAGTAATTTGACCTCTCCCGCAAAGCAACATCATACAAGGCGGTGTGCGGATAAATGCGGATTCCGCAAAAGAAGAAAAAAACCGCCCTCTCCAAACGATCCAGGCCAATCAATGTTTCTTGAAGAGTCTGTTTGTTTTCACCTGGGCCGCCTAACAGAAAATAATGGGCAATGTGCAGGCCGGCCTCGAGAGCTTCTTTATGAGCGGCAAAAACATCGCGAGTGGTAAAAGGTTTATGTAAATTGGTAAGGATTGGTTCAGATAATGATTCTGTGCCGAATTCCACATGACTCAGTCCGGCATCAGCCATTAGCTTATAATAATCAGATGGAGGGACAGTGGGAACAAAAAAACCTCCCCACGGCACGGACACGCGGGCTTCAATAAAGGCCTTCGCAACTTGCCGGCTGTGATCATAACTGGCATTAAAAGCGGAATCCGTGATAAAAATATATTTAGCGCCGGCATCCTGCAATTCGCGAGCGCTATAGGCTATTTCGCGGGGAGGAAAAAACCGCATCCGGCCGCCTTCAATATGAGGATAAGTGCAGTAGCTGCAATGAAAAGGACAGCCTCTTTTTGTTTGCAGATTAAGCATGCCTCCGTAGGACAGATAAAATTGTGTATGCGGACTTGCCGGATTAAAACGTCTTTTAAATACGCCGCCCCATGGTTCGTAAGTAATGCTGGCGGTTTCTTTGGTTACAATACCGGGGATAGATTTGACGTCTGCATTTTTTTCCAGCGCCTCCAGGAGCAGAGACAACCTTTCACCTTCGCCGGCAATACCGTAATCGGCATCCAGCGCCTGCATGAACTCAACGGGAAAAATCGTAAAACCGCTGCCGCCTAAAATTATTCTGGCCTCTGAATTTATTCTTATCTGGTGCATTAAATTCTGGTATTCGGACAGAAAACCGCGGCAGTTTATTACATCCGTGTTATCAATATTTCTGATCGATACTCCGGCAAAATCGGGGGAAAACTCCCGAATCAATGTACCTAACTCATCGGAGTTGATAAAATCATTCAAATCTATAATTTTAGTTTGATAACGGGAATCCAAGGAACCGGCGACGTAATCCAGTCCCAGCGGATATACCGGATAGGGCGTTTTCAGAGTATTTGCCGAAATTAGCAGTACTTTCATAATGGGAGAAAACATGTATAAAGCGCTAACAGGTCATATTTTTTATGTAAGTCGTAAGCTTATTTTTTTCGTTGATTATTGTATATGTACGTGGCCAACGCGCGCACGGAGGCAAAAACTTTGACGCCCATCTCTTTGCTTTCAATTTTAACGCCATAGTCTTTTTCAATCATCATCACCAACTCAAGCACATCAATGGAATCAATTCCTATATCGCCGCCGACAAGCGGAGACATCGTCTTTGATGTCTTCAGGCCCAACGTCAATCAGCCCGAGTGTCTGAATAATTTTAACTTTAAGTTCACCGATCAATCCTTCAATCTGACTCATTTAATACCTCAATTTTTTTATCCGGCTTATTCCATTGATAAATCAAAGTGCTGTTTTTGTTGGCGTTATTGTCAGTACCCTCAACATATGTAAAAAAATATTCCTTGTCGCTTCCGCTTGGCCGGCTCAATATCATATTTGATTTAGAAATGGTATATAATATTCAAATATTCCTAAATTCGAATTCATTTTCTGCGTTATTCATTTTTTATTTTTCCACATTCACAGTCTTTTCTGATTTAAAGAAAATCCAGACAACACTGATACCGCTCATAATGGAAGTTTTCGTTTTCACCAGAGGACTATCTTCAAATGATGCGCCCTGAAGAAAATCAGCGCTGACAAAGGCATTTAAAATGAATTGTTCATACGCCTTGCCCAAACCAACGGTGAGCGTTGAGCCACTGTATCCGCCGCCGGCCGAATATGCGGGGCGTGTTGCTGTCGCGTATGCCGGTTCCACAGTGTAGTAATAAGCATGATAACCGCTATCGGCAAACATGGGACCTGCGGATATTCCCAGATTTAATCCGGTGTCAGGAATTAAATCATCTTTTGCAAAATTAATTCGTGGGCTGAACACCCAACCCTCGTGACGCACGGAAGAAAAATCCGTGGAAAAAAAAGCTCGCACCGGCAAGGTCAAATCTAATTTGCACTTATCTTCTTTGCGTTCCCAAAGCTTAATTTGTAAAGCCGGCCCTAATTCAAAAGTTGGATCCAGATCCGGCATACCGGCGCGGGCGGAGTTATTGGAACTCTTTACCGGCACAGAGCCATAGCCACTGAAATCCAGCAAGATCCGATCTGTTTTAAAAATCTGTCCGGTAACGCGCTGTTCGTCCACTTTTAAAAAGTCGCCGCGATAAATGAGATAAGGATATGGCAGAAGATACAGCCTGTTTTCGTTCGAGCCCCGATAATCAGGTATCTGGAGCAGCCCCAAACCTACGCCTAGTTCCCATAGAGGCTTTTCGAGAGGTTTTTCTTCACAAATTGCACTGCCGGGCAATAAAAAGCTCAAAAGCAATAAAACAATTATTACCTTGCAACGAATGTGCATATTTTTACCTTACTCCAATTCTAAATCAAAACGTTCTTTTTGTCGGCAAAGCAGCCCCGCTAATGCATGGGAAATCCAGTTCATTTCTCTTCTATCATGTCGAACAGCAAATGGCGATGAAACGTCTTGTTTCTTTCTCTCGTTTTATCCCTTTATCTGGAATAGAAAATTTTTATATCCATAGAATCAGATGCTTTTAAAAGTATTTTGAGCTTTTCTTCATCATATATTTGTATCACATTTTAAATTAAATATCTCATTTTCATTATCGTTTGAAATCTACAATATAAAGAAAAATACCGACCGACTTCTTTCAGTAAGTATAATTCACAGTCCATCTTCTCATCTGATGTCAAAATAACTTTATCCTACAGTATTTGTGCTTAAATAGCTCATCCCGAAAAAATTGATCTACCAGCAATATTTGTTTGACTTTTTACCTTCATCAATTTAAGTTTTAAAAGATTAGAAAGGAGACCGGCAAAACACTTCTATATCGTCATTTCGGAATTGACCCGGAATTCAGGAAATACTTGATTATACTGGATTACATTCTGCGTAAGAATGACACACTTGTTGGTTTTATGAAGACAGGATTTTAATTTGGGAAAACGTATTGTCATCACCGGATTAGGAACATTAAACGCTATCGCCAATAATGTGACTGAATTTGCGCGTGCGCTGCGGAAAGGCGTGTGCGGCATAGGGGCAATTGACCTCTTTGATACAACCGGATTCCGCAGTCAAACTGGCGGCCAAATCAAAAACTTTACTGCTCGTGATTATATTCCCCGAAATTTCTCTACTAAGAGAATGTCGCGGGCGGATATGCTTTCTTTTGCCGCGACACTGGAAGCCCTTTACGACGCCGGGCTTTATCCTCTGCCGGATGAATTAAAAGAAGAAATGGGCGTGGTCATTGGCGGCGGCGCGGGAGGACTTTTGGAAGCGGAAAATTTCTACGATGATTTATTGAAAAAAAACGGCAAGAACGCAAAGTTTTCCAAACTCTCCGCATTATTTTGCGCTTCTTCCGCTGATCGCATTGCCTCCACATTTGGCCTTGCGGGACCGAAATCAACTTTTATGACCGCCTGCTCAGGAGGCGCCACAGCCATAGGCTACGCGCGAGATATGATTTTTGACGGTCACGCGTCCATCATGATTGCAGGCGGCGTGGAACCTATGTGCCGGACTACTTATGCCGCCTTTAACGCGCTGAAATCTGTTGACTCCGGAAGCTTGTCGGCCTTTTGACAAAAATCGTACCGGACTCTCGCTAGGCGAGGCGGCAGCAATAATGGTCATGGAACCGTTGGATGCCGCTATAAACAGAGGCGCGAAAATTTATGGCGAGATGTTGGGCTATGGTATTACCTGCGATTCTTTCCACATGACTGCCCCCGATGAACAGGCTTCCGGCGCTGTTCGCTCCATGCAGGCGGCGCTCAAAGACAGCAACCTTTCCGTTGACGATATTGATTATATCAACGCACATGGCACGGCCACCCCGGTCAACGATGTTATGGAAACAAAAGCAATTAAGAAGGTATTCGGCAAGCGCGCTTATTCCATTCCGGTTAGTTCCACCAAATCTATGCACGCGCATACATTAGGAGCCGCCGGCGCGCTGGAAGGCATTGTTTCCGTTCTGGCATTGCAGTATGGTTTTATACCGCCGACGATCAATTATAAAGACAGAGATCCTCTGTGTGATCTGGATTATGTTACTTCCGGTTCACGAAAAGCTAATCTGCGCACTGCTCTTTCCAATTCGTTCGCTTTTGGAGGAAACAACACTACGGTAATTTTCGGCAAGTATTCCGAAAGGGGCGCTGTCCATGGATAAAAAACAGCCAGATGGATAACGCGAAGCGCGTAGTTGTTACCGGTATCGGCATGGTAACTCCTTTAGGAATTGGCAAGGAAGAATTTGGTCGGAGGCTTTTTTCAGGCGAAACCGCCATTGCTGAAATCAAATCATTTGATACCAGTTCTTTTCCCTCACATCTGGGCGCGGAAGTTACCAATTTCAATCCGCGGGATTTTATTTCCCTGAAAAACATGCGGCGGATGGATAAAATATCTCTCATGACGGCGGCCTCGGCGCGTATGGCTCTGGAAGACGCGGAAATACAAATTACACAAGAAAACCGTGACCGCGTGGGAATTATGCTGGGCACAGCATTCGGCGCGACGGATGTAACTGCCCAATTCGCGGGCACATTGCTTACGGAAGGCCCAGCTTTCGTCAATCCGATATTGGTTCCCAACATCGTCATGAATGCTCCCGCGGGTCATACTTCCATCGAGCTGGGATTTCGCGGCGTTAACACAACTGTAACCCATTTTGCGGTTTCCGCCGAAACCGCGATTGCTTATGCCATAGCGGAAATCAGGCGCGGCACCGCTGATTTTATTCTTGCCGGCGGGGTGGACATTTTATCCAAATTTTACTATGAATCTCTGACAAAATTTCACGCCCTTTCGCCTCAAAACGGGGGGCAGGAAGCTTGCCGCCCCTTTGATAAAGACCGCAACGGAGCAATAGTTGGAGAAGGCTGCGGAATAATTTGTCTGGAGAGCCTGCAATCAGCCATAGCCAGAGGACGCAAGCCCTATTGCGAAATTAAAGGCACCGGCATGGGCTCATCACCGGCAAAACCGACCGAATGGCCGGAAAATACAGACGGTATAAAACGGACATTCAGCCGCGCTATGAAAAACGCAGGCAACGCTACAACCGATATACAAACTATTTTTGCGGCTGCTAATGGCTGCAGGATTCTCGATGCCGTAGAGGCTGAAGCTTACTCAGAAATATTTGGCTCTTCGGAGAAAAAACCGTTAATCACCTCGCTCAAAGGAGCAACAGGAGAAAGTTTCTCCAGCGGCGGCATCAGAGCTTGCGCGTTGGCGCTTTCTATGGAAAAAAATATTCTGCCACCCGTGGCGGGACTTACAAATCCTCTATGGCCGCTTGCGTTTGTTGTCGGAGAAAAAAAAGACCTGGAAATCAATAACGCGGTTCTCGCCGGAATTTCTTTCGGCGGAAGTTATGTGTATTTGATTTTCGGCAATCCATAAAATTGGGCATAATAATCTAAGACGGATTTTTTATTGGCGGAAATTATAAAATATTGTAAACAGCGCAAAGTATTTGGAAAACCATTAATAAATGATTGGTTAAAAGAATAAGCATGAAATTTAAATTGATTTATCCGAAATGGGAAAAGTTAGACAGGCAAACGCAGTTTACTCTGCCGCCGCATGGGCCGGTTGTTTTTGCCGCCGCGCTGCCTGATTATGTGGATGTGGAATTTATTGATGAAAACATTCAGGAGATTGACTTTGATCAGGCGGCAGATTTTGTCGGCATTTCCGTAATGCTTACCGCTCAAATAAAACGCGGATGGGAAATAGCCGATAATTTCCGTGAAAAAGGCATCAAGGTTATGTTCGGCGGTATCGCCACGATGCTGCACGCCGAAGAAACACAGGAACATGCCGATTGTGTTTTTCTGGGAGAAGCCGAAGGCCGAATGGAGCAGGTATTTACGGATTTTAAAAACGGCAAACTCCAAAAAGTTTATAACTATATGCAGGATTTTCCGGCCATTGAAAGTGTCGGGACAGCAAGACGCAGTATTTTAAACCACGAGATGTATAATTATCGTGGCGTGCAGATGGTCGATCTGGTGCACGCATCCCGCGGCTGCCGGTTTAACTGTTATCCCTGCGCGTTAATTTTCTGGGGGGACAGAAGTTTCCGCCCCCGCCCTTTGGATAAAGTTGTCGAAGAAATGGCCAGCATTAACAACAACAGGCTTTTTATCGTGGATAATTCGCTGGCGCAGGATAAACAATTGGGAAATGGAGTTGTTCAAAGAAATGATTCCGCTGAAAAAGAAGTGGTGCTGCCATCCCATTGAAGATGACGATAAGGTGCTGGATCTAGCCGCTCAGGCCGGCGCTTGGTTTGTGTATCAGGCTATTTTCGATTCGTCTGATTTCATCCGCGACCGTATCAAACGCTATCACGATTATGGCATTGCCGTGGAAGGCAGCATTCTGCTAGGGCTTGATTATCACACCGAGGATTACATAAAAAAGCTGGTTGATTTTCTGCTGGAGGTTGATCTGGATATGGCGGAATTCACCGTGCTTACTCCTTTCCCGCACACCCGGACTTTTGACGATTTGCATAATGACGAGAAGAATTTTCTCTTACGACTGGAATGATTACACTTGCGGAAAAGTTGTTTTTCAGCCCAAACTATTGACCCCGGAAGAATTGCATTCGCTTTATTATTATGCCTGGGATAAATTTTATGAGGAAGAGCCGCAAAATTATAAAATGTTCAAGATGCTGAAAAAAGTGATGGATAAAGAAAAGGCGGATGGCACGTACAAGCCGCGCGTGCGCCAACCGGTAAAGCAGGAAAGGAAATATTAGCTGATGAAAAAAAACGCAAACAAAAACGCCGTAATTATTGACGGCAGCAATGTCAGTTTTGATGATATTATCGCCGTAGCGCGATACGGGATACCCGTGCAAATAAGTAAATCCGGCAAATTTGTAAGGATGATGGAAACGAACACAGAATATGCTCATGGAATCCATGCGCAAAGGAGTTCCCGTTTATGGCGTTACGACCGGTTACGGCAAATCATGCGGCAAACGCATGCCACTGGATATCGCCCTGAAAAATGGCGTGAACATTTTCCATTTTCACGGCTGCGGAACGGGAGATCCCATCGGCATTGAAGAAACGCGAGCGGCCATGTTGTGCCGTATTATTTGTCTGGCGCGCGGTTATTCCGGTGTGTCCGTCGCTCTGCTGCAGCATTTGGCCGATTTCTTAATTCATGGGATTACGCCGATGTCCCCTGCGAAGGTTCGGTCGGCGCGTCCGGTGATTTGACACCGATGTCTTATATCGGAGCCTGTCTGATGGGCGAGCGTGAAGTGATTTATCAGGGGCGAAATAATGCCCAGCGTCGAAGGCTTTAAAGAAGGCGGGGACTCAAACCATACCGATATTTGCCAAAAGAGCCGCTGGCGATGGTTAACGGCACAACGACGATGACAGGAATAGCCGCGCTGGCTGTCGAGAGGCCATGGCGAATTTTATCCGCCGCGGTTTACGCTACAGCGCTTTCTGTTCATGCTCTGAAGGGCAATGCTCAACATTATCATCCGGTAATCTCGGAGGCCAAACCATTCCCCGGCCAAGCGTTTGTTGCCGCCCGGATTCTTCAGCTTTTACAAACCAAGATATCGGCGCGTCAATTGGAAGATGATGCTTTGGAGACGCTGCAGGATCCTTACTCACTGCGCTGCGCCCCGCAGGTGATAGGTGTTTTATATGACGGCCTGAGCTGGATAAAGAAATGGGTGGAGATTGAAGCCAACAGCTCCAACGATAATCCCATTTTCGATCCCGCGACGGGCGAAGTTCTTATGGGCGGTAATTTTTATGGAGGACATATTGCTTTTGCCATGGACGGACTGAAAGCTGCGCTGGCTTCCGTCGCCGATATGTGCGACCGCCAGATAATGCTTTTGGTTAATCCGAATTTAAGCAGGGGACTGCCGGGTGATCTGGTAAAAAATCGCGGATAAGAAAACGGGCCTGCATCATGGATTTAAGGCCATGTCCATTTCCGCATCCGCCCTGACGGCGGAAGCTCTGAAGGCAACCATGCCGGCGGCTTCATTTTCGCGCTCTACCGAATCTCATAATCAGGACAAGGTCAGCATGGGAACCATCGCGGCGCGGGACGCTGAACGGATTTGCACACTGACGGAACGTGTTGTGGCCATGCATCTTCTGGCGGCGGCCCAGGCTTGCGACATAAGAAACAATATCGGCGTGAGGCCGCTTCTGGCCAGGCTCATGAAAAACATCAGAGCTGTCAGCTCGCCGGTGGTGGAAGACAGGGCAATGGATAAAGATATTGAAAATATCTGCACAGCAATTAAATACTCCGATTTTTTTGGAATTAAATAATGAATGAAAAACAAAAAAGTTTTGAAGTGAAAATACGGGTGCCGTTTTTTGATCTCGACCCCATGCAAATAGTCTGGCATGCTAATTATCTGAACTATTTTGAAATCGCGCGGGCGGCGCTTTTCGAAAATAACGGCATCGATCTTTATTCCTTTTATGAAAAGCACCAGTTAATCTTTCCCATTATCAAAACTTCGACCAAGCATATCCTTCCTTTGCGTCACCGTGATGAAATTATCTGCAAGGCGACACTTGTCGACGCGTACGTAAAACTGATCGTTGATTTTGAAATCCGAAAAGCGACAGACGGCAAAGTCTGCACCCGCGGCCGCACGGAGCAGGTGACAGTGAAAGTTCCGGAAATGGAAACTATATTCAGCATTCCGGAAGAAATCCGCAGCGCTTTTGGTTTCTGAAATGGAAGAAACTTTACAAAAATCATTTTATTGCCGGGCTGGAACGTCTTGCCGCCCGGGCGGACCTGCTTGATTCCATCAATGTGTTTCCGGTTGCCGACGGAGACACCGGAAGAAATCTTTCCGTGAGCCTCATTCCACTGCGCAGATGGATCAGCCCAAAGAAAAAATTATTCATCAACTTCTTTTATCGGCGCGCGGCAATTCCGGCAACATCGCCTCACAATTTTTTTCCTCTTTTTGTGCCGTGGAAAGTATCCCCGATCTGGCGGACCGCGCCAAAGAAGGAACAGCAAAAGCGTGGCAGGCGGTAAACAATCCTCGTCCGGGAACAATGCTGAGCGTCTTTGACGCTCTTGTTGATGTTCTACCGCGGGAAATAAATCCCGACAGAACAAACCACTGGATACTAATCATCAACTGTCTGGAAAAAGCTGTTCATGAAACTTATGAACAACTGCCCCGGTTAAAAGAGGCCGGCGTCGTTGACGCGGGTGCTCTGGGCATGTATATTTTTTTCGAAGGATTCTTTTACGCGCTCGCCGGCATTCCCGATGATTGCCGTCCGATCACGGAAACATTTAAAAATCGCCTGCGGATATCGCCGTCATTTCAGGAAAACACGGAATCCGGCTATTGCGTTGATTTTGTCCTCAAAGCTCCCCATTATTCCCCTGACGAATTAAAGATAATCACCAGTACACAGGAAGAGGTTATTATCATTCCCGAAGGTGATTTTTACAAAATCCATCTGCACACTCAAGACAAGGAAAATGTCCGATCTCAAATAATGGACTTGGGCAGCGTGGTGAAATGGGAAGATGACAATCTGGCTTCGCAAATCGAAGAATTCATGCATTCCAAGGATGGCCAAACGCTGCACATAATGACTGACGCCGCCGGTTCCGTGACAAATCAGGACGCAAAAAAATATGGCCTAACGCTTCTGAACAGCTACCTGACTATCGGCGAAAAATGCCTGCCGGAAACTTATTTTCGTCCCGAAGAACTCTACAGCGCGATGAGGAAGGGAATGAAGGTGTCAACTTCCCAGGCTTCCGTTTATGAAAGGCATCAGTTTTATGAAAGCGTCCTGGAGCGATTTGAAAAAGTTTTGTATTTGTGCGTGGGCTCCGTATTTACCGGCAATTATCAGGCAGCGTTCCAGTGGATGAAAGAGCACAATAAACAGGAAAGTTTTATGATAATGGATACCGGCGCGGCATCAGGCCGATTGGGACTAATCGCGCTGGCAACCGCTCGCTACCTTGCCGAAACAAACGATATGAATAAAACCGTTGTTTTTGCCAGGAAATCTGTGCACGCCTGCGAGGAATATATTTTTCTCGATAAACTGCAATATCTGGCTGAAGGCGGCCGTCTTTCCAAGACCAGCGCTTTTTTCGGTGAAATGCTGAACATGAAACCGGTAATATCACCTTTCCCCGAAGGGGCAAAAAAAGTAGGTATGGTCAAAAATCAGGAAGATCAGGTAAAGTTTGCAATGACAAAACTTACTGCTTCGCTCGCAAATGATACCCATGTGATGATAATGCTGGAATATTCCGATAACAAAAAATGGGTGAATGGCACGGTTAAAAAAAAGATTGAGGAATTATATCCGAATGCTGAAATTATTCTTCAACCGTTGTCACTGACTTCCGGCGCGCATATGGGGCCGGGGACTTGGGGGGTTGCCTTCCTGCCAGAGTAATACCGAGCCGCATGTAATTTACCACCTTGCAGATGGTAAATTACCGGTAAGGAAGAAACTTTGTTTGCTGTGCGCTCCCTTACGGGATGCGCATCCGGTCTTCAGCTAACTTTGTTGGCTGCGTCGTCGGCGTCCTCAACGTATTAGTAATACGCTTGCCGCGCGTTCGACTCGCACCAGGGGCACCAAGTGAAATCAACCAGTTACAACCTTTAAAAGTTGTTTCCCAGACTGATTTTTTGGTTATTGTGATAAATTTGTGATAATTCCGCTTCCTACTTTGTCCATTACCTCAATTGCTGAACGTAAACTCTCCGGATGATGGTGCGCGTACCTCATCACCATAGATGTATTTTTCCAACGTCCAAGCTTCTGGACAGAAAAGAGATCAGCACCACCTTGAACTAATCTTGAAGCAAAGGTGTGTCGTAAATCATGAAAGCGGAGTTTATCAATACCAGATTTTCTTATTGCCCCATGAAATGATTTGATTAAGTGACTGGCACAAATTCTTTCATTGTTTGAATTTGAAAAAACTAAACCTGTAGCAGTATGTTCAGATTTATTTTTATCCAACAATACATTTAATGCGGTTTCGTTAAGAGGCAAGGTATCGACACTTCGGTTCTTCTGTTCAAGAATAAGAATGGTTCGTCTGTCAAAATCTACCTGCGACCATTTCATATCAAGAATTTCACTTTCTCGTAACCCGGTGTTAATTGCAAAAACAATAATTTCTTGAAGCCACTTGGGAGATGCCAAAAGAAGTTTCTTTTCCTCATCCAAAGTCAACCATCGTTCGATGGTATTGTTTATCTTTTCTTTCTTGACCTGACTAACAGGATTGTTTTCTACCCAACCCCATTCCCGCATAGCAATGTTAAATGCGTGACTCATTATGGTCAACTCAAAATTAATTGTACCTGGCGATACTCCATCTTTTCTGCGTTTAACTTTGTATTCGCTGATCTGCCTTGACGTTATATTGTTCAGGATAATGTTTCCAAAATATTCCCGAAGATGTTTAGCAATACCTTTATCCCTGAGATGGGATGATTTTGCCTTATTCACCGCTGAATATTCTTCAAGATATTTTTCCATCAAATCCCCAAACGTATAATCTTCACCAGGCAGCTTTTCAAACCATTTACCTTCAGCTATTTCACCTTTTAATTTGTCAAAGATCCTTATGGCAAGCTTCTTGTCTTCCGTCTCCGTTGACCGCCGAAGTTGTTCGCCATTGTGAGTAAAACTCATCCACCAGACCGATCCTCTTTTATATAGACCCATTGTTTATCTCCTTTCTGGGTCCCTCAATCCGGTCTGATTTCCCGTGGTAGAGATTATAGTCTTCATTCTTGCTCCAGTCAATTACCTTCCTGATCAGTTTATCAATGAGGATATCACCCTGTGTATGTGCAGACTCTCTACCACTCTCTACCACTCTCAAAAGTATATGTTCTCGTTCAGCTTTTTCAGGTAGAGTGTTGGGTAGAGAGTTGATAGTGTTAGCTGACTCTCTACCTGCATATCCGTATTGTTTAAGGATCACAGATGGGGTTGAAGCATGGCGTGTTACAGATACCGCCATGCTTTTATCACCATTCTGAGTAGGACAACTGCCTTCTTCAAGCTCGCATCCACCCGCCCCCACATTATCGCCCGACTGCGGTGGGATGGCTCTGATGTCGCCACCCGCCGCAGTCGGGGTGCTTTCCTGATAGTTTGTCTCAATCATAACAACAAGCCCCCTCTGGACGTTCCAGAAGAGGCTTGTTGACAGAATAAGGAGTGATGCTATACTAAACAAAGATCACTTCTGGTGCATCATGCCCCCACTAAGCTGATTGCTTTCTGGAACGTGGTTAAGAGAATCCGGTCATGTTGACGCATGGTCGGATTCTCGCTTTTAATCGTTATTTATTATCAATATCAATATCAAACATCTCCTTGCCGATATTTTTCGCTTTTTTAAATCGATCATTCCATTTTTTCTTAATCTTTTTTTCCCATACCTCCTGAAAGTTATTTTCTATCTTTATCATTCCCATGCTTATGGTAAAGATGCCCGTAGCCTGGAAAAAGTTAAATGCTTCGAGGCTGGACTCTATGCAAGACTCGATAAGCTTATTTCTTGTTCTTTTTGTTTCTATTGCCCACTTATCAATCTCGTCATTAAAGTCCTTGGATACTCGCACAGTAACATTCACCGCCCGATTAGATTTTATTTCATCTTCCTTGGTCTTCTTCCCAAAGATTCCATATTGTTCTAATAAGTTAAAAACAAATATGCAGTTTTTTAAGATTTTTTCCTTTTTTAAAACTTTATATTCATCAAGACCAATTGAGATAAAGTTTACGATTAATCGGCTAGGTTTTATTCCCATTTTAAGGGCTAGAGTATCTATACGATTAATAACATCTTGCTTCATGGTCACTGCAATGACGACGCTTTCTTTTTTTTGTTTATCCATAATCACCGCTCCTGTATGTATTTGTAATTTACATATTACATATTGCAGATATCTTGTCAAGAAATATTTTTAATTATTTTTTAAGGGCGGTTCCGGCTCCGACGAGCTGGGCGGGAGCCCATTCTCGCCGGAACCGCTTTTTAATGATTTCTGATGCTTTCACCAAAAGTCTCAGTCGTGAGTAGTTGCCAGAATTGAGGATTACCAATTCAAATATTCAAAGATGCTCTATACTACCTCAGGTTCTACCTGTTCTTTAATTACTGTTCTCCAGCACCAGATGCACACCTGAAGTGAGAAATAAAAAATAGCTTAATCCTAAAAATGTGGTAAAAGAATTTCGTGTAGGTCAAAACCCTGATTGGAAACACCACTGGACTTGGAGACTTTGTCGTAATGTCTTTGCGAGGGAAAGTAAGGAGTGAAATTATGGGGGTATCATGAAAAGTGCTTCTGAATATTTGAACATCCCTGATGGGAAGCGTATTTGGTTTCACGATTTTCGGCCTCACTTCAATTACCTTGTCCTGGATACCATTAAAAGGCATACTATCAAGATTGATGACATGCTGATTGGTTTTGTCTTCATGTCCTGCTGCATCGACTATCTCTCAGGATTCTGGTGGGGCGAAAGCATGGAGATAGGAATGAGCAGGCAGGCATATGTCGGTTTCATCAATACGTATTTTCGGCCACGGGGTCTATACAATGCCAAAGGCATTTACGACAGTCTGCGAAATGGTCTGGTTCATCAATTTACGATCAAAAACAAAATGTATGAACTGACTTTCGATGAACCCGAGAGGCACCTTACCGTAAGTCATAATAGATTCATTGTTTTGAATGCCGTCAGTTTTTGTAACGATTTGATTGATGCGGCAAACCGATATTTTGACGAAGTAGAAAAAAATCCCCGATTGCTGGATAAAGCGTTTCAACGCTATGAAAGGGATGGTTTTATCAGTTGGATAGACTGAAAATTGGTGGAGCCCGTGGATTACAAATCGTGGGATTGAAATGTTGTATGAATTGAAAAAATAAGAAAACCAACATTACAGGAAGAAATCGTTTGTTTGTTTCACAAACAAACGCTCTGGAATATGTGAAAAAATCAAAGATTAACATTCAAAATGTTACATTGATCGGTTAGAACCAGGTTATTCCTTGGCGTTTTAACAAATTCTTTGCAGGTTCGGAGCCCTGTCTTGCTGCCGCTTTAAGATCGTTGACTCCCAGACTGTTGTTACCAGACTTGATATAGGCGACGCCCCTGTTGAAGTAGGCCTCTAGATAATCCGGGTTAATTTCGATCACCATACTATAATCCTCAATCGCCTGCTTGTAATTCCCGAGTTGGTAATAGGCATTACCCCTGTTATTATAGGACTTTATAGTGCCCGGGTTAATTTTGATCGCCATACTATAATCCTCAATCGCCTGCTTGCAATTCCCGAGTTGGTAATAGACAACACCTCTGTTATTATAGGCCTCTGGATAATAATCCGATTTGCTTTTGATCGCCATGCTATAATCCTCAATCGCCTGATTGTAATTGCCGAGGGCAGCATAGGCAACACCCCTGTCATAATAAATGGCCCAATTATGATCAGTAACTTCCAAAATATGATCATACAGTTTAATGCTGTTCTGCCAGTAACCAACCTGCGTCCATGCTTTAATTGATAGGCACAAAATAATCAATATAGATAATGTAAAAAGTATTTCTTTCCGGTAGTTCAATTTTTTTAAGAGTTCCGGAACACCCCATGCCACTATAATGAGCAACCCTATAAGGGGGATATAAGTGTATCGGCTCGCCATGGCCTGACCGCCAACCTGTACTATACCGATGACAGGCACAAGTGTACCTATATACCATAGCCAACCTGCTGCCAAATAAGGGGACTTTTTAACCATCCAGAAAATTGCCAGAGTGATGACTATCAGTAGTAATACTGACCAAAAAACCTGCCCAAAAATTACCTTTTCAGGATGAGGATAAAAGACAGCAAGATTATTTGGCCAGATCATCTTGCCAATGTAAGCGATATAGGAAACGAAGGCATTCCCGATACGAACAATCATGGGGAACGCTTCAAAAGACTGTACATATCCTCTATTTTGTTGTGCGATGTATGTTGCGACACTTGAAAATATTGCCAGAACAAAAAGAGGAACTTTTTCCCAGAGTAGCGAATAGATCAATGACCATTTATATTCAGGATCGGCCGGTTTCTTAACTTCCAATATCTCCTTTACAGCATCCTTCCTTTTTGGTTTCTTTTTTTGTTTGTCGGAAGTCACGGACTTCAATACTTCAGTCTGAACTTTGTAATCCGGTTTTATTTCCTGAAAACGCTGCAAGGGCCAGTAATCCAGAAGCAGCAGGACAAAAGGGAGGGTTACTAGCATGGGTTTCGCCATCAGACCCAGGGCGAAAAACAGAAGAACAAAGCAATATCTCCGAAACCCCGGATGTTCAACATAATAACTGTAGGCTCCCATGGTGAGCATCCAGAAGAATGTGGAAAGAACATCCTTACGCTCTGCTATCCAGGCAACAGACTCTACGTGAAGAGGATGTATCGCAAACAGAGCGGCTACAAAGGCACTTGGCCAGAGTTTCTTTGTCATCCGGCGGAGTACAAGAAAAAGGAGTATGGTGTTCATAACATGGAAGAGAAGATTTATCAGGTGATAGCCGTGGGGATTGAGGCCGAAGATTTGATAGTCAAGCATCAATGACAGCCATGTTAACGGGTGCCAATTACCGCTTTTCTTCACTAGTTCAGAAGAAAAAGAAAAGACTTGTTTTATACTGTTCGCATTCAACCCGGATTGTACGTAAGCATTATTATACACGTAAACATTGTCATCAAGGTTGATAAAGTCGCAGTCCTTGAGGGACCAAAAGGTGATGACCGTGATCATCACCAGAGCCAAGCAAATCAAGACAGGTGTCAAATTCTTATCTCGGGTTGCTTCTGGGCTTAACATTCCTTGTGAAGTTGACATTGTTTGTTCGTCTTTCGTTCAATCCAAATGCTGAAAATTTTTCTAAAGTGTTTACCACACATCAAGCTAGAGTTCAGCAGTTTTTTGATTATTTCCGCTTGAAAGGTTGTATGAATTGGGAAAATAAGAAAAGCAACCTTATAGAAAGTAATGTTTAATCTTCTGAAAAAAATGAACATCAGATAATTAATCCATTATCACTGTGATAAAATTGTGATAGAATAGTAGGAAGAGAATAGGAATAGATAGAATAGACGGGAATAGATAGAAGTGGTTTTTTGTTTGTTTTTAATTATTTACGGAAAATCAGACCTGATATCAAGGGGTTAAATTTTTGTACTTTTAGAATTAGTAATACGTCTCCGGCGCCTCCTCCTTGCCGCCGCGTTATCTTTTGAATGCAACTTGGCATTAATAGTCTTGAGACTATTTTGCAATCTCTTCTTTGTCATTACCCGGCTAGACCGGGTAATCCAGTTTATTTATTCCTGGATACCGGCCTGCGCCGGTATGACAATGGTTTAACAATTTTACTTTTTGTGATATTTATAAATTACTAAAAGAATATCAAAGAAGGGAGAATAAAAATGCTTAAAAAATTATATTTATTGAAAATAGTATTTATTGTTTTATTTGTGTTACTTTTTTTAAGTTGTGCATCTACTAATAATCGATACTCATATATGATGGCCAAAGCGAAAGTCCAGTTTACCGGACAGGACATTAAAGAAGATCTTAAATCTGGTCTTATTGTTTCCGGTACTGATCATGAAAAACATCCCGTTATTTCGGTTGGCAGTCCATACTATGGTTTCGTATTATATTTACCCTATTCGGAAACATGGGAATTAGAATCCGGAACAGGCATGCCGCTCTTTGCGAAAGACAATCAATATATTGTCTCAATGAATATTGGAACAGCGTCAACAAACACACCCAAAGAATATTACAAACAATTATTAGAAAATTTAAGAAATTCTGGAGAATACTTGATTCAAAATGTTGAAGAGATCAACGTGCCTTATAATAATAACCTTATTCTTCGTTATCAAGGTAAAATGATGAAGACACCTGATAAATTCCAGAGTATTAATATGTGGAAGTGGAATTACTGGATAGCAGTTCTTTATAAATCAAAATGGTATTCGGTGCATTTATCTATATTGGATGAGAAACAAGAACAGGTGCCGAGTGAAGACAAGAAAATTGTTTATGCTCTTAGTCTGTTCAAGCCTGGATTTTTTGATAAAAAATAATTTATTAACAATTAATATGAGTATCAAAAATAATCGTTTTGCTTTTGTCATTCCCGTTTACAATCATGCCGCGACTGTGGCGCAGGTTATTAAGGACGCGCAGGTCCTGGGTTTTCCCGTTTTAGTTATTGACGACGGCTCGACAGACAACACTTACGATCAAATTAAAGAAATAGCAGGCATTCAAATCCTGCGGCACAAACAAAATCTCGGAAAGGGCGCGGCCATTATGACCGGTTTTGCCGCAGCCTCCGCTGTGGCCGATTGGGCAATCACCGTAGATGCCGATGGACAGCATTATCCGGAAGACACGCGAAAACTCATCAAAGCTATTCCTAAAAAATCCCGGCCGATTGTAGTGGGGGCCAGAGCTGACATGACAGGCGTTCATGTCCCTGGACAAGCAGTTTCGGCCGGAAGTTTTCGAACTTCTGGGTAAGAACGGCCGGCGGCCCCGATATTTCGGACTCCCAGAGCGGATTTCGAATCTATCCTCTGCCCGAGGCGCTTAATTTAAAAACAAAAGCGCGGCGTTTTCAGTTTGAAGTGGAAATTTTAGTTCAGGCCAAAAGAAAAGGCCTGTCTGTTATTGAAGCTCCTGTGCGTGTCAATTACAATCCCAACGGAGCAAGAATTTCTCACTTTCGCCCCTTTGTTGATTTTCTGCGCAATTCCTCAACTTTCACCCGTTTGATTTTCACCAGAATCTTTCCGCCGAGATAAATATATATAATGTGTCACTTCGAACGCATGTGAGAAGTCTTAAACAAGATGTCTCGCTATACTCGACATGACAAAACAGAAAACTGGATTCCCACCTTCGCGGGAATGACAAAAGTGAATTGAAAAACTGATTCCTTCAAGGCTTTTTGTCTTGCCAGCATTTTCGAAATATGACATTCTGACGCAAAAATTTCCATACCGTTTCGGTTTCAAAGCGCGGATGGTATAAGGTTTGTATGTCCTTACATAAATATCAAATAAAGTGGCCCATTGTTCTTATCGTTACCCTGATTGTAGCGGCGCTTTTTTTCTGGGAATCCAAAAACTTAAAAATCGAAACGGATATTCTGGAATCAATGCCGAACAACGATCCGGTGCTGGCCGACGCGCGCCTTATTATCAAACATTTACCCATTCAGGATAGACTATTTATTGATCTAGGCTGTGAATCAGCGGATAGAGACAAGCTGGTCAGAGCGGCGGTTATTATTTCCGATAAACTTGACAAGAGCAATCTTTTCACCAAAGTCGGCATAGGCGACGACGCCAAAAACTTTCCCGAACTAATAGCGCATGTAAACAAAGACCTGCCCTCCCTGCTTAGCGCTTCAGAGCTTGAGCAAAAAATCAAGCCGCTTTTGACACCGGATAAAATCAGGGAGGCACTGGCGCAAAACCGACAGGCACTGGAGCAACTCGAGGGAATCGGCCGCAGTGAAATGATGGCCAAAGATCCACTGGGTTTCTCCGGCCTAATTCTCAAGCAAATGTCCGCACTGCTTCCCGCCAATAAGGCGCAATTTTATCAGGGTCAACTTATTTCCGAAGACGGCAGGCACGCTCTCATTATTGCCAAAATCAAAGGCTCAGGCACGGATACGGCAAACGCGGCCAAAATAGAAAAAACCATTGAAGATTGCGAGCGGGAATTAAAAGCCGACAAGAATCTGCGGGGAGATAAATACACAATAACTTCCGCAGGCGCTTACCGGGCGGCGCTCGATAATGAAACAATCGCCAAACGCGACACCCGCCTGGCCTTAATCCTGACAACTTTGGGTATCGTGCTGTTGCTGATTTTCGCTTTCCCCCGCCCGCTCATCGGCCTGCTGGCGCTACTTCCTTCGACGGTGGGAATGATTGCCGCTCTTTTCGTTTGCTCCTTTTTGTTTAAATCTATTTCCATGCTGGCTGTTGGTTTCGGCGGCGCCATTATGGGTTTTACGGTTGATCTCGGAATTACTTATCTGCTCTTCCTCGATCAAACGCATGAAACCTACGGCAGAAAAATAACAAGAACCGTGTGGTCGGCGGAACTTCTGGCGGTGCTGACAACCGCAGGGTCGTTTCTTTTACTTTTGATCAGCGATTTTAAAATCATGGCTCAAATCGGCGTTTTTTCCGCTCTTGGAGTTTTCTTCGCGCTTATCTTTGTTCTTTTTATTTTTCCGTTGATTTTTCCGACCATGCCGCCGACAGAGCGTCAGAGCAATCCCTTTCTTTTAAATGCGATAAAAAAATTTGCCGCTCCCGCAAAATGGAAGCTGGTTGCGGCGGTTGTTTTCGGCTTAATCATGTTGTTTTTCTCCTGGCCTGAATTCAATGTCGATCTTAACTCGATGAATTCCGTAAGCAAAAAGACACTGGAGGCAGGGGAAACTTTACAGACCTGGGGAGACTTTTCCGGCAAATGCTATGTTTTTCTGGAAGCAAAAAGCCTTGAAGAATTGCAGAAAAAAAACAATCAATTGATGGGCTGGCTTAAAAACGATGTGCAAAAAGAAAAACTCCATCCGGTATTTTTGCCGTCAGTCTTGTTTCCATCTCAAGATACGGCAAAGAGCAACTTTGCCGCCTGGCGGGCGTTCTGGAATAAAGAACGTGTGGTGGATTTAAAGAGATCCTTGAATGCCGCGGCGCGGGAAAACGGCTTCGCGCCGGAAGCTTTCGCGCCATTCTGGAAAATTATTTATCAGGAAAATCCCGCTTCAGTGGACATACCGGAGAAATTTTTTGAAATGCTGGGGATTGCCAAAAGTCCGGCCGGATACACGCAACTGAGTTTATTGATCCCAGGTAAAAATTACAACGCGGATGATTTTTTCTCCCGCCTGAGGTCCACCGGATCGGCCAAATTGTTTGATGTAGGTTTGTTCAATAAGAAGCTGGGGGATTTTCTAAAGAATATTTTTATTCAGATGGCGCTCATTACCGGCATCGGGACTTCAATTATTGTGTTCATTTATTACCTGGATTGGCTGGTCGCGTTTGCCGTGCTCGCGCCAATTACCTTTGCGCTTATCGCCACCCTGGGCACTTTGAAAATCATCGGCCATCCATTGGATATACCCGGCATCATGTTGTGGGTTATTATCATGGGCATGGGCATTAATTATTCCATCTATTACGCCTGCTTCTATCAACGTTATCGTGATGAAAGTCTGCCGGAAATGGATACAGTTAAGCTGGCCATGTTTCTGGCTTCTTTCACAACCTTGATTGGCTTTGGTGTTTTGGCCTTTGCCAGCCACGCGCTTCTGAAGAGCATCGGCATTGTTTCTCTGCTGGGAATTTTTTACTCTTTAATTGGAGCGTATTTTATTTTGCCGGTTCTGATGAAGAAGATATTC
Organism: uncultured delta proteobacterium; assembly: GCA_963710575.1. Taxonomy (GTDB): domain Bacteria; phylum Desulfobacterota; class Syntrophia; order Syntrophales; family Smithellaceae; genus Smithella. Next base: position 54,997 of record CAVQAL010000011.1, on the reverse strand, counting down.
TCTTCAGATCAATATCCCGCAGGCAAATTCACAGTTGGTTCGCGCGAACACCTTAAACGAACGGTCGCGCGTTACCGGCATCTGGCCGCTTATCCGCGGGTTTTCGCCCGTTTGAAAATGATGATTGATCCGATGTTCAAAGAACTGGATAAGTATGTGCAAAATCCCCGCAGAATAATTGATATCGGCTGCGGCTATGGAATTCCCGCGACGTGGCTTCTGGAAATTTATCCGCAGGCTGAAGTTTACGGCCTGGAACCGGATGAAATCCGCGTGCTCATTGCTTCTTATGCCATAGGCAAACGCGGCTTCGTTGTAGCAGGACGCGCCCCCGATTTGCCGGAAGTTGATGGTGCCGTTGATTACGTCCTCATGCTGGACATGCTGCATTTAATTTCCGATAAAGAAGTGCAAATTGTTTTTCAACGGATTGATCCAAAGCTGGAGGCAGGTGGCACATTGCTCGTCAGGGCGACAATTCCTTCGGACAAAAGAAATCCGTGGAAGCGCTGGATAGAAACAACCAGATTAAAAATCGTCCGTACGCCAAACAGATTCCGGGGCGAAAACGAAATTGTTGATTTCATGGAAAAGGCGGGCTTTGCCGTCAGCGTTTCCGCTTCCGACACAAAAGGAATCGAAGAGAAATGGTTTGTGGGGAGGAAGAAGTAGTGATGTCACCTTATCTGTCATTCCCTTGCGAATGAAATGAGACAAGGGAATCCAGGAAGATTGTGGCATTGATGGTGAAATTTTATGTTTGTTTCGATCTACTAAACTAACGTAAGAAATGAGGACTGGATATGATAAGTAAAAAAATTGAAATCGTCTTGGCAATAGTGGCTGTTTTGACGTTAACAACTTTTAACCTATCTTTTGGAATGGGTTCTATGAATGGGAAAGATGCAAAAGGTTTGTATGTTTATAGCTCAAGAGAAATATCGGCTTTTTTCGAGGACATCGGCTATCAGGATTTTGGGCATAACATTATTATATCGAGGAATTCAGACGGCACGGCATTGCGATTTCTTAATAAGGAAAAGAAAAAGATTTTAATTGCGAAATGCGACGGCTCGATAACTATCATTGACAGCCCAGGGTATCAGACATGGCTAAATGACGCAGATCAGCCGGTGGTGTGGCTGACATCGTCTGGTAACAAAGTTAACGCAAATTATGCAAATGGTATGTCGGAAAAGCTTCCATTTTCTCCATCTTGTGGACCTGATCCTTCCGGTAAATATTTTATGAAAGATGCACCTGAAAAACATTGTTACACAACCATCTATTCGACTGAAAGACCGAATATACCCCTTATAAAAGTAAATTTGTGTGGCGAGGAGAGGCTTTTTGTTAAGAATCAAAAAATATATCTCATAGGAAGACTATATGCGGCTGATGGCATATTTGTAGATGAAGTTCTTATTTTTCAGGAAAAAGGTCAATTGTTGGAGCAAGTTGATAGTATTGTTGTTCCTCGACCGACCGAGTCAACACACATGTTTTTTCCCGTGGATTTGTGTCCTTGGAATGATGAAATACTTTTTATACGTGTTAGCGATTTTCCTGCAAGATCAGTGTGGTACTCTTTTGATATGAAAACACGACAGCTGAATAAAGTTGGTAAAATGTCTATTGGGGGTGGTCATGCTTTTTACCTGCAATGTGACATTATCAAGAAAGTTACTGAAGAACAAAAAAAGAAACCTAAAAAGGATTAGTTAATTTAGGGCTGATCAGCGATCAGCTCTAAAAACTGGATTACCAAATCAAGCCGGGTAATGACATTAATTTTGTCATTACATCGAAGCACGGATATTTATGAAAAAATTTTCTTATCGCTTAGCAACTTATTTTTCGCAGCATTTTGGTCTGTGGTTTTTCCGCACATTCTCTTGGTTTATCGCCACCGGTTATTTTTTTCTTTTTCCTGTGCGAGTTGCTCACGGTGTTAAATTTTATCGCGCCCTTTTCCCGAGAAAAGGCTTGCCGTATCATTTGCTTTGCATCTGGAGGCAATACCACAATTTTACCGGTGTCTTTTTAAACCACTTTCTTTTACAAAAAAGAGAGTTAGTGGATTTTACAAGTGATGGTTGGGAGTATCTGGAAGAGGCGGTGAAAAAAAAGACCGGCGCGATTATTGTCATGTCGCATGTCGGCAATTGGGAATTGGCCGCGCAATTGATGAACCGCAAAGGGCTTCCTGTCTTGCTTTATCTGGGCGAGAAACATAAAGAACAAATTGAGCGGATGCAAAAAGAATTTCTGGCTCAAAGCGGGATTAAAATAGTTACGACATCAGATAAAGAAAGCTCGCCCTTTGCCCTTTTGGAAGGAATCAATTTCTTACGTGAGGGCGGCATTGTGTCCATGACGGGCGACCGTCTCTGGGGCGAGCAGAGTTATGTCACTGTGGAATTTCTTGGTCACGAAGCGCGTCTGCCGGATACGCCGCATTTGTTTGCTCTGATGACGGGTGCGCTGTTGATGACTTTTTTTGTGTATCAGGATTCTGCCGGGAAATACCATATCAAAGTTTCCAAGGGCCGGAAGGTTTTTGCCGCCGCGCGCGTGGATCGAAAAAAGGCGGTGCTGGAATCGGCACAAGCCTATGCCGACGATCTCGCCCGTTTCGTAGCTGATCATCCTTTCGAGTGGTATCACTTCGAGCTGTTTCTGGGTAAAATATTTAATAAAAACAATAAGCAATTATTATAACGGAATTTTTTTGCTTTGCGCCATATTAATTTTAGTATAAATAAACATATCCAAATAAAAAAATCATTATAATTGGCGGAACTGACAAAAGAGGGAAGAAAGAGTTTTAAAATAATGGCTCCCACTCAACAAAAAAAACGAATCGTTCTTGTTCATCCGCGGGGATTCAATTGGTTCCCCGGAAAGCGCGATATCACCGATATTGCCAATCGGATGGTGCCGCAGGGACTTCTCTCCATCGCTGCCTATCTAATGGAACAGGGACATGATGTTTTCGTTTATGATTGCCTTGGACAAGAAGCTCCTTTTGATTTGCAAAAGCAGGCGCAGGATATTTTAGCCTGTCAGCCGCAGATTGTCGGTTTTTCGGCAACAACATCTTCATTCCCCGACGCCGCCGACCTTGCGCAAAAAATCAAAGAGCAATCTCCTGATACCATGACAGTATGCGGAGGAGTCCATGTTTCCGCGCTGGAAGGAAAGCTTCTGCAGGATTATCCGGCTTTTGATTTTCTTGTTGCCGGAGAGGGTGAAATAACCACGGCTGAACTTGCCGCCGGCTTTGATCCCGCGAAAATCAAAGGATTGATCTGGCGCCTGGGATCAGAAGTTATTACCAATGAACCGCGTCCGAAAATATCCGATTTAGACAGTCTGCCCTTTCCCGCCTACGAAAAGCTCAAAGGGTTTCCCGGCGATTATCACTTACCATTATTCAGCTATGTCCGGACTCCCGGGGCAACGATGATCACGTCGCGGGGCTGCGTCTATCAATGTTCCTACTGTGACCGCTCCGTTTTCAAAAAAGGATTCCGCTACAATTCCGCCGCTTACATTTACGAACACATGAAATATTTGCGGACAAAATTCGGCGTGCGCCACGTCAACATTTACGATGATTTGTTTACAATGAACCGCCCGCGAATTGTTGAACTTTGTGAAAAACTCAGACGCTATCCTCTGGGAATTAATTTTAACTGCGCTGTGCGCGTAGGCTACACGGATGATGATTTGTTAAAGATGCTCAAAGACGCCGGATGCCTCATGGTTTCTTTAGGCATTGAATCCGCCGATCCGCAAATGCTCGCACGGCATAAATCGGGCGTATCGCTGGATGATGTATACGATACAGTACAGCGGATTCAGAGGGCCGGATTGCGAGCCAAAGGACTTTTTATGATGGGACTGCCCGGAGAGACAGAAGAATCAATCAAGCGCACTTCTGATTTCATTATAAAGCTTGGGCTGGACGATATGAACATGGCCAAATTTACCCCTTTTCCCGGAGCGCCGCTTTGGAGCACAATAAAAGACGAAGGAACTTTTAATGAAGACTGGCGGCTGATGAATTGTCTTAATTTTGTTTTTGTGTCGAAAGGAATTGCCTCCCAAAAGAGACTGGATCAACTCTATAACGAGCATGTGAAACGTTTCTATTCCGACGGCGCCTGGCGCAAAAAATTCCACAAACGTATCTGGCAACATCGCAAAAGCCTCCTATATTTACTGCGACATCTGCCATCGTTCTGGTCGGCAAAAAAACAATTCGAACCGAAACATTAATTTGTCATTCTCGACCTAACGCGTGACCCTTGGGTTACGGAGTGGCAATCTTTCTTCCAATTGACAGGTCTGTGAAAGCGTGTAAAGTGCTGGCAATCCATTTTTTTATTAAATTATTTCACTTACGATTTCAGATGATGATGTCCAAACAGATGGTGTTGTGACACTAAAAATAATACAATAAAACTTAAAAAAGTTTACCCCGATAACAAAAAGAAGTTGCTTTAATTCACGAAATTATGCACTGTTTAAATGCCCGATGGAACGCAACAGACATAGGTCATATTTTAATGGAAAGTATATCACAACAATTTTATCAAGTTTTAAAAGGTAATAAATTAATCAAATAATATAAAAAATATTTAGCCGGCTATCTTGCGGTAGCTGGCTAAATATTTTTATCTTTCAGAAGATTGTTAAACTTTTCTTTAGCTATTCTTTAGCCAAGAAAATAAAAAAATTAGTGGATAATCTTCTAACTGTTTGATATTATTATGGCTGGGGAATAAGGATTCGAACCTTAATAAACGGAGTCAGAGTCCGTTGTCCTACCATTGAACGATTCCCCAGTAAGGAATATTTAAAAACGCCGTCAGTCTGGTTCTTTTGGGGGAACCTGCTTTCGAGCGGCGTGAATATAATGTGATTGATTTTTTATGTCAACATATTTTCTTCATTAGCGCCTGTAAAATGGAGATTATGCCATGAAATCAATATACAAGGTAATATGCGTTGTGTGGCTTGGTTTTTGGGCAACAATTGCGACCATTATCCTGGGTATCCCTGTTATGGTTGCAGGCCTGTTGGGCCGTACCGGCAATCTCGCGTTCTCCATTTCGAAGCTCTGGGCCTACATCATGCTTGCCGCATCCTTTGTCCGCACGGAGATAAAAAACAAGAATAAGATTATAAAGGGAACTTCGTATATCATTATTTCCAACCACCAATCACATTATGACATTATTACGCTGGTTACTACTTTGGGCATTCAATACCGATGGATCATCAAAAAGGAACTTCTCAAACTCCCGATTTTCGGGTACGCGCTATACGCCTCACGGAACATCTTTATTGACCGCTCCAATACCAGCAGCGCCATTGAAAGCATCAACAAGGGATTTGATCGTTTACCCAAGGGCGTGAGCGTGATGGTGTTTGCCGAAGGAACCAGGTCGCCTGATGGGCAGATTCATGAATTCAAAAAGGGAGGATTTATAACAGCCGTCCGGCGGAAGATTCCCATCCTGCCGGTTACGATCAATGGAAGCCGGCGCGTCATGCGTAAGGGGAGCTTTACCTTGAAGCCGGGAGAAATCCAGATCGTCATCGGGGACCCCATCGATACCAGCGGCTATACCACCGATACCGTTCAAAATCTTATCGACAAGACGCGTCAGACGATCATAACGAATTTTGATCCCGATTATATAACCTGATGACCTTTAATAACCTAAATGGTATTAAAGAAGAACCGATACAATCATCATGAGGAGGATGAACGATGCAAAACTTTGTATTTCATAACCCGACCCGGATTTATTTCGGCAAAGGCCGTATCAAGGTTATTGCCAAGGAAATCCCGAAGGAAGCCAATGTTCTGATTACCTACGGCGGCGGCAGCATTAAACGCAACGGCGTGCTCGACGAGGTCAAGAAAGCTCTGGAGGGCTATCACCAAACAGAATTCGGCGGTATCGAGCCCAACCCTACCTATGAAACTTTGATGCAAGGCGTAAAACAGGCGCGTGCCGAAAGCATCGATTTCCTGTTAGCTGTTGGCGGCGGTTCCGTAATCGACGGCACTAAATTCATGGCCGCGGCCATACCCTATCAGGGCGATCCGGCCGATATCCTGGCAGCGTTCGGAACCAATATCACTCAGGCCCTGCCACTGGGCTGCGTGTTGACGCTGCCGGCCACCGGTTCGGAAATGAACAACGGCAGTGTTATCACGCGTCGTTCCATCAATGCTAAACTGCCATTTTTAAGCCCGTTGATCTTCCCGAAATTTTCTGTGCTGGATCCCACCAAGACCTTTAGCCTGCCTGTCGGTCAAATCGGCAACGGAGTAGTGGATACCTTCGTACATATTCTGGAACAGTACCTCACCTATCCGGCAGGCGGCAAAATTCAGGATCGTTTTGCCGAAGGCCTGCTCCTGACCTTGATCGAGGACGGACCTGCAGCTCTGGCTGAACCGGAGAATTATGATGTACGCGCAAACCTCATGTGGTGCGCTACCCTAGGACTCAACGGGCTCATCGGCGCGGGCGTTCCCCAGGACTGGGCTACGCACATGGTGGGCCACGAATTGACGGCCCTCTATGGCCTGGATCACGCCAAAACTCTGGCCGTGGTATTGCCGGGTATGCTCAAGACGCGCTTGGGCGACAAACGCCAAAAGCTTTTGCAGTATGGGGAGCGCGTGTGGGGCATCACAGTGGGGGATGAAGAAACACGCATCGATGCCGCCATCGAAAAAACCCGTGCCTTTTTTGAGAGCATGCAGTTGCCCACGCGCCTGAAAGCTTATGGCCTTACGGCAGCGTGCATTCCGCCGGTGGTGGAACAGCTCAAGGCGCACGGCATGGTAACGCTGGGTGAACGCTCCGACGTTACTCCAGAATTGGTTCAAAAGATCCTGGAACAGTGTTTGTAATTTACAATAATCGGTACATTTATGTTTCACCATTTTTCAAGATATACAAATATGTGCACCTCCTGTCTTTTTATAAATATCATAACATGCTGTATTTAATAGCAATTATATTGTGGCAAGATAATTGCTATTAAATCACCTAATATACAAAAACGGGAGGAATATGATGGGTGTTCAAATAAGTGCAGGCGATACGTCCTGGATGTTAGTGTGTTGTGCTCTTGTTCTTTTGATGACGCCGGCTCTGGCGTTTTTTTATGGCGGCATGGTGCGAAGGAAAAATGTTCTATCCACTTTAACCTTGAGCTATATCTTCATGTCCCTGATCGGAGTGCAGTGGGTACTTTACGGATATTCTCTTGCCTTCGGTTCGGACATCGGCGGATTGATCGGAGGCTTGAACTTCCTGGGTTTCCAGGGAGTCGGCGCCCAGCCGAACGCCGCCTACGCCAAGACTATCCCCCATGAACTTTTTGCTTCCTTTCAGATGATGTTTGCCGTCATTACGCCCGCATTGATTACGGGCGCCTTTGTGGAACGCGTTAAATTCAAGAGTTTCCTGCTTTTCAGTCTTTTATGGGCTACACTGGTATATGACCCTCTTTGCCACTGGGTATGGGGACAGGGAGGCTGGCTGAAAGAAATGGGCGTTCTCGATTTTGCCGGCGGAACTGTTGTGCATATTGCCGCTGGTTTTTCGGCTTTGGCGTTTGCTTTAGTCATCGGTCCGCGCAAAGGTCACGGCAATGTTCCGATGGAACCGAACAATATTCCGCTTACCGTTTTAGGAACCGGATTGCTGTGGGTCGGCTGGTTCGGTTTTAACGCGGGCAGCGCTCTTGCGGCAAACGGCGTGGCGGTAAACGCTCTGGTAACGACCAACACCTCGGCGGCAACCGCGGGTCTTGTCTGGATGCTGCTTTCTTCGTTGGACGGCAGACCCAGCACCCTGGGGATCGCAACAGGAATGGTGGTCGGTCTGGCAGCGGTGACACCGGCTTCCGGTTATATTACGCCTTTGGGTGCTATGGTTGTCGGCGCCGTAGCCGCGCCCCTTTCTTATTACGCAATGCGTTTCCGGGAGCGGCGCAAACTGGATGAATCGCTCGATGTCTGGGCCTGTCACGGCATGGCCAGTTCCTGGGGCACTATAGCCACGGGATTATTCGCAACCGTAGCCGTTAACGCCGACGGGGCCAACGGTTTATTTTTCGGCAATTCTTCCCAACTGGGCATTCAAATTATTGCCGTTATTGTCACCATCGCTTTTTCCTTTGGGATGACCTATGTGCTGGCCAAGGCATTGAATATGAGTATCGGATTGCGGGTAAGCCCGATGGAAGAAGAAGTGGGTCTGGATATCAGCTCCCACGGAGAAAGATCATACTCATAGACAACTTAACAATATATAACTTTTATCCATTGGAGATTTTACCATGCTGAAAAAAATCGAGGCGATCATTCGCGAAGATAAAGTAAACGATGTCCGGGAAGCCCTTAACGATATAGGGATTGTGGGCATGAATATGTTTGAGGTGCGGGGTCATGGCCGCCAGGGAGGAATTCAACTGGTCGGACGCGCCGGAACCTATCAGGTCAACATGCTTCCCAAAATACAAATCAATATCGTCTTGAACGAACGCAACCTTGACGCTGCTCTGGAAGCGATTCTCAAATCGGCTTACACGGGCGAAACTGGCGACGGCATTATTTTTGTTACTCCTGTTGAGGATGTCATTCGCGTCCGCACGCGCGAGAGAGGACCGGGTGCAATGATGTATCCGGGAGATATTGATACAAAGAAAAATAAGTGAACCACTCAATAACCAGTCCGGTTGGTCAATGTCAGCCATTTTTCTGTAGCAGGAAAGAAAGGATGCTGTCCATCAGCTGATTTATTGATTTATATCTCTCCGGCTTAACTGACAGGATTTTTTTCTCCGTCTGTATGTATTTTGCCGAAATCAGTTCATCTCGACAATAGGAGACAATTTCCCGCGCATCTTTTGATGTGGTTTCCAAGTGAAACTGCAAACCGATAACGGACTTGCCGATCTGGAACGCCTGGTTTTCACATCCGTCACTTTTCGCCAGGCGGGTTGCTCCCGATGGCAAATCAAATGTTTCACCGTGCCAATGGAATACTTCCACTGTCGGCGGAAAACTGAAAATAGACCGGTCTTCCGATGAAATCCCGTATATTGGAAACCAGCCGATCTCCTTCACGGAATTGCGATAAACCCTGGCGCCTGTGGCACCGGCAATAAGCTGCGCACCAAGACAAATACCCAATACCGGCTTTCCTGAATTGATGGCTTCACGAATGAACTTTTTTTCAGAAACAAGCCAAGGGAAATCATCTTCATCATTTACACTCATCGGACCGCCCATAACCACAAGCAGATCTATATTTTTTAGATCAGGGAAATTTGCCGACTCAAATAGCCTGGTATTTGTTATTTCGTATCCGGCCATTTCAAGCCAGGATGCGATGCTGCCAAGCCCTTCAAACTCAACGTGTTGAAAATAGTGCGCCCGCATATAAGCCTTTTTTTCTGCCACCAATATTTTTAAGAAGAAATCACGGGTATAAACCTCAATGCAAACTTTGGGAAAATTTTTTGCAACAAGCTGCTGTGCATTATACCCTCCGCGTCGCGGGATTGTTCAACTTGCCAATTCCGATACGCTTCGCTTTCAGAATTGGAGTTTCACAAATAATTCATTTTCGATACTGTTTATATCTCCCGACGCCAGCACACGCAGCGCCAGCGCCTCGGCTTTTGCCACATCGATTCCGCCGATTATTTTCTGGTTCTCGGCCAGGTAGATGGGATTCATGCTCAATGTCCTTATGCCGCACCCTATAAGAAACTGCAGGTAATTGGCGTTATTGACCATGTCGCCGCAAACCGACACTTCTTTGCCGCTGGCAGCAGCCGCGCTGGCAACCCGTTTTATCGCCCGCAGCACAGCCGGGTGGTGGGGAATATAATACGCCGCCACTTCTTCGTTCGTGCGGTCGACGGCCAGCATGTACTGAACCAGATCGTTGGTGCCTATGGAAAAGAAATCGACAATCTGCGCGAATTCCTCGATGATCACTATCACCGCGGGAACCTCAACCATCATGCCGATCTGCGGATGGCCGTTGAAAGCGTCGCCTGATCTGTTGAGCGCATCAACACATTCCATCACGATGCCTCTTGCCTGCAGGAACTCTTCCAGGGAAAAGATCATGGGAAACATTATCTTCAGATCACAATCAACACCGGCGCGCAAAATGGCCCTGATCTGCTGGGTAAAGATATCTTTATACTTCAACGAAAACCTGATGGAACGCAGACCCAGAAAAGCGTTGCCTGTTTTCGCCGACTCCCAGTATGCGGGTATTTTGTCGCCGCCGATATCGAGAGTACGAAACGTGACGTTTTTGGAAGGAGCGCCCTCAGCGAGTTTCCGGTAAATAAAATACTGTTCTTCCTCAGTGGGAAAATTCTTTCGGATAATGAACGGGAACTCGGAGCGGTACAGTCCTATTCCGTCGCAGGACAACTGCCCCAGCAGTTCCAAATCTTTCAGCAAATTGACGTTTGCCATCAGCTTTATGCGCACTCCGTCTTTTGTCTCGGTGACCGGCTTCATGGCAGGCGGCGCGCTCCCTGTTGTCTGTTCGTCGATACGGTCTTTAAATTCCCGCACTATGTCTTTGCCCGGATTGATGTAGACGTTCCCGATCTCGGCGTCGATGAGGATGCGGTCGCCGTCGGAAATATTGTTCATGCCCGGATCATTGACGATAACCATGGGTATCTGGAGGGAGCGGGCAAGAATGGAGACGTGTGAGGTAACGCCTCCGCTCATCAGCACAATGCCCTTCACTTCTTCCGAGGAAAGTTTCAGCAGATCGGACGGATACAGGTCGATCGCTACCACTACCCGGTGGCGCACCGGCGGCAACTTCGCCTCTTTACCTGCGAGATTCCTGATCAGCCGCATCACCAGATCCTCGATATCGTGAACCTTCTCTCTTATATAATGATCTGGACTTGCCGAAAACAGAGCAATGTATTTCTGCCCGGCGGCAATCACTGCATCGGGCGCGTTTTTCCCTTTTTTGACTGAGGCGGTCATTGCCGTAATAAAGCTCTTGTCTTTCAAGATGAGCAGATGCGACGTAAATATCATGGAGGCGGCATCGCTGAGCTTGTCCTCCACCGCCTTCTGCAATGCTGCCAGTTCTTTTTCCGTTTTTTCCAGTGCTTTCTGCAGGTCGCCCATACCGTATTTTTTTCCGAAGGTCTGGCCCGCCATCTCGTGAAACCGTTCAGCGCCAACCGCCAGTGTTGCTTTCGCGTAGGCATAGCCGCGGGAAGCCGCCTTGCCTTTGAGGAATATACCTTCGAGTTGTTCCTTCTTAACGCGTATAATCTCTCCAGGCGCCGCACCCTGTAAAGAAATGATGATCTTAATATTGTCGAAGACTGTAGCAAGCTGGGAGGCAACTATTTGAAGCGCCTTGATATCGCTATCGTCAAAACGGTTGTTTTGCTGCCGCTGCAGCATGATTACTCCCACGGGCACCGCACCGCTGAATATCGGCACCGACAGAAATGATTTATAACGTTCTTCCCCGGTTCCCTTAAAATAGCGGAAATTGGGATGAGTAAAACCGTCGGCGATGCATACAGGCTCGTTGTTCTCAAAGACGGCACCGGCGATGCCCTCGCCGCACTTAAGCTTTATTTTCCCGATGACATCAGGATTGAAACCGGTGTTTGCCCGCAGTACCAGTTCGCCTTTTACGTCATCGTAAATATAAATAGAACAGACATCGGCACGCATATGCCGGGCGATCATGACTACGATATTATCCAGCAATTTTTCAATGCTGGAACTGCCTTTAAAGACCCAGTCCAGCTGGCCGATGTTAAGCAGTAAATTCAAATGATCCATAATTGTACCTTTACTTAAAATATTTCGTCCGCCTCGAATTCATTATATGATTTCTAGCCACCGGATGCAAATGAATAACAATATTTTTTCGGTTCTTTTTTTGTCTTCGTAGTTTTTATTTGGAAAGCGGATGCCAATTCCGCCGTGATGAGTATTTCTCAAAGCCGGGAGGGGCGGTGACGGTTCCAATCACCTGACAGAAGGAGGGTAGCAAGATGAATAGAACCGCCACCAATAAAGCACACAGCTTGTGCGGTGTAGTCCCGTTAGAACTGCGCTCGATGGATAGCCATGCGTCGCTTCGTTCATGGGATCAATTTGACTAACAGATATTGCTGCACCGCGTTTGTATTATCTGATTCCCATTGATTTGACTAATGCTTCAAACCTATAGTGACCTTTAGGTTATTCACTTCGTTTGTTTTACCACGGCGCTGCGCGCCTGGTATAATTCGTCCAGCAAGCTTCAGTACACTTTGTTTCTGAAGCTTGGGTCTCATTATCAGCGAGTCTCACTAAAATCCCCGGGAGTTTTTACATACCCTCCCGGGAGTTAGATTAACAGTTAAACAACAAAGCTCTGGCTCTTAGAAAGTAAAAACCAGTTTGTTGATAAGTAAGTAGTCGTCAACAGTTTTATAGCTTTGGCCGGGCCAATCGTAACCTTTAAAGAAATCACCGGTGAATAAATAACCGATACCCAGCATATAAGACAGGTTATCGGTGATTTTGTAAGTGCCGGTGGCATCAACTTCTAAACCGTAACCGCCGTTGGGATAGGTTGTTCCATAATCTTTTGGATCCGGTTTCTTGTCGGCTGTCGCGTAAGAAACGGAAAGCATGGCATCCAACTTGGGCATGGGTTTCACGCCAACTCTGCCTTGGAGGAACCAGGCATTTGCCATCTCGCCGTTGGCCAGGGAATCACTGTGACCATAAATAGGCGGTAACCAGTAATTCAAATCAGTATTGAACAGAATCAAGCAGGGTTGCCAATCCAAACCGGCGGTGTTAATACCCCCCTCTACTTTATCTTTAGTGTTGGGATCATCGCCGGAGAGGTAAGCAAATGTGCCGCCTACATTAAACATGCCGAAAGTGGCAGTGGCATCAAGGAAGGCGCTCAGAGCGTTGATGGATTCATTGGGTGAAGCAGATGTCCAGGGACTTCCATATTTAGTGGTTTCCCATTTCTTTGCGTCGCCGAAAAAGTACATCACTTCCGCCTGCAGAGCGACGGGTCCGATCTTAGCCTTGACATAAGGATCTAACGTATAAATGTTTGTCATGTAAGGACCGCTTGCAGAACCTCTGTTGGTCGCATCACGATCATAAAGGAAAAGGATACCGGCTTCGCCATCCTTGAAATTATAAATACCGCCAAGTCTGTAAGAGTCTGCATCTCGGTCTGTTCTCGTTGAATTGATAGTGCCGGCACTGACAACACTCATACTGTTGTCCACTTCTTTGGCGTAACCGAGGAAAATAGTGGCCGGTCCGACATTTTTCCAATACTGAATCTGGCCGGCGGGAGGTCCACTGCTTCTATCTCCGAAAACTGTTCCCCAAACATAATCGGGCTGATAACCAACTTTGAACTCACCGATAGGTGAAGTATAGTCAATATAGGCCAGATCGAAAGCGATGTTTTCATTTTCCGCCCTAGTTCCCGCAGAGGTGCCGCTCGCATTAACATCAGCACCGGCAGGGGTTCTCGCACCGCCCCATATTCTTTCCATTACATTAAAGCGCGTATCCAGCTTCAGACTCGGAGATACGATGAATTCCGTCCCGACTTGCAGTTTCTGATAAAAGAATGCTGTGCTTGGGTTTGTGCGATCATAACTTGGTCCACCATCATAAGATGCTCTTGAGGAATTTAATGTGGTTTTATCTAAATACAATCCGCCGACATCAAATTCGCCGCTAACTTTTACATCAACCGCAAAGGCCGATACACTGAAGGCCATGACAAGCCCCAATAACAACAAAACTAACCAAAATCTCTTCATTTCTTCCTCCTTGATAACAAAGGGTAAATAATTTCCGCCTTTAAAAAATTATATTTTCTAAAAACGACTCCAACTTCACCAATATTCTGCACTCAACGTAAACTGTTTTCCCGCGCCATATATAAAATATATCGTATCAGCAAACATCCGTTATAAAACTTGTCAATTTAGAAAAATGTAACTTAAACAACTCCGCCATAAAGATTAGTTGCTATCCCTCATATCTGAATTGTTCAAAGTTAATTCCATATTTATGGACCTTGTATGACAGGATGCGTTTTGTAGTTCCCAGAAGCCTTGCTGCGGCTGATAGGTTGCCTTTAGCTCTTGCCAAAGCATGACTTATGACTGCTCTTTCGCAGTCAAAAACACACCGCTTCAATATATTATCACTGATATTTAATTTGTCTTTATCCATAAGACAACCTCAGCCGATGGCAATGTCGCCTCGTTCGGCGGTTCGTATCCGTACAGCATCATCCACGGGATGGATGAATATTTTCCCGTCACCAATTTGGCCGGTATAAGCGGCAGCGGCAATGGCTTTGGTGATCTTGTCGGTTTCACTATCCTTCACGATCACTTCCACCCTTGCTTTGGTCAGCAAACTCACTTTATATGATTTACCCCGCACTTCTTGTTCCAAACCCTTTTGCTTGCCGTGGCCTTCAATTTCGGTAATCATGACGCCATGGTGACCAACCAGTTCCAAAGCGTCGCATACATCGCCAACTTTTCCAGGCCGCACAATCGCTTCTATTCTTTTCATCTTAATCACCTCTACTTTTAAGTTTAATAATTGCTGTTGAATATTTAATTTATTGACTCCTTTTATACTGCACAAACGCCTTTTTCTCCGGTACTCACCCGCATGGCGTCTATGGCATCGAATACGAATATCTTCCCATCGCCGACACTGCCGGTAAAGAGGGTGTCCTGTATGATTTCCATGATACTGGGCACATCCCAATCGTTTACCACCAGATCAACTCTGACCTTGGGAATAAAGGAAATTTTGTCGTTGATACGTTCAGCGTCTTTCTCCAGATGCCCTTTCTGACGGCCGAATCCACGAACCTTGGTAACGGTCATACCCAGAATGAGATCTTCATCCTTCAAGACATCCACCAGAATATTGAGCGATTCGGGACGGATCATGGCAGAAACCATCTTCAAACTATAGGATCTCTTTACGCTCGTTATGGCTACATAGGCGATGCTTGCCAGCGCCCATCCACCAGCGATCAGAAAGCAGATATCCGCCTCGGCTTTGGCATCGGCGTTACCGGTTGAATAGAGATAGATAATGGCTGCCAGCATGATGACGTTGGTGATCACGCCGAGCACAGGTATAATGCCATGCTTGAGCAGACTGAAATCTTTTCTTTGCCTGAAAGCGACAATGGTCCATACACAGGTCAGGCCGTAGAGCACAAATGTCCCGAAGTTCGATGCCAAAGCGATACCAGTTAGACCCACTACCGACCGGACACCGATGGCCGCAATTACTGTGGTGACAAGGATGAGGGCACCCAGCGATATGTGAGGTGTGCTGAAACGAGTATGGATGAAACCCATCATATTAGGCAATTCCCTGTCTGCCGCCATGCCGGCGCTGATTCGCATAGCGGTGTTCATACAGCTCAGGGTTGTGCCAATGATGGCGATGGCCACAGTGACCGCCATGGTGATCATCAGGCCGAACCCGATGCCATGAAGCAGGTTGTCGCCGATGAGTTTTGCCAAATCGCCAATGGGTGCGCCTGACTGGGCGGCGGCGGCCATGCCGGTAAGAACAGGGTCTCCGGCTTTCGCGGCTGCTGCTGTCAACTTTTCACTGATCATGGCGC
This sequence comes from uncultured delta proteobacterium, assembly GCA_963710575.1. Taxonomy (GTDB): domain Bacteria; phylum Desulfobacterota; class Syntrophia; order Syntrophales; family Smithellaceae; genus Smithella. The sequence goes on along the minus strand of CAVQAL010000011.1, from coordinate 39,236 downwards.
CGGCTGCAAAATACTCCAAGAGATACGCAAATAGCCCTTGAACCAATAAGGAGATGATAATCGCCTTGGGAATATTTTTTCCCGGTTCCTTGGTTTCGGCAGATAGCGCGGTACAGCTTTCAAAACCGACCAATATTAAAATGGCCAATGTTGACTGGATCAGAACACCATTGAGTGAATGGGGTCTAATAACATCCCAGGCTCCGCTGAATGCCCAGGTGGTTGCCATTTGCGGGTTGCTAAGGCGATACCAGATAGCCAGACCGCTGAAAATGACGAGAGTAACGAGCTGTATCACGTTTATCCAGATGGATGTTTTTGTCGAGCCGGTCACTCCGCGATAGGCGATGAAACCGGTCACTATAGCAAAGATCGCGCCGATAATTGTCAGGCCTGCGGGAGAGAACTCCCTGCCGGTAAATTGTGTGAAGATATACCCGATCAGGAGCGCCATCATGGCTACCATAACACCGGGGTAGACCCAGTAGAACAGGTGCGCGGACCAGCCGGTGGCTAGTTTCGCCAGACGCGCCAGGGAAGTAGGCGCGGCCTTTTTGCTGGCGCCTTCTTGATCAAGAAAAGACTTTTCCGCAAAGTAAGTTACACTGGCGAAGCCTGCTTCCGGGTATATCTTTGCCAATTGCGAGTATGAAAGCGCTGTGAGCAAGGCAACAATTAACGCCACTACGATACCCGCCCAGATATCGGTGGCGACCGACACTCCGCTGGGATCGGCAGCCGCGGCCTGCATCTGGTATGTAATCCATAAAAATGCACCTGGTGCAATGAGTGCCATCGCATTCATGGTAGCACCCAACAATCCCAGAGTTGGCTTCACTGAAGTTGAACTTTTTTCTCTAACCATTGTTTTTCCCTCCTTTATAGAGTTGAAATATCTTTGGCTTTATATAGGGCATACTTTGTGCCAACACTTAAGATTTGATCCGGCAGAAGTCATAAGTTATTATTATAAAAGGTAATATTTGTGATCAGCTGGCAGGCAAAAGAGTCCTGCCTCATCATGCAATTTGATACAGTCCTGTGTTTAATGTGATGGTTGAATGTACAATGGTGTATTTATACCAGGTTGCTTTCAATACATAACAGGTTCGTTTACCGGGCATAATACCAAGTAAGCTTTCAAAAATTTATATATTAATTTTTGAAAGCAACTTGTTATTATGTGATGTTCAGAAAGGCTGCAGAAAAAGTTTATTTCTCTTTCATAGGACTATTGATCTTCTTTATCGTTTCCATCTTTCCTAAATATGAAGCCATGCAGACAAGAAGATTCACGGCATCATTCATTGAACCGGTCGCAATTTTTTTGGCTGCGGATACCGACTCGCCATATGCTTCTCCAAGATTGCGCAACTCTTCTTCCTTGCCTTGTTTTAATAATTCTTTATATCCATGTTGAATTTGCATCATAATACATTCTTCCAGCAACCAGAGATTGGAGGGATTCGCCATGTGGGCTTTCTCAATTTTTTCAATGTCATCTGTCGATGGTTCAAATGTTTTCCACTTGGAGGCCTTGGTTGTTTTATCGGCCCAGTCTGTCGGAAGAAAATGATGCTTTACCTCAAATACATTTAAGCCCGGGGAGATGTCTTTAGGTTTGATTAAACGCGGAAGATCAAAAGTATATGGCGCTTTGTCTGTCAGAGGATATAATTTATCATATGCGGCTTCGCTCAGATAAATGCGTGTAAAAGCTCCTTCTCGCGAATGGCTTTCGACCCTTTTAGTTAAATTGATTGCATATCCCTCAGGTTGATATTCATTATTGCCGATTTTATTAATCCATGCATGCCCCAAATGAATTCCAACAGCAATATCGGAAGTATGTTTTCCGGAGTTGATTTTCTCTTTATTGGATTCGCTCAGAAGCCATCTCCGTTTAAGATCTAATGCTATACTTATCGCCGTATCAATAACATCCGCCCATAAATACGGGTTTGCTTCTTCCGGAGATTTCCTGAAGATAATTAAATGACCCTCATTGCCTCTGACCTGGGATTGAAAATCAATGTCGTCAGAGGAGGCATGGAACTCCTTTTTATATTTATTGGTTATTTTTTCAAACAGTGACCTGAATTGTAGTAATATCCTGTTGTATTTTTCGAGTGATTCATCATTGGATATTTCCGAGCATCCAACAATATCCGCAAATAGTATAACGATTTGTCCTGCCCAACCAACCGATTCAATAACCGATTGTCTTTTTATTGCAGTTGTGCTTTTTCCGATGTGCCGTTTAGGCATATTAATAATCCCTTTTTCATCCCAACTGATCAGGGAAAATTTTTTAAAGCTCTTCTAAAAAGCCGCTGCAATTTTATTTCAGACAAATTGCAGCGGCTTTAAAACAAACATCATTTCTTAGAAAGTGTAACTTAAAATTACTCCACCATAAAGATAGATGCTATCCCGCACATTTGAATTGTTCATAGTTAATTCCGTATTTATAAACTTTGTAAGTCAGAATGCGTCTTGTAGTTCCTAAAAGTTTTGCGGCGGTTGTTAGATTACCTTTAGTTCTTACCAAAGCATGACTGATAACTGCTTTTTCGCAGTCAGAAACGCAACTTTCCAATACATTTTCTCCTGTATTCAATTTTTTATTATTCATAAGAGAACCTCACCCAATGGCGTTGCCGCCTCGTTCGCCGCTGCTGATACGCACACATTCGGCAAGATCAACAACAAATATTTTACCGTCGCCGACATCTCCCGTATGAGCTCCTTTGGTGATCGCTTTAATTGTCGGCTCCATAAATTCATCATTTGTGGCGATATCCAGTCTTACTTTATTGAGCAGACCGCCGGCTTCCTTAGCGCCTCTGTATATTTCCGTATGGCCTTTTTGCCTGCCCTGTCCCAGAACATTGGTAACAGTCATCAAATTTACTCCTACGGCCTCCAGTTCTCTTTTAACCACTTCCAGTTTGTGCGGCTGGATAATAGCAATGATTAGTTTCATGATTATTTCCTCCTATTCAATCACAGTGTAAGCGGCTTCGCTTTGTTGAGTCAGATCCAGACCGACAATTTCATTTTTCTCTTCAACTCTCATGCCGATAAGAGCATCGACAATCTTGAAGATAATAAAGGTCATGATTACAGCAAAGGCAACCGTGGCTAAAAGCGATAAAGATTGAACCACAAGCTGATGCGCGTTGCCGAAAAGCAAGCCGTCCGCTCCACCCGCATTAACCGCTTTCTCAGCGAAAAGACCCGTAGCAATTGTTCCCACTGTACCACCAACACCATGCACGCCGAAAGCGTCCAGAGAGTCGTCGTAGCCCAATTTGCCTTTAATGACGGCAACAGCAATATAACAAACGACAGCGACCATAATGCCGATAAACAACGCGTTCATCGGGTTGACAAAACCGCAGGCAGGAGTGATCGCAACAAGTCCGGCCACAGCTCCTGTAACCGTTCCCAAAATGGTCGGTGATCCATTGTGCCACCATTCAATAAGCGCCCAAGTTAATCCGGCGGCGGCTGTCGCCGTATTGGTGGTGACAAACGCGTTGGCGGCGTTGCCATCGGCAGCCAAGGCGCTTCCTGCATTAAAACCAAACCAGCCGAACCACAAAAGTGCTCCACCCAGAACAGCAAAAGGCAAATTATGCGGACGAATAGGCCCATGATTTAAGCCCACTCTCTTTCCCAGCAACAAAGCCAGTACCAGCGCCGAAATTCCCGAGCTCACATGAACAACCATCCCGCCAGCGAAATCAAGCGCGCCCAGATTTTTCAACCAGCCGCCCGTTCCCCAAACCCAATGCGCCAGAGGATCATAAACAAACGTCGCCCAAAGAATGGTAAAGAGCAGGAAGGCAGGAAACTTCACTCTTTCCGCGTAAGCGCCGATAATCAAACCCGGTGTGATAACGGCAAACATCATTTGAAAGGCCATAAAAACACTGTGCGGAATAGTGGCGGCGTAATCCTTATTCGGCAAAGCGCCGACACCGTTCAGTCCGGCCCAATTCAGATTACCGATTATTCCGTGAAAATCAGGACCGAAGGCCAGAGAATAACCAAACAAAACCCACTGCAGACTGATTACGCACAAAATGATAAAGCATTGCATTAAAATAGAAAGGACGTTTTTACGGCGAACGAGTCCTCCGTAAAAAAATGCCAACCCCGGCATTGTCATCAGCAATACCAGCGCGGTGGACATCAAAACCCATGCTGTATCTCCAGAATTCATTTTTAATACCTCCTAGAAAAAAATTTTTTTCTACTACTCATAGGGCAAAGAAAGTGCCAAAATAAAACTTATCACCTAAATTATTGAAATAAATGATGTATTGATGATAAACCAAGTTGCACGATTAGAACAATTTTGTGTAAAAAGAAAAAATAGCTAACCAAAATGTGAAGGAATGGTTTTATTATATCATCTTTAAATTGAAAATGATAACGAGGCGGCAAGAGGGAAGCGATTAGGCGCATTATATAATTAAAAGTTATTGAAGAATCGGAACTCAAAATGCGGCGGAGCAAAGATGACTTGGAATACAAAAAAGGCTCCTGCGTTTTTTCCCGGAATATGGTAAAATTTTTACAAATAAAAAACAAGAACAATTCTATAACAATGGACATATTATGATCGATTACATGAAAAGGCATGAAAGTTATATTCAAGAGATGCTCGAAAAAAATCCGGACAAGGAAAAATTAAGAGAGCTTCTCGCGTATCATGACAAGCAGATTCAATGGATGTAGCACGAAAGATTGGTACATCTAATTGTCATGCTCTTTGTTTGTCTTTTTACTCTGCTTTCCTTCGGATTCACTGTTATAAGAACTTCCACGCCGTCTATTATTCTCTCCGTGCTTCTCTTAATCTTATCGGTTGCGTATGTTATCCATTATTATCGACTTGAAATCGGCGTGCAAAAATGATATTTAATTTTCAATCAAATAAAACAAAGGGAGAAAAGTAATTATTCAGAATAAAATTGTAATTCGTTTTCAGAACGGGCAAGTAATGAAAGGTGTTACCAACAATTTTTCCCCCACCAAAGACTTTTTTCATTTTATTCCCATAGATGCCTCCCTGGAAAGCAAACCGTTGGAATTGAATACTATCGATCTCAAGGCATTGTTTTTTGTTAAGGACTTCGATGGTAAACCGGCTTACAATGAAAAAAGAGAATTTGATTCCACCAAACCTTTAGTTGAACGCAAGATAAGAGTAGTTTTTAAAGATGGGGAATTAATGGTCGGAACAACCAATGGATATCATAGGAACCGACAGGGATTCTTTATCAACCCAGTTGATTCCAACTCCAACAACGAACGTTGTTTTGTTTTTTCAGCGGCGACTAAGGAAGTTTCATTAATCTGAGTTCAGCGATTATTTCCTGATGAATTTAAAAGTTAAAGACATTTTGGCGTAAATGCCTCCTACAAAGGTTTTTTGTCCCGCTGATGTCTTAATATCCTCTTTATATCAAACTGGTTATCTAATTAGTGAGCATTGACAACAGGACAATATTTTCTACTAATTCAGCACAATTATTGTTTTTTAAAAGACAATAATTTAATTTCATTAAGCAAAAAAAGTGCTATAATAAAAAAGATTTTTATCAGAACACATAACCTAAGAATGGAGAAAATAAACCATGACTATTAACATTTTTAAAAAGAAACGTTATCTGGCTGAACATTGGACAACGTTTTTGATTCTCCCGGCAATTTTGTTATTGAGTTCCTGTTATTACTATCCGCAGGAACAGGTTGTTACTCAACCGGCGCAGAATGACAATGTTACCGCCATTACGCAAATTTATTTTTATCCGAACCAGGGACAATCCACGGAACAACAATCGCGTGATCACTATGCGTGTTACAACTGGGCGGTGGAGCAGACCGGCTTTGATCCGAGCGTATCATCAATTGTTCCCGAACAACGCGTCCGCGTTGTTCCCATGCCGCCGCCGGGTCAGGATACCATCGCCATGTCTATTGCCGGAGCGGTGCTGGGGGCATTAATCGCCGGGCCGCGGCATGCCGGTGGAGGAGCTTTAATCGGAGCAGCCGGCGGCGCTATTGCCGGAGCAGCCTCTGATATTTCCCGCGAGGAATCAGCAAGGCAGATGGAGGAAGCTTACAATAACCATAATCAAGCACGGGACGTTCACAAGGAAAAAAAGGCTCTGGCGTTTCGCCGGGCCATGTCGGCATGTCTTGAAGGACGCGGATACACAGTGAAGTAAATTTTATCATTGTAACCGAGGAGGTAATTACCATGTCATATATTAATCTAAAACGATATTCTGCCATTGCGCTGTCAATAGTTATGTTATTGGGAATAAGCGTTTTCGGTTTTGCGCAACAGGCACAGGCTGAAGGTTCCAGAGGCACCGGACGAGCATCGGCGACAAGACAAGGGTCAACGCATGCCGTTACACGGGGCACAGCGACTCAGCAAAAAAGCTTTATGGATTCCCGTTACCAGCACAACCGTTCATACCCGGTACGCGGTCAATCAGTTAGATCTCTCCCTAGAGACCGCAGAGCTGTAATGCATAACCACTCCCGTTATTATTCTTCTCACGGAGTTTGGTACAGATCGCACGGTGGACGATATTCTGTGGTTGCTCCGCCTTTCGGACTGTTTGTTCCATTCTTGCCTCTTGTTTATACCACGATCTGGATAAGCGGAATACCTTACTACTACGCGAATGAAACATATTATACGGAAACTCCGGGAGGTTATGTTGTTGTTGAGCCGCCTCAGGATCAGGGTGAAGTCAGTGAAACACCTCCTGACACACAGCAGAGCAATGAGAGCACGGAAAACAAAATGTTTATCTATCCCCGTAAAGGCCAAAGTGAGAAGCAGCAGGCCAATGATCGTTATGGATGCCACACCTGGGCAGTGGGCCAGACAAATTATGACCCGACTATGATTCCTTCCGGAATATCCGCCGATCAGATCATGCAAAAGCGGGCGGATTATCAACGGGCCATGGCATCTTGCCTGGACAGTCGCGGTTATACTGCAAAATAGAAATTATTAAATGACACAGGCCGCGCTTGTGATTGATCAAGCGCGGCCTGCAATCGCGTGTTCGCAATTGGTGTGCCGGTAATTACCGCCCACAAGGTGAAATTTATACCATTTCGATTTCAAAGGATAACGAGGCGGCAAGGAGGAAGCTCCGCAGGCGTATTATGAATACGTTGAGGAAGCTGACGACGCTGCCAACAAAATTAGCCAACGAAAGCGAAATGGTATCATTTAGGCGGCATGCGCAAAGCCCCGTCCAGCCTTATACAACAGCCGTTGAGCATTGTGTTTTCAATTATGTGCATGGCAAGTTTGGCAAACTCACCGGGCTTGCCCAGGCGCTTCGGAAAAGGAATCGTCTGGGCCATATCCTCCTTAACCGCAGGCGGCAAACCGGCCATCATTGGCGTATCAAAAATTCCCGGAGCGATTGTCACCACCCTTACTCCGTAATCACCAACTTCGCGCGCGATCGGCAGTGTCATCCCCACTATACCCGCCTTGGAAGCACTGTAAGCTACTTGGCCTATCTGTCCATCAAACGCGGCGATTGATGCCGAATTAATTATTACGCCCTTTTCGCCGTCTTCATTGGGCGTGTTATTCATCATCTGCTCAACCGTCAGTCTGATCACATTGAGCGCTCCGACAAGATTAATTTGCAGAACCTTATTGAACGAATCCAGCGGCAGGGGGCCTTTTCTGCCGATAAGTTTTCCCGGATTGACAACTCCCGCGCAATTAATCACCACGTTTACTTTCCCGAAGGTATCGACACCCCTTTGTATGGCCTGCCGGACATCAGTCTCACTGGTGATATCCGTTTTTACAAATATCGCGTCAGCTCCGATACTGGCCGCCAGCTTCTTTCCTTTGTCCGAATCAACATCAACAATAATTATTTTGGCGCCTTTTTTTATCAATTCCATAATGCAGGCCTCGCCCAGTCCTGACGCGCCCCCGGTTACTAATGCCACAACATCCTTATAATTCATATTACCCCCTAAGTATTATCGAAATATAGCCGCTGATTCTGAATTTAAATTGAGGAAATTATTATCACAAGAAAAATATCACTACAAGGGCTAATGTCTATTGCCCTTGTCATTCCAAATTCGCCGCTTGCGGATTTGGAATTTTGAAAATCTTTGAACAAGAATTAGGCATAACTGTCTATGTATCATTATTCATGACGTGAATGATATCCAATCATGATCATAAATGTATCTTTTCATGGCCGACTATTATGCAGGACTTTGCACAGAAGTCGCGACTATTATGCAAAACGTTGCATAATAGTCTTATTGAGATTATTGAATAATATCTATTCTTTCATTACACCATTTGCATTTTATTCTTTAAATGACGCTAAGTCCTCGGACAAGGCGTGGCAATCTAGTTCTTAATTCCCTTAACCCTTAAAACTTGCCCCTTTTTTCTCATCCCCTCGCGTGTTTTGGGGACTGTTCAAAAATGTTCAGATGCAAGGCGCGCAAGAAACCGAACCGCGAGGCGTATATGGAAATACGTTGAGCGGCGCGGTTTGCAGCGCAACACAGCAGATGAGCGTTTTTCAACAGTCACTCTATTCGGTTTCGTAACATGCCAGCATCTCGCCAAAGTAAAGGGTGTGGTAATCTTTTTGCGGATAGAGGAACTTATCATAATTCTTATCCAGAAAAGCCTCGTTCATGGCGGATTTGTAAACTATTTTGCATTCATAATGAATCCCCGGCACTTTGATGATCGGCGACGCAACTTTCTGCCCGTCTGCTGTTTCCAGATTGCACATCTTGAACTTATCCACATCCCGGCCCGATTTCGTACCGCAAAAAGCGATGGCCTTGCTCATATCGTTTGCAGGTATTGTAACTGTAAAGTCTTGAGCCTTTTCTATAATGCCAAAAGTGTGACGCGTAGGGCGCACTGCCACCATCATCACCGGCTTCTGCCAGATAAATCCGAAAGTGGCCCAGCCGATTGTCATTGTATTGAGCGCGTCTCCGGCCTTAACGGTTAAGAAAGCTCCTTTTTTTATTTTGCTTACGGCATCTTCAGCAATGTTCATGTAATTTAGATTTTTCATAATCATCTCCTAAATAGTTATCAAATTTATAAGCCAGTAAAACCATCTCTGAGTATTTTAAACCCACCCGCGTATCGTTGCAAAAACGATATGGCATGTTACTTCGGTGGTAGGGTTCGCACAAAAGACACGGCTCTTTGCACCCAATCGTTGAGTTCTTCGTCAGAGTCCATCGCTTCAAATAAAACCATCACCCAGCCCGTCAGCGGTTTACCTGTGATGTCAAATTTTCTTGTGTGCGGCATCTTCAGCATCTCCGTATATTTGTCCGCACCGACCCGGACAATCAAGTCTTCCTTGATGATGCCGCAGACCATGTTGCCGAAAAGCAAAAAGCAAAGACCTCCGAACATTTTCTTTTCATCAAAGCCCGGTTCTTCTTCCAATATTTCTCGAACTCTCTGTGCCAATCCTTTATCGTAGGACATAATGAGACCCAAATTTTAGAAGCGCAGCGCACTGAAATTTGCTGGTCGAATTATCCCCGAAGCGAAGCGGAGAGGGATAATGAACACCTCTTAGTATCCCAGGCACACAGTGCCGTGGGATAATTAGACCCAAATTTTAGAAGCGCTCGGTGATTCTTGGAATCCCCGGGTTATTCCATCCAATGGACGAATTCATCCAGTTTCGCTCTGTTCCGTTCGAAATTATTAAGAGGAACTGATAGATCAGGATAGCCCAGAGCGATGCCCACAACAATTTTTTTATCATCAGGAATAGCCGCTATCTTTCTGATCTCGGCGGAGAAACGAGCGGTTGAGGCCAACAAACAGGTGCCGAGACCTTTGCCGTGAGCAGCCAGGCAAATCGTTTGGGCGATGAGGCCGATATCCAACATCTGGTATTCGACAAGATTATCCCGGGAAATGCAGACAAGAATCAGACACGGGGCGTCAAAGGCGGCAACCATATCCATAAAGTACTTATCACGTCCTTCCTTATCTTCTCTTTTTATGCCCTGTGCTGATAAAACAACCTTGCCCAGATCTCCATACCGTGCTTTCATGGCATCAGGCCACTTTGTCAGCATGGGCACATCGGACGCAATAGCGGCACCGGCCAGCGTTTGTTTGAGATTCATTTCTTTAAATTTTGCCAGTGTTTTACCAGTTAATACAGATAAATCCCAGGGCTGCGTATTGCCCCACGATGGCGACCAGCGCGCCTCCTCCAGAATCTCCGTAATTACATTCTTTGGTACCTCCTGCGCCTTGAATTTACGAATACTTCTTCTTCCCTTTATTGCAGCAGCTAATTCCATTGTTCCTCCCTCGCGGCATCAAGCCGCTCAATATTGATATTAAATATTTTTCAGTTAATCCAGCGGTATAGTTATTTTATAATCCTGCTTCAAAATTATAGTTATAATAAAATGATGAATTAAAAAAAGGCAAGGTATAAATTTGTCTTGCAGACTGGCGAGCAAATTAAATTGAACCGTCCCCGATTATTCCCTAGTTGATGCGACCATCTTTTGAGAAAGGGAAATTGAGGCTTCCGAATACCGAACTGACATTGGCATTTCCCTCTATCTTATAAGGCAGGTCATGTTCTGTGAGAATAACCTTCAGAATTCCACTCAAATCTTTATATTTTACAGAGAGTGGTACCTGTATCTGCGTTGTTGTTGATGATGGGATCAAGATTTCTTTTCCCAAGCGGCCATTTCCGATTTCCTCATTTTTAAGGTAAATGCTGCATTCAAAAGACTTGAGTGTAAGATCAAAATGGTTTGGATTTTGTACATCGAGATCAAGGAGAAGATTAGACTCTGTGAAGGAGATCGGACTGAGACTGACACGACGAAGAGTAAAGGATGGATTCTCCAGTATCCAAGTCGCACAAGACATGAGACAAATGGAACCGGCAAACAGGAATAATATTCCGCAATGAAGTTTTACTTTCCGTGATTTGATTGCGGTAGATATTAACATATTAGTGAAACTCCAATTACAAAAACGCAGCGACGTGGGATTTTACTTCCCCCTTTCTTAAAAGGTTTACAAAAGGGGGAGCTAAATGGGATTCCTCTTCTTTTGCAGTTATCAATTACAACTCGTCAAGATAATACTACAGGAATATCTTTTGTCACCCAATATTTTGTTCTAAGATACTATAAAAGTATAAGCAACAAATCTTCCGTCATGACTCAGGCTGATATCAATATCCGTTTTTCTGCCTCTAACGTAAACACGCGGAGGTTGCAGTTCTCCGTTTTCTCTTGTTCTCTTGATTTTTATATGATGGAAATTAAGGGAAAAGTTTTTGGCTAAACTCTGCCCGAGGCAATGGCGCAAATAAAGCGATGGATTGATTTTTTCTTTTTCCGGCAGGACATCAACGCTCCAGATTAATTTATCCAGAACGGTAATCACATCTGCGCCTATGCAATGAACATATTGTGAATTGGAAAAAAGACGGATATAAACAAAGTCATGCCCGGGAATAGTAACTTTGCCGTCTGAATGTATGGACTCTCTTTTATTGAATGTTACCTGCCACTGCCGCGGCAGAAAAGCGGCGTTGGGAAAAGATTTTTTTATTACTTTATACGCGGTTTCTTTACACGCCCAGTGCGACCAGAGCGCCGCATCAGGATTTTTCGCGTTTTGGACAAATTCAATTTCAGCATTTGTGAGGATTTTTTTTAGAAATCGCGAATCTTTGCTTTTCCCCGCATTCGCCGGTTCCTTCAAATCCACAACATCGTTCCCGACGTAGGGCAAAATATTTTTCCTCCATTTGCGCGAGCCGGTCAATTATTTGTTTGGCGTATTCGCGTTGCACTCTCAGGTCGCTTCCTTCCACATGTTCCGGCGTAAAAACTTCAATCTGCACCGAAAATTTTTCGCCCCAGGCAGGAATGATACTATAGTTATCCTGTTTATCCCCACGCAGATACATGCACAGAACTTTGCAGTTTTCCACGTTTTTGACGAAACGCCCCACACCATAAGAAAAATCTTCTTTATTTACCCGTCCGGTGCGGGAACGCCTGCCTTCCGGAAAAATCATGATGGTTTCACCGCTCTTCAGAAGATAGATACATTTTTCCAGAGATTCTTTCATTTTCTCGCGGGACCCGCCGCGGTTGATGGGAATGCACTTGGACAGGTAACACAACACCCGCAGAAAAATATTGCTCTGGAAATTACGTCCTTCCGGCAAATTCCAGGGCAGTTTCCTGTAGTTGATTATATATTGGCCCAAGTTAAAAATGGCATAAGCTAAAATAAAAGAGTCAATCATTGTCAAATGATTAGAACAAATAATCCAGGGACCATTATGCCGGGAAAATTCAATCGCGCACTGGCGGCGGATTTCTTTCAAATTCCTTACCCGATAAAAGAAAATCAGGGCCACAAAAAAATACAAAGGCGCTATGATCAGTATTGCAATTTGCCCTAAAATATTTTGCAGATGCAAAAATATTTTGGATTTGCTATCCATTTTCTATCCAAGCTTTTGTTTGATAATTTTGACGGCATCGCCAATCGTTCTGATTTTATCCGCTTCATCATCATCAATACTGATACCGTAAACATCTTCACACCTGATGATTACATCAACCAAACGCGCTGAATTTACTTTCAGATCATTTAAAATATGCGTATCCATTGTTGCCTTGTCCAAAAGATCCTGATTCTTGGCATAGGCTTTTAAGATGTTGATCATTTCTTCAAAAATTTTCTTGTCATCCATGAAAATACTCTCCTTATAAATGTTAATTATTTCCCCACTTTTTAAATATGATGCAGCTGTTGACGTCGCCGAAACCAAAACCGGCTTTAGCGAAGATTTTCAACTGCGGAATTTCGAGACATTTCTGCGGAATCTTTTGAGCGAACTTCTCGATATCCGGGTGTACATCCTCACAATTAATTGACGGATGCAGGAAACCTTTGTAAAGCTGCAAAACAACGGCCACGCTTTCTATGGCGCCGGCAGCGCCGAGACAATGACCGATTAACGATTTTGTGGACTGAATGTAAGGGAAGTTTTCAGGAGTGCGCTCCAGCGCCTCCGCCCAATTTTTTACTTCAATAGGATCGGCATATGTCGCCGTTAGGTGTCCGTTAACAGCATCAACTTCGGCCGGATTAATTCCGGCATCGGCCACCGCGCCGCGGATGCATCTTTTCACCCCTTCAGGATTAGGCGCAGTCATGGAACCGCCCATCCGCTGACCGCCGCAATTAACATAGCCGCCTATTATTTCCGCGTAAATTCTGGCTCCTCTGGCCAGGGCTGTTTCGAGTTCTTCCAAAACCATTATCCCTCCGCCGGAACCGGGAACAAAGCCGCAGGCCGTAGCGCTCATCGGACGGGAACCGGCCGCCGGATTATCATTAAATTTGCGGCTTATTACACGCATGGCATCAAAACCTGCCCAGATATAAGGAGATGCTCCTTCGGAACCGCCGGCCACCATACGTTTGGCTAATCCCATTCTTATTCTCCAGAGAGCATCAATGATTGCTTCATTACCGGTGCTGCAAGCCGCTGAATTCGATGTAACCTGATTGCCGGCGCTGATCAAACCGGAAATTCGGGCGCTGGTGCCACTGTTCATCACCTGCTCGACACAGCGGCTGCCCAATCGCCTTACCCGGCCTTCATTAACCATGGGAATGATACTTTGGGCAATCGTATCCATGCCGCCGATCCCTGAACCGGCAATAACTCCCGTGTCCCAATCTACCGATTCGTCATCGCTGTCGGGCAGACTAAATCCGGCATCCTTCCAGGCATCCACCGCCGAGACCGAAGCAAAGCCGATATTATCATTCAGGGATAAAAGCTTTTCCCGGTCGAAATAACTTTTACGGATGGTTTCAAAATCTTCCGGTACTCCTGCAATCTGACAGCCGAACTTCAGTTCTTCCAATTGAGGAATAAAACGAATGCCGGAACGTCCTTCTCTCAGCGCCTGTTCGAAATTATCCAGACCATGCGCATTGGGAGCGGCTACTCCCATTCCTGTAACGACCACTCTCTTCTTCATTTATCAACTCCCATTCCGGCTAATTGTCCGACACAAACAACTTCGCCGTTTTCTCTTTCCATGCTAATATCCACTTTCAATGCGCCTCTGCGCATATATATTTTTTTCCCTCTCACGATAACTCTTTCGCCGGGCTTGACAACCCCCCTGAACTCTACACCATCAGCCAGTGAAAAGAGGCTTAACGGCCCCTTCATCTGGCCGGGACGGATATTCTTCTGGCACGCCAGCAGATACATTCCATAAGCGACAACCCCGATCTGCGCCATCGTTTCAATCAGAATTACGCCCGGTGTAATCGGACATCCGGGAAAGTGTCCGCGATAAAAAAACTCGTCATCGCGAAACCGGTAAGCACCGACGATCTGTTCCTCATCGAGACTGATAATCTCATCAATGAAACGAAAAGGCGCTTGCTGCGGCACCAGATCCAGAACTTCTTTTATTACGCCGGCATCAGCCGCCATAAAGGCCTCCGTTGACATGAATCACCGATCCCGTAATGTAACTTCCTTTCTTTGCCAAAAAAGCGACGACTTCCGCAACTTCTTCGGGTCTGCCAACACGTTCCAGAGCGATATTCGCCATGATCTTATCTTTCATTTCCTGCGGCAATTCTTGCGTCATGTCTGTTTCGATAAAACCGGGAGCAACGGAATTGACTAAGACGTTTCGTCCCTTGAGCTCCTGCGCCAAAGATTTGGTAAAGGCATCCAGCGCCGCTTTTTCCATCGTGTAGGGAATTTGTCCGGCATTGCCTGTATGTCCAACCACGCTGGAAATATTGATGATGCGCCCGGATGGACCGCGCAGCATGAATTGCCGCAGAATTCTTTTGGTCAAGTACCAGACACCGCGCGTGAGCGCCCTTTGTTCGTCAAACTGCTCCACCTTCATCAATAAAATATCGCCGTTGATCGACTGTCCGGCATTGTTTACCAAAACATCCACGCGGCCTGCCGCATCCTTGAGTTTTCCGATCATCATATCCACTTGCTCAATATCAGCCAAGTCGGCCTGAATTAAAAATCCTTCTTTTATTTCCTTAAGCAGCGCCTGCGCTTTTTGTTCACTTTTACGGTAATGAATACCGACATGAAATCCTTCGGCTGCCAGAGCGCGGCAGCATGCGGCTCCTATTCCCGTTGCGCCGCCTGTTACTAAAGCAACCGGCTTCCCGATCATCAGTCACCCCCCACTTGCAGCATCATGTATGCCCAGGTCAGTCCGGCGCCGACAATGACCATAGCAATGTTGTCGCCGGGTTGAACTTCGTCCCAGTGCATACTTAAAATGGAAGGAGCGCCACAGCAGCCGACATTGCCGAATTGATCAACATTGTACCAGTGGTTATCGGGCTTAATTTCTCTGCGTTCGCACACGGCTTTAAGCATCATTAAATTGGCTTGATGGCCGATAAAAATAAACCGCTGAGCTTCGGCCTCATATTGATCCTGAAGCACTTTAAGACATTCTGTTGTTGTCCTGATGGCGTACCCCTGAACAGCTTTGCCATCCTGATGAAAAGTCCAGTCCCCGTCAATGCCGACTTTTGCCCAGCCCGACGGCCGGGAATCAAAACCGCCGCTGATAAAAGCAGCATGGGTGGGAACTTTTGTCGACACGACGGCCGCGACCGCGCCATCGCCGAAAAGAACCGCCGAATTACGATCAGAATAATTAATCGCCCTCGTCGGTGATTCTGCGCCGATGAGCAGGATGTACGGCGGCAGTGTCTCCGGCTGCATGCGCAAAAGAAAATTGACCTGCATGCCGAAAGTAGAACAGGAGGAATTCAAATCGTAGCAGGCTGCTTCAATGCCCAACTCCGCGGCCATTGCCGAAGCTTCCGCGGGCGAAATGTTATCCGGCGATGAAGTGCCGCCAATAACCAGACCGATATCTTCCGGTTTCAGCGAAGCACGCTTCAGCGCCATCCGTGCCGCCGCCGCTCCCATCTGGTAATTTTTGTATTGTCTGATGCTGTAAGATTCCATCGGATTAATATTTTTTGTTTGCCTGATATAATCCAGAGGCAGAACCGTCCGCCGGTTTTGAATGCCGACACGTTCCATAATCCAATCATTGGTGGTGCCGATATCCAGGTCTTCCAGAAATTTATTGGAAATAATATTTTCGGGATGAAAATGTCCCATAGCATGAAGATAAAGCATTTTTAAACAAGCTCCCGTCCGATAATCATATTTTGCACTTCCCGGACACCCTCGTAAATATCAATAATATGGGCGTCGCGGGCAAGTTTGGAAATCTCATAATCCGTTGTGAAACCATAACCACCATGCAAATGAAGGCCTTCAGTCGAACAAAAGACAGCTGCTTCCGCGGCCGTGTTTTTAGCCAGAGAAGCATAAATTCCAGCATCGCCTGCTTTTTCCTGAATTTTACAGATGGCCTTCAAAAGAGCCAGTTCCGCCAGTTCCACTTTTTTCCACATGGCCGTCAACATTTCTCTGGCCACGGGAAGATCGCAAATCCGATGACCGAATTGTTTGCGCTCCCGTGTATATTCCATTGTAATCGTAAACGCCCTTTTAGCTAAACCTAAACCGATTGCCGCAACCATCGGCCGGGCATAATCCAAAACGTCAACAATATATTTAAAGCCCAGCCGCCGGTCTCCGATAATCTGATTCGGATGGATAATAACGTCCTCAAAAGTCACACTGGCCGTGTTGGAAAGCCTTTGTCCCAGCTTATCCTCCGGCTTACCGATTATTATCTTCCCGCCCGCCGGCACGTTTATTTCTCTGGTAGACTGCCCGATATCGGGAATATCGGCGGCTGTAACCGGTTCCACCGGAATAATAACGCAAGCCATGAAATTACCTGTGGGCTTTCCCAGCTTGCAAAGAACAGTATATTGAGAAGCATAAGAAGCATTGGTAATAAAGCACTTGGATCCATTTAAAACATAATTGCCGTCATCCTTCTTGCTGATAAAACTGGTCATCATCGAATTATCCGAACCGGCATTAGGTTCCGTTAAACAAAAAGAAGCCAGGAGAGGCTTCTCGACAAAAGGCTGGAGAAATAATTTTTTTTGCTCATCCGTTCCATGCTGGCTGATTACAACATTGGCTAAATCATTGCACATCGCCGAAGTGGAGATACCCGTATCGCCGTAAGAAAGTTCTTTAATAATGAAGGCCGAAGTAACTGCGTCAATTTCATAACCTTTGACAGACTCCGGAATACACAAATTGAGAATGCCCGTTTCCCAGGCCTTATTAATGATGTCCCACGGAAAAACATGACCTTTCTCCAGCTCTAAAATATGCGGCGTTATTTCATTTTTTACAAATTTTCGCACGGTATCCAGGTACGTTAATTGATTTTCATTAAGACTTAAATCCATAAATCAAACCTTTCGTTTCTTTTATATTAGGCATAAATTTATAAAGCAAATCCCTTTATTGAATCTTTCTTCAAAAAAGGAGGCTTCTTTAACATTGTTGCGCTATGCGGCAACGTCTTTTTTAGGTAAATTTTTTGCTCCTGCGTCTGCCGGAGATTCAATCCCGTATTTCGTCCGCAGGAATTTTTCCATGGTCGCGGGATATAAGATATATGCCAGCAAATCTTCATCGTTGCGGGCAAGATTGCCAATAAGTTTCTTCGCCGCTTCAATTTCCGGTTCCAGATAATCAGCCGGCCTTCCGGTCACCGGCACCTGTCCACGCTTGTAATTCTTCAGTATCTTCCTGGTTAATTCCGGATCAATCGGCATTGGAGTTTTGCCATATAATCCCAAAACCAAATCCTTAAGCTGGTTGGATACCCTTGCATAACGTCCGAAAAGTACATTTAAAACAGCCTGCGCTCCGATGATTTGCGAAACAGGCGTAACAAGAGGCGGACAGCCCATATCTTTACGGGTTTGAACCACTTCTATATAGATTTCTCCTAAACGATCCAGCGCGTTCATTTCTTTTAGTTGACCAGTCAGATTGGAAATCATACCGCCGGGAATTTGATGGGCAAGAACTCCGTCATCAATGATTGATAATTTATTGGTGGCCAGGTGGTTGCTGTATTTCGGAGCGATATTCTCCAAATGTTCACCCAGCACCAGTAATTTATTTAAATCTATTCCGGTTGCGCGTTCGGTTCCCTGAAGGGCGGCAACCAGCGGCTCAATGGCGGGCATGGAAGTTCTCAGTGCGAAAGGAGCCAGACAAGTGTCCACAACATCAACTCCGGCTTCTATCGCTTTTAATTGTGTCATGGAGGCCATTCCGCTGGTGTAATGGGTATGCAAATGCAGCGGCACTTTAATTTCTTTCTTTATGGCGGAAACCAGATCATACGCGTCATAAGGAGAAAGCAGCCCCGCCATGTCTTTAATGCAGACCGCGTCCGCGCCCATTTTCTCCAGTTCTTTCGCTTTGGCCACAAAATATTCGAGAGTATAAACTTCTCCTCCCATACGGACATTGGTCAATGAATAACAAACAGCTCCCTGAAACTGCTTGCCATTGGCCTTGATTCTTTCCGCGCATGATTCCATATTGCGGAAATCGTTCAATGCGTCAAAACAACGGAAAATATCAATACCGATTTCGCAGGCTTTATCCACAAAAGCGCGCACCACATCATCGGCGTAATGACGGTAGCCGACCAGATTTTGTCCACGGATAAGCATGGCAAAAGGTGTTTTGGTGATATATTTTTTTAAAATTTTCGGCCGCATCCAGGGGTCTTCGCCCAGGAATCTATGCATGGTGTCGAAAGTAGCCCCGCCCCATACTTCCATTGCATGGAAACCGCAATTGTCCATTTCTTCAGCAATGGGAATCATATCCTCTGTTTTCATTCTTGTGGCATAAATTGACTGATGCCCATCGCGGAAAGTATTATCTTGAATCTTTATGGGATTAGTTGGAATTTTATCTGAATTATTCAAAAACTAGCCTCCTGATATTTGGTATTATTTTGCGTCTTGCCATAAAAAGCAAGTCTTTTTATTGTTGAAACTCCAATTCCGAAAGCGAAGCTTAGTGGAATTGGTAAGTTGAACAATCCCGCTAAGCGGAGGGTATTAACCCCGCAGCTTGCTGCGAGGTTAATACCCGTGATGCAACCTCAATTTGAGCCGCTGAAAATTTTTTCGGCGGCGGTAAGTCCGGTAATCGATTGACAGGTTACGCCTATGGTTTTAAAAAAATCGCGCAATGGCCGCCCCGGCCCGATTTCATAGATTATCTCTGCTTTGGCCGCCAAACTCTGCATATTTTCGCGCCAACGCACGGTATTGCTGAGTTGGTTTACAAGTTTTTCTCTTATTCCGGCAATATCTTCCGAATGAAAACCGCCTGTAAAATTTGATGTTACTTTAGAGGCATTCTGCGGATTTAAATTCTTACCGCATTTCTCCAATGTATCGGCAAAACGCTTTTCTATTGTTTTCATTAAACGGCTGTGAAACGGAGCGCTTACATTCAGGTGGACAAACCGGAAAGATTTCTCGGAAGGAAATGTCTGCGTTAATCTTTTTTCTATTTCGGGAAGCGCGGATAATTCGCCGCTGATAACTACCTGATTGGCTGAATTAATATTGGCCACATCAGCCGGTAAATCTCCCATCAACTTCTTGAGTAAATCAATGTCTATGTTATCGGAAATAATCGCCGCCATACCGCCTACGCCTACCGGAACGGCTTCCTGCATCAATTTCCCACGTGTTTGAACTATTTTTAAAGTTTCAGCTAGAGACATTACCCCGGCAGCAACAAGCGCTGTAAACTCGCCCAAAGAATGGCCTCCGAAATACTCAGGCGCAAAGCCATAATGTTTAGATAAACCCCTGAGCATGGCGATTTCCGTAGTTACAATGCAAGGCTGTGTAAATTCGGTAAGATTCAGCCTTTCGTCTTCGCCAAAACACATGCCCGATACATCCCACCCTAAAGCATCGGCCGCTTCTTCGTATGTTTCGCGGCAGACTGGAATTTGTTCATAAAAGTCTTTGCCCATGCCCGGTTTTTGCGAACCTTGCCCCGGGAAAACAACAGCTATATTTTTAGTATCTTTCATTTAACAAAAACTTCCTCCGCTTCGATATGTATCTCAAAACATAACTAATAACAATGACAAAAGTCTCTTATGGAAAGCACGATCCATGCCATAAATCAGGATGATATTACAAGATTAAAATAATTTGAATTTATTATGTTTTTTAAAGAATCAATACAAGATAAAGCTAATAAAAGGCAATTGATATGTGTAAAATCGTTCACACTGCGAATCAGATTTCACCTCATTATGTTGGATCTTCAGTTATCCGGCAATTTCGCTTTTTACATTGGTTTCAATGTTTTATCCGGCTCTTGCGGCTTTGGCGACAACTTTGGTGACGGCGTTGATGGCTGTTCTGAAGAAGAAGGTTCGCTTACTGTATTGCATACATTAACGCAGTTTTGAAATTCTACGTTACACATTCTCTTATCCGCATTTATATTTAAACAAACTTGCTGATTTTGGGAGCAGTTGCTGGTGCAATCTTTTACATTTTTTTGTTCCGCGATAGAGATGCCGGAAAAAGAAAAGATTAAAAAATATAAGGTCATAACACAACACGAAATAAGGGGAAATATTCTCAATTGTTTCACAATGCCACCTCCTTCAATTTACAGGCGCGTTTCTCAAGTAACAAAATTTACGTTTTCCAACAATTTTAGACAAATCAAGTTTAAAAGAAATAAAATCTACAAATCTTATATAACTCTTTCCTGACATTTAAGCAACCCTCAAAGATAGATTCTGTTTCCTTTGAAAAGGCATCGTCATTAGTTTGAATATTATGAAATACGCAGATAATTACCAGGGAGCGCATTGCAGCACATTCTTGTGTACAGTAAAATTATATTTTTTCTCTTGAAATAATTTCAGGCAGGCATCCACGACATTTGCATCATAAAGAATGCCTTTATTCCTGGAAATCTCATCCAGAGCAAAACTAATTTCCAGGGCCGGCCGATAGGGACGGCGGGAAGACATGGCTTCTACAACATCGGCGACAGCTACAATCCGCGACTCCAGGAGAATAGCATCTCCCTGGAGATGTTGTGGATAACCGGAGCCATCCATCCGTTCATGATGCTGGAGAACGACATCAGCCACAGGCCAGGGAAATTCAATGTCCTTCAGAATATTATACCCTGACTGCGAGTGAATTTTAATTAAGTTGAATTCCAGCTCGGAAAGTTTTGTCTGTTTGCTGAAAATCTCCGACGGAACGGATACCTTACCGAGATCATGAATGATGGCTGCGGTGTGGACGAAATCCTGCCGGTCTTCCGCAAAATTCATTTCCGAGGCAATCGCCTGGGCTAGATGGGATACGCGCTGTTGATGGCCGGCAGTATAGGGATCTTTTGTTTCGACAATCAGGGCTATCGACTGTACCGTGGCTTGCAAGGTTTTTTTTATCCGGTTATAATTTTCGATGCGTTCTGCTTCTTCCTTCTTGCGTCCGGCAATATCACGGTAGTTGACAATTACGGCTTCAACAACGTCATTATTTACCAGGTTGCTTGCAACAGCTTCGAATGTATGCCAACTTCCGTCCTTATGACGAAGACGCATTTCAGACCGTTGAACCGGGGCGTTTGTCTCCCTGACCAATATATTGAATACATCGGTTATATAATTTAAGTCATCCGGATGGATACGCTCAAATCCGCCGGCACCAATCCTTTCCTCTGCCTTGAATCCCAAAGCTCTTTCAATAGCCGGATTTGCATAGGTGATAATCCCTTCTTTATTCACAAGAATAATGATATCTGAAGACTGCTCCGCAAGAGCCCTGAACGAATGTTCTTCGCGGCGTAATTCCTCTTTCGCCCGCTTGTTATGGTCAACCATTTGTTGTTGCGGTGATTCTTGCGGCACAGCGTCAGTCTGCTTTTCTTGCCCGTATATAAGCGTGTTTTTGTTTTTCATAGTAAGCCGATAATTCCTTTTCAGTCATTGCCTGCGGCAAAAATTCCATGATATTTTTTGCCGCAATGAAACTGGTAAAAAAACATTACACGAACCGTATTCGATACCGGGGTGTATGCCTATAAAGTCCATCAATAAGTGGCTGAGGTGTTCTTATTACAGAAATTTTTTATTATTTCATTTACAAATGTTGAAAGAATGTACTTTTATATCCTTAATGCTCTTTTGCGCTTGCGGTGTGCTGGAGAGTTTTTTTCGGACCCGGCTGAGTTGGGTCGGGGTTATACCCAGGTATGCGGCAATCAAATGCTTGGGAATACGTTCTTCGTCTTTCTGGAAATTTTTTTTGAATAACAGATAGTTGTCGATGGATTTCATGGTTCCATTTTGTATCATATGCGCTGCATAAGCTATAAAATACTTTTCGATAGAGCACCGGGCATAGTTTCCTAGTTGGGGATATTGAAGATACATGTTATGAAGCACCGAGGTCTTAATCTCAATCACAATACTGTCGCAAAGAGCTTGTATCGATACTTTGCCTGGTGCCGAAATGTCAAAACGGCTCTGAATGAAGTCATCTTCCTTCAGAAACGTCACCACGAACAATGCCCCATCCTCTTGCGTACAGAATACATTGAATATTCCGGCGCAGATAAAAGCTGATTTGTCGAAGATTTCACCTTGTTTGGAGAAAAATTCACCTTTTTTATATTGCCTGGGTTTTGTCGCTTCGATAAAGGGATCTATTATCTCAGCCGGCAAGGAGGTGTTTTGGTGCAGATAACATCTGAATCTATCAATATAGATGTCCATACTTTTTTGATAAGATTTTTCTTTCATGAGTAAATAACATAGAGGATTTATTCTTGCATGTCAATGAAATATATATGAAATATAAACAGCAGAATATTGGATGCAGCGCCCATGACCGCGCGGGAAGTGCATTGCCGCTCAGTTTCGCCGGTAAAAATATCTTAATTATGCATCTTCTTTAGAATACTTTGTTTCCATTTTTATAGAAATAGCGGGAAATGGCATTCGAGTGCTTTTTACGATTTTGAAAACTAAATGCAATATTAATCCTTTTTCACTTGACTGTTAAGCATTCTATTTCCTATACTCCGCGAATCAGAAAAAGAATTGCTGCCGGACAAAGGATATTCTTATCAAATTAAATTATAAGAAGGAGAATCGCTATGAAATTTGAAGATGTTAAAAAAATTGCAATGATTGGTGCGGGGGCCATGGGAAACGGTATTGCCACCTGCGGTCTCATGGCAGGGTACACTGTAGTTCTGCGCGATATCGAGCAGAGGTTTGTTGATAGCGGCGTAGCTGGCGTCAAGAGCAGCCTTGCCAAATTCAAAGAAAAGGGGAAAATAACACCGGAAGCTCACGACTCGGCCCTGGCGCGTCTGATCCCAATGGTTGATCTTCAGGAAGCGGTAAAAGATGCAGACTTTATTATCGAGGCTGTTCCGGAAAAACTGGATATCAAACAGGCCGTCTTCGCTGAACTTGACAAGTATGCTCCAAAACACGCGATTTTAGCATCCAATACCTCCAACATCAGCATTACCGACATAGCCAAAGCAACAAGCCGTCCGGACAAAGTCATTGGTTATCACTTTTTCAATCCGGCCGTTCTGATGAAACTGGTGGAAATCACCAAAGGCGCCAAGTCCTCTGACGAAGCAGCTCAGATCGGCTATGAACTGGCTAAAAAAATGAAGAAAGTTCCCGTAATCGTGCATAAAGATTCCCCCGGTTTCATTTTCAACCGCGTCAATGAACCTTCCACGCTGCTATTGTCCCTGATTCTGCAAGCCGGCAAGCCCACTCCCGAAGAATTTGACGCCGCTATGAAACCTCTTATGCCCATGACTCCTTTTGAGCTTATGGACTATGTAGGAATAGATATCGCTTACAACAGCCTTCTATACTTCTCTCAAGTTCTTTCCGCCGAGTACAAGCCCTCTGCAGCTATGGATGCTCTTTTGAAAGCAGGCACGCTGGGCAAAAAGACTGGCAAAGGCGTTTATGACTGGTCTGCCGGAAGACCAACGATTGATCTGGCAAAAGCAACCAAGGAATACGACATCAATCATTTGATCGCTACACAGATTAACGAAGCAACAAAGGTTCTGGCTGAAGGCGTAGCTGAAAGCGCGGCGGAAATTGATCTGGCTATGGCCAATGGCGGCGGATCGCCTTTCGGTCCCTTCACTCTTGCTCAGAGCATCGGATATCCTGTCCTGCTGGAAAGACTGGAAGACCTCTACAATAAATTCAAACTGGACGTTTTCAAACCCACGGAAATGATGAAAAAAGGCGATATCAAAGTCTGATAATTTCTTAATATTTTTAAATTAGCGAAGCACGGCTCTGAACATTAGAGGGCCGTGCTTTTTAGTGAGACCCAAATTTCAGAAGCGTAGCGTACTGAAATTTGTTGGACGAACTATCCCTTGAGCGAAGCGAATGGGGATTAGAAGCATAGCGGAGTGGGATATCTTTCCTTTGACAAGCCCAACTTTAATCTGGTATGCCCATATAAAATAAAAACTCGAAGAGGAATGAACATGGCCGATCAATTAAAGTATAAAGAAATTTATTCTCAATCCATCAATCAGCCGGATATTTTCTGGGGAAAGGCGGCTGGGGACGTTATCTGGAACAAGAAATGGGATAAGGTTCTCGATGACAGCAAAAAACCATTTTATCGCTGGTTTGCCGGAGGAGAATTAAACACCTGCTACAACGCGCTCGACTATCAAGTTGAATCGGGACGCGGAGAACAGGCGGCAATTATTTACGACAGCCCGGTAACAAATACTGTTCAAAAAATTTCCTATAAGGAATTGCTGGACAAAGTATCTAAATTCGCTGGAGCCCTCGGCACGTTAGGCGTCACAAAAGGCGATACCGTCATCATCTACATGCCCATGATACCCGAAGCCATGGTTGCCATGCTTTCCTGCGCCCGCATCGGCGCAGTTCATTCCGTTGTCTTCGGCGGATTTGCACCCAACGAACTGGCCATCCGCATTGACGACGCCAAGCCGAAGGTTATGATTTCGGCATCCTGCGGCATTGAAGGGAAAAAGACTATTCCCTATAAACCGCTTCTGGACGAGGCTATTAAAATAGCCGCTCATAAACCACAGAAATGCATTATTTATCAACGCCCACAGGTTCAAGCGGAACTGGCTGCGCCGCGCGATCTGGACTGGAACAATCTTATGAAAGACGCCAAGGCTGTGCCCTGTGTGTCCGTTGCCGCGACAGACCCGCTTTATATTCTTTATACTTCAGGAACAACCGGCAAACCCAAAGGCGTTATGCGGGATAACGGCGGCCATGCCGTGGCCCTGAAATGGTCGATGAAGTACATCTATGATATCAAACCGGGTGAAGTTTTCTGGGCCGCGTCCGATGTCGGCTGGGTTGTCGGCCATTCCTATATTGTCTATGCGCCTTTGCTTTACGGCTGCACAACTATTCTTTATGAAGGTAAGCCTGTCGGCACACCGGACCCGGGCGCTTTCTGGCGCGTCATTTCCCAGCATGGCGTCTCCGTTTTGTTCACAGCTCCCACGGCTTTCCGCGCCATCAAGAAGGAAGACCCCAACGGCGATTATCTGAAAAAATATGATATTAAGTGCCTCAGATATTTGTTCCTCGCCGGTGAGCGCCTCGACCCCGACACTTATCACTGGGCAAGCGACATGCTGAAGATTCCCGTGGTTGACCATTGGTGGCAGACGGAAACCGGCTGGCCCATTGCCGCCAACTGCATGGGCATTGAGTCCTTCCCCATCAAGGCGGGTTCACCGACAAAACCTGTTCCCGGCTACAATGTGCAAATTCTCGATTCCGACGGCAACCAGCTTCCCAATGGAGAGGAAGGAGCCGTGGTAATCAAGCTCCCCCTTCCCCCCGGATGCCTGCCCACGCTATGGCAGGATGACAAACGTTATCTGGAATATGTCACGGAAAGACCTGGTTATTATGTAACCGGCGACGGCGGACGTTTTGATCAGGATGGCTATATCTTCATCATGGGACGCATCGACGATGTCATCAACGTCGCGGGGCATCGCTTGTCCACCGGCGCGATGGAAGAAATCGTCTCCAAGCACAAGGACGTGGCGGAATGCGCCGTTTTCGGCGCCGAGGATCAGCTCAAAGGTCAGGTTCCCGTGGGATTCGTCGTGCTGAAGGCGGGCGTGGACCGCAAGCCGGAAGACATTATCAAGGAACTTGTCCAGATGGTTCGTTCCGAACTCGGAGCGCTGGCCTGCTTCAAAGAAGCCGCGGTGGTCAAGGCCCTGCCGAAAACGCGCTCAGGAAAAACCCTGCGTGCCACCATGCGCAAGATCGTTGACGGCAAGGATTATGTGGTGCCGTCTACTATTGACGATCCTTCCGTACTGGACGCCATCGCTGAATCGGCCAAAACCATCGGCTACGGGAAAAAATAATTATATTGTCATTCCGTGCAAGCGCAGCGCGACACGGAATCCAGTTACGATTTATAAAAATAAAAGGATTGCCGCGTACAATGCGGCAATCCTTTTATTTTTTTGTCATTCCCGCGAAGGCGGAAATCCAGTATTTATTATATTTTCTGGATCCCGTATCAAGTACGGGATGACAGAGGAATATTAATTATTAGTTCTGCAAATATCTCATAACATTTTCTTCAAATATTCAATTCTTTCAATCAACGGAGGATGGGAATAATAAAACCAGACATACCAGGGATGCGGATGCAGATTGGACAAGTTGTCTTTGGCCAGTCGCTTGAGAGCATTAATCATCGGCTCTGATGTTCCCACAAGTTCTATGGCCATCTTATCGGCTTCACGTTCGTACCGGCGCATGATCGCCGCGCCGATAGGACTGAAGAAAAATCCGGCACAACTCAAATAAAGAGATACTAAAAACAAACCGGCGTAAACAGGTGTTTGCTTTAATCCAAACGCGCTGTACAGCGGCGGCCAGTTCACAATCAGATAAACAAAATAAAGACCGATAAGAGACGTCGCAATCATAAATATTAATTGCTTCAAAATATGTTTCTTTTTCCAGTGGCCGATTTCATGCGCGAGCACTGCCAGTATTTCTTCCGGCGAATGAGAAGCCAAGAGCGTGTCAAACAGAACAATGCGCTTGGTCTTGCCGATACCCGTAAAATAGGCGTTGGTATGTTTGGAGCGTTTGCCCTCGTCAACCTGATAAATTCCTTTGGCCTTCAATCCCACTTGCGCCATCAATGCTGTAATCTTCTCTTTAAGCAACTCATCCTTAATGGGTTCATATTTATTAAAGAGCGGCGCGATGACCACCGGATAAAGCCACATCAATAAAATTTCAAACATGGTAAAAAACATCCACGCCCAGAACCACCAGCTTTTCGGCAGATAAAGAATAAACGCCATAAAGGCCGAAAGCATTACACCCATTAAGACGGTAGAAATAATCACGGACTTGATCAGATCGGTAAGCCAGAGCCGCCAGGTGATTGTTGAGAAGCCATATTTTTTCTCCAGAACAAACGTATGGTAAAGATCAAAGGGAATCCCGGCAACACCGCCGATTGCCGCCAGCACTCCGAAAAATATCAGCGCCTGCCAGATTAAGTGCAGCGGCAATCCTGCCAGTTGGCCGACAAGCACCGGCAGAAAGAGAAACAATATGGCAAGCTCCAGAATATCCCCGGCTAAATTTTCTTTCGTCTCCAGACGCGAGTTGTCATAAGTATAATCCACCATTTTGGCCAGCGTTGCTTCATCAATGACGCCCTGAAAAACAGGTGGAATCTCTTTGCCGTGATTGCGCAAATGCCTGATGTTGAGTTGCTGTAAAATATAACGCCAGATTATCCGGCCGAGAAACAAAATCAAAAATAAAATCAAAAGCGTCTTTTCCATAAATTACCGATCTTATGTCAATTAAATAGACTCGTTACCATTATTTCCATTCGAATGAAATGTTTTGATAAACTCATTGCCGTAATCAATACCTGTTTCGTATGCTGCCAGTAGAGATGCTTTATTTTTCGTCGTTCTGCCAATAGCAACATTTACCGGTGGAGTAATTTGAGTAATCCGAACACCTGGAGGTGGTTTACTAATAAACTCGACGGACGCATTATAGTTTTCGGCACGCTTTCTGAAGCTTTCCACCAGTCTCGGATATTTCCGGAAATACAAAGAGACGACAGCGGCAGCCACACGGCTACGTTTTTTGACATAACCGACGGAGCGTGACCGAATCACGGTAATGTCCGTCGCACCGCGTCGGTATGCCTCCCGTACAGGAATGGAATCCGCAATACCTCCATCAATAGCCTTTTCGCCCCCTACTTCCAGAATGCTTCTATAAAAAATCGGCAGGGCGCTGGATACTTTCAAGTAATGTTCCAGAGTATTTTCATCCGGCTGTGTATAAAGAGCCTGGCCTGTTGTCATCGAGGTGGCAACAACGATGTATTCTTTTTTTTGAGAGCGTAATTTACTAAAAAGATACGCCAGATTCAAACGGTAATGCTTGATGGTTTGCTCCCACATCCAATCCAGATCCATCAGGTGGCCGCCATTCAGAAATCGCCAGGGATTAATGAATTCGGAGTTTATGGAATAGCGCAAGGTAATCTCAAAGTTGCGATCATACTGTCCGGCCAAGTGCGAGGCCAGATGGCAGGCCCCGGCGGATACTCCGATATATAGATCGAAAGGGTCAAATGCCGCTCTACCAAAAGCATTCAGGACGCCGGCGGCAAAGATACCTCTCATGCCCCCGCCTTCGACAACCAATGCAGACTTCTCTTTTTTGTTATGCGCAATTGAAGAGTTCATAATAAATCAAACCAATTTTATGAAACTCAGATATTACAAGTGTAACACAGTAATATCTGTAAATGGCACTATAATAAATTCCCCCATCATCCGCAACATCTTTAATGCCGCACCATACATTTTGCAGCCAAGATTATAATATTTGTGGTTGACATACAAAACCGTTGCTGTTTATAACTTCACAGCCCAAATTTATATCCTATCAGATAGACATTTCGGTCGTCCGGTATGCAAAAATAAACAGGAGGAATATATGGCTGAGGAATTTGTAGGTGAGAAAAATCTGAATTTTCTTTTATACGAAGTCTTCAAGGTTGAGGATCTTCTTCAATACCCGCGTTACGCGGATCACAGCCGGGAAGAATTCGACATGATTTCCGATATGGCCATAAAGATGGGGAAAAATCTGTTCAAACCGTGTCTTGCGGAAATGGACAAGATTCAGCCGGAATACGTGGGCGGCAAGGTCAAAGTCCACCCGGCGGTCAAGACCATCATGAAGGAATGCGGCGAAGGAGGATGGATCTCAGCCTTGGCACCGGTCGAACTGGGCGGGCAGCAGTTGCCGCATACCATCAACTTCATTCCCATGTTAATTTTCGCGGCCGCCAACTATTCGGCCAGTGTCTATCCCATGCTGACCACCGGAGCCGCGCATCTGATTGAAAGCTTCGGCACCAAAGAACAAATAGATTATTATATCCCCAAGATGTTTGCCGGCCTCTGGCAGGGAACCATGGCGCTGACTGAGCCTCAAGCCGGAAGTTCGCTGGCCGATATATCCACTCTCGCCGTTCCCACCGGCAGCGGCTATTATAATATACGCGGACAGAAACTCTTCATTTCCGCCGGAGATCACGACGGAGTCGAAAATGTAGTGCACCTTGCGCTGGCGCGCATCAAGGACGCGCCTGCCGGCGTGAAAGGCATATCACTTTTTATCGTGCCGAAATATCGCGCCGGAGAAAATGGAGAACTGGTATTCAACGATGTTAACTGCGCGGGCATTTATCACAAACTCGGCTATCGCGGCGCTCCCATCACCCAGCTCAGCTTCGGAGAAAATGACGATTGCTGCGGTTATCTGATTGCGGAACCGGGCAAGGGCCTGTTCGCCATGTTCCAAATGATGAATGCGGCCCGCATTGAGGTGGGACTGGGGGCTGCGTCTATCGCGTCAGCGGCCTATTACGCCGCACTGGAATATACGCGCGAACGTCCGCAGGGCAGGCCCATCACCGCGAAAGATCCCACCACGCCGCAGATTCCGATCATCGAACACGCCGACATCAAGCGCATGCTGCTCTTCCAGCGCGCCGTCGTGGAAGGTTCTCTTTCCCTGCTGATGCAGTGCAGCCTTTATTCCGATATGGAACTGGTGACTGAAGGCGAGGAAAAAGAACGCTATAATTTATTGCTGGAAATTCTTACCCCGGTGGCCAAAACCTATCCCTCGGAAATGGGCATTCATGCTGTAAGCCAGGGACTGCAATGCCTCGGCGGGTACGGCTACTGCGACGAATTTCCATTGGAACAATTCTACCGCGATGTCCGCATCCACCCCATTCACGAAGGAACCACCGGCATACAGGGAATGGATCTGCTGGGACGCAAGGTGACCATGCAAAAAGGCAAGGCCTTCAACTATTTTCTGGAAGAACTAAACAAGACAATACTGGCAGCCACGGAGGATTCCGAACTGACGCCTTTGGCCCGGGAACTTGTCGGGGCAATCGAAACCCTGAAGAAAGTAACATCGCACTTGATCGGCATAGCGGTCAAGGGTTCGCCGGATTTGTTTCTTGCGGACGCCACCCTTTATCTGGAAGCCTTCAGCATCATCGCCATTGCCTGGCAGTGGCTTAAACAGGGTTTGTCCGTGCGCGAAGTCATGCAAAAGGGCATCAAACCCAACGAACAGCCTTTCTACGAGGGCAAGCTTTATACCATGCGTTATTTCTTCGGTTACGAATTACCCAAGATCGAAGGTCTCTTTAAACGGCTTATGACCGCCGACGGCCTGACCGTTGCAATGAAGAACGAATATTTTCAGGACAACGCGTAAATGCAAATCTTCCGGGAAATATTCTGCTAAATAAGGATGTTCCCCGGAACTATCAATCTGAATAGTGAGGACAACCGCTCTCATAACTTTCTTTTATTGTGAAACTCCAATTCCGAAAGCGAAGCGCAGCGGAATTGGTAAGTTGAACAATCCCGCAAAGCGGAGGGTATAATACACCGCAGCTTGCTGCGGAATCTGTTTCCAAAGCTTACTTTGGTTCATACCCGTGATTGGGCGCTGTCCCTCGTTTCGATATCGATGTGCTGAGGAAAACGTAAATGGATATAGGGAAAGATTCAAAACCACCCGGGGTGCTTATCCGGCGCACAAATGCAACGCTTCATCTTATTCTCAATCGCCCGGAAGCGATTAACAGCCTGACATTGGAAATGTTACGGATTATTGCCGCCGAAATTGATAAGGCCGCATCTGATAATGCCGTAAAGCTTGTCCTCTTCAGCGGAAGCGGCGCAAAAGGTTTTTGCGCGGGCGGCGACATAAAAATTATGGCGCAGGCTGTTATGGAAAATGATATCGAACCGGCAATGCGTTTCTTAAAAGTCGAGAACGAGCTTGATCTGGCCATTCATCGTTTCCATAAACCGGTTGTAGTTTTTGCCCACGGCATTACCATGGGTGGCGGGCTTGGTCTATCCGCCGGCGCAGATATCGTGGCGGCAAACGAAACCACTCGCATGGCCATGCCGGAAACCCGGATTGGTTTTTTCCCTGATGTAGGTTCCACCGGTTGGCTGTTCCAAAAATGCGGACGAGGTTATCCTGAATTCCTGGGGCTTACCGGATATGAGCTTCTGGGCCCGGAATGCGTGCGCATAGGCCTGGCCGATTGCCTAATTCCTTCCACGCGCTTTGATAAGGCGCTCGATGCTGTGATCGAACGTTCCCCGGAATTGCCAACAGGCCGCACGGCCGCCGCCGCAACACTTAAGGAAATCCTCGGCCCTTTTATACAGACGGACATTCCAACTAAGAAAGACATGGACAGTTGGATTGAGACGTACTTCGCCGATAAGACGTCGGTGCTCGACCTACTTAAGGATTTAAAGGCTTGCAGCGATGAAAACAATTTGTGCGAGGGGATATTCGCCAGGCTTTCGGAACGCTCACCTCTCGCGGTAGTGGCCACTTTGAAATGTCTTCGACGTGATGAACACAGAGACTTAGCGGAGGTCTACAAATCCGACCTGTCGGTTGCCCGCTTTCTCATGACCCAACATGATTTTCGTGAAGGTGTACGCGCCCGGCTCATCGACAAAGATGACCGCCCGCACTGGGACCCTGAAAGCTTCGAACAAGCAACCCGGATGCTGGACCTTCAAACCAACATGGGCTAACCATGATAATTTAGCGGCGGCCTCGAATCAAAACGTAACAGACCTTGATCGCTTTTAATACTTCTATTGTTTGAATATATCCAGCCCTTCTATATATGCAAAGTCTTCATTGTCAATAAGAGTGATGATGTGCTTGTTGAGCTGCTTTTTTATTTCTTCAAAGATAGGGCGCTTCTTTTTGAATGTCTTCGCAAAAGCAATGGATTCCTGCCGGACAGCCGCAGCGTTATCACAAGCCTTGATGATTACATGATGTTTCTCCAGTTCTTTT
The DNA here is from genome assembly GCA_963710575.1 of uncultured delta proteobacterium. Classification (GTDB taxonomy): domain Bacteria; phylum Desulfobacterota; class Syntrophia; order Syntrophales; family Smithellaceae; genus Smithella. Next base: position 6,581 of record CAVQAL010000011.1, on the reverse strand, counting down.
GCGTTATAACGCTTTCCGGTCAGAATCGCTTCTTCCAGCTTGTAATAAGGAAAGGCTTTTTTAATGATTTCCTGAATCCCTGACGGGTAGGAGATGTTGATATCCACTCCGGGGAAAAAGAAATACCCTTTGTCCGCATTCATCAATCGGAAATCGCAGCAGCAGGCAAGTATTGCTCCGTTTCCTGTGGCATGACCATTGATCGAGGCGATGACGGGCATCGGAAAAAGAAGAATCTTTTTGAACATGGCATTCAAACTATAAAAGAAATCCTTGATTGTCCGGAAGTCCTTTTTAGCGATAACATCCATGATCCAGGGCAGGTCCAGGCCCTGGGACCAGCTCTTCTCATCACTGGAGATGATAACGACGGCATAGATGGACTCGTCTTTTTCAATCTCCGCAAAGGCATCGAGGATTGCTCTGGTAAACGGGGGATTGTGCCTGTTTTCCCCGTTGTTCAGGGTTATTATCGCGACCGTGTCATCTTTTTCCCATTCTATGATCATTTTTCGCGCACCTGCACCTATTTATCTTCCGTTCAATAATATCGGCAGCATCAATTTGACATAAGCGACTCGGGTACTTCCACGATTCTGGCCCGCAGGTATTCACCAAGCGTCTTGGCCTGAGGGTCGAGGCGAAAAGATGAGGCAGCTCCTTCGCCCAGGATGCCCCGGATGTAGAAGTTGACCGCCAGCAGGTTGGAAAGTTCACAGCGTTCGATATCATAATCCTTCAAGTCCTTAAGTAAGTCCCGCAATTTTTCGGTGGTCAGGAATTCTCTGAGGAAGGCAAAGGCCATAGGCGTCTTTGCCCATACCCCGAGATTGGCATTGCCTCCTTTGTCACCGGAGCGGGTTGCGAAGAGCCTGCCAAAAGGAATCCGCACGGTTTTGCCACCGGGCGCGGCGGGCAAATCGACCATAAGCGGTACCGGCGCCGGGTACGGCTGTCCGGACTGTACACACTCTATGATAAATTCCTTTTCACCGATTACCACCTTCTGGTGAATGTGCTTGTTGGATACCAGGGCCGGCCAATAAACAATAGCGGGAGTCCCTTTAGCGGGTGGGGCAGTACCGGTAAAGCCGGCAATATTGGCAAGAGCAAGTTCCACGATCTTCGACGATACCTTGTTCACTTTTTTCTGATCCGGATCGATGACGGTGATGCGCAAATAGGCAAAGGCCTCTTCATTGGTCGCCGGATCTTCTTTATCGGAGCGGATGAGCTGGACCCTCGCCTGTTGGAACTGTTCTGGGCCGCCCAAGGCGTCGAAGAAGGCATCTTCCAGGATTCGGGCTTTCTTCTCGATATCGAGACCGGTTAGTATAATGGTCATGGAGTTACGATAGCTGCCCAAGGTATTGATGCAGACTTTTGCCGTCGGTGTGGGCGGTTCGCCTTTTATACCTTCCAGAAGGACACGATCCTGTCCCTCCTGGGAAATTTTGATGGTATCGAAACGCGCCACCAGGTCCGGCGTCAGATAGCGCGGGTCTGTAATCTCATAAAGGAGCTGCGCCTTGACCGTGTCTACGGAGACAAGGCCGCCCGTACCAGGGTGCTTGGTGATGACGAAAGAGCCGTCTTCACTGATCTCGGCGATGGGAAAGCCGACCTTCCTGAAGCTCGGAACTTCATCGATGAAGGAATAGTTCCCGCCCGTGGCCTGAGCACCGCACTCGATGATATGTCCCGCTGTTGTAGCTCCTGCGAGTTTGTCCCAATCGTCCTGTTTCCAGCCGTGCCACCAGGCTGCGGGACCAACCACGAGGGATGCGTCAGCAAGGCGCCCGCCAACCACGATGTCGGCGCCCTCATCCAGGGCCTTCACGATCCCCCAGCACCCCAGGTAGGCGTTGGCGGAAATCGTCATCGCCTGGGAATCCTTCAGGGCGATCCCCTTGTCCATGTGGATGAAGTCCTCTCCCAAAGCCTGAAGTTCTCCAAGGCGACCCATGAGATCGTCGCCTTCAATATAAGCAATCTTGGGGTGAAGCCCCAGTGTTTCCGCGATGCGCGTCAGTTCCGCAGCCAAACCCTTCGGGTTGAGACCGCCGGCATTGGCAACAACACGGATTTTTTTATCAAGACACTCGCCCATCACCTGTTCCATCTGCTTGAGAAAGGTCGATACATAGCCGCCATTGGGATCTTTCATCTTGGTCCGGAAGAGGATAGCCATGGTCAACTCGGCAAGATAATCGCCGGTGAGAAAATCGATGGGACCGCCCTGCACCATCTCTTTGGCGGCGCTGAGGCGGTCGCCGAAAAACCCGCTGCAATTGGCTATGATAACCTTTGCGTTTTTTCTGGAATTATCAACGTTCATATACATCTCCCTTTACTTTCCTTTAAAAATCGGTGATCTCTTTTCAATGAATGCCGTAATGCCCTCCCGGGCATCTTCTGTTGACGCCACTTCCACGAGTTTCAGGGAAAGGAAATCCAGCGCATCCTGCAGAGACATGTTGTCGGCTTTATGGTAGGCATCCTTGCCTATCTTTATGCCGATGGGACTCTTAGCCACCAGGCTCTTCACAATATTAAAGACAGCGCCATCCAATTCCTGCGCGGATGTCACCCGGGTGATCAAACCCATCGCCAGCGCTTCCGCTGCACTTAACCGCTCTCCCAAAAGGATCATCTCCATGGCTTTCTTTTGCGGCACATTACGAAAAATCAGCGCCCCGATCATCATGGGCCACAGGCCTACATTGACCTCCGGCGTGCCGAACCGGGAGTCGTCACTGGCGATCGCGATGTCGCAGGCAAGCATGAATCCCATGCCGCCTGCAAGACAATATCCCTTGATCCGTGCCACCGTGGGTTTGGGGAACAAGGCGATGCGCTTTAAAAGCTGCGCATAGTTATGGAACACCTTCTGACCGTCGGCAGACATGCCTTCTCCAAGTTGAGCGCCGGTACAAAAGGCCTTGTCACCTGCTCCGGTAATCAATACCACTTGCACATCCTTATCCTTTTCCGCCATGTCCAGATACTCCAGAAAAAGGGCGATGGCCTCAGGCGTGATGGCATTGCGCTGCTGTTCACGATTGATCCGGATATTGGCGACATGATCTTCTACAGAATAAAGCAGGTGATCTTCAGACATCATATTTTCTCCTTTTCCCGCGTAATTTCTTCCTGAGGCTTACTTTCACCTTCCTCTTCCCGTTCGATGTCCACGAGGATCTGGCCGGGCATGACCTTATCTCCTTGGGCAACATTGATCTTCAAAACTTTTCCCTTAAAAGGCGCCTGAAGCGTCGCTTCCATTTTCATGGCAGACACAACGATAACACTCTGTCCCTTTTCCACCAAGTCGCCTTCAGCTACCATGATACGCTCCACCACTGACGGCATGGGCGGTGTGATCTCCTGGGGAAGTTCCTTACTGCTGCGCTTTCTCGTGTCATTTCTCGCAAGGGCATCCGCATCCTGAACCAGATAGGTGGTGCCATTGATATTGATGAGCTTGCCATCGCCGTTATCGGCCAGATAGACGTTCCTGCCGATTCCTTCAACCTCCATGTGAATCCGGTTCTCCGAAATAATCTGGTAACGGGTGGCATAAATCTTCTCTCCGATTTTGGCCAGGAGTGTTCCGTCATCTTTAAGGTCGGCTTCCACCGGAAGGGTCTGGCCGCCAATTTTCAGGTTATAGTCCATTTCATATCTCCGTTATTGTTCCGGCATCCAACTACGGCCGGAAATTTCCCAGCGTCTGCCACGGTGAATAAGCTTCACCGTCCGTCTGTATAAAGTTGTTCTTGGTCCTGCGGTTTGCCATGTTATCGACAATATATGCGACACATGCCAGGTCGACGCCTTCCATGGCGGGATGCCAGTCGGCAAAATGCGTGTCGATGAAGTCCGTGTATGTTTCCCCCTTGATGAATGCCTCTGAGGACAGAATATCCATGAGAAAGGGAATGGGCGTAAGGACGCCAAGGACGACATAATCCTTCAATGCCCTGCTCATCCTGTCAATGCACTCCTGCCGGCTTTCCGCATGAGTGATCAACTTCGACAGGATAGGGTCATACTCCATCGGGACTATGTAGCCGGAATAGACACCGCTGTCATTCCGGATGCCCGGCCCGCGCGGCTCTCTGACGAACGTGATTTTCCCCGATGACGGCAGAAAGGCGCTCATGGGATCTTCAGCGTAAATGCGGCATTCAATGGCATGACCGCTGCCGACGATATCCGCCTGGGAAAACTTCAAGGGGTTCCCTGCCGCAATCTCAATCTGCTGGCGCACCAGGTCGATGCCGGTGATCATTTCGGTAATGGGATGCTCCACCTGGAGACGGGTGTTGACCTCCAGAAAATAAAATTTACTATCATGATCGACAAGGAACTCGACGGTTCCGGCATTCACGTAACCTGAAGCCCTGGCCGCGGCGACGGCCGCATTCCCCATCTCCTCTCTGAGTTTCGGCGTGAGCGCCGTAGAGGGAGTTTCTTCGATGATCTTCTGGTGTCTTCGCTGAATGGAGCATTCTCTTTCCAGAAGGTGGATCACATTCCCATGGGCATCCGCCAGGATCTGAAATTCCACGTGGCGGGGTTGATGGAGATATTTTTCCAGATAGATTGCTCCGTTGCCGAAGGCGCTTTTGGCTTCCCTGGACGCGGATTCCGTCGCCTCCCGGAGATCTCCCGCGGAATGCACACTTCGCATCCCCTTGCCACCGCCACCGGCAGCAGCCTTTATGAGAACCGGATAGCCGATCAACTCCGCTTCTTTCATCAGCACATCGGGGTCCGCCTCGGCCTGCATCATGCCCGGAATGACAGGAACACCACTGTTGATCATGGTTCGCCGCGCCACGGTTTTATCTCCGAGGTCCCGGATGGCCTGGGCCGAGGGACCAATGAAGACAATCCCTTCCTCTTTGCACCGTTGAACGAACAGGGAATTTTCCGCCAAAAAACCGTAGCCGGGGTGAATGGCCTGAGCTCCGGTTTGTCTGGCTGCCGCAATGATCTTGTCCATGTTGAGATAACTTTCAGCAGGCGCTGAGGGTCCGAGACAGACAGCCTGGTCGGCCTCAAGAACATGAAGGGCAGACCTATCTGCCTCGGAATAGACGGCCACCGTCTTGATGCCCATTTCCCGGCAGGTGGCAATGATGCGGACTACGATTTCGCCCCGATTGGCGATGAGTATCTTGTCGAACATGGTATAACCCCCTTACATCCTGAAGATGCCGAATCCTGTTACATCATCGCGAATGGGCGCATTCAGTGCGGCGGAAATAGCCAGCCCCAGAATATTGCGCGTATCGACGGGGTCGATTACTCCGTCATCCCAGATATTGGACGTGCTATAGTAGGCATCGCCCTCCTTCTTGGCCGCTTCCGCGATGGGCATCCGGATGAACGCCTCTTCTTCCGCGGTCATGGGAGGAAGGCCCGCCTTCGCATTCTGGTCGTTTTTCAGGGTAATCAGCACCCTGGCCGCCTGTTCGCCGCCCATGACGCCTATTTGGGCGTTGGGCCACATCCACAGAAAACGCGGCGAATAAGCCCGGCCGCACATCCCATAGTTGCCCGCCCCGAAGGATGCACCGATAATGACCGTAAATTTCGGAACGGTGCAGGTGGAGACGGCATTGACCATCTTGTGTCCGTCCTTGGTGATGCCGAGGCGCTCATACTGCCTGCCGATAATGTAACCGTTGATGTTCTGCAGAAAAACAAGGGGAATTTTGCGCCGGTCGCAGATCTGGATGAACTGGGTGGCTTTCAGGGCGCTTTTGGAAAATAAAATGCCGTTATTCCCCAGAATCCCGACGGGATATCCGTGGATGTAGGCAAATCCGCACACCAGTGTCGGTCCGTAAGCTCCTTGAACTCCAGAAATTCACTGCCGTCAACGATGCGCGCGATGACCTCCCGGCAGTCATAGGGAATCTTCAGATCCCCGCTCACGATTCCATATATTTCTTTGGGGTCGTAGAGGGGAGGTTTGGGCTCGCGCATGGTCAGTCTTGCCTTCTCGTTTTTCGGAAGGGTTTCGACTATCTTGCGGACGATGGATATGGCATGGGCGTCATCCTCGGCGAAATAATCCGAAACGCCGGACTCGATGCAATGCACTTCAGCGCCGCCGAGCTGATCGGCAGTCACCTCTTCTCCCGTCGCGGCCTTCACAAGGGGCGGTCCGCCGAGAAAGATCGCGCCCGTGCCCTTTACGTGGACTATCTCATCGCACATGGCAGGCCGTAAGCGCCCCCTGCGGTACACAAGCCCATCACCGCCGTGATCTGGGGAATTCCCATTTTGGAGATGACGGCCTGATTATAAAAGATCCTGCCGCCATCATCAATGTCCGGAAATATTTCCGATTGCATGGGCAGATATGCCCCGGCGGAATCCAGGAGATTGATCATAGGCAGGCGGTTTTCCATGCAGATGGTCTGGCAGCGCAGGTTCTTCTTGACTCCCATGGGATAGACCGCGCCGCCCTTAATCGTGGCATCACTGGCAACAACCAAAACTTCCCGACCCTCTACGATACCGATACCGGAAACCAACCCGGCAGCGTGAACTTTGCCGTCATA